>CADBUZ010000019.1 GCA_902797985.1 uncultured bacterium
ATCAAGGAGCGTGGCTTTCTTTTCTTTTCGTACTTTTCTTTTCTTTACCGTCGCAATATAAAGAAAAGAAAAGTACATAACAAAAAATAAATAATTATACTATTAAATATTTATTATTTATGTTCACTTAATCACTCAGTCACTTATTCACCTATTTATTATTAATAGTATTTATTAAAATAAAAAATTCGTGATATATTTGTATCATAGAGTATATTTTAATAAGGTTTTATTATGGAAGAAGTTAGAATAGATTTGAGAATACCTAATGAAGAGAGAAATTTAGAGGTACAAAGAAGTTATGATTTGTGTCATAAGATAAATCAAATTAACCCAAATGCTAAAGAATGCAAAGAATTAATAAATGAATTGTTTAAAAATAACATCGGTGAAAATACTAATATTTTCCCGCCAATATTTGTTAATTTGGCAGAAAATGTCAAAATAGGTAAAAATGTCACTATTCTGAACGGGTTTCAATGTATGTCTGCAGGTGGTTTGACAATTGATGATGATACAATGATTTCTTTAAATTGTACAATTGCAACAAACAATCACGATGTATATGACAGACCTGTTATTACGTGTAAACCTGTTCATATTAAACGAAATGTTTGGATAGGGGTTAATGTTACGATTCTCCCCGGTGTCACTATAGGAGAAAATGCTGTTGTTGGAGCAGGTTCGGTTGTTACCAAAGATGTCCCTGATAATGCGGTTGTTGTTGGAGTCCCTGCAAAAGTTATTAAAATGTTGGATGCGGATAAATTTAAAAAATAATGGTAGATTTCTACTAATTAATAATCCATTGTGATTAATGGACTAAAATTGTTTAAAATGTTAAAATTTATATAAACAGGAGATAAAAATGTATTGTAGCAAGTGTGGAAAAGAAATTGATAATGATGCGGTAGTTTGTGTACATTGTGGATGTCAGATTAAACCGTTGTTATCTATAAAAGAGAAAAATTGGTTAGTTACTTTAATTTTGTGCTTATGTTTTGGTGGAATTGGTGCGCACAGATTTTACACAGGATATATTGGACTTGGAATACTTCAAATTATTACGTTTGGCGGATTTGGGATTTGGTGGCTGATTGATTTGATTATGATTTTGTGCCGTTCTTATAAAACAAAAGACGGAGAATATTTGGTATAAACTTTAGGTATTTATATATAATACAATAAATTATATTTTGCTATATCTCATTTAGAAAAGTTGACGAAAGTTTTTGAGGGGAATTTAAAAGATATTTTAAAACATTTGTTATTTTTATTTACTAATGAATTTAAATTAGTCTTCTGACTAATAGATTTTTGGGTAGTATCTATCTTAATATGTTTTTAGAAAATATTAGGAATTAAGATATGAACACACAAATTCAACAGATTAAGCTTACCTCTCGTCAAGAAGAAGTATTGCGGTTAATGGCTCTCGGGAAAACAAATTTAGAAATAGCACAGGAATTATATATTACAATACATACCGTAAAAGCTCATATTTGTTCTATTTATGCATTATTAAAGACTTCCTCCAGAGTTCAGACCGTTGTGGTTGCTTTGCAATACGGATTAATAAATCTCGAAGAATTAAATACGCAGCAGATAAATAATTAGCTTTATAAATTCTTTAATTGTAAAAAACTATTGTTCGAAGTAATATATCTCATGGTACAGTTTTGAAAATACAATTCTATTTAGAAGGTTATATATGAAGTATTCAAATTATTCAGCAATAGTTATTGGAAGCGGGATTTCCGGATTGTTTTGTGCACTAAAGCTTGCTCAACAAATAAATCTTCCTGACGGACTTCTTGTTATTACAAAATCAAATTTTGGTGAAAGTAATTCACGCTATGCTCAAGGTGGTATTGTTGGAGTTATGAATGATAACGAAAACGACTCGGTGGAATTACATATAAAAGATACACTTATAGCCGGTGCAGGACTTAGTGAGGTTAATATTATTAAATTTATATCAGAAAATTCTGATGAAGTTATCAATGATTTAATAGAATATGGTGTTGATTTTGATAAGGATGAAAACGGAAATATTACATATACACTAGAAGGTGCGCATAGTGTAAATAGAATACTTCACGCAGGTGGAGATGCGACGGGTAGTGTTATAGAAAAAACTCTATGCAGGCTTGTTAAAGAAAATCAAAATATAGATATTTTAGAAGATACAATAGTTGTAGAATTATTGACTGATTCAGATAGTGAGTGTAAAGGTGTAATTATATATAATGACGATACTCATGAATACGAAACTATATATTCTTCTGCAACAATTTTAGCAACAGGCGGTATTGGACAGCTATATAAATATACGACAAATCCGGAGGTTGCAACCGGAGATGGGGTTGAATTAGCGTATAATGCAGGTGCCGTTTTACAAGATTTAGAGTTTGTTCAGTTCCATCCGACAGCATTCGCTGTAGAAGGTAAAAATAATAGATTTTTGGTTTCGGAATCCGTTAGAGGAGAAGGGGCGAAGCTTCTGGATATAAATAAGGAAGAATTTATTTCTCAGTATAGTGATTTGAAAGAATTAGCACCCAGAGATGTCGTGACAAGAGCAATATACGATAGAATGGCAAAAACTAATTCAAACCATGTATACTTGAATGCAACAATTATTCCCAAAGAGATTTTAACTAAGAGATTTCCTACAATATCAAAAGTTTGCAAGGCAGAAGGTATAGATATTTCACAAGATTTAATTCCTGTTGCACCCGCAGCTCATTATTATATGGGTGGTATAAAAGCATCAATTGACGGAAAAACTTCTGTCAGAGGTTTGTATGCAATAGGAGAATGTGCTTCGACCGGGTTGCATGGTGCTAACAGATTGGCTAGTAATTCATTGTTAGAATGTGTTGTTTGTGCTCACGAGCTGGCTAATTATTTATCTTTTACAAGTTTGGTATCACCTAAAAAAATCGATGAAACTATTATGGCTACTATAAGTAAGTACATGACACCGTTAAGTGATGAAAATTTTGATGTTAAAGTTTTAAAAACTAAATTGAAAGATATAATGTGGAATTATGCAGGGATTATTCGTGATGAGAACTCTTTGCTTAAAGGTTTAGATGAAATTTATAAGCTTAAATCTGAATTTAGAAGAAGTGACAAGTGTCTAAACAGGGAAGAATATGAATTGAGAAATATGTTATGCATTGCTCAGTTAATAATTAAATCTGCATTGAAAAGAGAAGAATCAAGAGGTGCTCACTATAGAGCTGATTTTCCAATGACTAAAGCAGAAGGGATGCATAATTGTGTTATAAAAGGTGAAGGAGAACCAAGCTTTGTTAAATAAATTTTATATAGAAGAACATGTTAAAAACGCTCTAAAAGAAGATATTAGTTTTGAAGATATTACAACGGATAATCTTACTGATGAAAATGATAAATTGAAATGTGTCTTGAATACAAGAGAAGATGGTGTTTTTTGCGGAAAAGATGTTTTCGAAACTGTGTTTAAAGTTTTATCAGATGAAGTAAAAATAAAATTTTTCGTAAAAGATGGTGATGAAATAAAAAAGGGTGATAAGCTTGCTGAATTATCGGGACCGGCAAGAGCTATTTTGACAGGAGAAAGAACGGCGCTTAATTATGTTCAAAGAATGAGTGCAATTGCAACAAAATCCAGAGAATATCAAAAAGCAATCGATGAATATAATGTTCGAATGGTAGATACAAGAAAAAATACCCCAAATTTTAGAATTTTTGAAAAATATGCTGTTAAAGTAGGCTGTGGTTACGTTCACAGATTTAATTTGTCTGATTGTGCAATGATAAAAGATAATCATGTTAAATTCGCAGGTTCTATTACTAAAGCCGTTGAAAAACTTAGAAAATCTATATCCCATGCTCATAAAATCGAGGTTGAATGTGATACATTAGAACAAGTAAAAGAAGCTGTTAATTGTGATGTAGATATTATAATGCTTGATAATATGTCTATTGAAACAATGAAAGAAGCAGTTAAACTTATAAATCATAGAGCAATTGTTGAAGCAAGCGGAAGAGTTAGTATTGAAACATTAAAAGAAATTGCTTCCGTGGGTGTTGATGTTATATCATCCAGTGCAATTGTTGCTAAAGCTCCTACTATGGATTTAGGACTTGATTAGTTTGAAATTATTTTAATTCGTTTTTAGGTATTGTTACTGTAAATGGTATCAATGCCCTATAATTTTGTATTGTATTAATACAGTTATGTTTTATTTTAATAATAAATAGTATGTTTTTGTAAAATTTTGTAAAATGAAGGTTTTGATTTATATTTAAAAGTCCTTGTCAAATAAGCATGTTTATTATAGTATGACCATGGTTACACTAGCTTGATAGGTGAAAACTTAGTCGTTAATTTTTTATTGGCGATGAAGCGGGTAACCCGTAGTATGACACAGTTAAAAGATGCGGAAATGAGTTGGTAAATGACTATTATTCCGCAAGAAAAGGAGAAAACTATGGCAGTAGCGTCATTAGTAGAATTATTAGAAGCAGGTGTACATTTCGGTCACCAAACAAGACATTGGAACCCTAAAATGAGACCATATATTTATGGGCCTAGAAATGGGATTTATGTTTTAGATTTAAGAAAAACAACTGATATGTTAGATAAAGCATACGAAATCGTTAGAGATTATGCTGCTAAAAATAAAAACGTATTATTTGTAGGTACAAAAAAACAAGCGGCTGAAGTTGTTGCAGAAGAAGCAACAAGAGCAGGTGCATATTACATCAACAGAAGATGGCTTGGCGGTATGTTAACTAACTTTGATACAATCAGAGCAAGAGTTAATAAATTAAGAGAATTAGAAGATTTTATTGCAAGCGGTCATGTTGAAAAATTACCTAAAAAAGAACAAGCTCAATTAAACAGACAATTAGCTAAATTATCTAAAACTTTAGGTGGTATTAAAGAAATGAGAGGTCTTCCTGATATTATATTTGTTGTTGACCAAAAGAAAGAAGCAATTGCTATTGCAGAAGCTAACAAGTTAAATATTCCTATTGTTTGTTTAGCTGATACTGATGCTAATCCTGATAACATCAATTACTTAATTCCTGGTAACGATGATGCTATCCGTTCAGTAAAACTTATTGCATCAAAATTAGCAGATGCTGTTCTTGAAGGTAAAGAACTTAGAGCTAATAAAGCAGCTGAAGGTAAAAAAGTAGAATCTATTAAAGCTGAAGATGCAGGAGTTACAACTGAGCAAGTTGAAGAAACTGTAAGCGCACAATAATAATTGAAAATTGAAAATGTAAAATGGAAAATTATTTGGTCGGCTTTGCCAACTATTGAACACCTTGAAAGGTTAGCGTGAGCTTAGTTCAATTTATAGCCGTTAGGCTATTAAGTAAATTTCAATTATCAATTTTCCATTTTCCATTTAAGAAAATAGGAGATAAAAAATGAATATTACAGCTACAATGGTAAAAGAACTTCGTGATAAAACCGGTGCAGGCATGATGGATGCTAAAAAAGCATTAGTTGAAGTTGACGGAGATATGGATAAAGCAATGGAAGTACTTCGCCAAAAAGGTATCGCTTCTGCAGAAAAGAAAATGGGCAGAATCGCTGCTGAAGGTAGAGTTGGTTCTTATATCGATTCTTCTGTTGGCGCTATGATTGAAGTTAACTGTGAAACTGACTTCGTTGCTAAAAATGAAGAATTTATTGAATTAACAAATGGATTAGCAGAATTGGTTGCTAAGACTAACCCTGCTGATGTAGCAGCTTTAGAAGGAACAACTTGCCCTAAATGCGGTAAGTTAATTTCTGATGTTTTGAAAGAAAAAATCGCTTCTATCGGTGAAAAAATTACTATCAGAAGATTTGTTCGTTATGAAGGTAATGTTGCAACTTATATTCACAATGGTAAAATCGGTGTTCTTTTATCAACAGATAAAGCAGACGCAGATTTAGCTAAGGATATTTGTTTACACATCGCATCTTCTGCTCCTGAATTCGTTTCAAGAAATGAAATCCCTGCTTCTGTTATTGAAGAAGAAAGAAGAATTGAAATGGGTAAAGAAGATTTGCAAAAGAAACCTGAACAAATCAGAGAAAAAATTGTTGAAGGTCGTGTAAACAAATTAATGGCTGAAAGATGTCTATTAGAACAACCTTTTGTTAAAAATCCTGATTTAACTATCGAACAATTAGTATCAGGTAAATTAAATATCAATAAATTTGATAGATTTGTTCTTGGTGAAGGTCTTGAAAAAAGATCTGAAAACTTCGCTGAAGAAGTTATGGGACAAATAAAAGGTTAATAGCAGAGTAAATATATTGACTTGCATAGAGAGGATGGCTAACTTAGTCATCCTCTTTAAATTTAAATGTTTTATATATCATTATCGTCTTTGTATTCTTCGTAGAATCCGTTTTCTTTTGCTACTTCTTCTTGTTTTTCTATTACTTCTAAAATTTTATTTCTTTCTAATTTATCGTGAACTTGGGAGTTGATTTCTCCTCCAATTAGTACAAGCATAGATGTGAAATAAAACCAAATCATTAGCATTGCAAATGCTGCAATAGAGCCGTAAACAAAATTATATGTATGTAGTGTGTTTACGTACATAGAAAAACCACCGGAAGCTATTAACCATATAGTACAGAAAAATAGTGTTCCGGGAATTGCACTTTTACATTTTAATTCTTCACTCCATGATACGTCAGGGAAAATATAATAATGCAAAAATGCCATTACAAATAATGCTAAAAAGGCAATAGGCCATCTAATTGCAAGTAAAAGATTCGCAATATCAGGGCTTAGAGAGTTGTATGAAACCATAAATCTTATAATAATTTTCCCGAATATAATTAAGTTAACACTTAATGTCAATATCAATGTGTTTACTATAACCATTACAAGTGATAATAATCGGGTATATAAAAATGGGCGGGTTTCTTCTACTTTATAAGCTCTATTCAACCCTTTAATTATTACAGCAAGCGCATTCATTGACATGAATAAAGTTATTAATAAACCGATTATTGCGACAGATTTCCCGCTGGTGAAATTAAGCACTTGGTCTAATACTGCGTGTATCATTGATAAGGTATCTGCAGGCATAAATTTTTCTAAAAATACAAACAAAGGTGTTATATAATAATTTTTACCCAATAAATTAAATAGTGAAATTAGGAATAATAAAGATGGGAAAATTCCAATAACAAGCATATAACTCATTTCTGCGGCCATTCCGGAAAAATCATTGTCTATAATTGATATAATTGTAGTTTTTAAGAAATTGTATGTTTTATTGGCCATTTCCAATCCTCTTAATTTCATCTAAAATCTTTTTGACAGATGTTTCAACAGAGGATTTTATTGAGCATCCGGCAGCTCTTGAGTGACCTCCTCCTCCAAAAGCCGAACAAATTTCTGCTACATCATATAATTTGCTGCGCATAGATATTTTGCATAATTTATTCGGTTCTATCTCTTTTACAATAAATGCTATGTCTGTGCTGTCAATTGCTCGTAATTGTTCTGCTAATCCTTCTGTGTAATCATCTTTTGCTTTGTAATCTTCAAAATCTCTTCTATAAATTGTTGTATATGCAATTTTGTCATCATTTAGGAAAACGGATTTATTTATACAGTAATTTTGAAACATTACATAATTTTTTGATTTATGTTCATAACATTGTGTGAAAATTTTATTTGGGTTTGCGCCTATTTTAACTAAATCCGCTGCAATTTTAAAAACATTTTCTGTTGTGTTGTCAAATCTAAATCCGCCCGTATCTGTTAGAATAGCTGTATATAAGCATTCTGCAGTGTCTTTATCAATTTCCCAATTAGAATTTTTAAACAGGGTGTATAAAACTTCTCCTGTAGAACTTGCCTCAGGAACAACGTAATTATAATCACCAAAGTTATTATTTGTTTTGTGATGATCTATATTAATTGTTGTTTTTGCTTTATCAAAAAGAATTTTCATGTTGGAAATTCTGTCAATATCTGCAACGTCAACTGTTATTACTAAATCATATACTAATGACGTATCGTAAGATGATTTTGCAAGATTTATATTTGGCAAAAAGTTATATATTGGCGAAAGATAAGTTAATGTACACATATCCGCCCTTTTTTTAAATCGATTATAAATTGCTTTATATAATGCACAAGTAGAACCAAGTGCATCTCCGTCAGGATTTATATGTGATATTATTAATATCTTTTTGGCGCTTTTAATTATATCTTCCGTATTAGAGAAATTCATTGTATAATTATATCACGTGAATGGTTAATAGTGAATATATAATTAAATTTTGACTCTAATATTATGAAAGAAATACATTATACAGATTTTAAAGGTATAGATGGTTTAATTGCAGAAATGCTCGAAAATGACAAGGTTTTGCAAAGAGCTATGAAGCGTTCTAATTTGTACAAATTTTGGTCTAAAGTTGTAGGAAAACCTTTTGATGAAAAATCAAAACCTTATGGAATGATTGGTGCAAATACAATGATAATTGCGTGCGAAAATTCTGCAGTCGTTCAAGAGCTTACCTTGAGAAAAAAACAGTTAATCAAAAAATACGCACCTTATGTGAAACCTTTAAAGATTGATTTAAAAGATTTTGTTTTTGATGTAAAAAAATGGACAGTTTAAGTAATTATTTCCCTGTTGAACCAAATCCGCCTTCGCCGCGTTCAGTATCGGTTAATTCTGTCACGACTTCTAATTTAGCTTGTTCTGCTCTTGCAATTACCATTTGTGCAATTCTTTCATCAGGTTGAATTGTATAAGCTTCGTTTGAGATGTTTACAATAGGAACGCAAACCTCTCCTCTATAATCTTCGTCAATTGTCCCTACACAATTAATTAAAGTTATTCCGTGTTTTATTGATAGTCCTGAACGTGGTCTTATTTGTGCTTCATAACCGTGCTCTAATTCTATTTTTAAACCTGTTGGGATAAGTTTTCTCTCAAGTGGTTTTAATTCAATAGCTTCTTCAATTGCTGCACATAAGTCCATTCCCGCAGCTCCTTCGGTTTTATATTCAGGTAAAATCTTATTATTAGGTAATCTTTTTATTTTTAAAACTGTCATACTTTCGCCCTCCGCTATCTAATTTTATCATGATTGAAAACTAACTCAAACCATGTAGTAGAGCATGTTACAGCTTTGTAAAGAAATGTAAATATTGGCTTAATTTTACTAAAGTTTTAAAAAAATATGCCGATATACATCATACTAGGAACTAAAAAAGGAGCATTACGTTAAATGGGTTTAGCGGTATCACAAGTAAGATTACTTGCATTAACAAATAGAAAAGCTGATATCGAACTGCAAATGCAGATTAATTCGAAGCGTAAACAAATGCTCACGAGAAAATCTACTGAGCTTTCTCAACAGTACTATCAAAGATTGCAAAATTCATCTATTCAATATGCAACATCTAATGGTTATGAAGATGTTAATTATGATTATTTGATGGGTAAACAAGCAAATGGTAATATTACAGGTGATTTTTATTCTCAAGTTGCTTACGGATATGGTGATATAGCCAGCAAATCTGATAGTAGAATGATTTTAACAAACCAATATGGTGAAGTTGTTCTTAATGATAATTTAGCCATTGCCGTTAAAAAAGCTGAGCTTATGTACGACAGTACGGATGTGGGTTCTGTTGTTGCTACAAAAACAACAAATGCTATTTTAAATTTAATCAATGACAATAAAGCTTCTAATACAGTATTTACTTCTCTTGCAGCAGCGTTGAACGGTGCCATTGAAAATATAAATAATATGTCACCAAAACCAACTATTAATGGAAAGGTCGTTGCAGACGGAAAAGAAGCTGTTATAAGTTTGATGAATTCAATGCTAAAAAATGGCGGATACAAAAATGGCGGTATTGTATATGTAAATACCAGTGCAACAACAAGTAGTAGTTTTAATCCTTCCGGACAACAATATTATCAAACTCAAGCTGATGCTGTGACACATAATGGACAAGCCGGTGGTATAACTTTACAAGATGGTTATTGTTATAAAATATATAACCAAAGTAATGTGATTATGCGCTCAGGTGCAGTATATAGCGGTGGATATTGGTATGAAAATATATCAGATCAAAATGCACAATATTTGGCTAATATAATAGATTATTTCGGTCCAATGATTAGTGCCGCTATTCAAAACGGTGCATCCGCTCAAGTAGAGGTTAAACCTCAATTAGGAACAGAACAAGTTTCATATTCCGGTCAGCCATCTCTGAGTGCTTCTAATCCGGTTGGGAAATATGTAAATACTTCAACTGGGGAGACAAAATATTATTTTTATAATGCATCTACAAATAGAACAGAGGAATGTCTGGATACAGCATCTTCTTCTGCACTTGAAAAATATTATAAAAAATTTCAATTTTCAATACCAGAAGAGGATGGAAATATTAATTATGAAACTGCTTTAAACACAGAAAAATTGCAAACTGGATTAAAATCAGGTGTATACCAACTTTGTATGGTAACTGATGCATATAAAGGTATATATCACAAAAATACTACAATAGATTACTTTACTCATATGAACTATGTTGTTGATAAAACGGATACTTCTAAAAAAGAAGAAATTACTGCTTGGTTTAATGCAGAACAAGCTGCAATCTCAGAACAAGAAACCTACTGGGATACAGAAATAACTAATTTATCAACAGAGTTAAACTCAGTGAATACAGAGATAGATGCTGTAAAACAACTCAAGTCGAATGCAATTAAGTCAGTATTTGACTGGGGTAGTTCATAGATTTAAAAATTTTTAGTTTCCTATTTTCCCTAATTCCTAATTTAATTTCTCAAAACATGCCGTATCTCCCTGAAACGGCTTTTTATTTTGTCACTACGTGAACGGGTTATTGCCTAACATGTTTAATTTTGAGAAATTATTTGTACGTTTTTGATATGTGATAAGCAAAAAGGATTGACATTCGCCAATCCTTTTTTGTTAGTTAGTCTTATTTTTAAAGAACTACTTAGCAGCTTTTTTAATAGCATCAGTGATATCAGCACCACCGTATAAAACAGCGCCTTTAACCAATACTAAAGAATATCCGCTATTTTTAGCTTCTTTTGCGATTGCAGCACCAATTTTAGCATCAATTTTTGTTGATTCTTCATATAATTCTTTTCTTTGAGAATCAACTTTTGCTTGTAACTCTTTGTTGTATTTTTGAGTTAATGATTCTTTTGCAGCATCTGTTTTTTGTTTTTCAACGTCAGCTCTTGCTGCTTCAACCCAAGTTCTTAAAGCTTCTGATTTCTTTTCTTGTTTTTCTTTTAAAGCTTTTACTTGGCTGTTGTTGTTAATAACTTGTGCAACATCTACAACTGCAATTGATGATGCAGGAGCTGCTGTAGTTGCAATATTGCTGATTCCGAACCCCAAACCTAATGCTAATGCAGCAATAGACATAACTTTCACTTGTTTTTTCATAGAATATTATCCTTTCTACATACTCTCTTTCGTAATACTATCCACAAGTAATATTATACATATATATAAAAAAATATCAACTTTTTACAAAGTTTTTATTATGTTTGACAGTGTTAAAAGGGCTATAGAAAGAGGTTTCATAAATTGTTCAGAAAAAATTGTTTCATATATTTGTTAAAATTTGTAAAACATGAATCATTAAGCTGGCAAAAAAATATTTTGTAATAACTTATACTATACGTGAAAGATGTGTAAGAAGTTCTTCTTTTTTAGAAGGTATTTATATGAAAGTACAGCCAATAAGTCAAAATATAATAGTTACTACATCAAGAAAAGGGTGTCCTACATTTGGTGCTGATACAAAGGAACCAATAAAAAAAGATACCAATGTAGAAAAACAGTCTATTAAAAATATTATTGAAAAGAATAAAAAACCAATTGATGCTGAAACAAAATATAATACAATTGGCGTTATCGCAGGTGCGAGTTTTCTCGCATTAGTTGGAGTCGCGTTAGTTAATTTAGAAAGCGGTATGAAGTTTTTTAATTCAGGGAAAAAGAATTTGAAAAGTTATCTTATACCTCATGTATCTGTAAAGCGTGTTCTCGGTGTTCATGGCGGCCCAACTTTTAATCCTATGTTAGGTCCTAAGTATATTGATATAGGATGGACTGAATATATTCAAGGAATTAATAAAAAAATTAAGTCCCATAATAAAATTGACAAGTGTTATCAAGAATTGTTTACAAACAGTGTAGAAAGATTGAATGAACTGGAGTCGTTAGCTAAAAAACGCGTAATTAATCGTGGCGGCAAATGGGAATAATTAAAAAAATATACAAAAGGCTATGAATTTATTTTCATAGCCTTTTTATTTATTTGGATACTTACAAATTAAATCGTTCTGCTTAATTTTCTTCTGTTTTTGTATGATGTTATTTCATCATTTGCTCTATCAGTTTGATCAGTAAATTCTATAGAGCTGTTTTCCGGAAGTCCGTAATATTGCGGTGCAACTTCGTCATTTGCACGTGCTTCACGAACTCGTAAGCAATTTGACAGATTTACATATGATTCGACAAGATTTTTTCTTACACTATTAAATCCTAGGTCGTTGTGTTTGTTTTCATCTTCAATGGAATCCAGATATTTGTCATAGTTGTCCCTTAATTCTGCAATATAAGTAGTTATTCGTTCTTTATATTCATCATCTAAAAGTCCGCTGTAATCCGATGCTTCATCCATCAATAATACTTCATCCGCTTTAGCTTTTAATGTATCTATAAGTTGTTTAGCCGCTTCAGGATTTTCAAATACTTGCTCAAAAGAAGCTTTTCCATTTTTAACTTCCGGATTTGTCATGAATGTTCCGTTTACATCCAGTATGTTATTTTTTGTGACTCCTGATGCTGATAAATCACAATTTGTATGATCACTTTTTATAACTGCATCTACCCATTGATCAGAGATTGCTTTACCTGCATCCAGTCGTGATTTATTGTATGCATCATATTTTTTATGAACCAGTTTTTCTAATTTTGCTTGATCAAATTTGTTATTAAGAATGTCATCGCAATATGCCAATCCTTCTTTTGGTTTATTTGCGTATTCAGATCTTATTTTGTTGACATCAACTGTTTTTCCGTACTTGTCACAATATTCTTCTATTAGTCCCAGTCTTGCGTTAAATTGACCTGCATAATTTTCAGAGTCAGGTGCTTGTAGTCCTCCGCCAGTGTTTGCTCCGCCGGCTGTTGATAACCCAACATTTCCTTGTCCAAATGGGTTATAACCTGTATTATTCAAACCTGAATAATTTGGATTAATTGTAGGGGTAGTTATTGGGTTGGATGTTCCGCTAAAACCGGTACTATCAATCCCAAAATCATATATACCGCTTGAGCGCATAACATCAAAATACCCTGTCATTACATCTATATTTGCAGCTAATTTTCTATTCCCAAGTTCAACGTCTCCTCGAGGTGTCGGATCAATAAAATCTGCTATGTTTAGTGTGCCTATTGCACTATAAGCCTCGTGTGCCGCTACAGGAACTCCGCTGGCTACTAAAATATCTGCGTCTTTCCAATTTGATCTTACAAATGTTCCACCATCAACTTTAAATACTCCGTTTGGAATAGTCATAATTAATTCCCCCATTTAATTCCCCGTACCATGATAAAGTTTTTTTTAATTCAGAAATTGACTTTTATTTTCATGATGTTTACATTTCTTAACATGGTGAAACGCATGTCAGCACTATGATTGACATGTGTTTTATTAATTGAAATCAATAAAAAAGATACCGTTTATTTGTTTAAACGGTATCTATAAAATGTTGTTTATTTTTATGCAACAAACCCTGTGCTATCAATTCCGAAATTGTAAATTCCGCTTGAGTTCATTACGTCGAAATAACCGGTCATTACATCCATACTTGCTGCAGTTCGTCTGTTAGCGAGTTCTATATCACCACGAGGGGTTGGATCAAGAAAATTTGCAATATTTAATATCCCAACTGCGCCATAATTTTCGTGTGCTTGCACAGGTACACCTGATGCACAAAATATATCTGCTTGACGCCATGGTGCACTTACAAAAGTGTTACCGTTAATAGCCCATAAACCATTTGGAAAACCCATAATTAATTCCTCCATATATAAGTGTGTAATACAATTTTCAATTTTGTTTTCGGTAGTATACCTTTTTATATAGGGGGATAGCTAGTATGCCCACCGAATTTCTTGTTGCACATATATCTATATGTGTAACTATATCGACGATATACGTCAATATGTTTGACTGTAACGTGTCTGACCTATTTAGGTAGGATATTCCTACCTCTAAACAGGTTATATTAGTTTGTTAACATTGCTACGAATTCAATAGTAGAATTTCATACTGTTCTTAGACTAATACGTTAGACATGTTTAATTTTTTAGAACTAAAAGTAACCCACCATTTTGAGACACCTTTTGTCGAGCAAATAGTGTGTTTGTTAATTAAAATCGTTCATTAAACGTATCTAATTACTCTTTTAATTCCCGTACCATGTTAAAGTTTTTTTTTATTGAATAATTGACCTTTTTATAAAACATGTGTAACAAAACTTAACAATATAGCTAAAAAACAAATTATAATTACGTTTTATAAGATTTTAAAAATGTCTGTGTGTAGGGTGAATTAACATATGTGCGATTTTATCAGCACCGTCAAAAGTTCTTTGAGCTAAAGTTTTTGATGCTTGAAGGTTATCATATTTTACAAATCTATGTTCTACCTCAAAGCTTCCGTCCTCATTTGTGTTTATTATTGCGTAGCAAGCATCAGGATTTTCTGTAAATGGCCTTCCAACACTTCCGTCATTTACAACAGTTTGATTATTGCTTGTTTGAAATCCGCATGGAATATGTGTATGTCCGCATAATATTAAATCTGCATCTGTTCCTTGAAGCATTTCTTCTACTTTTTCTAACGGAGTGTCCGGCATGATATCTTCATTGTTTCTTCTTGGAGAGCCGTGTACCATTAATATTTTTATTCCATCAATAGTTAATTCTTTTTGTTCAGGTAAATTGGCTAAAAAATTAATTTGATTTGGAGTTAAAGTTTCTGCTTCTTGCTTTAGAGCAGATGCCATTGCAGGAGCACCTTTTTTCACAGTATTATAAATATCTTCGCTGTATTCGGCTATCATTTTGTCTGTATTACCTTGTATCATTTCAATGTTTTCTTTTTGTGATAGAGCAATACAAAAATTAACTGTGTCTGATGGTTCGGGACCGGCAAGTGCATAATCTCCTAAAAATAATATTTTTTTGCAGTCTTGATTTTGTGTATCGTCAAGAACAGACTCAAGAGCTAACAAATTTCCGTGAATATCAGACAATACAGCTATTTTCATATAAAATTTCTCCTTTTTCCAATATATCAATTGTATCACAAATTTTTGTTGTATAATTGAAAAAAGGGGATTTTACCTAAACAATGAGCGATATTATAGAAAAAATTAAAGAATTAAAACAAAAGAAAAATGCAGTTATATTAGCGCATTGCTATCAGAATGTTGAAATAGACGAGGTTGCGGATTTTGTTGGAGATTCGTTATATTTAAGTCAAAAAGCAAATGAAACAGATGCAGATATTATTGTGTTTGCAGGAGTATATTTTATGGCACAAACTGCAAAAATGTTATCTCCTGATAAAAAAGTTTTGCTTCCCAGATTAGAATCGGGCTGTAGAATGGCGGATATGATTGATTTAAAACAGGTACGGGAATTTAAGGCTCAACATCCTAATATACCTACAGTTTGTTATATAAATTCTACGGCAGAAGTTAAATCAGAATGTGATATGTGTTGTACAAGTTCTAATGCCGTAAAAGTAGTTAAAAGTATGGGAGAAAAGGAAATACTTTTCTTGCCTGACACTTATCTCGGCAAATGGGTTGAGGCTCAACTTGGAGATGTAAAAGTTACAACATATCCGGGGTTCTGTCCAACTCACCTTCAAATAAAACCAAAAGATATAATCGAAGCAAAAGCAAAATATCCAAATGCGAAAGTTTTAGCTCACCCTGAATGTCATCAAGAAGTAGTTAAGCTTGCTGATTACGTTGGAAGTACTACAGGTATTATGAAATACGCAATTGAAAGTGATGAGAAACAGTTTATTATTGCGACAGAAAAAGGTGTGGTTGACAGACTTTCACGAGATTATGTTGACAAAGAATTTATTCTTATTAAAGAGAATATAATATGTCCTAATATGAAGTGGCATTCATTACAGGATATATATGATGCTCTTGATAAAGAACAGTACGAAATTACAGTTGATAGTGAAATTTCTAAAAAAGCTGTTCAATGTATTGATAGAATGTTACAAATATCTAAATAATTATGAAAAATACAAATAACGCAAAGTATCATAGACATAATAAAAAAGAATTAAAGAAAGAATCTTCTACCGTAGATTTTTCTCAGATAAATACGGATGATATTGTATACGGGAAAAATTCTGTTATGGAGGCATTGAATAGTGGCAGAGAAATCAATAAAATTATGATTTCAAAGACTAATCATTCTGATAATAAATTAGAAGAAATAAAAGAGTTGGCACAAAGACTTGGGGTAGTTTTTCAATTTGTAGGAAAAGAAAAATTTGCTCAGTATAACGGACTAAATCATCAAGGGGTAATTGCTCAGATTGCACCTATCAAGTATGTTGAGCTAGAGGATTTTATAGAAAAAAATCAAAATAATTCATCATTAGTAGTGTTAGACGGAGTTGAGGATGTCCATAATATTGGTGCAATAATCAGAACATGTGTTTGTGCGGGGATAAACGGAATTTTAATTCCTTCCCATCGAAATTGTCAAATAACTTCTACTGTGGAAAAAACGAGTGCAGGTGCAGTTAATCACATAGATATAATAAAGGTTAATAGTCTTTCAACAGCAATTCAAACCCTAAAGGATAACAACTGGTGGGTAATTGCAACGGATGCAAGTGCGGATAAAAATTATTATGATATAGATTATTGCGATATGAATTTCGCCATAGTTATGGGTGGTGAGCATAGCGGAGTTTCTAAGACTGTGCTTAACATGTCTGATTTTCAAGTTAAGATTCCAATGTTAAAAAAGTTTAACTCTTTAAATGTTTCTAATGCAATGAGTATAATAGTTTATGAAGCAGTTCGTCAAAGGTTATCAAAAGGCGAGGGAAAATGATTATGACAGATAAAAAAGTTGAAGATATAAGTATAGACATAGATGATATATCTGATGAAGGTATTGATTTTGATCAATTATCTGATATATCCGATGAAGATATCGAAAAAGATTTGAAAGAGAATGAATCTTTTGAGGATATTAATGCGGATGATTCTGTTAAATTATATCTGCAACAAATAGGTAAAATTCCACTTCTGTCAAGAGAAGAAGAATATGAAGTTGCAAAAAAAATAAAAGAAGAACAATGTGGTTTATCAAGAAAAATATTAATTGATGCTAATCTTAGATTAGTTGTAAGCATTGCAAAAAAATATGTCGGCAGAGGTCTTTCATTTTTGGATTTAATTCAAGAAGGAAATTTAGGTTTAATTAAAGCAACAGAAAAATTTGATTATACAAAAGGGTATAAATTTTCGACTTATGCAACTTGGTGGATACAACAATCAATCACAAGAGCTATCGCTGATAAATCAAGAATGATAAGACTTCCTATGCATTTAATTGATACATTAGGAAAGATTAAGAAAACATCTATAATGTTAGCAACAAAGTTGGGAAGAACTCCTACAAAACAGGAATTGGCTGACGAAATGGGTATTCCTCTGAAAAAATTAACAGAGATTACAAAGTCAGCTCAGTCTACTGTTAGTATTGATACTCCGACTAATCAAAAAGAAGATGCAAATAAAATTATTGATTATATTGTAGATGAATCTTCTATTACACCTGATTCTATGGTATCTGATGAAAATCTTCAAATAGATACAACAAAGATGCTGAATAGTTTGAGTCAAAAAGAAAGAGATGTTCTTATTTTGAGATACGGCTTGGATTCTAATGGTCAAAAACGAACATTAGAAGAAGTTAGCACCTTCTTTAACGTTTCCCGTGAACGCATCAGACAAATTGAGAACAGAGCTATTTCAAAGTTGAAAAAACTTTGTAAAGTAAAATCTATAACATCTGATTTGAAAAGTTATTTAAAATAACAAAATTTATTTATATTAAATCGGATATTAAATAGTATATTTAAATATCAATCTGATTAAAATTGTTCTAAAAATCTCTTATCGTTATTAAAGAATAATCTAATATCATCGATTGCATATTTGAGCATAGCAAGTCTTTCTACGCCCATGCCGAAAGCAAAACCTGTATAAACGTCAGGATCGATACCAACTCCTTTAAGAACGTTAACATCAACCATACCTGCGCCTAAAACTTCGAGCCAGCCTGTTCCGCTGCATGTACGGCATCCTTTGCCTTCACACATTATGCATTGAACATCAATTTCAACAGATGGTTCTGTGAATGGGAAAAAGCTGCTTCTGAATCTTGTTGGTCTTGCTGAACCAAAATATGAACGTATAAATTCGTTCAGAACCCCTTTTAAATCACCAAAGGTTACGTTTTTATCCACGTATAATCCTTCTATTTGATGGAAGAAGTTGTTTTTACGAGCGTTTAAAGTTTCATTTCTATAAACTCTTCCCGGTGCAATAATTCTAATAGGTGGTTTCATTGCTTCCATTGCTCTGATTTGAGAGTTTGATGTTTGGCTTCTTAACACAGTAAATGGTGCTAATTTAGTATAGAAAGTGTCTTGAACATCACGAGCCGGATGGTCTTTTGGTACATTAAGCATATCAAAGTTGAAATATTCTGTTTCAACTTCAGGCGCGTATTCACTTTCTACTAAAGAAAAACCTAAATTTTGGAAAATAGATACAATTTCGTTTGTTGTAGAAGTTAGCGGATGAACTTTCCCTCGAGGAATGTATTTCCCCGGAAGGGTAATATCTATTTTTTCTTTTTCAAGTTTAGCGTCAAGCTCTTTTCTGTAAAATTGTTTGTATTTATCAGCTATTGCAGATTCTAATTTTTGGGTAATTTCGTTAGCTAAAGAGCCAACGATTTTCTTTTCTTCTATAGATAAGTCTTTTAAACCTTTTTTTATTGTATTTAATTCGCCTTGACGAGTTAAATATTTTAGTTTGATATTATCTAAATCAGAACTTGATTGTGCTTTTTCAATATCATTGCTTGCTAATTCAAATATATTTTTTAATTTTTCTTGCATTATATTCATCCTATTTTCTACGGTCTATTAATATTATAAATTGAACATAATATTTTGGGATATTTTTTTAAATGATGTTAATATATTCTGCATACATTTTACTATATGTAGAAAGACTAAGATTAAAAATAAAAGCTATTTAAAGAATAGAATTATATTTTTTTTCGTATTCAACAGAAGTATCTGAGCCGTGTCCTGTATAAACAATTGTGTGGCTGTCCAGATTGAAAATTTTGTTGAGAACGCTGGATTTCAAAGCATCAAAATCGCCGCCCGGAAGGTCGGTTCTTCCTACGCTATTTAGAAAGAGTGTATCACCTGAAAACAACATGTTTTCGTATTTGTAACCGACTCCACCCGGGGTATGTCCGGGTAAGTGAATTACATCAAGCTCAACTTCTCCAACTTTAACTTTATCGTTGTCTTTTAGCCAAATATTAATAGTCGGGATTTCAATTGTAGGAAGTCCTACTGCGTGCATAAAGTCGTTTGTTCCGTCCAATACACTTTTATCGGCTTCGTGTAAATATACTTTGCAATTATATTTTTCTTGTAGTTTTTTTACTCCTGCAATATGGTCAAAATGTGCGTGAGTTAAAAATATATATTTAAGCTCGGCATTATTTTCTTTTAGTACCGCATCAAGCTCGGGAATATCACCTGTGCAGTCTACAAGGGCGGCTTCGCCATTGTCAATTAATAGATAGTTATTATTCCCCATATCACCGACTACAAATTTTCTAAAATACATATTATTTCTTTCTTTTATTTTCTAACTAACTCAAAAATTTCTTTACAAATAGAAAATACTTTTTCAGCATCTTTCAAGTAAAGCATGTTTGGTCCATCGCAAAGTGCTTTATCAGGGTTTGGATGGATTTCAAAAAATAATACATCTGCCCCTGTCGCCATAGCGGCTTTTGCGAGCATAGGAACAAAACTTCTGTCTCCGCCTGTTGAATCCCCGTTAGATCCTGGCATTTGAACGCTGTGTGTGGCATCAAAAACAACAGGATAACCAAACTCTTTCATTATAGGAATAGAACGAAAATCAACAACTAAGTTGTTATATCCGAAGCTGGTCCCTCTATCTGTTAGCATAATTTTATTATTTCCGCTGTCCTCGACTTTTTTTACAAGAGTTTTCATTTGTTGAGGAGCAAGGAATTGACCTTTTTTTATGTTAACGATTTTTCCTGTTTTCCCTGCAGATACCAGTAAATCAGTTTGTCTGCATAAAAAAGCAGGGATTTGCAAAATATCAGCAACTTTACTAACAGGTTCTGCTTGGTCAGGAGTGTGGATATCTGTTACTATTGGTAAATCATATTTAGCTTTTATTTCAGCCAACATCTCAAGTCCTTTTTCCATCCCTGGACCTCTGAAAGAGGTTATAGAAGAACGGTTAGCTTTGTCAAAAGATGATTTAAAAACATAATTTATATCAAGTTTTTGACAGATTTCTTTAAGTTCTGATGCAGTTTCGTCTAAAATTGATTGTGATTCAATCGCACATGGTCCTGCTAAAATTGTTAGTTTGTTATCACCTATTTTAAAATTGTTTAATTCAATAGCCATAGTCATACTATAGTAAAAAAAATGATTGTTTGCAATAAATAAAGAAGTGTTTTAAAAAACATATTAATTTATGTAACAAAATTCAATAAAATTTTTATATGAAGTCAAATTTTTTGCGTGAGTTGTTTTAACATGACATAGGAACGTGTAGAATGGAAAAACATTTAGATATAAAAGAAGGTCAATTGTTTCAATCAAGAACGTCCAAAAGTTATTTTTGGCCATTCCCATTTTCAATGCCAATGCGTGATCCATATTATACAGGGCCAATGTCAGAGCCAATGTTATCACCTGCGGGCGGAATGGTAATGCCAAGAAGAAATCCATATTATGCGAAGCCGACAAATCCGTTTTTAAATCCATATAATGCACAATATAGACATACGATGTGGCCTGTGACACAGGCGATGCCAAGGGCAGGTGCTGCAGGAAGCTGTCCGCACCATGGTACATTTTGTCCGACACCAAGATCCGGCGGGTTTGGTATGCCACCGTTAGGGCCGGGAATGGGACGACCGCCAAGACCTCCTAGAGGGTTTGGAAGGCCGCCAATGGGGCCTCCGCCTATGGGGCCATTAGGGCCTTTAAGTGGCGGATATGGTATGCCTCCTATGGGACCGCCTCCTATGGGGCCGATGGGTGGACCAAGACCATTCTTTTAAGAATATAACAAAGCACTTAATTATATTTATTAGGTGCTTTTTGTTTACAAAGAGCCTTCGTTTTTATTTTGGTATAATATAATTTTATGGATTAGGGGGATTGATTTTGGATAATATAAATTTAACGGAAAATGCAATTAAAGTTTTGGAAAAAAGGTATTTAAAAAGAGATAAAAACGGGGTGTGTACGGAAACACCAAACGATATGTTTAGAAGGGTTGCCTATACAATCGCATCAGGGAATTTGCAGTTTGGTGGAAATCAAGCTGAGATAGATAAACTTTCTGAGGAGTTTTATAATGCAATAACGAATTTATATTTTATGCCAAATTCTCCCACTTTAATGAATGCAGGCAGAGATTTAGGTCAGTTAGCAGCTTGCTTTGTTTTGCCGGTGGAGGACACTCTTGAAGGTATATTTGAAACAATTAAAAATACAGCGTTGATACACAAGTCTGGTGGAGGGACAGGTTTTTCTTTTTCAAGATTAAGACCAAAAAATGATGTTGTAAAATCGACTATGGGAGTATCATCAGGCCCTGTATCATTTATGGAGGTTTTTAATGCGGCAACTGAGGCAGTAAAGCAGGGTGGAACAAGACGTGGTGCAAATATGGGGATTTTAAGAGTTGATCATCCTGATATTATGGAGTTCATTGATTGCAAATCAGATTTAACTAAACTCAATAATTTTAACATTTCTGTAGCATTAACAGATAAGTTCATGGAAGCATATTTGAATGGAGAAGATTATGATTTAATCCATCCTAATACAAAGCAATCAGTCGGAAAGCTTAATGCAAAGAAGGTATTTGATAAAATTGTTGACAATGCGTGGAGGACGGGTGAACCGGGGATTATATTCATTGATACAATGAATTATGATAATCCTACACCAAAGCTTGGTCAAATAGAATCTACAAATCCTTGCGGAGAAGTTCCATTATTGCCTTATGAAGCGTGCAATTTAGGTTCAATAAATTTAAGCAGAATGGTTATTAATAAGGATAATGGATATGAAATAGATTGGGACTTATTGGCTCAAACAATAAGGACTGCAATTAGATTTTTGGACAACGTAATAGTTATAAATAATTATCCGTTACCGCAAATTGGAGAAATGGTTTCAAATAATAGGAAAATAGGTTTAGGAATAATGGGCTGGGCAGATATGCTTATGAAATTGGGTATATCATATTCTTCTGATGAGGGGGTAAACCTTGCAGGTCAGATTATGGAATTCATTGATTATGAATCAAAATGCGAATCTGTGGAATTGTCCAAAAAAAGAGGAAGATTTGCTAATTTTGAAGGCAGTATTTATGATGGTGAAAATTATTTGTATAACAAATATAAGGGTAAATCTGCAGGTAAGATAACAGATGAAATGTGGTTGAAGCTCGATGAGGAGATAAAGAAGCATGGTATTCGAAATGCAACCACAACTTGTATTGCGCCAACGGGAACTATATCAATGATTGCAGGTGCATCAGGCGGGATTGAACCATTATTTGGATTAGTATTTTCAAGATTGATTTTGGATAATACAGAATTGTTAGAAATTAATCCTATTTTTAAAGAATATATGATGAATCACAATTTATATTCAGAAGAATTAATGAAAGAGATTTCAAAAGATGGTTCTGTAGCGCATGTATCAGGTGTATCTGATGAGGTAAAAAGAATATTTGTAACAGCGCATGACATTAGTCCGTACTGGCATGTTAAAATGCAAGCAGCATTTCAATTGCATACAGATAATGCAGTATCCAAAACGGTGAATTTTGTAGAAAGTGCCACCAGAGAAGATATAGAAAACACATATGTGTTGGCATATAAGAGCCATTTAAAAGGAATAACCGTTTATAGAAACAATTCAAGATTTTTCCAACCTATGAATTTAAAAGGTGATGAAAAGAAAAAAGAAGAAGATGTAGAAGTAAAATCACTTTTTGATGAGGTAACAATTGAGGAATATAATCCAACGGGAGAGAAAAAGACAATAGTATGTCCTGAGTGTGGAAATAAAATAGAGATGTCAGAGGGGTGTTATATCTGTTTGAATTGTGGGTATTCAGGGTGTTCGTAAGATAAATTGCAAAAATCGATAATTTATTCTATAATAACTTAGCAAGTCGATGTGGCGGAATCGGTATACGCGCACGTTTGAGGGGCGTGTGGAGAGATCCTTGCGGGTTCAAGTCCCGCCATCGACAATAAAAAGAGGAATAACTTTCGTTATTCCTCTTTTTATATTGAAATGGCGAGGGCTTTAATTTGCCTGTGCGAAGCACAAGCGGGTTCAGAGGATTTTGCGTAGAGTGACGGCACGAAGTGCCTAACTCGAAGTAGCACGGAGCAAAGCGAACGACAATTTTGTGAAAACAAAATAAAGTGAGCGACTGCGAAGTGTGAAGCAATAATCCGATACTAGTCCCGCCGTTTAATGCGAGCGTAGCAAGACAGCGGATTTGCGGACGGACGACACGAAGTTAGTCCGGATAGCGAACAGATTTTGTTGGCAGGTACGAAGTACCGCAAAACTCTGTGAGCGTGGAGCAAATCCAAGACAGTCCCGCCATCGACAAAAAAGGGACAAGCTTTTGCTTGTCCTTTTTTTGTTGAAAAGAGGACGCAGAACCCCTGTGCGAAGCACAAACGGGTTCAGCGCAAGCGAGCAGAGGAATGAGCAACGAAGTTGCGAAAGGCGAAACACGACTCGACGGAAACGTTGAGTTTTCGGCGGGAGTGTGAGCGGTTCCGTTTAACGCGAGCGTAGCAAGACGTCCCGCCATATCATTATGCTTACCCGAATAATCCGATACCATCCCGCCATCGACACCATAAAACAGACTAGGAATTTATCCTAGTCTGTTTTATTTTAAAAAATCTCATAACAACTTCTTATATAAACAGGTTTGAGTTAGCATTATTGCTTTCTGAAATATACTTTGCAACTCCACTTATTTCAACTCCGTCTATCAGTTCTTCTTCTTTTATACCCATAACATCCATTGACATATTGCAGGCAATAAACTTTACACCGCTGTCTTGAGCTTGTTGTATGAGTTCAGACAGGGTTGAAATATTCTTATTCTTCATAACCCATTTCATCATAGCAGAACCCATTCCGCCCATATTCATTTTAGAAAGGGTTAATTTTTCTGCGCCTTTTGGCATCATAAACCCAAACATTTTATCAATGAATCCTTTTTTAATAGACACGTTTGATTTTCGTAAGATGTTTAACCCCCAAAAAGTAAAGAACATTGTAACATCTTTACCGCTTGCTTTTGCGCCGTTTGCTATAATAAAAGATGCAAGAGCTTTATCTAAATCATTTGAGAATACAACAATAGTTTGTCCGTTACCATTATTTATAACTTTATTTTCCATATTTACCTCACTACCTTTTGAGATTGTAGCAATAATTTTTGTCTTATCCTGTTTTAAATCAAGCAAAGTATTTCCTGTGCTTTCACACCAAGCACCGATGTCGGACTTAAATCCTCTGTCTGTTGAAGTTACTTCAAAGATATCACCATTATTTGCGTTATTTAGAGCATTAGATACCTTCATAATCGGCCCCGGACATTGTAGTCCGCAAGCATCAATTTTAATAACCTCAGAATTTTGGCTATATCCACCTCCGACTGCAACAGGAGTTTTTGAAGCGACTTTACCTTCTTTATTTTTAGTTATTTCTTTATACAAGGTTATTCCGCCCATAAGAGAATATACGTTATTAAACCCTTTTTGAATCAAAATTCTTGATGCATTATAACTTGTATAACCTGTATTACAGAAAAGAACCACTTTTTTATCGGTAGGAATCTCATTTAATCTTGAGCGAATTTCACTAATAGGAATATTAATTGCACCTTCTATTGTTTTTGTTTTATATGCAATATTTGCTCTTACATCAATTAAATACGAGCCTTCCAAATCTTCAAAATATGCAGGTTTAACAAGCCCTTTAAGTATATTATCGGCACTCATGCCAAGCACATTTACCCCTGAATCTTTTGCTGAGTTATAAGGCGGAGCATAACACAGTTCACTATCTATAAGCTCCTGAACAGTTCCACTGTTTCTCATAACAGAGCTTATTACATCAATCCTTTTTTCAATACCTTCCTGCCCGACTGCCTGCGCACCTAGTATTTTCCCGTCAGGTGAGAATAAAAGTTTATAAAGTGTTTGGGTTGAGTCCGGATAATATCCTGCATGAGAATGACCGTAAACAAAAGTTTTCCAATACGGAATTTCTTTTTGTTTTAACTGTTTTTCGTTGTTACCGACACTTGCAACAGTCAGACCAAATACTTTCAGGACAGATGTGCCTTGTGAGTTTTTATAGGTTGACAGTTTCTTGTTCACTCCACAGATATTGTCAGCAATAATTCTCCCTTGTCTGTTTGCAGGTCCTGCAAGCGGAATAAGGGCATTATCACCTGTTACAAAATCTTTTACTTCAACACTATCGCCTGCCGCGTAAATATCAGCATTTGAGGTTTGCATATATTTATCGACTAAAATTCCTCTGTTCACTTCTAAACCTGCAACTTTTGCAAGTGCAGTTTCAGGACGGACACCGATTGCCATAATAACAATATCAAATTCAATAACTTTACCTGAATTAAGTATTATGTTGTTATCGTCAAAACTTTTTACTCCGTCAGACAGAATAAGATTAACTCCGTTATCTCTCATTTCGTTTTGGGCAACAGATGCGATTTCTTCATCAACAGGGGCAAGTATTTGGTTTCCCAATTCAACAAGAGTTGTATCCAACCCCATTTCAGTAAGGTTTTCCGCCATTTCAATTCCGATAAAACCACCACCTACAACAACTGCTTTTTTAGAATTGTTTTGTTGGATATAGTTTTTGATTTTATCTGCATCATTAAGGTTTCTGACTATGAAAGTTTTATCTTTATCCATACCTTCAAAAGGCGGAACAATCGGACTTGCACCCTGAGCGAGAACAAGTTTGTCATAGTTCATTTCCTCGCCGTTACTTAAAAACACCTTTTTTTCATCAGGCATAATGTTAATAACTTCAGTATTCAAAAGGATATCAATATTAAACCAAGATTTGAATTTTTCAGGAGTTGAAACAAGTATTTTTTCTCTTTCGTTAATAACACCTGAAACATAATATGGCAAACCGCAGTTTGCAATAGAAACTTCATTCGTTTTTTCAATGATTATAATTTCAGCATCTTCATTTAATCTTCTTAATCTTGCGGCACAGCTTGCACCTGCTGCACCACCGCCTACAATAATAACTTTCATATAACCTCACAAATAATAAATTGCATTTTTATAATACATCTTTTACAGATTTATCTCAATTATTTACCCACATTACCCTAGTGGTGGCAATGATGTCCTTCGCCATGATGATGACAATGATGATGATCGTGACCTTCTCCACCACAAGCATTTTCACCTGTTTCAAGAGTATTAGCCATATATTTTTCTAATAATTCTTTAATTTTTAATTCAGGGCAACCTGCTACAACTTCAACACCGTTCATTGCAAACATCATCATAGGTCTGCCGCCCATACCGCCTGCTAAAACCTTACTTACACCCTGTTCTGAAATCCAACTTGCACTTTGGCAAGAAATTCCTTCTTCAGGAACTCTTTCTTCTATGCTTAAAATTTCTTTTGTTTCAGGGTTGATTTCTACAAATGTGAATGAATCACAATGCCCAAAGTGTCCACATAATTTTCCTTCTGAAGTCGGAATACAAATTTTCATAACTTTATCTCCTTTTAATTTTTCAATATTACTTTGTAATAAAATAGCACTTTCTAACGCTTCCGTATCAGTTATATTATGTCTTTTGGCATAATCATGCAAAATATTCAAAATATTTTCGTTAATTCTTCTGTTAAACGGCACTTTTTTAAGACAAGTTTTCTTTCTACCTGCTTGTTCTCGTTTACCGCCCCATCCAAATTTTTCATAACATCTCATGATAAAAGAATAACACCCTAATTTGATTATGTCAATACATAATCAAGATAATATTTTATGCAACATTAAGACCTAACACCATTCTCATATTGTAGTATTCTTGTGTGGACTGTTTCATGATGTGAACTATTCGTTGGTAGATATTATAAGGTTCCAAATTAGTAACCTTTACGACACCATAAAACAGACGATGACTTTGGTTATCGTCTGTTTTATTGCTCGTATGGCAATGACGCGAATCCGTTGAACGAAGTTCATTCGGGTTCAGTGCAAGCGAGCAGAGGAATGAGCAACGAAGTTGCGAAAGGTGAGCAAGAACAAATCAGAACCACGCTTCTGATTTTGATTGCGAACGGTTCCGTTTAATGCGAGCGTAGCAAGACAGCGGATTTGCGGACGGACGACACGAAGTTAGTCCGGATAGCGAACAGATTTTGTTGGCAGGTACGAAGTACCGCCGAAAACAAAACTCTGTGAGCGTGGAGCAAATCCAAGACAGTCCCGCCATCGACAAAAAAGGGACAAGCTTTTGCTTGTCCTTTTTTTTGATTATATGTTTATTATATTTGGTACTAATCGTAAAAAATACTTACTTCTGACATTTTAGCATCAATTAATCTTTGAACTTCTTCTTCTGATTTAGTTCCGTCAATCATACCCTGAAGTTGGCAATAAATAGTTTCTGCTTCATGTCTTTTTTCTTCTGCTTTTGCAATTTCTTCTTCATTGTCGGTTGCTTCAGCCTCTTTTAAATCTTGACAAGCTTTTATTAAAGTGTCAGCAGCTTTAATAAATTCAGGGTTAATTTCTACGCCCATATCAACTCCATGTTTTATAAATTGTAATACTATAATATATAAGTCATAGAATAATTTGCAATTTTAAAAAAATAAAAATTTGTTACATATATTAATCGTTCATGCTCATACTGAATTCATTCCACAGAGTTAACTCTTAAGAATTATTTCTTTACAAAACTTCATTTGTAAAAACTACTGTACATAAGCAATTTCCGATGTTTGAGCTATTTTTTTGTAAATAATACAGAAATTTATTGAATTTGTGGTATGTTGTTGGTATAAATATAGAAAATGTTATCTTATAGATAGCTCAAAAGTATTATTATTTTAAAAGAAAAGGATAAAATTATGTCATTACCAAACGTAGCATATTTCTCAATGGAAATAGCATTAGATCAATCACTAAATACTTATTCAGGTGGTTTGGGTTTCTTAGCAGGTTCACATATGTTGTCTGCAGGATACTTACAAATGCCTATGGTAGGTGTTACAATGTTGTGGTCTTATGGTTATTATGACCAAAGAATTGACCATTCCGGAAATGTAGAAGTTGCATATATTAGAAAGTATTATGATTTTTTAACTGATATAGGTGTAACTGTTGAAGTTGAAACATTTGGCGAAAAAGTTAAAGTAAAAGCATATAGAGTTGAACCAGAACTCTTTGGTGCTTGTCCTGTATATTTGTTAACAACAGATATTGAAGGTAATAGTGAATGGGCAAAGAGAATTTCTCACAGATTATATGATGGTGATGAAAGAATCAGAATTGCTCAAGAAACAATTTTGGGTATTGCAGGTATTAGAGTTCTTCAAGAAGTTGGCTACAATTTTGACGTTGTTCATATGAACGAAGGTCATGCTCTTCCTGCAGCATTTGAATTGTTAAGACAACATAATGGAGACTTGGCAGAAGTTAAGAAAAGAACAGTATTTACTACTCACACACCTGTTGCAGCAGGTAATGAAGTTCACTGGGTTGATACACTTATGCAAGGCGGTTTCTTCTCAGGTTGTTCAAGAGAAAGAGCAATTGAGCTTGGTGGTGAAAACTTCTCACTTACAGTTGCAGCATTGAGAATGTCAAGAATTGCTAACGCAGTATCTCAATTGCACGGTTTAGTAGCTAACAAAATGTGGGAATGGGTTGACGGAAGATGTCCAATCAGAGCTATTACCAACGCTGTTAACTTACACTATTGGCAAGATAAGAGAATTACAGGTGATGATTCTTCTGAAAAATTACTTGCTACAAAACGTGAAATGAAAGAAGAATTATTCAAGTATATAGCGAACGTTGCAGGTAAAAGATTCAACCCTGACGTATTAACAATTACTTGGGCAAGAAGATTTGCTGATTACAAACGTGCTTGGTTAATTCTTATGGATAAAGATAGAATTAATAAGTTATTAGATGAAGATAAAGTTCAAATCATATTCGCAGGTAAATTCCATCCGGATGATGTTATGGGTAAAGAAATGTTTAACAAATTGTTAAATCGTTCTCACTCATTAAAGAATGTTGTAGTTCTTCCGGGATATGAACTTCAATTATCTGCAATGCTTAAGAAAGGTTCAGATATTTGGTTGAATACACCTCTTAGACCATTTGAAGCATCAGGTACATCAGGTATGTCAGCTAATGCCAACGGTGCAGTACACTTATCTATCTTCGACGGTTGGACTGTAGAAGGTACTTTTGATGGTATTAACGGTTATACTGTTGAATACGAAGGATTAGATGATGAAATGCCTTGGGAAGAAAGACATTGGAAAGATCATGAATGTATTATGGATATCATCGAAAATAGAGCTATTCCTACTTATTACAACAATAAGGAAGAATGGGCAAGAATGATGAGACAAGCTATCAGAACTGCTGATGCATACTTCAATTCTGATAGAATGGTTGTTGAATATTATAACAGATTGTATAAGCCAATCGCTCATGATGATTCAACTACAGGTGAAACTAAGAAAGAAATGAATATTTCTGAAACACCTACATTCGATGCTTGGACTTATTCTAACATTAAATAAGTGATTAAATAAATATTCATATGAAGGTTGGACTTTTTAGTTCAACCTTCTTTTATTTCAAAAAATTTAAATTAAATGTTGACATTTTAGAGAAAATCCTTATATACATGAGCAAACCCCTTAAATTTGTTGATGGATTTTGAGAAAAACTAGCACAAATGGAGGATATTTAATCAAACTTGTTAAAGTATCTAAAGTTTGTGACGAAGAAATTAACAAACGGTATCGGGGCGAAGGTGTAACCCCCTTTAAGAAAAAAGAAGGTGTGCATTATGACAAACGGTTTTGGAAGTGGATGGTATCCACATTATGATTTAGCAGCTCGTATACAACATACAAAGTTGGATACAGGTACAATCGGTATGTATCCTGCTCGTATGGAACGTATTGAAGAACCCGGAGTGGGTGATTTTAAAGGAGTTTTATCAGGGTTGATTGAAAATTTTAACAAGGATTTGAATGCGCCTGATAATCTTTTAAAAGATGTTATGTCCGGTAATGAAGATGTAGATATCCACGATGTAATGACAGCAATGGCAAAAGCGGAAATTAATGTTAACGTTGCGACTACTATTGCGGGTAAAATCATTCAAACATATGATAAAATAATGCAAATACAGGTATAATATAGAATTACCACAATTGTGTACAATAATAGACTAGGGTGTAAATAAAATGGATTTTAAAGCTTTATTAAATAACAGAAATTTTCTAATAGGTGCGCTGGCTGTAGGTGTATTAGTTTTTGCACTTTTAATAACAGTAGCGGTAGTTTCATCAGTAAGCGCATCAAAGGGCGGGCAGGTAGTTAAAGAAAAAGTAATCAAAACACCGCTTGATTTGTTAACAACTGATAATTTAGGTAAAGCTATAGAAATCCAAGCACTCTTGGCTCGTGAAGGTATTACGGTTGAAAGAAAAGTTGATGGTACAAAATCAACACTATTTTTACCTAAATATACAAAATCTGAACGTGATAGAGCGTTATTAGCGATTGTAAAAAGCGGTCTTATGGATCAAAACGTAGGACTTGAAATGTTTGACAAAGGTGATTTTACATCTACCAAAGAAGATAAGAAAATTCGTTTGGTTAGAGCAATTGATGGTGAGTTAGCAAGACTTATCAGAAAAATTCCTCCTATTCAAAATGCATCAGTATTTGTTTCAATTCCGGAACAAACAATGTTTTCATCTACTCAAAAACCTGTTACAGCAACAGTTCAACTTGATATGCCTAGTGGTGAAAAATTAGATGCGTTTAAGGTTAAAGCTATAACTAACTTGCTTATAGGTTCAGTTTCAGGTTTGACATCTGAAAATGTAGCGATTACTGATACTAACGGTAATGTATATAACAGTATTATGTCGCCAACTGATGAACAAGAAGAAAGAATGCGTGAACAAGATAAGTATATGCAACAAAAGGTTAATATTCAGTTAGACAGACTTGTAGGTAAAGGTAATTATACAGCTACAGTATCTACTTTCTTGAAACAAGCACCAACTGAGAAGTTTACAACTTGGTATGATCCAAACACAAAAACTGCTATGAGTGAACAAACTTTCTCAGAAGGTTTAGGTGACCAAACAGCAGATAGTAATAAAAATACAAATGCAGTATCCGTTTATCTTCCAAATGGATTACCTGGCGGTGGTGCAGATTCTTCACAAAATAGAAATTATTCAAGAACAGCAAAAGAAGTTCAATATGGTGTTTCTAAAATCCAAACAAAAGAATATGCTAACTCAGGTACAATAGAAGATATATCAATCGCTGTTACATTAGATAAAGCGGCACTTCCACCTGATATTTCAATAGAAGAATTAAAAGAATTAGTGGCTCGTGCAGCAAGTCCAAAATGTAGACCTGAAAATGTTTCAATAGCATTTAATGATTCAAATGATCCATATTTGGCATCTGATAATCCGGAAAAACTTCCTAAACCTGAAGAAACAGGAAACCCTTGGTGGTTAGCAGTAGCTTTGGTAGGTTTAAGTTTGATAATCGGTCACAGATTCGTTGTTAAACGTTTAGCTAAGATGAGAGAACAACACGAAGATGAAATGGATTTATTAAGAGAAAAATCATTACAACAAGAACGTCAACTTCAAGATGTAAGCAGACGAGCAGCAGACCTAATGAGTCAGCAAGACCAAATGCAGCAAAACTTGATAGAAGAATTAAGCGCAAGAGGAATCGGTCAGCAAGGCAAAGACATATCAATGATAAGAGATGCTTTGGCAGATCTGAAGGAAGAATTTGAAATGTTCGATGAAGAAGAAGGTGCAGTTCAAATGAAAAGCTGGATAGAACAATAGGGGTAAATATAATACCCCCTTTTGTTTGATTAATAAATATCTTGCAAAAATATAAGAAAAGGAACATAATATAAGTATGGCAATAGAAGGATTTGATTATAAAGAGTTTGCGAATATGATGTCATCACAAGCCGGAGAGCTTGTGCCAAAGAATTTTAATGACATGCAGAAAAATTATGTCGTTAAGACATTAACAAACTTTACCCTTCTTGCAGGTGAAGCAATTTCAAACGACGAAAGTCTTAATTTTAATGCGGATCAGGCTGTATTTGTTACGCAAATTATAGCAGAATGGTCATTCCATAAATCTATTGACCTTGTTCATTCAGGTATTATGCCTGAGCATTGGGATGGGGTTATGCAAAAGATTGCATTTACTATTTTTGAGATAGCGAAACAAGCTATTCAAAAAGAAATCCCTCAAGATAAAACATTACAGCTTATCGAACACCATGTTGACAAAACGTATAAAGAAGCCATTGAAGATTTAGAAAAAAGAGGAATTATCTCAAGTGAGATTTCTCAACAAGCCGCAAGTCAATCAAACATTGATGATATGGCAAAGCAAGTTCAAGAACAAGAAGAAGCAGAAAGAGCAGCCCAAGCGGAAGCACAAGCAAATCTTCAAGCACAAGTTCAACCTGAACCTCAAGATGGCGGAATCGATGCCCCTGTTCCAACATCCGGCGGCAGACCTGCTGTGGGTGATAGGTTGATAAGAGTAAAATCTATAGCGATGGTGTTGAAGCTTCTTGACGATAAACGTGCTAAGGAAGTGCTTAAGCAGTTCCCACCTGAAGTTGCCGAAGAACTTCAACGTTATGTTAAAACTCCTCGCCTTGAAGAACAAGTTGATTTGAGAATCGCTTTGGATTGTCTTAAAGATTTAAAAATGATTATTCCTAAGAAGAAAAAATTATCACAAGATAATATGGTTCGAGAAATGGATAAAGTATTTACTCAACACCAAATGGAAGAAGTTGAACAAGTTGTAAGACAAGAACGTCCGTTTGTAAAAAGATTTGTTTCACAATCATACGAAGGTGATTATTATCAAGGTGTTCCGTTGAGAGTTGCTAAGATTTTGGTTAATTATGTTAAAGAAAATATGAAAACAGAGGAAGGTGAACAACCTAAAGAATAAATTTCATAAAATATTTTGCTTTAACTATTGTAAACAATTACCCTAAATGCCTAAATTAGTGTATAATGCAGGTATGATTATTAAGAAAAAAATTTCGAAATTAACAGAGGAGGAACGGCTGGCTAAAAAGGCTGCTAAAGAAGCTGCAAAACAGGCAGAAATGGCAGAAGCAGAAAAGCAGGTCGAAGAACCTAAAAAAGAAGAAGAATTAAATATTTTTGATGTCGATAAAATAGATTTCACTCAAAGAAAAGAACGCAGAACAGGCAATCGTCGTCGTGGTTATCGAAGGATAGATGATAGAAATTTAGTATCACGTGCTCAAGACGAAGCTGCACAGATTAAAGAAACTGCTTATCAAGAAGGATTTAATGCAGGATTGCAGCAGGCTCAAGCTGATTTGGAAGCATTTAGAAATGTTTTAGGTGCTTTTATGGGTGCAGAAGATAGAGTGTTTAATGAAATTGCACCTAATATCCTTTCAATTGCTATGGAAATAGCTCAAAAAATCATTAAAACAGAAATAAAATCAGACCCGCAAATTGTTTTAGATACGGTTATTGATGTTTTAAAAACATTATCTAAAAACGAACCAAAAATAGTTTTAAGAATTAATCCTATACAGGTTCAATATATAAAGGATGTTCTCCCTGAACAAATAAGACTGTTGGGAATGGAAACAAAGTTATCAATATTGTCCGACGAAAGTGTTACAGAGGGAGGATGCATTGTTCAAACAAATAATGGTTTGGTAGATGCAAGTATTGAGGCTCAATTAGAAATTGTTCAAAATGCACTAAGGAGTATTGTATAGTGGCAGCTGAAGGCAAACCAATAAGTGAAATATGTTTAGCAATTTTTGTTATCATTCTTATTTTGATACTTCTTATGGAGATGCCTAATTGGGTTATCAATTTTTCTATTTCGTTGAATATTACGTTGGGAATTGTTTTGTTAATGATTTCTTTGTATATACAAAAGCCTCTGGAATTGGCAGCTTTCCCAACTATTATTCTTTTAGGTACAATGTTTCGGCTAGTTTTATCAATTGCTTCAACTCGTCTTATTTTGGCAAAAGGTGAGGCAGGAGAAGTAATTCACGCTTTCGGGAATTTCGTTACCGGTGGTAATATGGTTGTTGGTGGTGTAATTTTCTTAATCATTACCGTCGTTCAGTTTATGGTTATTACAAAGGGTGCTGAACGTATTGCCGAAGTATCTGCCCGTTTTGCGTTAGACGCAATGCCGGGTAAGCAAATGACTATTGATGCCGATTTTAATGCTGGTTTGATTTCTCCTGAAGAAGCGGTTAAACGTCGTGAAGACCTTCAAAGAGAATCAAGTTTATTCGGTTCTATGGATGGTGCGATGAAGTTCGTAAAAGGTGATACTATGGCAGGTATCATCATTACTATTATTAACATTGTTGGTGGATTGATTATTGGTTGTTTAATGCAGCAAATGCCTCTAGCGGATGCAGTCAGTAAATATACTATTTTAACTATCGGTGATGGTTTGGCTTCTCAAGTCCCTTCTCTTTTGATGTCAATTGCTGCAGGTATCGTGATGACTCGTGCTTCTGCTGATGCTTCGTCATTGGGTTCTGATTTGACTAACCAAATTATGAATAAACCATATTCTTTATTCTTTGCGGCAGCATTTTTATTCTTGATTACAATTACATGCCCAATTACAGGTTTGCCATTCTTGCCGTTCTTGATATTCTCAATTGGTTTAACTGTCGCAGGGTTCTCTGTTCTTATCAATGCAGATGTCCAATCTCAGTTGGGACAACTTGAAAATGTACGTCAAAATATGCAAGATCTTGTTAACCCTAACAAGATGTATGAACGTCTTGGGGTGGATGTTTTGAGTTTACAAGTTGGTGCAGGTTTGTTAGTTATTGCAGACCCTGATCAAGAAGGTCAATTGCTTGCTAAAATTGCTGCTTTACGTCAAAGAGTTACGGACGAATTAGGTTATATTATTCCAAATATTCGTATTATGGACTCATCTGCTTTGGAAGCAAATGAGTACATGATATCTATTCGTGGTAATATGGTCGCAACAGGTTATGTATATCCGGGCAAATATATGGTTATTGCCGATCAATGGGATGCTGTTAGAAAAAATGTCCCTGACGATGCTATTATTGCAGTTGATCCTACTTATCAAACACAAGCTTATTGGGTTAGTGCGGAAGATGCTCAAGCTACTAAATCTGTCACCGCAGTTGATGCGACTGACGTTCTTGTTACCCACTTGCAAGAATGTGTTCGTAAACACGTAGATGATGTTATGACGAAAACAGATGTTCTTAAACTTATGGAGCTTGTTCGTTCTCAAGATCCTACGCTTGTTAATGACTTAGTTCCTGCTATTATTTCTACTTCAGATTTGAGAAAAATCTTCGTTAATCTTATTCGTGAAAAAGTTTCTATTAAGGATATTATATTTGTATTTGAAAGACTTTGTGACTATGCAAGATTTTCAAAAGAACCGGATATTTTATCAGAACGTTTGAGAGCGGCGCTCGGTCGTCAAATATGTTTGACAAATGTTCAAGAGGAAAATATATTGTATGCGCTTACACTTTCTCCTGAATGGGAAAAAATACTTGATGATAGTTGTCAAAGAACTGAGCTTGGTACAATGTTCCTGCTTAATCCAATGCAGGTTCAAGATTTGATTGAATCTACCGCAATGACTTTAATGAGGGCACACCAAAATATTGGCAAACAACCTGTTATTTTGTGTTCTCCTCGTATTCGTCTTCCTTTGTTCCAGCTTTTGGAACGTCATATACCTACAATTGTTGTAATTTCCTATTCTGAACTTATTACGGATATTCGTGTTGAAGCCGTTGATACTATTGGCGAAAGTATGGGATAAAAACTTATTTAACATTTGTTGTTAAAGTTTTTATTGAATTTTTTATAAACAGTTTTTGGATGAACTTTTCGAGTGTGAAGTTGAAAGAAGAAAAAGAAAAGTTATTAGTTTATTGATTATGAAACATATTTTTGGTAGTATAAGTTTGTAGAGAATTGAGAGGGATAATTAATATGGATTTAATGAATGGTAAAAAAGGCGTGATATTTGGTGTGTCAAATACTCACGGTATAGCATACGGTATTGCAAAACAATTGCACGAAGCCGGTGCTGATATTGCATTTACATACGCAGGTGAAGCAATGGAAAAACGTGTTAGACCTATTGCTGAAGATATGGGCGCAAAAATTATTATGCCTTGTGATGTAACTAAAGAAGAAGAAGTAAAAGCAGTATTTGAAGCTTGCGAAAAAGAATACGGTAAAATAGATTTCGTTGTTCACGCAGTTGCTTTTGCTAAAAAAGAAGACTTAATGGGTAAATTTATTGACACATCATTAGAAGGATGGAATACAGCATTAGGTGTTAGTGCATACTCATTAGTGACAATATGTAGAAATGCTCAACCTATTATGAATGAAGGTGGTTCAGTACTGGCATTGACATATTTAGGTTCACAATTTGTAGTATCAAACTATAACGTAATGGGTGTAGCAAAGGCTGCATTAGAATCATCAATGAGATATTTAGCAATGGATATGGGCGAACACGGTGTTCGTGTAAACTGCCTATCTTCAGGTGCTGTTAAAACATTGGCTGCAATGGGTATAAGCGGATTTCCTAGAATGTTGAAAGCAGCTGTTGTTAAAGCTCCTTTGAAGAGAAACGTAACATTAGAAGATGTTGGTAGAGCAGGACTTTATTTGGCATCTGACCTATCAAGCGGTACAACAGGTCAAGTATTGTACTGTGACTGCGGTTGTCACGCTGTTTACGGTTCTTCTAAAGAAATGGAAATTATTTCCGAAAACGTTGATATGTAATTAGAAGATGAAAATAATTATAAAAAGAAGACTATTTTATTTTAATAGTCTTCTTTTTTACGTGAAATTGTTACATTTTATTGGTATTCGTAACAATTTGTATAATAAATCGACTATGTTTTAGATATAATTGAGTTATTGGAGATTAGGGTATTTGGAAAGGGTAGTGAATGATTAAACTCGATTATAGAGGAGTGAGTGCAGATGTTATCGGATCGGAACACGGTCTTAATATTAACGATGAGTTTAATAAATATAAAGATACTATCGCAAGTATAATTACTGATTTGAACCAACGCAAAGATAAACCCGGACAATGGCTTCAATGGATGAATTTGGGCTACAATGAAGAAACGGTTTGGTATGTTAAAGAATATGCCTCAATGGTTGAAAATCGTTTTGAAAATATCCTTGTTTTAGGTATTGGCGGTTCTGCTCTGGGCGGACTTGCTGTGACAGAAGCGTTGCTTAAACCTTATTGGAATTTTTTGACTCCTGAACAAAGAAATAATTTCCCTAGAATTTTCTTTCTCGATAATATTGATCCTGACACTATCAACGGTATTTTAGATGTGTTGGATCTTAAAAAAACTTTAGTTAATATAATAACAAAATCAGGCTCAACTGCTGAAACTATGTCACAGTACATGATTATCAAAGATAGAATGGAAAGTGAACTTGGTGATTATTATAGAAGAAATATTGTTGCTACTACTGATAAAGAAACAGGTGTTCTTAGACAGTTAGCTGACCAAGAAGGTTATAAAACCTTTGTAGTGCCTGATGATGTTGGCGGAAGATTTTCTGTGTTTTCTGCTGTAGGATTGTTACCTTTTGCACTTGTTGGTATTGATATTGATGAAATTATTCAAGGTATAAAAGATATGGATTTGGCATTGAAAAATACAGATATTTTTAATAATATCGCAGCTCAAAATGCACTTATTCATTATCTTATGGATACACAAAAAGGTAAAGATATATCTGTTATGATGCCTTATTCTTCAAGATTAAAATATATATCTGATTGGTATGTTCAGCTTTGGGCTGAATCTTTGGGAAAAGCATATAATAATAACGGTGAATGTGTTCATATTGGTCCTACCCCTGTTAAAGCTTTAGGTGCTACTGATCAACACTCGCAAATACAATTGTATAACGAAGGCCCTAATAATAAGGTTATTAATTTTATTAGAGTTGAAAATTTCGACACAACACTTGAAATCCCTAATATTTTTGAATATACGGGAATAGGATATTTAGGCGGAAAAACAATTAATGATTTGATGAATGCGGAAGCTGATTCAACAAGAGTTGCTTTGGCAGATTATTCCAGACCTACAATAACGATATCTTTATCAGAAATTAATGGTTATAATCTCGCTCAACTTTTATATATGTTTGAAGTGCAAACTGCTATCGCAGGTGAATTATATAATATTAATACATTTAATCAACCGGGAGTTGAACAGGCTAAAAATTATACTTATGCTCTAATGGGACGTTCGGGCTACGAAGAATCTGCATCTGAAATTAAAAGTAAAATGTCTATAGCGTAGGTTTAGTAACTAGGTGACGAAGTGACCAAGTAAAACTTTTAAATCTAAAACACTATTCCTTCATCTAAAAGGATGATTTTTTTAAAATTTATACATAAATATTTATAATTAGGGTTGAAATTTATATACAAAACATTATAATAATAGTATAACCCCAAAACTATGAGAAAGTAGGAAGAAAGTTATACCCCAATTTACAAGAGATTAAGGTAAATACTATGAAAAGATTGAGTATTGCATTAATATTATGTATGGTTATGTTTATGAACAGTGTTGCAACAGTATGTTATGCAGACACGACCAGTAAACACTTTGTCACCAATAACAGTTCTATTTCAGTAATAGACGAAGTCATAAGCAATTCTAAAGTGACTACTGCAGGAGCTGCTATAGATATTTATAAAGGCTATGTTAATGAAATAACCAATTCTCAATTCAAAGTCAATAATGCACAATATGGTGGTGCTATATATAATTATGGGGTATCTACTCTTGGTGAAATAAAAGAAAGCCTTTTTGAAGGAAACTATGCAAAATCAAATGGTGGGGCAATATACAGTGTAGGTAAATTCAGTCCTATATCAAATACAACTTTCAGCAACAATGCGGTGAGCGGGGATGCTTCGAAAAATGCGGGTTATGGTGGCGCCATATATGCAAAACTGACCAGTTCAAAAGAAACCCTCTCGATAATAAATTCTATTTTTGATAATAATAAGTCCTCCAGAAATGGCGGGGCTATAGCACTTTTTAGAGGTAATCTTGAAATTATAGACACAGCAGGGAAAACTGCATTCACTAACAATACTGTTGCAGGAAAAAATAATGATATTTACATGGGTGGCTCAAATCAGACTATAACATTAACCGCCTATGGTGAAGATGCTTCTGTAACTGTAGGAAGCGGTGTCGATTTTAACAGCGGACTTAATATTAAAATAAACGGTTCAACAGTTGCAAGTGATTATAGTACACGTGGTACCGGCACCGGAACAATTTATTTTACAGGGAATATTGGTTCTGCCTCTAAACGTGCAGGTATCCAATTATATGGCGGTACGTTATCATTGATAAATAGCAATATTAATACTGTTTATACCGGTAAAATGACTGTATACAATGATACAAAACTCGGTTTTGATATAAACCTTGATAGCGAAAACAGTAGTTATGATATATTTAATTTTTCATCTATAACAGGTACCGGAAAATTATTATTTGATTCAGATAGTTTCAACATCACAGGAGGATTTGATGACAATAGCAAATCTTATACAATGGCATTGTTATCCTCTTCATCTTCATTCAAATCAAGACTTCAACTAATGAATGGCGATACAAAAGTCGGTGTTGTGTACAAATACGGTGACGACGGTACTCCTATTTATAAAATAAGAATAACTCCTGACGGGAAATTTATTATATCTGTTCCTTTATATATAGATCCTATATCTAACCCTTTGGCATATACTATGAACTTTGATGATTCAGATATGAATACAGTAAATTTTGCAAACGCAACAATAGAAAAGAATTCAAAAAACTATATTACATTAACATTAAAGAAAAATATTACTATAGATTCTTGGGAAGATTATCCTAATAGTGAAGGAACTTTGGTAGAAAGAAATATTCAAATACCAAGAAATGTAGACATCTATGGTAAAAACAAAACAATAACGGCATTAAACAATCTTAAAGGGATGTTAATTTCTCAAACGGATGAAAATAATCCACATATGTTATATACAAACAGTACAACCTTCATAGATTTTAAAAATGCTATTACAAACGAAGGTGGAACAGTTTATTTATATAAAACAGGATTCAAAAATAATGTAGATAATACAACAGACGGAAAGGGCGGTGCTCTTACAAACAAAAGCGGAATTATGTACGTTAATAAAGATGAAAAAAAAGCTGGCAGCAAAGCATTATTTTATAATAACAAAGCTACCTCCGGTGGTGCAATATACAATAGTGGTGATTTAATTGTTAATTACGGTATATTTGGTGCAAACGCTAAGAAAAAAACAGAGTTTTCCAATGTTGCAACAAATGGTGGTGCTATATACAACCTTCAATCAGATACAAGTAGTCTTTTAATAACAAACTCTACATTTATTGATAACCACGCAGAAGAAAATGGTGGTGCAATCTATAACAAATATGCAGATACTGAAGTTAACGATGCTGTTAAAGTAGGCGGAACCTTCAAACGAAATATGACATTGGCAGAAACCAGCAGTGCCGGTGGTTTTGGTGGAGCTATTTATAACACAGGTAACATGATATCTGAAGGAAGCACTTTTGGTCAAAAATCAAGAGCTGCAGAAGCAAATGCGGCAATAAATGGTGGTGCTGTAGCAAACCTATCAGGCGGAAAATTCACATCTCAAAACTCATCGTATTTTTCAAACATTGCAACAGAAAAAGGCGGAGCTATCTACAATAGCGGAGTCGGAAGTAAACTTACCGTAAAAGGTGGTTCCTTCATATCAAATATAGCAGATGCCGGCGGTGCTATTTATAATGACGAAAACTCTATTTTAGACTTAGACCAATATTCAGACAGAGATTCAAAAGGACGAGAAATATTCATCACCTCAACATTTACGAGTAACATATCTGCAAACGGAAAAGGTGGTGCAATATATAACTGTGGCGAAATAGTTACACATAAAGATATAGATGGCATGCCATCAAGTGTTGCAGGTAATTTCACCAAAAACCAAACAACACTTCTTGATCAAAAAGTAGAAATAGAAAAAGGGCAAACAGCAGAATATATATCTCCTATGGGTGGTGCTATATATAATGAAGGAAGTTTTGACCTTGCATTTGGTTCATTCACATCAAACTCATCAAGCTCAAAGGTAATAATTGCAATAGAACCATATACAGAAGATGCATATAGCAAAACCGTTACAATCACCCGCAACGCAGGTTATGGAGGGGCTGTATATTCTAATTCTGCTAATGATTTTTATGTAACTAACTCTAATTTTAATAAAAACTCTGCAGCAGAAGATGGCGGAGCTGTGTATAATGCTAACAGTGAATCAACGGTTTATGTTACAAACTCAGAGTTTAAATCAAATACAGCAAAATCAACCGTAACGACAAAAACAATCTTAAGAAATAAAAACGCAACAAATTCTAAAGCAAAAACAGTCACAACTAAAGAAAATATAGGACAAGCAGGCATTGTAGAAGTCAATACAGGCGGAAACTATGTTAAGTTATCCGAAGGCGAAGATAGCGGAACACTCTTTCAATCTAACAGTTCAGGAGAAGGCGGCGCTATTTATTCAAATTCTAATGTAAAAGTCAGACACGTTGATTTTTCAAGAAATAGTGCTACAGGTCTAAGGGATGATGAAGATATTACTAAAGGTTCTGGTGGTGCAATTTTCGCAAAAGGTAATGTTTTTGTCAATGCAGACAACTACAATAGCAGTTCTACTTTAGAAGAAAGTACAGCAACATTTACTTCTAACTCAGCAGTAAACGGTGGTGCTATCTATTCAGGCGGTACAACACTTGTTAAAGATGCAACATTTACTTCTAACAAAGCATCTAATATGGGTGGTGCTATTTATACTACAAACGATATAAGAATTATTAACTCTAATTTTAATAAAAACTCAGCAGTAAACGGTGGTGCATTATACGTTCCTGAAAACAAAAACGCATACATAATTAACACAAGCATGACAAACAACACAGCATCAGGAGAAGGCGGTGCTATATATGCTTCAGAAGGTAGTAATGTTTATATCGTAGCATTTGATAACGACATAACATATACCGGAAATAAAGGTGCCAGAGCTGTTAACTCAATTTATCTTGATAATGCAGATTTGTATCTTTATGCCAGAGGGTTTAAAGATAGCAGCGGTGTAGAAACAAAAAGAAATATAACTATTGCAGGTATAAAAGC
>CADBUZ010000020.1 GCA_902797985.1 uncultured bacterium
TTTTTTACAATACCAAGCAGCATTTCCAAAATCTTTTATTCTTTCATAAAAATTTACTCGTATATAAAAAGCAAGTGCTTTGTCTGATAATAATTCATAGATTTTGTCCAAATCTTTGTTTGCAATATAAGTCCAATAGTCGTAATTCTCGTGTAGTTTTATTTTATCCTCTGCAAATTCTATCCTATTTTCATAAGCATCAAGTAAATCATCTTTCTCTGCTGTTCTTACTACTTCATTAATATTATAGGTTTTAAATTCGTCACAAATGTTGTTCAAAGTTGTATATAATGCTTGAGTCGGGCTGAGTTCAATAGCTTTAACCATATCTGATATAGCCTTGTCATATTGTTTTTTGAGTCTGTAATAATATGCCCTTTCGTAATATGATAACCATTTTTCAGGGTTTGATTCTATTTTTTTAGTTGTCTTTATAATAGATTCATCGGCAGAAGAATATTTTTGACAAGTTTGATATTCATAATCGTCTGTCAAAATTGCACCAAGTCTTATTCCCTGCTCAAAATCAGAAAGAGCTTTGTCATAATCTTTTTCAAAGAAATGTAATCGACCTCTTTCAATATAATAATCTTTCGCATTCTCCGGATTCAACTCTATTGCTCTTGTGTAGAAATGTTCATCACGCATTTATCAATCCTTTATTATATAAGCTATTTTACTAAATATTTTCAATAATATCAATTTATTTCCACTATAAAACATATACACGACAAAATACGACGCATAAAAATATTTTGTAAAAAATTTTAAACACGTCTTAATTTGTCGTATTGGTAATCTAATATAAAAACATACGATATAAAAAGGAGTAACTATATGAAAGGATATGATTTAAACAATTTCGAAAACGGAAAAGCATTCATACATTTTGATGGAGTAATTAATGGCAAGTTTGATTACGGGCCTCGGATTTGCATAAATACAAAAGGCGAAAAACTGTTTGAATTACCTGATAGAGAGATGATAGTCAATTCTTTCGCAGAAGAAGATGTTGCTTTTGTTAACGGTAATAATCATAAGGAAGCACTTATGGATAATAAAGGAAATTTCTTAACTGATTTTGTCTATGACAATATTTATGGCGGAAGTGAAGAGGGTTTGTTTGAAGTCCAAAGAGACAAAAAACATGGGCATATTGATTTACAAGGAAAAGAGATTATTCCTTGTATTTATGACAAGGGTAATTATTTTTCTGAAGGAATAGCCGCAGAATGTTTGAACGGGAAATGGGGTATGGTAGATTATTTTAACAATACTGTTATTCCGTTTGAGTATGAGCATATTTATACTTGTAAGAATAATTTAATTAATGCAAAGAAAAATGGAAAATGGGGTTTGATTAATAAAAGTAATGAAGTTGTTATAGATTTCATTTATGACTTTATTGATTGTTGGACAGTAAGAGAATGTCTTGTTTTTCCTGCTACTATAAAAAATGACAAATGGGGTTTGATAGACAGATATGGTCAAACAGTTTTAGATTTTAATTATAATGAGATTGTGTGTATATCAGATGATGAAAGTAATTTTGGGAAATATTATAAAATAAGACAAGATGATAAATATGCAATATATTCAGCTGCAGAGCAATGTTTTTTATCAGGACTTGTTTATGATGAAGTCGGTATGTATTCCGAAGGATATATATCTGTTAAAGAGAAAAACAAATGTGGATTAGTGGATTTATCGCAAAATTATATTGTTCCTCCGGAATATGATTATATCAGAGAGGTTTTTTTCGAAGGATTAATGCTTGTTATGAAAGATGGTAAATATGGCGCAATCAATTCGGCAGGAGATTTGGTTATTCCTTGTTATTACAGGATATTGAATAACTGTTCGGAAGGATTGTTATGTGCAACTAATTATAACAACGATACAGGATTTATTGATAAAGAAAATGATATTATTATTCCGTTTGGGAAATTTATAAATAAATCTTTCGGGTTTAGTGATGGTTATGCAGTCGTTAGCGATAAAGAACAAGGAGATGTTTATATAGACAAAACAGGGAAAATATTGGAAATAAGATTATAAAAGAGGAAGACAAAATGATAAAACAAGAGATTTTAGAAAAAGCATATAAAAATATCGTTGAAAAAGATCCTGAAATTATTGATACAGGATTTTTAGAGTTAGATGAGACGTTGAAGAATGTAGATTACGGCAGTCTGATAACTATCGGCGCCAGACCTGCTATGGGTATGACAGATTTGTTATTTTTAATTTTCCATAACCTGCTAAACAAAAAACATAAATGTTTGTTCTTTTCGCCTCGTATGAATAGTCAAGAAGTTGTTGAACGCCTTATTATTCTTGAAACTTGGATTGACTGTCAAAAAAGAAGAAGTAAAAATTTTAGTCCGGAAGATATAGATAAAATAAAACAAAGTATTGAAAAATTGTCAAAATCTGACATAGCTATTTTTGATAATATTGTTGATGTATCACAGATACAAAAAGAAATTAATAACTACGATGTAGAATATGTATTTGTTGATTCTGTTCATTTAATATACGGATTTGAGAAATCATCTGACAATATTGTTTCTGATGTTTTTACCAAATTAAAGCAATCGGCACAGGCTAATAATTGTATTTTATTCATAACCTGTAATTTACTTGATGATATAGATGATAGAGAGGACAAGCACCCTACATTACATGACTTGAGGAAAGTCGGTGGTGGAGATATAGCCTCTGATGCTGTATTATTTCTGTATAGAGATTGTTATTATAATCTTTTAGAAAATACTCATCCCGACTATTACATTCATAAATATAAAGCAGAAATCCAAGTCGCTAAAAATATATGTGGTGCAACAGGGTTTTTCGAATTGATATATGATTCAAACAGGTCAAGATTTTTGAATTGGCAATCAGATTATTGTAAAAATTGTGCAGGGGTAAAATTTGAGGATAAACATGATTTATCCTAATAATTTAATATATATAACATGTATTCAATACGACTTATTCTGACGTAGTAGCAAGATATAATAAAAATGATAAAAAACAAAAATAAAGGATTATTATGAAACACAAATATAAAATAATTACCAAAAGCAAGAACTTTATCTATTACGTTACAGAAGAAGAAAGTAACACAAATTGGCACTTTAAAATCGGACTAGGTGTAGGGGTAAATATGGGGGGAAATAGCACTTTCCCCAAAGCAGAAACAGACGAAAAATCAGGATTGAAGGTTATTCTTAAAATAAAATTAGGGTTAAGGCATCTCCCAAATTATATGAAGCTGAATACTCGTATTGACAGTCCGTACAGAATGAAAGATTTAGAGTCTGAATACAGAAAAGAGATAAAACAGGCAATGTTGAAAAATACGATAAAATACGAAAACGAGATTATTCCATATTACGATTATGCACTCGTCTTGTGGGAAGAACTAAACGACAAAGAAAAATTTTATCTCTATGAAACACCTAATCAGGAGATTGGCTGGTTTACGGCAACATTAGACAAAAAGCAGACAGGTCTTGCGATGAATGTGGAGTTGGTACTTCAACCTATGGGTAAGATTGATAACCAACCGCCATATCTCATTGTTCAAAACGATTATAAAGATAAGCGAAACCATAACTGGATAAAAATAAGATTAAACGGTGAAATCATAAACGGAGTTAAACCGATTTTTAATGAGGCAGAAATGCAGAAAGTAAAATATTGGATAGAACTCAATAAACTTCCTATTTTATTGTATTGGACACAGGAAGAAACCGGTTATTTAGAAATAACAAAACTTATAAAACCAATAGATGAAAATACAGAAGAGCTCGGCGAGTGGACTAGAAAAATGCTCAAACCTGAAAACCTAATCGGACCTTTTAATTCTACCGAAGAAATGATGAAGAATTTATGGGATACAGAGGATTAAATTATGCATGAAGATAATAATAAAAATTTTGCAAAACAAGAAAATGAGAATACAGAAAAACTCGGAGAATGGACAAAAGAAATGCTTAAATCAGAAAATTTGCTTGGTCCTTTTAAGACTGTTGAAGAATTAATGCAGTCCACTTGGTATTCGGAAGATTAAAAAATGGTATAATAAGAATTGTTTATGAAAGGAGTTAAGAATGGCGAGAGATGTAATTATGCTTAATAAAATGTATGTTGGTACGTATTTATCAAGCAAAAATAACAATATAGGACATGAGGTAATTAATTTAATACAAACTGATAAAGGCGAAAATTATATTGCTGCTATGCCTTATAGTAAGATTGCTCCAGATAAAATAAAAAAATAAAAACTGTTTTATTAGTGCGTTCTCATACTGAAAAATTATTGGAAATTTTAGCAAAAGCCGAGATAGATGAAGAAATAATTGAAGAGAATAATAAAGACACTCCTTTTAATTATTCTTTTCAAGAAGAATTTATTAAGCAAAATAAAATAGAATATTGTGGACGTCCTCTACATAAAATATATGAAGCAAATAATAATTTTGGGAATGGAAAAGGTAGTCTAATTACATTTAAGGTTAAACAGAATGGATTAAAGAGGGTTAAAGAAGATACTAGATTATTTATTACAACAGATATAAACTTAGAAGATAAAGCGAAACACATATTTTTTATTGGTAATATCAATTTCCCAAAACAAGAGCATAAGGCATATTTTTCACCAAATGTGGATATAACAAATACTGCTAAGAAGAACAAATACGAGTATAAAAATGCTTATACTACGTTAAATGAATTAATCAATGATGAAAAATATTCACATCTATGGAAAAAGAATAACACAACTAAAAAAATTACTGAAGATTATATAGATAAATTATTAGAAAATGAAGAGCATAGTATGATTGACATATTGGACAAAAAAGATGCTGAAAATACTTATTCAAACTTTTTCTATCATATTTTTGATTCAAATCATGAATTATTCAAGGAATTTACAAAATATTTGAATAAAAAAATAAAAATGTCTAATAATTTTACTATCGCGAGAGAAGAAGGAACTAAAACAGGGAGAATAGATTTATTAATATATGATGATAAAAATGTAATCGTCATAGAAAACAAAATAAAATCTGATATAAATGGAAAAGGATTTGATAACGAAGGTAATTTAGATACTACACAATTAGATAAATATTATGAATATGTTAATTTAATGGCTACTATTACAGGTAAAGATAAGAAAGAAAAAGAAGAAAAACAAAAAGAATATGAGGCAAAATTTAAAGGTAAAAATAAATTTTATTATATATTTGCTCCAAAATATAGTCGTATTGCACAAGAAGAAAGGATTGACCTAAAAAAATATATAAAACAAGACAGCGGTGCATATTATACAGTTATAACGTATGATAAATTATATAAATTTTTTGAAGATAGAAGAAATGAATATTTATCAGAGTTATCAAAATTAAAAATTCCTTATTTTGGAGAATTTTTATATGCTTTAAAGAAACATAGTAATCTTACTGATAATCATTATGAAACAGACATGTTAAAAAGATTTGTAAAAGTTATAAGGAAGATGATCGATGAGAAATCTAAAAATAATCATAATAGGTAGGCAAAGCCTAGATATTATTATCTTCTAACAAAATATTTCCTCCTTTTATTCACATAATAACATGCCAATGCATCAAAATAAGTCGTATATATTAAACTCGTCTTATTTTGACGTAGATATATGAAATAATAAAAAAAGGAAGATAAACAATGGAAGATAAATTATTAACAAACGATTTATTATTTATGATAAGCGAGATGCATTTATTGACAACAATTGTGCTATACGATGGGAAATTATATGCATCTGATAAACAAATCCCTTATCCAAAAACAGATGTCCTTCAAAACAATAATTTATCTTTTTTTATGGTTTGGGAAGATGAAAACGGTTATGATGAAAAAGATTATGATGAGATATATAACGGAATAGAACAACTATGGACTAATTTGGCAGTAAAAATTTCTTTAGATAAAATTTTCGAGGAAGTTTTCATAGTTGCACAATGTTTTCTTTCTGATTTCCCAAAATTTTTAGAAAATTTAAAAAAGGATAATTTTGCTGTTTATCACAATGAAGAATATACCCCTTTTAAATGGCTTGCGTGGATAAAAGAAAGTAATGTCAGATTAATACATCAGCATTATCAAGATTTTGAAGTAAATATAAAATTTGATATTCTAATTGATAAGGAAATTTTATTTCGACTTGGAGAAAATATGATAAAGAAAATGCAAGTATATGTTGATAAAGAGCAAAACCGATATAAGGAATATGTAGCAAAAAAATACAGACAATAATCTTTTATGAGTTTGTGATAAACTATAATTGGAAATAATAATTATGGAAAATATAAATAATATTTTTAATGTTTACATTGATGAAGCAGGGGACGAAGGTTTTAAGTTTGATAATAGACTTGGGCACGGAAGCAGTAAGTTTTTTGTATTGTCGGCAGTTATAGTCAAAAAAGAACAGGATTTAGAATTTTCAAGACTTGTCAATAATTTAAAAATAATGTTAAATTTCCAAAAGAAAGATATGTTATCTCCATTACATTTTTGTAAGATGTCACATGATAAAAGAAAAGCATGTATAAATAAACTTATTGAATTTAAGGATTTTACTATTATTTCAGTAGTTTTTAACAAGGAAAGTTTAATAAAATTATTAAGAATGAAGTCTGTTTTGTACAATTATGCTTGCAAAATTCTACTACAACAAGTAACTATGTTTTTAAAGAATAATAATGGGGTGGCTAATTTTACTTTTGAACATAGAAGAAACACTCATTATGAAGTTTTAAAAGATTATGTTCAAACAATAATAAATACCAACAAATATGTTTTATCTATACGGACATTACCCAAAAGTCAGGCAAAATGTTTACAACTTGCTGATATCGTTGCAAGTTCAACATATCAAGCCTTTGAGCCTAATCAATATGACGGTGATATAGAACCAATGTATTTAGAAAAACTGAAAAACAATTTGTTTATTTGTAATAATAAATGTATCGGATATGGAATAAAATTATTCCCATATAGTGCAAATATTTTAGAGCAGAGCAAATATAATTGGCTAAATTTAATGTTAAAAAATCTATAGTAAAGATTGAAAAAATAAAAAAATAGTGTATAATGTAAATAGATAGACAAGCGTTCGATAAATGCAACGTTGGGACAATCCCAGCAGTATCCTTGAGATATGGTGTGTTGCACGAAGGGTCTATCTTTTTTATTGTTTAATATTGTCTAAAACTTGTATATTTTTTGATTTTGTAAAGTTTTTTGAAATATTTTCTATAAAAATATTTTATACGACTTATTTTGACGTGGTTGGGTTGTATTCTAAAAATAAAAGGATATAACATGAAACTCAAAACAATAAAATCAAAGACAGGGAATGTTGAATATAATGAGATGATTTCAAGAACAATTGAACTCATCAAATCAGAATTTGAACTAAATTTAAGATTTTATCATTTGTTTTTTCTTTGTTGGAAGAATAATTCAATGTGGTTTTTATATCTAAATACTGTTATCGTGGTGTCGATTGAGTTAAAATCAAAACCTGTGCTTGAAACAATTGAATTGGACGAAATATATACTATCAAATTATTAAAAAAATATCCTAGAACAAAAGAAGATATAGAATTTAAAACAGTATTAAACAGGAGTGGTGTACACTGGTTTAAGCCTGAAATCTTTTTGGATTGGATAGATGAACCATCCCAAATAACTGAAAATATTGATAACCCTTATTATGAAATAATTTCATACTTAAAAGAGTATAATAAAAATATTTTTTCTACAGGCAGATACCTGTTTTATCCAAAGGCTGATGGGGATTCTAATTTTATTCTGAATCTGTATGCTTTTGACAAAAAGAATAAAACAGAAATGAAATTATATGTTCCTGACAAATGCGTTGATACAGGTGGCAAATGGGAATTTATTCCGCCTGAATCAGTTTATGATGTTGTAATAGATGATTTGGGTAACAACCTGTCTGATTATCAAAAACTGCAGTGTAAAAAAGTCTTTTTAGAGTTTGCAAATCAAGAAAACGAATATTTTAAGGTCAAAAACTATTGGGTTTTAGAGCTTTTAAAATTGACTATTCAACCTGTCGATATATTGCACGAATGGTCGTATCACAGGTGTTTTTCAAAACCAAATTTATTTGGGTATATTTGGGTATTTGATTTCCCTGAAAAAGATGAAAAACCATCATTTTTTATCACTGATAGTCCATACCTTGGAGAAACCACAAAAGTTGCTACTATTAATTTTAAATCTCCGACTTATGCTATGAAAAAGATTTTTAAAAGAGGAAATGTCAAGCGTAAAAGTTGGAAACTCAATAAACAAGAGATAAAAGAGTTGATGGAGTTTTTCAATAAACCGAGTGAACGAGCAGAGGACTACGGTAGCGGACAATTCTATGATGGATACAAAAAATATGTGAAAACTAACTGGCAGCAGTTAATATTTGAATATAACCACAATACAGCAGCTTGGGGTTGGGGCGAAAAAGGATTTGATGAACTGCCTTGCAGTGAACCTAGTGATATAGAACAATTGCCGTTTGAATTGCCGACACCTGATTACACAGAGTTACTTTAAGGAGAAAAGATATGAATGAATTTATAATTGATGAAAATTTTGAAGAAGTACTTAATAACATAAAAAATGAAATCATGGATATCAATGAAATATCTGAAGTTAATATCAAGTTTACTGTTGGAAATAAAACAACTTTGTCAGATGTTAAGGAAGATTTTTCTAAAATATCCGAACTGTTTTCTGAAAATACAAAAATGAAATTTAATATGCAAGTAGATAATGCTATGCAGGAAAATAAAAGAATTATAAAGGTAATTTACTAAGATGAGTATAAAAACACAACTAAAACACAAAGATGAATATTGTACGGAATTTGTAATCAAACATATTGAAACGGTCAAAAAATACTTTGGCATAAGTAGTTCAAAAAGAGTGTATGCACTGGATTGGTGGTATGACAGGTATTATTTTTTGGGTGGTGATAAGATTTATGCCGTTTATTTTGATTATATGGGAGATAAATATCCGTATGAACCTGTTGTTAATTCTGCCTATATAATTACATTAAAAGATGGGAAAATATCCGATTTTCAAACAGTTAAACCTGATGATACAACACCACGATTTGAGAAAATTAAGGGCGTAAAAATTTATAAAACAAGAAAGATTTTAACAGAGGAACATTTTAAGTTGTGGTATGAATCCCCTGTCCAAGTTAATGAATTTGTTGATGTCCCGCACAGCAAGGCAATAGAATTTTTACAAAATTATAAGAAAGATACCTTTAATCAGGGCAGATATTTATTCTATGCAAAAAGGGATAATGATTTTGCTTGGTTATATTTTATCTATGCATACGACTTATTAACAAAAACAGAACTAAAAATATATGTAGATAGTTATATTTATACCGATTTCCCTGAAAAATTAAACGAAATATATGTAAAAGATTTGTCGGGGGAATTGTCTGATTATCAGATATTACAATGTAAAAAGGCGTTCTTTAAATATTGTAGGGGTAAATGTGAAGAATTAAATGCACCTAATTTTTATGCATTAGAATTTGTAAAACAATGTATTCAGCCGATAGAAAAAGATAGGGGTTGGGCTGTAAACAGACCGTTTTTGTGGGGTTCGGAATTTGATAATATTTGGATTGATGATACTTTAAGATATGACGAAAAGCCGTATTTTATGGTTTGTAATAATAATCAGCGGACAATAACAAAAATAGCAGTATTAGATTTTTACAAACCTGAATACAAATCAACAGAGCCATATATAAATGCTTTTATGAAACGAAACCATTGGGATATTGATAGAACAACACTCGAACGGTTGGTGAAATTTCTAAAAGCACCTTATGGTAGTTCTAAACTTACAAAAATAACTAGTTCTAATAAAGATTACGGCAACGGTAAAACTAATTGGCAGAGGTTGATTGAGTTATATAACGAGAACACGGCACAATATAATAAAAAATATGAAAAATTGCCGTTGGATTTACCCCTGCCGGATTATACGAAATTGAAAAGTAGTAATAATGAAAACACTTAGTCCGAAGCGGACTGTAAATGCTATCAGGTAAATATGTTAGAAAATGAAAAATATTCATGGTTAGAAATTGATTATTTAGATTATGACTTTAACTTTTTTGATGACATAGAAGTTGTATCAAAAATGCTAAATGAACAACAACCTAAAGTAGTCGAAAGATTTGACTCAACAGGTACAAATTGGGATTTATGGAATTATATAGAGGATTATTTTGAACTGTATATAGAAGGTGCGATGATTCAGACAAATACTGATATCGGATGTTTTGTTGAGGACTTTTTATTATTTCTTCCTCAATTGGCGGCTACTGATGACAAAACTCTAATTTGCCCGTTTGAGGACGAGGGTTCAGCTTATATGTTCACAACTGTTCCTGAAAAGGATAATTGTATCAGAGTATCCGTTTTCCACAGTTCAATGGTTCACAAATATGACCCTGAAACTAAGTTTATGGCAGACATTTCAATCAACAAAGAAACTTTCTTGAAACAAATGCGGGAAATATTAGAACTTTCAACAAAGGTTAAAAAACAAGAAAGAACAACTTTTAATCATTGGGTTGACAAGATAAAATATATAATCTCTGAACTTGATAAATACTTTAATAACCCTGAAAAATATAAAAAAGAATACGAACATAAAAGACATATTAGGACATTTGACGTTGCATATAAAGCTCTTGATAATAAGTGGAAATTTGAAGTTTATATCGAGGGTGATGAAAAAGCAAAGGTGGACTATTGGGAAAAACAAAAAGATGAAAGAAAAATCCTTGATTATAGTTATTATGATGAGGGCTATGAAGATCTATTTGTATGGGGTAAAGACTATAAACAAAGGTTTCGATTATCGTTAGATGAAGTACGAGAAATGCTAAAAAAAGAAATAAATGATAGAATTAACTGCTATTGGGAATATTCTAAAGCCAGAAAAAAATGGTGTCCGATTTATTGAATGTGTTAAAAATTTAAAAGGAATAAAAATGAAATTTAAAATATATAATAACAGTGGAATTTATCGTCTTGATAGTGAACGAGGGAAAAGTCGGATTTATGAGATAATCAATAAATCACAACCTAAAAAAATTAAAAAATTGTTCACAAAGGCTACTGATGTGGATATCCCAAGAGGCTGTTATAATTTTTACATAAAAAATTATACATTAAGTTTTTCTTTTATTTATTCCGGAATAGAATATTTGTTTGATTTCCTACATAAAATTATTAATCATAATATTTCACTTTTAGTGACACTTGAAGATGCAGGATCATATATTTATGTCGTAACAATACCAATAGATGATAATAAAGTAAGACTGATATTTTTAGATAGAAAAGAGACAAATTACAGAAATTCTCAAAAGAGATATTACGATACGGAATTAAAAAATACCGTTGTGGTTTGTGATATTTTAATTAATAAATACGAACTTGTAAAACAATTTAACCAAGAATTCCATAAAATTTATGATGAAAATAAATATTATCTTTCTCAGGAATATGTAGAGCTATGTATAAAGAATAAGGAAAAAATCTGTCAGGAATATTCTTTAAGAAGTTTTGAAAAATATATACCTATCTTGGACAAATATCTTGAAAATCCTGACAAATATTGGGAAGATAGTTTTTTTGATATAAACAATTGGAATGTTCCCATATATAAAACTGTATCCGAATTACAAAAACGATTTACAGATTGGAAAGATAAAAATGTTTTTATCGATTCAAAAATTGAGCATATTTTTATTATGGGTTTAATATTTAACGATGACAGGCAATATTATACTTTTAGAAATGGTAAGTGGTATAGTCATATTTTTGATATAAGAAAAAGGAATAATATAAGATATCAAGAGGAAGAGGAAGGTCCTTGTTTTAACCCAAATAAAAAAGAAAATGTTTCTTTGACATTAGATGAACCATTATCTATCTTCTTTAGTAAAGAAGGGCATTTAGATATAGATTTTACAAAAACGGCTCGTTTTATGATGGAACCTAATTCATTTGATTTTTGGGAAAAATCCGGTATAGCAAGAAGTCTTGTCTGGAAAGATGTCAGCAAATATTTTTCTAAAAATATTATAGGTCATACTGTTGTTAATGTTGAGGTAAGCACATATAGTAAAAATGAAGAAAATATGGATAAAGTTTCATTTGTTATGGATAATGGTTTTTGCCTGAGCATTGAAACAGATTTAATGACAGGATACATGTCTTTGTTTGAAGAAAAAAGGTAATTATTTTTTATTATCAATTTATAAAAAATAATAATAGTGTAATAATTGAATTTTTAGCGTGCATATGTTCTAATTGTATAAGAAGTCAATGTTAACGAATCTCAGGCATGATTTCTTGTATCTTTGAATAAAAGATGTATGTAGATATTTTGACTGCTAATGTTTTATTGGATTGAAATAACCATAGATTGAGGTTTTTATAGCTATTCTTGTCTGAATTAAATATTGAATCTAACTAAAATGTTATTAGAAATAGGTATTTAGGTTTAGAAAACATAAGAAACTGAAAGTTATATGATTTGTCCCAATAGTTGACTTTTTGTCCCAATGGTGTTATTATTAATTTTGGAGTAAGACGATGAAAAAGAAAAATATTATAAATTTAATTAAATATCACACAGAAAAAAACGAAGCTGCATTTAGGCAAGAGGCTTATACTATAGCAAAATATTTTGACACAGAAAATGACTATAGTTTATCACAATATATTATGGCGCTTTTATCTGATGCCAATACTTTTTGTCCACAATTTCAGAATGAAGATTGTGCCTTTTTGAGAAAAGTTGAATTTAAAAACGAATCTATATTTTTGCCACAAGGGATAAAAGACAGTTTTCTTGGTATTATTAATGCAATAGGACGCAGTGCTGGAGTAAACAAGTTTCTTTTTGAAGGTCCACCTGGCACTGGAAAAACTGAAGCTGCAAAACAAATTGCACGTATACTTGAACGCGATTTATATATAGTGGATTTTGATTTAATTATCGATAGCAAACTTGGCCAAACATCAAAAAACATAGCAAGTCTTTTTAATGAGTTACATAAGTTTCAACAGCCACAGAAAATAATTATTCTTTTTGATGAAATCGATGCTATTGCTATTGATAGAATTAATTCTAATGATTTACGAGAAATGGGAAGAGCTACATCAGCTGTTTTAAAAGGGTTAGATGGATTAAGCAGCGATATTGTAATAATTGCAACAACAAATTTATACAAATCTTTTGATAAGGCCTTAACACGTAGGTTTGATGCAATTGTAGATTTTAGTTGCTACACAAAAGATGATTTAATCGAAATAGCTGAAATTATGTTGAATAAGCTTCTTTTAAAATTTAAGCTTAATGGTAGAAAAGTTACATTATTTAGAAAAATATTAAATACTGCAGAAAATTTACCTTACCCAGGTGAATTAAAAAATATTTTAAAGACATCTTTAGCTTTTAGTGATTATAGTAATCCCTACGACTACCTAAAAAGGATTTATCTTTCCTTAAATAAAGAAAAATGCAATGAGGATCTAAAAAATATTCAAGAAAAGGGATTTACTGTAAGAGAAATAGAAGTTTTAACAGGGATTTCTAAAAGTCAAATTTCAAGAAAAATTAAAGGGATGAGATAGTATGAATAATACACTTCAATTAAAAGGTAACTTTACACAAGCACCAAATAATTCTAAAGGTGGTGGTGCAAAACTACCATCCAATTCGACTGTTAATGTATATAAATTGGAAAAACTCCTAAATGACTTAAACAGACTGCATAATTATTGGAAAGAAAATACAATTTTACAAGGAGCATTAGTTAGTGTTTATTATAATAAAGTTGCAGCTAAAAGTAATAGATTAAAGTCTTTATTTGATAGTAGTAGTATCGTAGGGGCAAGGTTTTATGATGAGAAAATTTCGCCAAAACATATAATAACTCATTTTGTGCCAATAGATGCAATAGACAAATCAATAAATAATCTTATTAACTGTATAACTATACTTAAAGAACAATTTAATGGAGAAGTTTCCTCAATTGATTTTGATAATAAAGTCAAAGATAATCCTAAAAATATTGATAAGATTTTTCGTAAAAAACAGATACTTGTAAAAACTATATTCAAGCAAATAATAGTTGACGCATATTATGTTGACAAGTTTGATATTTTGGAAGATACAACTGGTATAAAAGATAATTCCATAATAACAATTTTTGATACAAAAACCAATATTATAGATTTAATGGATAAAATAGGTATTAAAATTGATAATAGTCGAATATTAGATAAAACAACTATTTTCTTATTTCCTAGCGAAATTGAATTACTTAAGGCTAGTGCGGGATATTTAATATCCATGGCAGTAAGTGATTTATCAGAATTAGTAAAATCTGATTTTAATTTTATAAATGAAAATCCTTTATCTATTTCTCATCCTAATAATGAGCCAACAATTGGAGTTATAGATACATTATTTGATAAAAATGTTTATTTTTCAGAATGGGTCGAAGTAACAAATTTAATACATAAGGATATAGAAATTTCTGATAATGATTATCAACATGGAACTGCTGTATCTTCCATTATTGTTGATGGGCCATCACTTAATCCTAATCTTGATGATGGATGCGGCCATTTTAAGGTTAAACATTTTGCAGTATCAACTGGTGATAAATTCAGTTCATTCGGAATATTAAAAAATATAGAAACTATCGTTAAAACTAATTTAGATATAAAAGTTTGGAACTTATCATTAGGAGCAAAACTTGAAATAAATCCTTATTTTATATCACCTGAAGCATCTATTTTGGACAAGATTCAAAATGATTATGATGTTATTTTTGTAATTGCTGGAACTAATAAAAACTTAGAAGATAAAACACCAAAAACAATTGGAGCCCCTGCAGATTCTATAAACTCTATAGTTGTAAATTCTGTAACAGACACTGGTAAACCAGCATCATATACACGTATAGGTCCCGTTTTATCATTTTTTACTAAACCTGATATTGCATATTATGGTGGTGACAATGATTGTAAAATGAAAGTTTGTACAAATAGAGGAATAGAATTAGTACAGGGTACATCTTTTGCTGCACCATGGATAGCTAGAAAGATGTGTTATCTTATTAATGTATTGGGGTTTAATCGTGAAGAAGCAAAAGCCTTGTTAATACATTCTGCAACAACATGGAGCAAACAAGACACCGATTCATTTTCTATTGGTCATGGTATTGTACCTCAAAAAATAGAGCAAGTTGTAAATTCTCCAGATGATGAAATACAATTTATTATTTCTGGTGTTTCTCAAGATTATAATACATATAATTATAATATTCCTGTCCCAATTCATAAAGAACATTATCCTTTTATTGCAAAGGCAACTTTGTGTTATTTCCCGTCATGTTCTAGAAATCAAGGGGTTGACTACACTAATACAGAACTAGATATTCATTTTGGGAGAATAGATAAAGATGAAATCAAGTCAATAAATAATAATTATCAAGATGTGCAAGGTCATTATATACCGGAAGAAGACGCGAGAAAAAATTATAGAAAATGGGACAATGTAAAACATTTAAGAGAAATTTTTACAGATAAAGTTCGACCAAGAAAAGCGTATAAAACTGGATTATGGGGAGTTAGCTTAAAGACAAAAGAAAGATTAACACAAAAATATGGATTGAATTTAAAGTTTAGTATGGTAATAACTTTGAAAGAGCTTGCAGGGATTAATCGAATTAATGAGTTTATAAATTTATGTCAAATTAGAGGTTGGTTAGTTCAAAGTATAGATATTAAAAATAGAGTTGATATACACCAAATTTCTGAACAAGATATAAAATTTGAAGATTAAAATTTTTAGTTTACAAAATTACAGATAAAATTATTATATTTAAAGGGACAAATAGATGAATAATAATGTTATAAATAGATCTCGAGGGAATATTGAAGATCAAGAAGAAAAAATTTTAGCGCCTTATGCTGTAAGATCAAAAAATGCTCGAAGATTATACATGCAAAATTACCAACCTTGTAGTAGAAGAACAGAGTTTGAAAGAGACAAAGATAGAATTATATATTCTCTTGCATTTAAAAGATTGATGGAAAAAACTCAAGTTTATGTAACACACGAAGGAGACCACTATACAAATAGATTGTCTCATACCCTTGAAGTTACACAAATATCACGATCTATTGCTTCTTCATTAGGATTAAACCAGTATTTAACAGAAGCAATTGCATTGGGACACGATTTAGGCCATACCCCGTTTGGACATGCAGTTGAGGATGTATTAAAAGATAATTTATCAATTGATGATGATGGTTTTGAACATAATTATCAGAGTGTGTTAGTTGTTGATGTTCTTGAAAATAAAAACTATAAGAATAATGAAGCTCCTTGTGGCATAAATTTAACTAATTATACAAGATATGGAATTTTACATCATACCGGAACTTCGAAAAATATACACGCATATACATTTGATAATGATAGAATATCAATTGATACTAAATATAAATCTCTTGAAGCAGAACTTGTCAATAAAATAGATACTATTGCGTATTTATACCATGATTTAGAAGATGCAATAAAAAATAAAAACATATTGCAGGATATGAAATTAAATGATAGAAAAATGTTTAATGCCTTTTTAGATGCATTGAATTTCTACACAGATTTATCATGTAAAATAAATGGAAATTCTTTCTCAAAAATTGAAGATTTGTGGGATGATTACAATTCAAATATAATCCTTAAAGCAATGATTAAAGACTTGATTATTGGAACACAAAAACAAATAGAAGAACAGAAAATTTTATCACTAGAAGATATTCAAAATTCAAATAAATCGGTAGCCTCTTTTAATGACTTTGAACAGCATTTTAAAGATTTCAAAAAAGAATTTGTGGGCAAATATATTTATCAATCACCAATCGCATATCAGATGGATACAAAAGCGAAATTAATTGCTGGTAGATTATTTGATACTTTTGCAAAAAATCCTAACCAGTTACCTTATAGAACTAGAGATTTATATCAAAAAGCAAAAAATAGTGAAGTAACTTATCAACGTGCAGATAGTGGTTATAGAATAACACCAAAACGAGTAATAGCAAATTACATAGCAGGAATGACTGATAGATATGCCTTGGTAAATTACAAAAGAATGTTTGAATAACATCGTAAAGAAGAATATCTTATTACATCTCAATCTCATAGTTAATTTAATCTCGTATCGAGTGTTAAATTACACCAGACTATTGCGCCTCGCAATAAACGGAACCGTTCGCATTCAAAATCAGAAGCGTGGTTCTGATTTATTCTTGCTCACATTTCGCAACTTTGTTGCTCCCTGGAGCAATTTTAAAAGACATCTCGAAAGAGGTGTCTTTTTTGCGCTCGAGGATATTTCATATCCTCTTGCTTGCCAAATAATTTCATTCGCAATTAAAATTTCTTATCTTTCTTTTGAAATATCAAGTATCAAATTTTCGGAAAACTTGATAGGAACACCTATTTCTCTCTCTAAACTTGCAGCTGCAACATTATAATTTAACATAGCATTATAAAAATCTAAACGCGCATTCAAATAAGTATTTTCACCATCTTTAAGCTCGATTGCATCACCTACACCTGCTTTATATCTACCTGTAACTTGTCTATACTGTTCTTTTGCTTGATCAAGTGCGAGTTTTGCAATAAGTATTTCTTGTTTTGCTGTTTGCAAATCAATATAATTTTTCTTTACATTATAATAAACAGCGTGCTTAACATCTTCATATTCAGCTTCACTTTTTTTCAAAGAAGCTTTTGCTTCATCAATTTCCTTCTTAACCCTCATTAGATTAAGATTAGAATAACTAAGGGCCGCACCAAATTGTGAAGAATACATATTATATTTATTCCCAATTTGATTTCCATAACCTGCAAAAATACCGATATCCGGCGTAAAATCACGACGTTTTGCTCTCAAATTCATTTTTGCAGCATCTACACCTTTTTTTGCGGCAATCAATTCCGGACGAACATCAAATGCAGTATTTATCGCATTTTCAACATCTTCTTTGTAATCATTTAAAAGCAATTGATCTGATAATTCATAATTGGTATATTCCGGAATACCCATAATTTTTGATAACTGTACAAGCGCAATTTCTAACACACTCTTAGCTTTTACAAGATTTAACTGAGCTTTACCAAGGTTATATTCGGCAGTAACAACGTCAATTTTTGCCTTTTTACCAATATTATAAAATCCCCACGCTTGTGCCAGTTGAAGTTCATAATCTTTAACTGTATCTTCGTAAACGTGTACTTGAGCCTGTGCAAAAAGAACATTATAATATGTTGTTTTTATATCATAAATCACAGTATTTATCGTTTCTTTTGTATCAGCTTGCCTTGCTTCATACATTCTTTTAAACATATCAGCTGTTGCTTTTGTTTTACCAAAATCAAACAACATCATCTCCCCTGAAATATTTGGTAAATATCCCATAGTCATATATTGACTTCTGCCACCGATTACAACATCCTTAGAATATGTTTGACCTGATCTTGCAATATCAATACCTGCACTTATTGAAGGAAAAAAGTTTGCCCAAGCTTGACCGATTTTTGATTTATAAACATCTTCATCACATAAATACGCACGTATCGTAGGATTGTATTTTATTGCAATATTTACGCAATCAGCAAGAGAAAATACACTATGGACATTATTAGTATATTCCCTTTGCACAGCCGTATCAGCTTTTGTATTCTTTTTTTTATCTTTTCTTAGTTTTATTATATGTCTTTCTTGTTTTACATTATCTTTTTTATCAACTTCTACAATTGCATAAGCAATATTTGAAGATAATGCAACAAAACACACAACAATAAACCCAATTAAAATCTTTATTTTATTAAATCTCATCATCTTCTCTCTTATTATTAAAATATTTATCAACTATTTCTTGAATAATTACATAAAAAGCAGGAGTCATAACTGCACCGATTGTAGCAGCCGTAATCATACCGCCAATTACGGTACAACCGACAGATATACGGCTGTTTGCACCTGCCCCCGAAGCAAACAACAATGGTAAAATACCTAAGATAAATGCAGCTTCCGTCATCATAATAGCTCTAAATCTCAAATCTGCCGCTTTCACTGCTGCATCTTCTATAGTTAAGTTATGTTCTTCATGTTCAACCTTAGCAAATTCTACAATCAAAATTGCTTGTTTTGCAGCCAGACCAATCAACGTAATTAACCCGACCTGAGAATATAAATCAAGTGATTGTCCCATCATCAATTGGAAAATCAAAGCTCCGACTACCGCAACAGGAGATATCAAAAGTACCGCAACAGGAATCATCCAGCTTTCATAAAGTGCAACAAGGAATAAATACACAAACAATAGTGCAAGTCCGATTACAAGACCTGTTTGTCCTGATGATTCTTTTTCCTGACGTGATGTTCCTGACCACTGATAAGTATAATCACGAGTTAAATACTTATCAGATAATCTTTCCATAGCTTTCATAGCATCACCTGAAGATTTTCCGCTTGCTTGCATACCTTGTATCTGAACAGAACGGAACTGATTAAATCTTGTTATAGATACGGCACCTGTTGTTTGCTCAGGCTTAATCACAGTCATAATAGGAACCATATTTCCTTTTGTATTTGCAACTCGAATTTTTTCCAAGTCTTCTATTTTATTTCTGTAATCACCTTCAGCCTGCATAAACACTCTGAATACTCTGCCCAGTTTATTAAAATCATTCACATAAGAGTATGACAAAGTTGATGCTAAAGTATTGTGCAACTCAGCAATATCTATACTTTGTGCTAAAGCCTTTTCATAATCGATATTCAAAATATATTGTGGAACATTTGCCTGAAACTGAGTATAAACACTCGACAAACTGCTATCTTCATTTGCTTTTTCAATGAAAGTATTTGCAAACTTAGATAAATCTTGTACAGTATCATTTCCGGTAGATAACAATTGATACTCAAAGCCACCCATTGTACCTAACCCGTCTATAGCAGGAGGGGAGAAGGTGAATACAGATGCTTCCGTAATATTTGCAGAACGCATATTAATTTCGTCCATTATTGCCGTATGAGACATATTAGTAGATCTGCCTGTAACTAATCTAAACACCCAACTAATAGGGTTAACCTTTCTTTCGCCCCATTCTTTAAGCTGAATAACAACTGTTGCTTGGTTTGATGGTCCCATACCGCCAAAGGCAATAATTCTTTCTCTGTCAACACCATCAATATCTTCAATCATTCTTGTAAATTTAACAACAACATCTTCTGTTCTGTTCAAAGATGCACCATCAGGCAAAGTTATTGACGTTACCAAAATTCCCTGATCCTCATCAGGAATAAAACCTGTCGGAATTATTTTGAATAAACCTAACATAAGCACGATAATAGATACATATGTTATAATTGTCAGTTTTTTATCGAATACAAATTTTTTGACGTATTCAAGATAGAATTTAGTTAATAAATCAAATTTTTCATTGAAAATCTTCAAGAATTTAGTAATATAAACATTTACATCATCAAGAATTTCTTTGACGGATTCAGGTAATTTAATTTTCTTCTTTTTCTCTTTTAACAATATTGAGCATAAAGCAGGAGAAAGAGTAAGCGCACATACAGCAGAGAAAGAAATTGATGCTGCAATACATACCGCAAACTGCTTATACATAGTACCTGATAAACCTGTCATAAAACACATAGGAACGAATACCGCAACAAGTACGGCAGCCATTGCAACAAGCGAACCACCTACATCGTGCATTGTTTTTTGTGTTGCTTCAATTGCATTCATTCCCTCTTCTTCCATATGTCGTTTAACGTCTTCTATTACAACAATTGCGTCATCGACAACGACCGCAACAGCAAGAACCAATGCAAACAATGTTAACAGGTTAAGTGACATTCCAAGCATTTTTAAAGCAATAAATGTACCGATTAATGACACCGGAATAGCAACACAAGGAATTAGTGTTGCGTAATAATCTCCCAAAAATGCAAAAATAACTAAGATTACGATCAGCGATGTCAAAAGAATAGTAAACTCAACTTCGTCCATTGATTCAGTAATGAAGATTGCGTTATCCATCATAGTTTTAATTTGCAATGAATCAGGCAACGTTTTATCAAGCTTTTGCATTTCCTTATTAACAGCCTCTACAATCTCAATCGTATTTGCCCCAGGTAATGGCATTACCTGAATAAGAACAGCAGGTTTTGTATCAACCAAACCGAATAGAGAATAAGATTTTGCACCTAATTCTACTCTTGCTACATCTTTTAATCTGATTTTTGAGCTGTCAGAATTTGAACGAATAATAATATTTTCAAATTCTTCAGGAGTAGATAATCTGCCTTTTGTTAAAAGAGATAATTGTAAACTTGCAGGTTTGTCTGTAGGAAGAACACCTAAAGCACCTGTTGAAAGTTGTATATTTTGATTTCTTATAGCATTTTGAATCTCTGTTACAGACACTTTATAACTTGCTAACTTTGCAGGATCGAGCCAAATTCTCATACTGTAATCGTCTGCACCAAAAATATTAACTTCACCGACACCATTTATACGTTTAATAGCGTCTTTAATATATATATTTGCATAATTTGTAAGATCTAATTGGCTCCAAGATTCATTTTCAGAGGACAAATTCAAAATAATAGCACCAATACCGCCAACCTGATTTTTTGCTGTAATACCTTGTTGTATAACCTCTTGCGGAAGCATTGACTGAACTTGCTGAAGTTTATTTTGAACATTCATTAGGTTAACATCATTGTTTGTACCTGTTTTAAAAAAAATATTCAAACTATAAGCGTTATCATAACTGGTCGAGGACATATACAACATATCCTGAACCCCATTCAGTTGTGATTCAAGCATTGACGCAATAGAAGATTCTATGACCGATGCACTTGCCCCCGGATACGATGCCGAAATAGTAACCTGAGGAGGTGTAATATTTGGATATTTTTCTTGTTGTAGTCCAAGTAAACATATTGTACCTAAAATAACAATTAATAATGATATAACAACTGCAAAACGAGGTTTTTTTATGAAAAAATATAAGTCTTCTTTTTTAATCATTATTTAACCTCTTTTTTTCCATTTTTCTTTTCTAATTCAAATTTAAAAGGTTTTGTTTTAAGTTTTTGTCCTGTTTTATAAACATTCTGAATACCTTGCATTACAACTTTATCATTGTAATCAAGACCACTCTCAACTATCCAACAATTGTTATAACTTTCTTTTACAACAACTTCTTTTTTCACAGCCTTGCCGTTTTTAACTGTCCATACGTAATAACCCGTACCAACATCTGTTTTTGTTGCAGATTGAGGAATTAACATAACCTTCATAGATTTATTAACTCTTATAATGATGTTTACATAATCCCCAGGAACCAAAAGTTCATTTTTATTATCAAAAAGTGCTCTCATTGTAACTGTTCCGGTATCTTCATCAATCTTGTTATCAACAAATTCGATTTTACCTTCTGATTCATACATAGAACCATCTGCTAATTTTAATAATACTGATACAGTTGTACCATCGTCTTTATTTTCAAGATAATATCTTTTTAATTCAATAAAATCACTACTTTTCAAAGGAAATACAACTCTCATCGGATTGGTGCTGTATATCTGTGCAATCACACCTGAGTTTGGTGTAACATAGTTTCCGACTGAAACGATACATTTACCAATTCTGCCGTTCATAGGAGAAGTGATATTTGTATAACTCAAATCTAATCTCGCTTTAGATAGTTGTGCTATAGAGCCGTCAAGTGCTGCTCTGCTTTTGTTACGGTCAGTTAATTTGTTGTCATAATATTCTCTACTTACCAAATCTTCTTTCAACAATGCTGCTGCACGTCTGTAATCTATTTGAGAGTTTTTATATACGGCAGTATTTTCATTTACTGTTGCCCTTGCAGTCTTTGCCGCAAGAATGTACTCAGTAGGTTATATTTGGAACAACTTTTGTCCTTTTCTAACTCTGTCGCCTTCTTCAAAATATTTTTGTTGAAGCCATCCGCTAACTCTGGCAATGATATCTACTGACAAAGCAGCTTCTACTCTGCCCGTAGTTTCATGCTCAGGACATATATCCATTTCCATAGGATTTGCAACCTCTACCACTTGCGGTTGCGACATTGCTATCGCTGATATTATACTTACTGCTGTTGTTTTTATTTGATTAAAAAGAATTGGCACAATAATAACTGCCAAAATGACAGTAATAGTCCTTGTTTTCTTTGACTTCCAATCTATTTTCATACTCTCCCTATCATAAATTAAATACTATTCTTTACAACAGAATAGCATATAAACATTACGGTTTACAACTTTGTAAAAAATTTTAATAATAAAAAAAGATAGTGACAAAAAAGTCAGATATTATATAAAATCTGACTTTTTAACCACTATCTATAAATAATTTATATATACTTTAAAACTATATCTAACAATTCAGATTTTTCTCTAAAACCTGTAAAACGTGTTACAACATCCCCGAACTTAAATAATATAAATGTAGGGAAGGAGGTAACCCCGTATTTTTGAGTAAGTTCGGGGGCTTTATAAACATCAATCTTTCCGATATTAATATCGTTTTTTGCTAATTCCTCCAAAACCGGTTGTTCTTTTACACAGTAATGACACATATCACTTCCAAACATTACAAGCTTTAACCCATTCTGTATATGGTCTTCAAAATTTTTATTATCTAATATCTTTAACACTTTTTCCTCCTTAATTCCTTGAGCCATTTTTAAGATATATTATTTTTTACAAATTAAATCCTCCATTGTTATTGCCTATTTGGGGAATGTTTTTTATCTTTATCCTTGAAATATTTATTCTTTATATGGACAACTTTTAAAAAAAATATTATAATGAATACAGATAGGATAAGTATGCATCAAGATTTAAAGAACAAACTTTTTCAAGAAGAAGCGATGACTCCGAGTAACCCCAAATGGGAATTCGCCATTACTCGTGTCGGCAAATTATACCAAAAAGAGTACGAATCTCGTTCTGAATTTGAAAGAGATTATAACAGAATATTAAATTCAAGTGCGTATAGTCGTTTGAAACATAAAACGCAGGTTTTTTATGCGACAAGTAATGATCACGTTTGCACAAGAATAGAACACGTTAATATCGTTGCATCAATTGCTAAAACAATTGCCCGTTCTTTAGGGTTGAATGTTGAATTAGTTGAAGCGATTGCATTTGGGCATGATTTAGGTCATTCTCCTTTCGGTCATCATGGCGAAAGAATTATTGCTGAAATTATGATGGAAGAAAATTTCCCACAACCGTTTTGGCACGAAAAAAATAGTCTTAGAATGGTAGATTACTTAGAAACATTGCCAAATTATTATGGTGAATATGATAACCTTAATCTTACTTATGCTGTGCGTGATGGTATTGTTTGTCATTGCGGGGAAGTTGATGAAAACAGTCTTAAACCTCGTGACAAGTTTGTTGAATTACAAACAATGAACAAAGGACAGTATATGCCGTTTACGTATGAAGGCTGCGTTGTTAAAATATCTGATAAACTTGCGTATATCGGACGTGATATTCAAGATGCTACAATATACGGATTGTTTACTAAAAAAGATTTTGCTGTGCTTAAACAAATTGCACAAACTTTTACTAAAGAGCAGGTTAAGCTTAAACAAATAAATCCTACCTCTCTTATTTATCAATTAGTTACCGATTTATGCCAAAATTCTAACCCTGATATCGGACTTACTTTTACTAAAGAAAATTATGAACTTATGAATCAAGTCAAACATTTTATTTTTGAAAAAGTTTGTATGAATAAACGACTGGAACCGTTTATGGATTATGCAAGTTTGGTAATTAGAACTATTTATAAATTCTTAAAAAACTATTACGCAGGGATGGACACAATAAGTTATTTAAAACGTGATACAAAATTGTATCCAACACTAATCGTTGATTTTAGGAAATGGCTTATAAAATATTCAAATATTGATTTAGATTTAAGAAAATTGAGAAAATATAATAATAAAGTTATTTATGATATTGAAGACATCAATGATTATAAACAAGCAATAATAGATTTTATATCGTGTATGACTGATAAATATATTATGAGGGTATATCACGATTTGATAGCACTTTAAATTTTATAAACAAGATTATATATTTTTAATGAGTTCAAGTACAAGTTTTTTAAAATATACTTTTGCTTTTTCTGCGTTTTCAAGCACTTCTTTATGAGAAAGTCCAACTGTGCTGATTCCTGCTGCAGAGTTACAAATACAACTTATACCAATCGTTTTTAGTCCCATCCAACGTGCAACAATTGCTTCAGGAACAGTTGACATTCCAACGGCATCAGCCCCTAATGTGCGTACCATATTAACTTCAGCAGGAGTTTCATACGTAGGACCTGTTAATGCTATATATACCCCTTCTTCCAAAGGAATGTTTAATTTCTTGCCGCATTCGTGTGCTAATTCTCTTAATTCTTTTGTGTAAACTTCACTCATATCAGGGAATCTATCCCCTAAGCTGTCATCATTTGGGCCAATTAATGGATTTGTCCCCATAAAGTTGATGTGATCTTTTATTATCATCAATGATGATGGTTTGAAGTATGGATTAACCCCGCCTGCTGCATTGGTAAGAATAACCGTTTCTATTCCTAATTTTTTCATTACTTTAATAGGATATGTAACAACACTCATTGGATGACCTTCGTAAAAATGAAAACGACCTTGCATCATAACTACATTTTTGCCGTTAACTTTTGAGAACACTAAATTCCCGCTATGTCCTTTTACAGTTGATTCAGGAAAATTCGGTATATCTTTGAAAGGTATTTTTATTTCGCAATATTCATCTGCAAGCTCACCCAAGCCTGAACCTAGTACAATCCCAATTTCAGGGTTAAAGTCACCTATTTTACTTTTTATATATTCAATAGTTTTTTCCATAATAAACACTTCTCCCACCTTTAAAATATGCATAAAAATAGGGCATAATAAAATATATCAGCCCTATTTTTCAAATATATATTTACCCTACTAATTCGTTATCATCTGATTCAGATGCTTTAACCATAATAGCATGTTCGACAGGATTTTCTTTTTTGAATTGTTTATCTGCGCCAACATATTCTTCAAATCCAAAATCTTCACGAGCTTTTTTAAGTTGAGTTTCATCAACTAATTTTTTTGCTAATTCAGCTATTTCGTAAACTAATTGATATCTGTTTTCAGAATTATCATTAAGTTCCCACGCTATCTTTACTATTTGATCCATCATAATTTTATTTCCTCTTTGTTTTATTAATTCTATAATAACATAAAAAATTTGTCCAGAGGCGATAAATATTTTATTATACATTATTTTTTCTCACAAATTAATTTTTTAAAATAAAAGGTCAAGTATTAAACTTGACCAAACGGTTTGATTTTTATTTTCCCTTTAAGGTTTGAATTATGCGTTTTCCCTTCTTCACACTCTACTTTTCATAGATTGGTTAAATGTATATTTTGAGTCTTAAATTATCTATTACTTACCTATTTCTGTTGCTCTTGAAGCCATTTGTCTTGTAATATTAACAACCGCAAGGTTAGCTTCATAAGCACGTTGTGCCATAACAGCATCTGCCATATCAACCATAGCATTTACGTTTGATGAACGGATATATCCGTTTGCATCAGCATCAGGGTGTCCTGGGGCATACAATCTTTCACCCATTGTCGGATCTTCTACTACACCATTGAAAACAACCCCGCCTTGTAGATATGGTAGTGTTCCCGTTCCAAATACATCATTTTTCATCTGAGTTAAAACTCCTCTAAATGAAATATCTTCTGTTGCATTCAAAATAGGAATTTTTCTGACATAGTTTGGAGTATCAATATTCGCAATGTTTTTTGCGTGAATATCCATTCTTAAACCATGTGCTTTTAAGGCGTTTGCACCGATATTTATTGATTCCATTATACCCATAACGCACCTACTTTCCTACGTTTATAACCGTTTTCATTTGAGTAATAATATTTGACATTCTTCTTGTCGCCATTGTGTATAAAATTGAGTTTTTTTGCATTTCAGTTAATTCTTGAGCAGGGTTTATTTCAACATTTTGCTCATAATCAAACATAGGAGATGGCCCTAATTTTTGTGCTAATTTTGTTTCTAAAGAAGCAGTTGCACCACCTACATATTGACTAAAATCAATATCTCTGCGCACATACCCCGGGGTATCTATGTTTGCGAGGTTAGAACCCAATGCTCTTTGTTTTTGTGCAATTAAATCCATTGCTAATGATGTTTTACCTATACATCCTAATGCTGCCCAGCCCATTAGTTAAACCCTCCAAGATTTATTATTCTCGTATATTTATACCTTTGTTGTACATATCATCTGCGACCTTTAAAAGACGCATACTTGCAATCATTGATGCATTCAAACGCAACATTTCATTTACTGAGTTATATATATCTACATTTGAATGTTCAATAGCATTTTGTCTGAAATTTTTATGATTAGCTATTAATTCAGGTTCACCTGAATCTTCAGTAGCAACCATTTTATTATTTACACCCTGTTGTAATCTTTCAGGATTTGGAAATCCAACCAACGGAATAGTACCTACACGTTTTGGCAATGATCCGCCTTCGTCATATGTATATACGTCACCGTTCGGATTTACTGTAAATTTGTATATATTTGCGGGGATTTTTATTCCGCCGCCAACAAGCCAACCGTCTTTTGTGTATAAGTAACCGTCCTTACCTTGCACAAAAGAACCGTCACGTGTGTATTGAACTTCGCCATCTTCTGATGTTACAGGGATATAACCGTTTCCGGCAATTGCTATATCGTAAGGATTTTCGGTGATTCTAATAGAACCTTGTTTACAGTCAGTTCTTTGCGCTCCGGATACATAACCGTCTTCTCTAAGCATTTGTTCAAATCTTACTGACTTATAACCATACGTGTTATAGTTAGCTAAGTCGTTACCTACGTAACCGAGTTTATCAAATTGTGTTGTAGCATTGTTAATAGCTTTTCTAACAATTGCTTGTGCATTAAACATCATAATGTTAGTCCTCCTATGATGCTGATCCTAATTGGCTGACTGCCTTTTGGATGTTAGTGTTTTGCATAATAAAGATTTGTCTGTTAGCCTCAAATGCTCTTATTGTAGGCATAACCGCCAAAAACTCATTTTGTAATGATACGTTAGAATACTCGTTATATCCTTGCTTTACATCGGGATGCATAACAGCTACACCTGTCGAATCTACTACACCCATTGTCGCAACATATTCTAACTTTCTGGTTTGCGGATTGAATACGCTTAATTTACCTTTACGGTCTATTTTAATTTGTTTTAAATCTTCCGGTACAAATGGAAGTTTGATTGGCATGCCGCTATCCGATAATACTTGGCCACCTTCTAAATTTAACAAATTGCCCTCTTTGTCCATTTGAAATCTTCCGTCACGAGTTAACTTCACCCCCTGCGGAGTATTGATTTGAAAATAACCTTTTGTCGCAATTGCTATATCAAGTGGTCTTTCTGAAATCTGAATACGACCTACTTGTTCATCAACGTTTGTAGAAATCCCATGAACACCTAAAAATTCAGTAAATGATGAAACTACTGCTTCTTTTCTCTGGTATCCAACTTTGTCGAAACCTGAAACATTTTCATTTGTAATTCCCAATAATTCATTAGAAACTTGCATTGCTCTTATTGATGCTCTTATACCCGGCTCGCAATACCTGATACCTGTACTGATTTTCATGTTTACCTCTCTCGTTAGTTAAACCGTTATAACCTTTATATCGGACTTATAGTCACAACCTTTAGTAACATTAACCGTTTTTCATCTGTTTGGATGAAGTTACTATCTTTATAAGGATTTTTTTTTCAAAGTCAACATATAGTTAAACTTGAGCATGTTTATTTTTCACAATCTAAATTATTAAGATTTGTTACAAAGAACAAAAAGGAATATCAATTTTTTATTCTTTATATACTTTATATATACATAAGAAATAACAATTAGGATAAATAAGAAAACAGGAGATTTTTAATGGGTATTGAATTTGATTTTGGCAAATTTGAAAATTTAATTGGCAAATTAGATAAAGCTAAATCTGTTGAAGGAGATTTAAATCATATTGATACAAAAAAAGAATTGAATTTATTTGTCACAGGTTTTGATGCTATTAAGAAAAATGCTGAAATCGAAGGTGCTACAGAAACTGATTTAGATAAACTTGAAGCTGCAATGAAAGATGAATTATCAAATATTATGGATGTTAAATTCGGTGAAAAAGCAGGTCAAAAAGAAGAAAACGGAAAAGTAGTATTTAATGAATCTGATGATGTTTTAGCAGATATGATGAACATCTTGGCACAATCACCTGTTGAAGGTTCTGACGGAATTAATATCAATAAATTAAGAGCATATAACAAAAAAGTAATGCAAACTATGCCATGGGCAGTTATGAACGGTTTGGAAAAATTCGGATTTGATCAAGAATTAATCGATGTAATCGTTGATGAAAGCCCTGCAACATTGGATTACATTTCAAATGCAATCAAAACAGGCAGTGCTAAAAACATTTCTAATTACGCTCAAGCAGCAGACGAATATGCAAATAATACAATGGATATGGATATTTTAGGATATATCAGATATCAATATCAAAGATAATAATTTGGGCAGGAAAAATAGTTGTAAACAAAAAACGGACGATTGTCCGTTTTTTTGTTTTTGTAACAGATTTATATAAAATTTTATACATCATATTCGCTAATCTATTTTGACTAATCTATAATTAGTATATGAAAGAAGAAGATTTTTTACAGATAATAAAAACAATTATCGGTGATAAATATATTGGTGATGATTGCGCATATTTAAAAGATTTAGGAATAGTTATTTCACAAGATAACTTAGTTGAAGATGTACATTTTTCGCTAAAATATATGACTCCATACGATATAGGATATAAATCTGCGATGGTTAATCTCAGTGATATTGCATCATCCGGAGGAATACCAAAGTATATTACTGTAGGGCTATCACTTCCAAAACATATATCTAAAGAATTTGTTAAAGATTTTTATAATGGTTTAACAGATGCGCTTGATGAAGTTGAAATTATTGGCGGAGATATAACTGGGGCTGAAAAAATTATGATATCAGTTACTGCAATTGGAATAGATAGAGATAGAAAAATATCTTCAAGAAAAAATGCAAAAACAGGACAAGTAGTTGTAACCAGCGGGCCTCATGGTTCAAGCGCAGGCGGGCTAAAATTATTACAGCAAGGAGAAAAAGAGAAAAATGTACTTATTGATGCTCATATTTGTCCCAAAGCACAAACTAAATTTGCTCAAAAAATAGCTGAAAACATAAAAGAAGATTATGCAATGATGGATAGTTCAGACGGACTGGCAGATGCCGTTTTTAAAATAGCCAAAGCCAGCAAAAAAACACTTGTACTGGATTTTAATAAAATTATATTTGACAAAGAATTAAAAGAACAATTTCCTAAAAATTATAAAGATATGATTTTATATGGTGGTGAAGATTATCAAATCATATCAACAATCCCAAAAGAATTAGCAGATTATTTGAATTTAAATATTATTGGAAAAGTTGAAGATTATGACAACACAGATGTGAAAATCATTAATTATGGTGAAAGGGATTTAAATATTAGCGATTTAGAAAATTGTTATAACCATTTTGAGTAAATTATCTTACTTTATTTTCTTCACCTTTTATTAACCTAACAATATTTTGTCTGTGAAGATAAATAATATATATAGCACCAATTGTACAATACGCTGTATATCCGATAGGGGCATGACCTATATAATGCATTAAAAAAGGAGAAAGTGCTAATGCAATAATAGAACCGAGTGACACATATTTAGAAACATATGTAATAATAGCCCATATTAAAGCAATTAAAATTCCGACTTGCCAATTAAGAGCAAGAATTGTACCGACCCCTGATGCCACGGATTTTCCACCCTTGAATTGTAAAAAGACAGGTTTACTATGACCAATAATTACAAATATTGCAGCTAAAACAGGAAATAGTCCAACCCCTGTAATATTACCAACCCATAATTTAGCTAAAATAACAGGTAATGCACCTTTGAACGCATCTAATAACATTACGGTAAAAAACCATTTTTTGCCTAAAACACGTTTTACATTAGTCGCACCTGTTGAGCCTGAACCAACCGTTCTTATATCTTGTCCCGTTTTGAGTTTTACAATTATATATCCTGTAGGAATAGATCCTATTAAGTATGATAAAAGCACTACTATACCTACAATAATTAAAACTCCAATCATTTCTTCCTCCTATTTACTTATATAAATATAATACAATAATCAAAAGCCATAAATACAGAATTTTTATCAATTTTAACTTTTGTAAATATTGTTTATAAAGTGTTATTATTACAAAAAATAGTGGAACATGATTAATAAGAGTTGCAAATTAAAATGGATTTCTGTGAATATTTGTAACAAGGAGAAATTAAATTAATCAATTTTGAAAGAGATACAGACTTTATATACATGTAAGATGATGTATATCTATGTCTGGGAATAATAGCAGAGGAAACTAAATGGTAACATTTAATCCAAAAGTAACAGAAAATATGTTTCGTATCGGCGGAGTAAATCCGTTTGGTACAAATAGTTCTTTTACAGGTGGAACTTTAGCATCCGGTAGCGAATATTCCGAAAGATACGGTGCAGGTAAAGCAGCAGGGGTTGAAAGTAATGGAGTAATCGGTTCAGTAACCGGTACCGGTGAAAACGGCTCCAGCCGTGCTGATGATATTGCAGCAAAATGGGGTTTGGGTTCCCATTTGTATGGTTAGAAATTAGATAATATATAAACTTAAAGCTCTGAAAATTTCAGAGCTTTTTTGTTAGAGTATTTTATTCAAATTTAGTTATGTTATAATAAAATACAAGGAGAGATGTTTTATGAAGTATGAACACATATTTACATTATTTGAAAATGTAGCAAACCAAAATAGTAATAAAGTTGCCCTTGCTATGAAATCTAAATGGGGCTGGAGAGAGTTTACATATAAAGGTTTAAGCCTTATGGCTCAAAAATTGGGCGCATATTTAATAAACGATTTAAAACTTGAAAAAGGTGAAAGACTGGCTATTTTATCAGAATCAAAACCGGAGTATGCACCTTGCGTTTTCGGTTCAGCTCTTGCCGGTCTTGTTACAGTTCCATTAGATAACAAGTTAACTATATATGAATTGGAATCTATTTTATCTAATTGCGAACCTACTGTAATGTTATGTTCAGGCGCTAACTTGGAAAAAGCTAAAGAGGTTCAAAAAAGAATACCTTCTATAAAGCACATTATTTTAATGGATAGCGCACTTCTTGATGAAAAAGATATTCCAAGTCTTTATTCTATTCCTGAAAATTATCAAGCGAAATGGAGAAGAAGACCACTTAGTGCAACAGCGTTCATTATTTACACATCAGGAACGACAGGTGCACCTAAAGGGGTTCAAACAACTTTCAAGAATATTCTTACACAAATGTATGACCTTAGACCTGTGTTTAAGAAAATCATGCCTAGTGATGATGTAAGATTGTTATCTATATTACCAATGAACCATTTGTTCGAAATGACAGTCGGCTTCTTTGCAATGTTAATTAACGGATATTCCATTAACTATACAAAAAGTTTAAAACCAAAAGATATTCTTGAGATTATGGGAGAAAAGAAAATTAGATTTTTGGTTACTGTTCCTGCATTTTTAAAACTATTAAAAACTTCTGCAGAATCAGATATTCGTAAAAAATCACAATTTTATCAATTTTTCTTTAAGCTCAGATATGATATAGCAAGATTCATGCCAAGAATTTGCAGAAGAATGTTCTTCAAATCTGTTCATAAAATGTTTGGTGCAGAACTATACGGCTGTATTTCAGGTGGTGCTCCGCTTGATGAAGCTGTTGGAGAATTTTTCGACAGAATTGGTGTAAGAGTATATCAAGGTTACGGACTTTCTGAAACAAGTCCTGTTGCTTCTATGGCAAGACCTAGCAGAAATTATGATTTAACATCAGTTGGTCCAATACTTGATTCATATGAAGCAAAAATTGATTCTGAAACCGGTGAATTATTACTTAAAGGTCCTTCTGTAATGAAGGGTTATTACAAACAAGAAGAATTAACAAAATCAGTTATTGACGAAGACGGTTTCTTCCATACAGGTGATAAGGCAGAAATAAGAAATGGTAATTTGTATATCACAGGAAGATTAAAAAATATGATTGTGTTGTCAGGTGGTAAAAAAGTTTTCCCTGAAGAAGTTGAAAATGTACTTGGCGATAGTCCTAATTTTTCTGAAGTATGCGTTGTCGGTATGAAACGTCAAGGCGGCGAAAAAGATGGTTGCGAAGAAATCGTAACTGTAATTGTTCCAACCGAAGATTTCGCTAAAAACTTTAGTTCTGAAGATGAGTTAGAAAAAGCTGTTAGAGCGGAAGTCAAAGAGCTTTCTAATCGTTTGGCAAGTTATAAACGTCCGGTTAAAATCGTTATTATGCACGAAGCATTACCTAAGACAACTACAAATAAACTAAAAAGAAATGCAATTAAAGAAATGATTAAATAATTTTTTGAAATAAAAAAACAGGGTGGAAAATTACCCTGTTTTTTTATGTGGAAATTTTGTAATAAAGATTTTTACACTTATTTATTCGTCATTTAGTCACTTTTGATAATATTTGTTATATAATATTCCTGTAATAGTACTAATTAAAAGGAGAAATATATGGCAAATTTATCACCATTACAAGTTGAAAGACTTAAATATCAACCTAAATTACCTTCTTCACTATCAGAAGGCATTAATAAACTTGTTTGCAAAGAAGGTTCTGCAACAGAATCAGTTTCTAATCAAGCAGAAATCAAAGAATTATTTAAAAATACATACGGAAAACCAACCGTTACATTTAGTACTTCAGACGCAAACCAATCATTTGAACAAAGAAATGTTGGGGTAATTTTATCAGGCGGACAAGCTCCTGGCGGACATAACGTTATTGCAGGGTTATATGATGCGCTTAAACAAGCAAACCCTTCTAACAAATTATATGGTTTCTTAGGTGGTCCATCAGGTATCATCGAAGGTAAGTATATTGAATTTACTGATACATTTATGGATGAATACAGAAACACAGGTGGTTTTGATATTATCGGTTCAGGTAGAACTAAATTAGAAACAGAAGAACAATTCAAATCTTCATTAGAAGTTTGTAAAAAATTAAATATCTCTGCTGTTGTAATTATCGGCGGTGACGATTCAAACACAAATGCAGCGTTACTTGCAGAATGGTTCGTTGCTAACAATGCAGGTATCCAAGTAATTGGTTGCCCTAAAACTATCGATGGTGACCTTAAAAATGAACAAATCGAAATTTCTTTCGGTTTTGATACTGCTACAAAAACTTATGGTGAGTTAATTGGTAATATCCAAAGAGATGCTAATTCAGCTAAGAAATATTGGCACTTTGTAAAAATTATGGGAAGAAGTGCTTCTCACGTTGCATTAGAAGCTGCTCTACAAACTCAACCAAACATTACTTTAATTTCTGAAGAAGTTGAAGCTAAGAAAATGTCATTATCTTCAATCATTGACTATATGACTGATATCATCACAAGACGTTCTCAAAACGGTAAGAATTTTGGTGTAGCTATTATCCCTGAAGGTTTGATTGAATTTATTCCTGAAATGGGTGCAATGATTGCTAACTTGAACGACATTATGAGTTCTTTAGAAAAAGACAGCAATTATATGAATGCTGAACAATCTGAAAAATTCTCTATTATTGAAAATACTTTATCAAGTGAAAACTCAAAGGTATTTTCTTCATTACCAACTTTGATTAAAGCTCAATTATTGATGGATAGAGATCCTCACGGAAATGTTCAAGTTTCTAAAATTGAAACAGAAAAATTATTAATCTCTATGATTGAATCAAGATTAAAAGGAACCGGCGTTAAGTTCTCAGCTCAATCTCACTTCTTCGGTTACGAAGGAAGATGTGCATTCCCATCTAACTTTGATGCTGATTATTGTTACTCACTTGGTTACAATGCATTTGCATTGATTTCATATGGTTTAACAGGTTATTTATCATCTGTTAGAAACTTAACAGCTCCTGCTTCTGAATGGATTGCAGGCGGTGTTCCTCTTACAATGATGATGAATATGGAACGTCGTCATGGCGAAATGAAACCTGTTATTAAAAAAGCATTGGTTGAGCTTGACGGTCCTGTATTCAAGCAATTAGCTGATAACAGAGAAGACTGGGCTATGAATGACAGATATTTATTCCCTGGTGCAATTCAATACTTTGGACCAAGCTCTGTTTGTGATATCACAACCAGAACTCTCGTTCTTGAACAATCAAGCAAATTATTGAACGTTTAAGAAAATTTTTATAACAAAAAGCAGTATGAAAATTCATACTGCTTTTTTATTACTTAATATAATTTATATTTAAAATCTTTTAAAAAATATAACATATTCCAAATAACAACGAAAAGCCTATTAACATCATAATTGGGGTATCCATCGAATGAGGCGCAAAAGCTTCTGATAATGTCATAATAGGAGGGAAAAGTATCATTGCTGACCAAAACTCTTTAAGATTAACAAATTGATCTTTATATAAAATTAAAAATAATATAAACCATAGTATTACAAACTTCAAATCAAATGTTTCTGTCCATTTTTTATCGTAGTTTCCGGCAGAATCACCAGGCATTAATATATTATTCTGCATAATTATCCTGAAAAGTTTTATCTATACATAGATTATATCATAATCTGGTTTTTATACTTTGTTAATTGTATTAAATTTTATGTAAATATTTTTTATTTAATTAGTGTTATAATAAACCTATGTCAAACAAAGAAGATTTTATTTCTACAGTTTCCCATGAGATGAGGACACCTCTGACAAGTATTAGAGGGTTTGCTCAAACAATGCTTGCTTCTTGGGATAAAATAGATGATAATTCTAAAAAAAAATTTATCGAAATTATTGAACAACAGTCTAACAGACTTATTCATCTTGTAGAAAATATTCTGTCTGTTACTAAAATACCTAATGAAAATCTTGTTATGAAAAAAACGGATGTTAATAAATCAATTCAAACCACTGTTCAATTGATTAAACAAAAGTATCCAAATCATAATATTGAATTAAATCTTAAAAAATCAAACCCATCTATATATGTTGATTCGGAAAAATTACAGCAAATTTTGATAAATTTAATTGAGAATGCTTGTAAGTATTCAGATGAAGGCTCAAATATTTTCGTCACTACAAAAGAAGATAACAAAGATGTATATATATGTATACAAGATGAAGGTGTGGGAATTGATGAACAATATGCAGAAAAAATATTCGAAAAATTTTCAAGAATAGATAATCCCCTAACCAGAAAAACTCAAGGCAGCGGATTAGGTTTGTTTATCACTAAATCTTTAACAGAAAAAATGAACGGAGAAATCTCTTTTAAAAATCTTGAAAAAGGTACAATTTTTGAATTAAAATTTCCACAGTATAACATAGAGGATCATATAAAATGCTCTGTAGTGCAATAATAATTGATACAAGAAAAGAATTATCTGTTAAGTATAAAAAAAGTCTTGCTAATAAAGATATTCGGGTGCAAATAGTAAGTTCAATAAAAGATGCCCTTATTTTAATTCAATCTTTAGAACCGGATTTAATAATAGTATCTGATAGTATTCCTGAACCATTAAATGACTTTTGCGAACGTATTCGCATATTAACATATAATATACGACCAATAATTGTTGCATTGTCTAAGTCTGATAATATAGATGATAAGATAAAAGTTTTAGAGTCAGGGGCAGATGATTACATTAGTGAACCGGTTAATTTTAAAGAGTTCCAAACAAGAATAAAAGCACATCTTAGAAGAGAACTTGAATCAAATCTGGATAATAAAACGCTGCTTCCTAATGAAAAATATTCACTTAGAGCATTAAAAAGAACTCTTGCTGATAATACTGATTGGGCGACAATTTTAATAAGTATAGAAAATTTTAAGCATTATGTTGAAATATATTCTGATTTTGCAGGGGATAAAATTATTCAAACCCTTTTAGCTATCATAAAATCAGGATTGGCTGAAACAGATTTTGTAAGCCAGCTTGCCGAATCAGAATTTATGATTATTACAAAATCGTTGTCTGCTGAAAGATTTGCTTCTTTTATTACAACAGCATTTGATACGGTTGTCCCAAAATTTTATTCCCATGAAGATGCTAAACGTGGTTATATGACTATGCAAAGTGATGACGAAGCCGGAATTAGAATAGAATTCGTTTCTCTTTTGGTTAGCGTTATATCAAGCGAATATGATAATTATAACAATCCTGAGCATTTAATTGATAAAATGCGAAGAATAAAGTCATTGGCAAAGCTTCCGTCAAAATCTAACTATATTGTTGATAGACCAAAGATTTCAGGACAAACTGAAGAACTCCTTAAATATAATAAAAAAATTGTTATTGTAGAAGATGATACGGCAATGGAACTTTTGCTTCGTACTACACTTGAGCTTCAAGGGTATGATGTTTCAGGTAATGATGAAAATATTATCCCTGCTATATTTATAATTGATACCGGTGATGATATGTCTAAGTTAGAATTATGCAAACAGATAAAAACAAACAAGTCATTTGTTAATACAAAAGTTATCGTTACTTCTAACAGGCATGATAAATCAACTATTTTAAATGCAGGGGCAGACCTCTATTTACCAAAACCATATGAATTATCAGCTTTGATAAAATGGGTTGAATACTTTATTAAAAAAATAAATTTATGAATATACGATATTTAAAAAGTATATTAACCGATAAGTTCTTCTAATGCACTAGCTGTTTGTTGTGCTTTTTGAAGATTAATCCCTTTATTTCTTCTCATATAATTACGAAGAGCTTCTCTAATATATTCGCTTCTTGTACGTTGTTCAGAACTAGCAAGGCTGTCAACCTTGTCTAAAAATTCCGGTGACATTGATATTAATACTCTTGCCATAAAGCCTCCTTATTAACATGATATAAGATATCATGTTTTATTATTTTCAGCAAATATTTGTAGCATAACTTAATAAGAAAAAATTTTTAGCTTTCATATTGTTCAGATAATTCAAACGCTTTTTCGGACAATTGTTTTGTTTCTTCATCCATAATTCCGCGTTTAAGTTGGGTATAAAATGCTTTTTTGGAATTAAATTTCTTTTTCAAAAATTCATAAGCAACTTTTGGATCACATTTTTGTCCGCAAGTAAACAAATCAACTGCGGCATATCCAAGTTCAGGCCACGTATGAACTGCTAAATGGCTTTCTGCAATGATTACCACTCCGCTAACACCAAATGGATTAAACATATGAAAACATTTTTGTACGACAGTTGCACCGCATTCTATTGCCGCATCTACCATATAGTTCTCTATTTTATCTTTATTATTCAACACATTTGGATCACATTCAAAAAATTCTGCCAGTACATGTCTGCCTAAATATGTATCACCATCTCGTTTTAATTCCAATTATTTTCTCCGCTAATTACATACTAAACATTATTTACTATAATATCTTATAATAAAAATCTTAAAATTAGTATATTTTGATTAAGAATGTTAATAAATTTATAAATAAATCCTACATAATCATTAACAATTCTCTAATAACTTTTGTTGCAACAGCTGTAGAACATCCGGAAGAATCATAATCCGGAGCAAGTTCAACTACATCAGCTCCTACGATATCAAAATCTTTTATGTATTCAAACCAACCCATTAGCTCGTTAAAGCTCATACCACCACTTTCAGGAGTTCCGGTTCCACTCATGACTGAAGGATCTAATACATCAAGGTCAACTGTTACAAATACTTTTTTCCCTTTTATGCTATCAAGTCCGGAGTATTCTTTCACAAGCGTTCCGTTTTCTTTCATATAATCCCATTCCTCTTTCAAGCCTGAGCGAATGCCAATTTGTTTAATATTTTTCGGATTAACAAATTTTGTGCATAACCTTATTACTGCAGAATGTGAAAGTTCTTCTCCAAGATATTCTTGTCTTAAATCTGTATGTGCGTCAAAATGTATTATTGCTAAATCGTCATAGAATTTTGAAACGGCTTCTATTTCAGGATAAGTTACAAGATGTTCTCCGCCAATCCCAAATACTCTTTTCCCATCTTTGTATATTTGTTCAACATTTTCTTCAATTAAGTTTAGCGAACCTTTTGTATTCCCTAATGGAAATTCTAAATCTCCAACATCGTGGAAATTACATTCTTCTAATTCTTTATCAAATTTTGGAGAATATTCTTCTAATCCCCAGCTTGCCAATCTTATTTGCTCAGGTGCAAATCTTGAGCCTGAACGATATGAAACAGTCCCATCAAAAGGTAATCCTATCATTATGATATCTGATTTGTCATAATTTGGGTTTTGCCCCATCCAATTCCTGTCAAGAAACGGTCCTTTAAGCATGTCTTTCTCCTTTATAATAATTATATCTTGAAAAATAATTATATAGAGTAATAAAAACTGTAATTTTTGTAATTTATTAAGTTTTGTAAAGCCAAAAATTTTAAAAAAGGCAATTTTCTATAACAAAAAAACTTTATATAAATGTAAGCGGGATTTAAGGGTTCATTCCATTTGAAAAGTAAGATAGTAAGATTAAAGACCGTTTATCTGATGGAAATCAGGCAAAACTAAGTTGGGAATTAAGTTGAAACTTCTTTGATATTCATATTTTACAGCGCCTGTCATTTTCGCTTTTTAACTATATATTATCAAGAATGAATTTGCCGATTTTCCCGTCACGAAAATCTCTTAATACGTATTGAGAAGTTCTTTCTATATCAGGCTCTCCTCCTGATATTAACCAATTTCTTGATAGGGCAATGTTTTCAATTGATAACTCTATTTCATCGGAAAGTTCATAATAATTTTTAAAAACTTTAGTATATTTAGGGTTTTCAATAATTAATTCTAACAATTCTTTTGCAACTAATTCAGATGAATAAGCATTTTCAGATACAGAATTAACAAATGCAAGTTTTTTAGCTCTAAGTTGGTCTTCTTGCTTCATAGGAATAATCCCAGGAGTATCAAGCAAATCAATATTAGGATTAATACGCACCCATTGTTGTTGTCTTGTAACTCCTGCTTTAGCACCGGTTTTTGTTTTTGAAGATTTTGTCAGTTTGTTTATAATACTGGATTTCCCGACATTAGGAAGTCCAACAACTACCACTCTTGCAGGTCTGCGCAAAAGCCCTTTTGCCATTAAAGCTTGTATTCTTGGTTCGCTCAATTCTAAAACTTTTTTCTCAATAATGTTAAAATTTCTGTTTGTTTTAGTATCTATCGTCAGTACCGGACAGCCGGTTTCTTCTTCTAAAATTTTAATCCAATTTTTGATTTCCTCAGGGATAACTAAATCTGATTTATTCAACAAAAGAAGCCTTGGACGATCGCCCAAAAGCTTCTTTATGTCATTATAACTACTGCTTCTTGGTAATCTGGCATCCAAAACTTCAATTACGACATCAACAAGATTAAGTTTTTCTTTAAGAAGTCGCTCAGCTTTGGCTATATGCCCCGGATACCAATGAATATGTGTCTTATCTTTTTTCAATTTTTTCTCTGATACGAGTTGCCTTACCTGAACGTTCTCTTAAGTAATATAATTTTTTAGTAAGAATACTCTTTCTACGCCGATACCTTGGAACACTTTTCTAACGGTAATAGTTTTATTGATACCTGAACCGTGTTCTTTGATAACTGTTCCTTCAAATGCCTGTATTCTTTCTTTGTTACCTTCAACAATTCTAACGAATACTTTAACCGTATCACCCGGGTGCATTTCAGGAATATTTTCTTTTTTATATTGGTTTTCCAATTCTGCTATAATAGGATTCATCTTGCTATTCCTTTATATTTAACTAGTACAAAAATTAGCGTTAAGAAAACGCTCAATTCCTATCCTAAGCGAAACACAACATGATTGCAAGTACATGTTTAAGTTTTGTATACCTATTTATTAAAATAGTTTTTTACTCGTGCGTTAGTTGCTCTTTTCATTCTGTCAATTGGTTTTTCATTTTGATAACAAGCTGATTGGACAAATTCATATATTTTACGTAATAATGGTTCGTCTGAATCTTTTTTGTTTATAATATCTTTAATTTCTTCGCTATCATATATTAAATCTTTAACTTTTATTCTAATATTTTCGCGCTCATCTTTATATACAAACTCATCCGCAGGTAAAGAATTTGCATCGTATAATTCCACCTTGCAATTAGTATCTTTTATATAATTTTTGATTACGCCTTTTGCATTAAGAAGTTTTTCGTATGTCGCTTTTGAAAGTGTTCCTTGCGATCCCACTTCTACCGTACCAACTTGGCGCATAAAATCCAGTAAACCTAATTTACACATGTTTTGGTTTCCTATAAATGGCAGGTTAGGTTATAACCTAACTTGACTTGTATAAATCTATGCTAAATAACATACATATGGTGGTTTTGGACCACTTTTACCAATGTTTCCGGTTATTCCGCCTTGTTCAGGCATATCACAGCCAACAGGAGTTTTTAGTAATGCTGCTATAAGAGGAGCTTTTTCTTTAATGCTATCTGCAAGCATATCTTTGCTTCTGTTTATTTCATCTCTATCAGGATTGATAGGTGGTGTGCCACCTATTGGTCTTGAAGGATGTGTTGTCGGAGCAAAACCTATAGCCATATTGATCTTCCTTTCATGCAAATATTGCACATTAAACACACTTATTCACATGTATATAAACTCTTTTTAACAAGAAAAATTGCTATACATAAAGCTGTTTTGCAAAATTTCTTTACACAAATTTATGCATTTTGTTTTTCTTTTTTGAGTTGAGATTTGATTTCTTTTTCAACAGCAAATTCCTTGTTATTAGGTTTTAAAAGTCTGTCTGCAAGCATGATAGATGGCAAAACAACTCCAAGTGCGAGTATTGTTGAGCCGATGTTTTTGATTACAGAACCTCTTTTTAATTTTCTTACATCTTTAAAGAAATCATCTATATTTTGTCCTGATTCATTAAATTGATTATACAATCTTTTGATATTTGAATGAGTGTTTCTTACTTCGTCTAAATCTATATATTTTCTTGTATCTACTTTACCTGTGTCTTTTGCTTTTGTAAATATTTGGTACCATTTTTTAGGTTCTTTATATGTTTGAATAATATCTGATTGTTTTGCAACATCTACAACCGCATTTTTTGGATTTTTGTTTATAAATTCATATAATGAAACATCTGTATTTGGTTGTTTAAATTGTTCAAATTCATTAATACTTTTAACAATACTTCCAACTGCAAATGATTGCTTAAATTTATCATTTTCGAGAACTCTTGCATCAAGTGAAATATTTTTATTATGTTTTTTATCCGCAACATTTTCAAAATGAGATTGAACTTTTTGTCCTAAATAGTACATAAAGAATAAAAATCCGCCTTCTTTAATTGCATATCCCATAAGTTCTTGCGGAGATCTTGATTTCGTCAATCTTTCAGATGTGATACCCGCGTCTAAAACTAAGGTGTTTTTAACAGGGTCAAGCATTACATCATATATACCTTTAAAGGCAGGTGTATTATTGTTTCTTAATTTAGAAAGATTTTCGAAAGATAAATCTTTCTTTTTGTTTATAGCATCACCTGATTTTGACATTATAGCAATGCTTTCTTCTTCTTGTGCTTTAAGTAGTCTGTTTTTTATTCTGTTATGGGTGTATTTTTGTTTCGCTTCTGTTAAAATGTTATAAACACCTAGTGTCATAACAGTTGCTATCGCAAATTTTGCTAAATTTAAGTTTTTAAATAATTTTTTATTTTCACCAATTTTTTCAATATCTGATTTTATTTTATCTGTTGGAGCAAATTCTTTTGTTTTTTGAAAAATGTCATTATTTTTTAGGTTTCTAACGTCATATTCTGCGTCAATTTTAAACCCTTTAAATAGGGTTTTGTCTATTACTTTTTTAAAAAGCGGAATCCCGCCAAGCCAGATTACTTCTGTTCCAAATTCATCAATAAATCTATCTCTTCCTTCATCTTTGTTTGTTATAGATGAAGCAGTTGTCATTCCTAAGCTGTTTGCAGTATCTTTTACAGCTAACGGTACCAGTGATTGAGGGTTACCCAATGTTGAAAATATTTTTGCTGTTATTGCCATTTTATATCCTTATACTACTTGTGTAATTACAAGCCCCATCTTAAATTCATTAAATAGACATGTGGAGCATTCGCCTTTACAGTAGTATATCGTCGAATATTTTTTATCATATTTTTCTAACCTTCCTTTTTTTATTAAGTGTTCTAAATACAAATTTTTGCGTTTAATATTATTTATCTTTACATTAGTTGTTATTATGTAACATTTAGATAACAAAAAAGACCTTATAAAAGGTCTTGTTTCTATTTTTATACACAAAATAAGATGTTTTAATAAATAAAAACAAGCCTTAAATCTTAAATTGTGTACGTCGCAAATTTCTCATAGGATAATATTATAACAAATTACATTTTTTGTAAAGTGTTAAAAATAATGACTAAGTGACTAAATGTTCTTTTTATAAGCCTTTCCCCTCTACTAAAGAGTAGGAGGTGGGGAATAATTTCTTAATGAGGCACGAGTTTATAAATTCGGGTGAGGTTTGAATATAAAAAGCAGCCAGATGCAATTTCTGCCATAAAAAACGAAAATATATTAAATCGGTTTACAAAACTTAATATATATTGTTTTTTGTGTGTGAAAATATTAAAATACCTCGTGGGTTCGTGTTGTTGTTGTGTGTGTGTGTGGGTAGACCAGTTTTATATTACGAAATTTTTTGTAAAGTAGGATAGTTATAATTTTATAATTTATAAATTATCCTATTTGTATGACGAATTTTAAATGTTTAATTAACAAATCTATAAAATTTTTAAGAAATAACAGTGGTTTATCGCAAGAGAAATTTTGTATAAAATGCGGGCTTTCGCCGGATAATTATAGAAATTTAGAATATAATCGACAAATGCCGCAATCGACGACAATTGATAAAATTTGTTCTGCGTTTAATATTACACCAATTGAGCTTTTGCGCTTAGGGTTAGAAAAATCCGACGAAGCTCTAATTGATACTATTAACCATAAATTAGAAGGTCTTAGCGAAAAACAGCTCAGAATTATTTCTGATTTTATTTCTGTAATTAAAAATTATAAATAACACTATTTTAAGTTTTTTTGAATAAATAAGGAGTTATAATGCCAAAAGTAAGTATAATACTTCCTGTGTATAATGTAGAAAGTTATTTAAGACAATGTCTTGATAGTATAATTATGCAAACATTGGAAGATATAGAAATAATTTGCGTGAATGATGGTTCAACAGATAACTCTCTTGAAATTTTACAAGAATATAAAAATAAGGATTCTCGTATAAAAATTATTAATCAAGAAAATAGAGGTCAAGGTGTCGCAAGAAATATTGCATTAGAAAATATTACCGGCGATTATATCGGTTTTGTCGATCCGGATGATTATATATCGCCAAATATGTATAAAACATTATATGAAACCGCTATAAAACACAATTGTGATATCGTTGAAGAATCTTTTTATATAAAAAATGAAATAAGAAATTATTTGAAAAAAAGAAAAAATAAACTAAATCTTCCAAAAAATAAAATATTTAATTATAAAGTTAAGAAAAATTATGTATTTAGTCCAAACTTAGCAATATGGAATAAATTATACAAAACGTCATTTATCAAAGAAAATGACATAAAATTTTTTGAAACAAAAAAAGGCGAAGATGTCATATTTACTATCAAAAGTAGAGTTCTTGCCAGCAAAATTGTATACATAGATAACGCTGATTATTATTACAGAATTAAAAAAGATAATATACCAAAATCATATAAAAACACTTCTCCTATTGATGAATTAAATAGACAAATTAAATTTTTAGATAAAATAAAAAATGCGTTAATAGAAGATAAAATTTATGAATTAATAAAAGACGATTTTGAAAATTATTCTATACAAAAACTAAAAGAAAAATATAAAATATTACAAATAAAAGATCAAAAAATATTTGAACAAGCATTAAAGAATGTTATATCAGAAAATTTATTCAAAAGATTTAAAAAAGAAATTTTTTTGAAAAATATTATAGATACTATTTTCTGCGTATTTAACACTATACGTAACAATCAAAAAGTTAAAGTTATAAGAATTTTAGGAATAGAAATCAATCTTCCAAATAGTTAACTTTAAACATTTTTAATTTGTTATATTTATATTTTTTTTGAATATTCTTGTGAAACCATATCATAGAAGTTTCTTCCGCTTAATTTATTATTGATATATTCTTGCTGTTCTTCAAGAATTTTGTTAATATCATTTGGAAGAATAGAGTGCAAGGTTTCTTTATTCCATTTTTTATTTCCGTTTTTTTCGTGTTTTAAAATTGCATCTAAGTTTGCGTGCGTCCAGTTGTTGCATGTATATTCTTCCAAGCTTTGTTGAGGTTTTGTAGTAAAAATTACATCTTTTACCCCTAAAATTTGTTTTAGGGTTTGATGGAATTTTTTCACTTCTTTATTATTTTCTTCAGAAATAGAATCTATGATATAAAGTTGATTTTCATTTTTAAATAACCCTATAGTGTGTGTTCCTTCTTTACCGTTTTTCCCAAACAATTTATCGCTAACTGTTAGTCTTCCCACTTTTTTTGTGTCTAATAATTTTAGACCTTTTTCTAAATTTTTATTTTTTGATGAAATAGCTGTATTAGTATTGATTGGTGGAAATTCTAAAATGTTTTGTTCTTTTCTTTTTAGCCATGATAAAGTCATGTGATTTTCAAGTTTAGATTGAATATTTTCAGCAGAATCTACACCGAAAAATTCTACTCCTTCTGAGCTTCTATCAAGTTTTGGTATTTGAAAAGGATTTGATTTTTTAAGTTTTGCTTTGTGTATTCCTCTCTCTTTTTTGATTAAGTCAAGTGCCATATCTTTGAAAAGTTTTATTTTTTCGTCAAACATATATTCTTTTGTTTGATCATATAATGCATCTTCATAGACAGGAGAGTTCTTTTTATATAATTTTTTGGCTATTTTTTGTTCTTCTTTATATGCGTTTCTTTCAGATATTAAACTATATCTGATATATTGAAGCATATTTACTTTATCTTCTGTTGAGTATCCTTTTAGGGCTTTAGCGGCTTTGTTTTTAATATCTTTAATAATGCGTTTTTTTGTATTTTTTCCGCCATTCATTTCTTTTATATAAACTTCATTATCATAAAAGTTATAAAATTTATCTGTATCCAGACCTTTTTTAGCTAACAATTGTTCTCTTGATAGTATTTTCGGATGGAATAATGAATCTGCAAGATGTCTTATTTCATGTGTAATTGTTGGGATGCTTAATACGGTAATTTTGTTATTTTCATCAGGTTTCAACTCTAATGATTGATTAACTATCCAATTATCTTTTGTATAGGTTCTGTTGAGTTGTGCGTAACAGTCGGTATCTTTATTCTTTTTTACAAAAACCTTTAAATTATCCGGAAGCTCTTTTTTCAAGGAACGACCTAATTTGGACATGGAAATTCCCTTCTCATCCAGTTGTCCGGATAAATCCCCCATTATTTTATGAGTAAACTGTCCTGCCTTTTGTTGTCTGCTTTCAAAAGAACCTTTTATTATGGGATATGGTAGTGTTACTGTTTTTAAAAGATTATTTCTTATCATATGATACTTCTTTTTTTCTTTAAAACCTCTAAAAAAATTTTTTGCGCAAAAATTTTTTATAAAAAATGAACCCCATCAACCTATTGAATAGAGTATGTTTATGATATTATTTTATTGAAATATATAGCTAAAAAATAAAACGAGGGATAAAAATAATGGAAACAACAAAGAGTAAGATTAATATAGATGATTTACCTACCGTTTATAATGCAAAAGAAACGGAAGAAAGAATATATAAATTCTGGGAAGGGGGTAAATATTTTGAAGCAAATGCTCAAAGTGATAAGCCTCCGTTTTCTATTGTTATTCCGCCTCCAAATGTTACAGGTGTATTGCATATGGGGCATGCTCTTGATGAAACATTACAAGATATCTTAACTCGTTATCATAGAATGAGCGGATACGAAGCTCTATGGATTCCCGGAACTGACCACGCAGGTCTTGCTACTCAAAACGTTGTTGAAAAACAATTGGCGAAAGAAGGGTTAACTCGTCACGATTTAGGCAGAGAAAAATTCCTCGAAAAAACTTGGGAATGGACGAATGACCACAAAAGTACAATCTTAGACCAAATGAAACGTTTAGGAGCATCATTTGACCGTTCTCGTGAAAGATTTACTTTCGATGAAGGTTGTTCTGAGGCTGTTAAAGAAGTTTTTGTCACTCTTTATAATAAAGGTTTAATCTACAAAGGTGCATATATTGTAAACTGGTGTCCTCGTTGCCAATCAGCTATTTCTGATATAGAAACCGAATACGAAACAGAACAAGGACATTTGTGGGAAATTTCTTATCCGTTGAAAAATGAAATGGGTGCAATTATTGTTGCAACTACACGACCTGAAACTATTTTTGGTGATGTTGCTATTGCGGTTCACCCTGATGATAAAAAATATTCCGAACTTATCGGAAAAACAGTTATTATCCCGCTTTCAGGCAGAGAAATTCCTATTATTGCAGATGAATATGTTGATAGAAATTTTGGTACAGGTGCTGTAAAAATTACACCTGCTCACGATCCTAACGACTATGAAGTCGGAAAACGTCATAATCTTGGACCTATATGGGTGATTGACGAAGAGGGTAAATTAAAAGCGTGTAGTGAGGTTCCTCAAGAATTTCACGGACTTGACAGATACGAAGCAAGAGAAAAAATTGTAGGAATGCTTGAATATAATCATTTCTTACTTCGTGTAAAAGATCACGAACACAACGTTGGTAAGTGTCAACGATGTGGGACTACAATTGAACCGCTTCTTTCTGAACAATGGTTTGTTAAAATGAAACCTTTAGCTGAAGAAGCTATTAAAGCGGTTAATGACGGAAGAATTAATTTTATTCCTGAACGTTGGACAAAGAATTATTTAGGCTGGATGGAAAATATCAGAGATTGGTGTATTTCTCGTCAGATTTGGTGGGGACATCAAATTCCTGCATATTATCATAAAACAACCGGTGAAATGGTTGTTGCAAAAGAAAATCCTGATCCTGAAAATTACGTACAGGAAAGCGACTGCCTTGATACTTGGTTCTCATCAGGTTTGTGGCCGTTCTCTACTATGGGATTTCCTAACAGTGAAACAGACGATTTTAAGAAATTCTATCCTACAACAGTCCTTGTCACAGGATTTGATATTATCTTCTTCTGGGTTGCAAGAATGATTACTATGGGATTGGAATTCACAGGTAAAGCTCCTTTTAAAGATGTTTATATTCACGGTCTTATTCGTGACGAAAAAGGTCAAAAAATGTCTAAATCTAAAGGAAATACAATTGACCCTGTTGAAATTATCGACAAATATGGTTGTGATGCTTTAAGATTTACTATGACGTCACTATGTACTTATGGCGGACAAGATATCAAAGTGTCTGATGATAAGTTTGAATACGGCAGAAACTTTGCTAACAAGATTTGGAACGCTTCAAGATTTGTGTTGATGAACCTTGACGGTGTTGACGGCAATGAATTTGAAAAGGATAAATTAACTATTGCGGATAAGTGGATTTTAGATAAATTAAATTCTACCGCAAAACTTGTTAATGATAATATTAAAAATTATCGAATTGGCGAAACTGCTCACGTACTTTATGATTTCTTCTGGAATTCATATTGTGACTGGTATGTGGAAATTGCTAAAATTCAATTGCGTGATGACAGTCTGAAAGCTAATACTCAACGTGTATTGAGATATGTCCTTGATATGGCTTTGAGATTACTTCACCCTATTATGCCGCATATAACAGAAAACATTTGGCAGTTGTTACCGAAGGGGGTAAATGAAAATGCTTCTGCCGTAATTGTTGCAGATTATCCGGTATATAAAGAGGATTTATCCTTCCCTAAAGAAGCAAAAGAAATGGAACTTGTGTTTGATACAATTACGTCATTGCGTAATTTAAGACAAAGTTTCAATATCCCAACCTCTCGTGAAGTAAATGTTGAAATTCGTGCAGATAAAAATGAAAAAGAGATTTTTGAAGAAATAGAATCATATATTCACAGAATGGCTAAGGTAGATACAATATCTTACGCAGATGAAAATGCGCCTCTACCGCCTAAGTCTGCAACGGCTGTTGTATCAGCATCAAAACTCATTGTTCCTCTTGCTGACTTGATTGATTTAGACGAAGAAATCAAACGTCAAGAAAAGAAAATGGGTAAATTGACTAATGAAAAGAATTCTTTAGAAGGACGTATGAAGAATGAAAAATTCGTTGCTAATGCGCCTAAAGAGTTGATTGAACAAACAACTGCCCGTATCGCAGAACTTACCGAGCAAGAAAATATTATCAAAGATTTGATAAAATCACTGCAAGGGTAAGTAGTAAAGAGGTAAATATTAAGAAATAAATAATAAGTAAATTGGTGCGTCCAAAGGACAGCAGGGGTAAATAATTATTGGTGCGTCAGGGGTAAATTATTACGACGCACCCTACTGAATATAAGGAATAAAATATGAAAAAGATTTTAATAGTATTACTATTAACTATTGCAACTATATTACCTACGGTTGCTTCTTCATGGGTAAAAATTGATGAATGGCAATATATTGACAAAGATAGTATAAAATACTATGTTAATGATTACGGAAGAATTGATTACCAAAAGAAAATATTTTGGAAAAAGGATACGAATATTGATGACAAATATACAATTGAAATAGAACGTATATTTAATAAAAAGGTAGGATATATTATAAATCAAGACATCATTGATTTTAATAAAAAACAACATGCTTGTAAATCCATCATCGTTTATGATGAAAATTCGAATGTTATAACAAGTTTTACATATAAAGATTTTCAATTGGATTGGCGAAGCATTGTGCCCGATTCCATGGGTGAAAAACTATATGAGTTAGTTAAATCTCCAAAAACTTTAAAGAAAATGTACAAAATGCAAACACAATATTAAGCAGTAGCAGTAGGGTGCATCGTAATAATTTACCCCTGACGCACCAAAATATTTACTAAATAGTATTTGGACAAATGCAAAAACTGACGTTCGTAATTTAAAAAATTATATTTCAGATGAGATTATGTTTATTGGATAAATTTATAATTTGACATGGTTGAATTATAGCATATATTTATTGGTGCGTCCAAAGGACAGCACCCTACGGCTACTATGACTTAGTAATAATGAAATAAATTACATATTAAATAAAAAAATAAAAAATATAATAATCACTCCCCATACAATTATTTCTAGTAGTAGAGGAAATGAAAGTAAAACCATTATTATTGTCAAAATTCCGATAATTAGCAATGCCATTTTTATTCCATCAGTCAAATAGCCGCCCCTAGCACAAGCTATAAGCATTGGCAAAAGAACAATGAAGAAACACAATATGTATTCTGCGTGAAAATCATTCATTCAGCTATTATTATGTATAACGCAAATTTTGTCAAGATGTAGCAGGTAGGTTGTGGTAAATCTGTGATTTACCGCAACACAATAATAAAAAACAGTAGTAGGGTGCGTCGTTTTGACGCACCAATTATACTACTTTGCAAGGGTAAAGGGGTAAATAAATATTGGTGCGTCAGGGGTAAATTATTACGACGCACCCTACTGAATATAAGTAAATTGGTGCGTCCAAAGGACAGCACCCTACTTATTTATTAAAAAGGTTGTTTTTCATATTTAAAATATAAGGAAAAAGTATTTATGCAGGTTGGGGTTTCTACCCCAACCTACTCACTGAGCAAGAAAATATTATTAAAGATTTGATTGCATCATTGAGTGAATAGCTGTATCTGTAGGGTGCGTCGTTTTGACGCACCAATTATACTACACAACTTGTTTATAATTTTAAAACATAAACTCCGTTGATAAACGGGTGTCTATTGGTGGCAAAGTGTTGAGTTTTGCTTGCCCTCCTTTTACAAATGCACATAATGCTAATGGCCATAGAAAAAAGATACTGACTCCTAAACATACTTTTGGCCAAGTCTTTTCATCACCAACAATTTGACGATTAAAGTCAAATTTATGTTCATCTCCTTTTGTATCATAAACTTTTCCGCCATATAATGTTATTTCACCAGGTTTACCAATAAAACCTGCTTTATTAGCAGAAAGAACAGTTATACTTGCTTTATCACCCTTTTTGAAAATAGTATTTTTATTTATTATTACATCTTCGGCTATAACAGCATCTATTGTACCACCTGAAATAACAGTTTTGCTTGTTACGTTGTGTTCTACTGTTATAGGAATTGATGTTCCTGCAGGAACTTTAACTGATGAAAAAACAGGATTCCAAGTTCCTAAAAAACATATTAAACAAATCAAGTTTATAATTTTTTTCATGTAATATCTCCGAATAAATAACTTACCATTACATGCGTGTAATGAATAATATAAATTATAGCATTATCATTACATATATGCAACAGATTGATAAAGAAAATCTTAAAAATTTTGGGGCAAGAGTAAAACAATTAAGAATTGCCAAATCTCCTTCTCTGAATAAATTAGCTTTTTCGAAAGAAGGAGTTACTTCTGCTACATTAAGTCGAATTGAAAATGGTTTGGTAGATTTTAAGTTTTCAACTTTGATAAGATTAGTTCAAACTCTTGATATTTCATTATTAGATTTATTTAAAGATTATGAATTTAATTTTCCATCTGATGATTAACAAAAATATAGCTGTAGTAGGGTGCGTCGTTTTGACGCACCAATTATACTCAAACATTTTTGTGCATCGTTACATATTTACCCCTAACGCACCAAAATAATTTTTAACCCCTATTCTAACCAAACATAATCTATATCTTTATTTTTAAAATCGCACCAATCGTTATCATATATATTTAATTTTACAAATTTATTAAATGATGAATATTTCCAATCTTTTGGAGAAATACCATAATGTTTAACTGAATTATAATGGATATAATCAAAATGATTCTTAAAATCGTTTTCATCTCTAATAATATGGTCTAAAAATCTGCGTTGCCAAACTCCTGCTTCTTTTCGTGTTTGCATACTCTGTGGCAAATTCTCTTTTTGTGGTTTAGTTTTTAAATTATAAGAAAAATATTTTTTTATACTTGAAACAATTTTAGAAAAATTTTGTAATTCTTTTTCTTTAATAATCATATGAATATGGTCTTGCATAACAGATATTGCAATTATATCAAAGGGATAACTCGTTTTTGTCTTTTTGAATGATTGACGTAATAAATCGATATTATCTATCAAAATTTTTTGTCGGTTATATGTGACAATTGTAATAAAAATATATGAATAATCTTTTAAATAATATCTTTTATAATTTGACATGGCTGAATTATAGCATATATTTATTGGTGCGTCCAAAGGACAGCAAGGGTAAATAATTATTGGTGCGTCAGGGGTAAATTATTACGACGCACCCTACTACTACAGTTTCTCAAATAAAAAATTAGAAATTATTTTTTCAATATATAAGTTGGGCACACCTGTCTAACCTGTAACCTTTAGAGTTTATGGTGACAATAAAATGGGTTTGGTGTAACATTGTATAGAATTATCATAATAAAGGGTTAAATTATGCAAATCACACCAATTAATCAAAATAACAAAAATCAGTCTTTCGGAATGAAGTTTAAATTATCAAAAGAAACTGTAAAATCGATTGAGAAATCAACAGGTTTGACATATAAAGAAATGACAGAATTGCCGTTAGATAAATGTGAAAATCTAATGAAAGAAAGAGGTAGATTAAAAGAGCCTAATAAATTATGGACTTGGTTACAGTATAAGTACAAAAATTTTGGCGAAAGAACAGGATTGTTAAAAAAAGAGTACAAATTTTATACAGATATTGATTAGGGGTGATATTGTTAATATTTTGTGTTTTCCAAAAGAATTTTTAAAAAATTATCAAAAATTAATACAGAAAAAAAATAAATAGCAATTTATTTTTACTTTACAAGAATAAAAGTTTTACATATAATAAATGAGCGATTATAAAAAGGAGATTGTGTATGCGTGTTGTATCTATTGAAAAAACTGCTTTTACAGCCGGCGATGTTGAATTAAAAAGGTTAAATCCTGATAATTTTAATAATTATGAAAAAATCCAAAAACTTGCAAAAGAGGATAATGTTGATTTATGGGTTTGTAAAAATGCAGAATCAAAATACCTTCCACAACATGATTCATATATTGTATTAGCAAAACAAAAGCCGAAAGATTATAAAAATACAATTTTTAGTACAAAATGTGCAATTATTGATAAAAAAACGGCAATTCCTGAATTTTCAGAAAAAATATATAATACTGTTATTAAGGCTGTAGAAAGTTTAGGAGAAAAAATAGTTGAAGCAACAGGTAAAAATCCAAATTTCTTGAAAAATTTAAAATAAAAATAATAAAATAATAAGCAAAAACGGATACTATTTAAAGTGTCCGTTTTTTATATTCTTTTATTATTAAATTTTTAATTAATAAAATTTGAGCATTTCGCCTCTACGTTGTTTTTTATGATTATGTTCGTGCGGATTACGTGAGTTTAGTTGATTAACATAAGCATTAAGCGTATTTTCCATACGTTCTTGTTCTATTTGTTTTGCTTTTTCTATTTCTTCTGTTTCTGCAAAATTTTTAAGATAGTTTTGCATGTTTTTATCATAATTTATGTATTCATTTGTTTTATCTGTGTATTTTTTTTCAAGAGAATTAAGTGACTCAAGTTTTTTTGCATTTTTATTTGCGTATTCTTGTAGTTCTTCATTATATAATTCTTCTCTAAATTTTGGTAATGGTTTTTGGGCAAATTTTCTCATTTCTTCTGCATTTTCCACAGTTCTATATTTTTGAGCTGTTTTTAACCCATCTGCTTGAGCATCTTCAAAAAAAGTTAAATAATCATTTTGTGGTTTGTCGTTGTCAAAATATTTTTCTAAAACTTTTCTAATTGGTTGGCGACCGGATTTTTTCTTCGGTGTTGTTAGATTTGTTGCAATTGTTTTTGTTGTTGTGTTTTCAGGTTTTATCTCAATTTTATTTGAAACAAAAATATCTTGTTTTTTTATTTCAGGATTTAGTTTTCTTGCGTATAATTGAGGTGTTTTTGGTCTTGTTACAACTTTTGTGTTTGGTTGTTTCGTTAAATATTTTGTCGGGTTTGGATTTGATAAATTCAAACTAAATTTTAATTTTGGTATTATTGCTAAAACTTTATTCATTATATTCTCCTATATCTACTCTGCTTAATATAATGACTCTAAAGAAAAATTTTGTTATTTGCTATAAAAATTTTAAAATATGTTTACAAAGAATTTAAGTTAAAGGAAGTGCAACGGTATTATTTAAAAATTTATATTCATAAAAATCTTTTGGAATAGCTCCCCATAAACTTAAATAAGGGGTTTTTGATTGTTTTAATTCTGATATAATATTTTCTTCATTTGTACATAATGGATAACAGTATGGAACAACTTCTTTTGCTAAAGAAATATTTATCAGATTGTGTTTTTTATATTTTTTTTCGTATTGTAAATAATTTTTTATTCGATTAGTTTTATCTTGTTCAAAATTGAGCATTGATATTTCTTTTTCAACTTTGGGATAAATATATTTTATTTCTTGTTTATCCAGTATAATTTCATTTTGAACGAATTTTTCATAATTATTTTGCATTGTTACAGGAGTGTATAAAAATTCATCTGTTTCAAAAGGTTTTTCTAAAGAAAGATTTGTATGTAAATACGCTCCGTTTTGGACCTTGAAAAATTTTCTTAATGAATTAAAGCTGGAATGCCCGTAGTGTTTTGAATAAAAAGCTTGAGTATTATCAACAATTAAATTCGGATATATTTTTTCCAGTTTTTGGCAATTACTACCGAATAATCCAAAATAGTTAATATATAGAATGTAAGAATTTTCAGGAAGTTTATCCACTGGTAAAAATTTTTCATTTATATGATAAAACTTGATTTTACAATTTTCGCTTTGGCAGGCATGCCATAGAACTTTGCAAGAATAGTAGGGAATATAGATTTCTGTAATATTATATAATTTTATTAAATATTTAAGGCAATTTCTTGCAAGATTTAGTTTAATTATCATTCTTAAATTATATTATAATTTTGAGTGTTTTATCAATGAATTGTTATTTTAAATATGTTAAAATAGCAATGTATCGGAGGATATATGTCAAAGATAAATATTGCATTTGGAGCTACACAAGATTGGCTTAAATATACTTTTGTCACAATATGTTCTATTTTATCTAATGGAATAGGAAATAATTACAAATTTTATATTATGAGTGATATATTTAATAGTGATTTCGAAAATAGTTTTAAGCCAATATATGATAAACTAAAAAACATTTACCCCTTTGAGTATGAATATATAAAAATGGATAATTCGGATTTTGAAGGAGTTGTTCATGATACAAGAGTAGGTATTTCTGCATATTATAGACTTAAGTTATCCTCTTTAGTTAATGTGGATAAGATAATTTATCTTGATTCAGATATAGTTGTTATGGATAATATAGAAAAATTGTGGGAAATCGATATAGATAATTATTTTTTGGGTGCTGTAGAGGATAAATACTCCGAGTTAATAGGTTGGAGAGCTAATTTAAATGAAGGTGATATATATATCAATTCGGGTGTTATGTTGATGAATTTGAAAAAGTTTAGAGATGAAAATATTGAAGAAAAAATGTTTAGCAAACTTAGAGAAGAAAACAATGATTATTCTGATCAAGATGTGTTGAATGATATTTGTAGGAATAAAATTTTACATTTACCCCTAAAATATAATCTCATGGTCACAAGAGATGATCCAAACAGTTTTCCAAAACGAAAAAAAGAGTATGAAGAAGGAATAAAATCACCGATTATTCTTCATTATGCAATAAAACCATGGATTTTACCGGTACAGTATAGTGAATATTGGAGAACATATTACCAATTAATATTTTAAATATTTATATCAATGATTTGTAATTTAACTCCAATTACAGATGCAACTGTTCTGTTGTTTACTCCCAGTTTTTGTAATATTGAAGATACGTGAGCTTTAGTTGTATGTATTGAAATGAACAAGGTTTTACTAATTTGATTATTATCGTATCCGTTTGCCATTAGCGTTAAAACCTGTTTTTCTCTTTCGGTCAGTGATTTGGTTTCTTTCATAACCCCTCCAAAGAAAATTATATATTTTTCTGTCAATGAATGGTTTTAATAGTTTAAGTAATGTTAATATTTAACGCATTTTCACGTAAAGCGGGCATGCGAAATAGTATTTTTATATAGTGATTAAGAAATATTACAATAGTTGTTATTAAAAATATGTATTAATTGAGGTATTTTAATTGAATTTCAAACACAGTTGAAGTCGTGTCTGATTTTACTAATTTTAATGTTCCGGACATTTCTTCTATATTATTTTTTGCGATATATAATCCTAAACCGGAACCGGTTGATTTTGTAGTGACACCTTCTAAAAAGATTTCGGCCGGATTAGTAATAGGACATGCATTATTTATAATTTTTATTTTTACAATACTATTTTCTATCTCTGATTTTATTTGAATTTGTTTATTTTCTTCTTCTTTAAAAGCTTCGCATGCGTTTTTGATTAAATTTATAATAACCCCTTCAAATTTTGATTTATCTACATTGACAATAATGTCAGATAAGGTGTTTTCTAAATTGATATTAATATTTTTGTTATAACCATATACTTTTGATAGATTATATGTTTCATTCAATAGTTCATTTAGGTTATAATTCTTTAACTCTATACAATCAGCGCTTTTTAATTCCAATAAAGAATTGCCTGCCATTGCAACAGCACGTTTTATATTTTCTGTTGCTTTGAGGATGGTTTCATCTTCAATTCCGTTTTTCGTGCAGTATCGGTTTATTATCTCTGTATATAAATCACAGATTGAAAGTTGATTTTTTACCTCGTGCGAAATATATCTTACTTTTTCTGTTTTATAATCCATAAATATCCTTAAAATGATAGTGGCTAGCGAATTTGGAATATCCTCTACTCACTATTCACTAACCACTATTCAATTAATATTAGTACTTATAACTTATCTCTTAACTAAATTGAAACGAATTTAGCTTTTCTTTTCTTGTCGAAACCGTGTCTAATTGCGTATAAAACTGCTTGAGTTCTATCTTTTACTTGAAGTTTTTGGAAAATGTTATTAACGTGAGTTTTTACAGTTGTGTTAGAAATATATAATTTGCTTGATACTTCATTGTAACCGTAGCCTTGAGTTAATAAATCCAATACTTCTTCTTCTCTTTGAGTAAGTGAAGATAGAAGTTCTTCTGTTGTAGTTTCTTCTTCTTCTCTGACAGATTTTTGGAAATATTCGAAAAATCTTAGTGATAAAGCAGATGGTAAATAAATTTTACCTGATAAAACTTCTTCAATAGCACAAATTAATTGAGCAGATGCCATAGTTTTAAGAACATAACCTCTTGCACCAACTTTCATTGCTCTAAAGATTAAATCTGCATCATCATATGCGCTCAATGCAACAACTTTTGTCGCAATACCAAGTCTTTGAATTTCGTGGATTGCTTGTAAACCATTTTTGTCAGGCATATTCATATCAACTAATACTAAATCAGGTTGATATTTTTTAACCATGTTTACGCCTGTATTAACATTTGTAGATGTTTGAACAACATCATAACAACCTTCAAGGTTTAATAATTCCTTTACTCCCATTAGATGCTCGTAATTGTCATCGATTAGAACAATTCTTGCTTTTTTTCTAAAATCTCTATGCATATATTCATCTCCCTAATTTATTTCCCTCTCCACCAAATATACTACTACTTTTTAGAGGAGAAGTTCATCAATAGAAGTGTTGATTTTACTACATTTTGATTAGATAGTCTTATCTAATCCATTCGGTCTATAAAATGTCGGTATTCATGTCATAGCTTGATTTTTGGTTTAAAAATCTGGCGGGCATGCTCATTTAAATATATTAGTACTTTTGGTGCAGGAAATATATATTTGTTGACTAACAGTATGGGAAATATTAAAATTAAATAGAATGCGCTTGTAGCTCAGTAGGATAGAGCGGTGGTTTCCTAAACCGCGTCTGCCGTGGGTTCGACTCCCACCAAGCGTATTTTTTCATAATAAAAGAGCAGATTATAAAATCTGCTCTTTTTAAATACAAAAAGCTAAGAAATATTTTATTTCTTAACTTTACAACCTTTTTTGCATTTACATTTTTTGTCTTTTTTAGAATTGCATCCGCAAGTGCATTTGTCATCACAGTTACATTTTGTGCAAGCAGGACAGTCGCCGCAAGTACAACCTTCTTTGCAGCAATCACATTTTGCTTTTGATTGACATCCGCATTTGCATGATTTGTCACAGCAATTACATTTTGTGCAAGCAGGACAGTCGCCGCAAGTACAACCTTCTTTGCAGCAGTCACATTTTGCTTTTGATTGGCATCCGCATTTGCATGATTTGTCACAGCAATTACATTTTGTGCAAGCAGGACAGTCGCCGCAAGTACAACCTTCTTTGCAGCAATCACATTTTGCTTTCGATTGGCATCCGCATTTGCATGATTTTTTGCAGCAAGGACATTTTTTACATTTTTTACCTTGTACGGCATCAATAATATTGCCATGAATCCCTGCGCTATCTTCTGTTTGACATTGTGCTTGAGGTTGCGCAGCTGTATTTGTATCTTGTGCAGATACAGCAATATTTCCCAGTGCAAGAAATCCTACAGCCATTAACATAACCATTAGTTTTTTCATAAATAGCCTCCTTTTACTATGTTGATTATATCAATTATTAAGACTATTCGTCAATAAGGCAGTTTAAAAGGTGGCTTGCACCGAAAATAAAAGATTTTCTCGTAATAACGCAACCACTTATTCTGTCATTTCCTTATTTACAAAAATTCAAATACAACTCTCACAATAGCAAAAAATTCGTATTATTTTACTTATATGAGTAGCGGAAAAGTGTAGGGGATGTAAAAATGACAACAAATGTATCTTCAAATGTAAAACCACCTGTATTTATTGAATATACACCTGAGTATAAAAAATCACACGGTTTGAGTAATGAACCGGATAGAATCCCTACTGTTAATTTAGTTAGAATACCGGAAAAAGATACATTGGAGTTGGGTTCATCCATAAAAGAATTTTCAACACAGCCTGCTATGTTAAAAGCAAAAATGCCAAGCCCCGAACAAATAACTAAAGGTATTGCCGTTATACCTGTAGTTTTAGAAACAGGAAAAGAAATTTTAATAAAGATTTTCGATATTAGAGATATCTGGGAAGACAGAAAAGGTAACAAAAATAATCCAAATGACAAATTTATGTTAATCTCTCAAGAAGTTGCTGATGTATTAGAACAAAAAGTTTAGAAATGTTTTGTTAACTTTGTAACGAAATTTTATTCCGTTGAAATTGTATATCAAATTTATACTTTGTATACATGAGGATAATTTTATGCAAATAAATCCAAAATTAACAGAACAAATTGTAAAAGTGAGTGCTGATGTAAAGAATCTTGTAACCGAAGAAGTTTCTAAGAGCGAAGCAATGGAACGTGTTCAAGCGAAACTTCCAACGATGAGCCTTGAATCAGTAATGCCCAAGAAAAACATTGTAAAAACAGCAGAAAAAGCAATTGAGAGTTTTGATGTAGATAAGGCAATAGAAGAATTTTCGGACATACATGATGTAAAAACTATTGAAAAAATATGTAAACGTTGGGAACACGATTTAACAGGTATTACTAAAAAATTCGTTGAAGATACTATCCCTCAGGAAAAAGTTTATGAAGAACATAGAAAATCTATTGATGAATTGGCAAAATATGAAAAATTTGCAGTAAAACTTTCAGATATAATGGAAAAAGCGAATGTTGATCCTGAAGAGTGTTTGAGAGCATTTTCACAATATATTGAACCACATATTATGAGTACTCAGGCAACATTACGGGTAATAGATAATCTGCCAAAGGTAAAAAAAGCATATAGTGTTGTATCGTCAAGTACGCAGACAAATGAGATAAATTCAAAAAATATAGGTTCTTTTATAGAGTCAATGACTGATCTAAATTCTGCAAGTAAAGTTATTGCAAAGTTAGAAAAACAAAGAGCCAATATGCCAGAAGAAGAATTTAATAGACTGAGTAAAATGGTAGAAGAAAAACTAATACAAATATCATCATAAAATGAATATCAAAGACCATAAAAAAGAGGTTAGACATATGTCTAACCTCTTTTAGTGTTATTAAAAAATATTATTATTCAATAATTTTGTCAACAACACCGGCACCAACTGTTCTACCACCTTCACGGATAGCGAATCTCATACCTTCTTCGATAGCTACAGGAGCGATCAATTCAACTGTCATAACAACGTTATCACCAGGCATTACCATTTCGCCATCGAATTGGATTGAACCGGTTACGTCAGTAGTTCTGATATAGAACTGAGGTCTGTAACCAGGGAAGAATGGAGTGTGACGTCCGCCTTCTTCTTTCTTCAATACGTAAACGTTAGCT
>CADBUZ010000021.1 GCA_902797985.1 uncultured bacterium
ATTATAGTTTAGCGATGAACGAAGTTCGTCGCTAAACTATGGTCGTTAAGACGTTAAGTCGTTAAGACGTTAGGTTCATTTAGTCGGCAAAGCCGACTAATTTATAATAATATACAGCCAAAGGCTGTAAAATTGAACCTCACGACCTAGCGTCCTAGTATCTGTTTAGCTCGATAAACTATAATTTACCATCTTAACAAAATAGCCTTTTGAAAAAAATTTTGATAAAATATATAACCATGAACACATTAGCGATAAAGGGAACTATTACTTATGCAATATTCAGACAAATTAGACAACAATTTGTCGCCCTTGTAACAACCATAGGAGATATTGTCAAATATGGTTGTCAGACCATTAAACATATTGCAAAAGGGCATGTAAACAAAAAAGCTTTAATAGAGCAGTGTGCTCGTTTTGGGGTAAGCTCTCTGCCAATAACATTATCAATCGTTGGAATGTCTTCAATCATTGTGTCTATGCAAGTTGCGGGAGAAATGGTTAAACAAGGTGCGGGCAATTTTGTCGGGTTACTTGTTGCGATGCTTATTGTCAGAGAAGACGGAATAATAATGTCCGGATTTGCAATTATTTCAATGATAGGCTCGTCGTTAGCATCAGAACTTGCGACCATGCGCGTTACAGAACAAATAGATGCAATAAAAGTTCTTAAAGTAAATCCTGTTGAATACCTGTTTGTACCAAGAGTATTTTCAGGCGTACTTATGATGCCAATGGTTCTTGTTGTAGCATCTGTTATTGGTATTATTGGCGGTGGTATAGCGGCACACTTAGCGTCAGGACTGTCGTACAAAGCATATTTTGATTCCGTATGGAGAGGGTTATATTTAAAAGATATGAATGTGGCACTTCTCAAAGCTGTTGTGTTTGGCTTTTCAATTGCACTTGTTAGCTGCACATGCGGATATAAAGCTTCAGGTGGTGCAAAAGGAGTAGGGGAAGCAACTACAAAAGCCGTTGTTTGGTCTTTTGTAACTATTGTTATATGGGATTTAGTTTTCTCAATAATATTTTTCTTTTAAAATATATATAAGATAAGGTAAATATAGAATAGATGAGTATTGAAGTTAAAAATTTAATAAAAACATTTGGGAAAAACACTGTTATAAACGATGTTTCATTCAAAGTTGAGAACGGTGAAATACTAGCTATTGTGGGCTTTAGTGGTTCAGGGAAAAGTACTGTTCTAAAATTGATAAGCGGTCTTATTGAAAAAGACTCCGGCGAAATCATTACAACAGGTGATATTGCAATGGTTTTTCAATATTCAGCCTTGATTGATTCTTTGAATGTATTTGACAATATATCTTTTGCACTAAAAGAAAGGAAAGATTTAAGAAAAAAATACACTTCAGAGCAGGTAAAAGAAATTGTAAAAGAGAAGCTTGCATTAGTTGGGTTATCAGGGATAGAGAACAAATATCCGTCTGAATTATCAGGCGGTATGCAAAAACGTGTAAGTTTTGCCCGTGCCATTGTGACAGAACCGGAAATTATTCTGTATGATGAACCTACAGCAGGACTGGATCCAATGTCTTCAACATTGATAGAAGACTACATTGTACGATTAAAACAGGAAACAAACGCTGCATCAATCGTTGTTACACACCAAATGTCAACAATAACAAGAACTGCCGATAAAGTTCTTATGTTATATGGTGGGAAAAGTGTTTTTTATGGCACACCTGACGATTTGTGCAGACAAGATACTCCATATACTAAGCAATTTGTTTCAGCAAGCCTTGATGGGCCAATGAAAATGCTTAAAGGGTAAGAGTAAAAAAGATTTAGGAATTAACACAAAAAAGGAATATAAAAATGAAATTATCATCATCATTCAAAGTTGGAATTTTATCATTAACAGCATTGTTAATATTTTTCTGTACCGTATTATGGGTAAAAGGCAGAGCTTTTTCATCAGCAGCAAGAATAGAAGTTGCTTTTAAGGATGTTAACGGCATACGTCCCGGCTCAGCTGTTCAAATGATGGGGTTAAGAGTTGGACAAGTAGAAGAAGTTACTCCTGTCGTTGAACCTGAAAGAAGCTATGTTAAACTAAAATTTGTTATAACAAATCCAAACGTAAAAATCCCAAAAGCATCAATGCTTTCTATCCAACAATCAGGACTAATTGGGGAACAATTTTTAGAAATTACACCTCCTAAGTTAAAAGCAGTTTATTTACCTGCTAACAGAGAAATTCTATCAAAAGGTGCTAAAATCCAAATCAAACTTGATGATAAATATTATGATGTCGGGATTTTAAGAAGAGCTCAAATCTTGACAAAATCAGTAATTCCTAAAAACCTTCAAGAATATGTAAACACAAATTATGCATACAGATATGACTATATCGTTGATTTACCGGGGTTAGTACTACCGGAATTCATGGTTGGAGAGGTTGTATTTGATAAAGGTGAATATAAATTAAGAATAAAACCACTTGATAATACACCATTGCCATATCCAAACCAAACTTCACCGTATACGATCATGGAACCTATGAGAATTGCCGACTTCTTAGATTTGCAATATCAAGCGGCCGAATCACTTACAGTCATGAACAAAAAAGTTAATGCGCTATTGGATGAATCTCTTATTTCTGATTTAAGACAATCTGTTCAAAATATAAAAGTGTTAACAGCTAAAGCATCTTCAACACTAGGAAAAGCAGAATTGTTAATTGATGAATCAAGAAAAGATTTAAATTCTATGATGAGCATGATGAACGATGTATCAAAAAGCTTCAATGATTTATCAAAAAATATCAATAACATAATTGGTGATCCGCAATTTAAACCTACTATGTTACAAACAGCTAAATCATTAAATGGATTGGCAAAAGAATTGACACCAATTATAGGGGCTGTCGATGCACAAAAATTTGCAGCAGACTTAAATGTTACAATGAGCAACGTTGCAGAAATAAGTAATTCTATAAACAGAATGTCAAAAGACGAAAAGCTTAAAAATAACCTTATGCAAACCGTTGACAACGTAAACAGAGCATTATGCAACATATCTGCAACTTTAGAAGTTGTTAACAACACAAAAGATAAGGCAAATATTAAACAGGTTGTGGAAGATACTGCGGCGACAGTTCATAATCTTAAGACATTCTCAGAAAAACTAAACAAGAGATTTTTACTATTTAGATTATTATTCTAATATTCACAATAGTATAACAAGAAAGAGAGTAGATAATACTCTCTTTTTTTATGAGCATGCAGTTTCTGAAAATATCCTACAAAAAACTTAATAAAACAAATAAAATATAACAAAAAACATCTTGATATGTTTTATATAATGTGTAATACTAAGGTTGTAGTATAGGAGAAAAACAATGAAAATAGACGCAATCAACTTTGGAGCGTTTAATAACACCCCTCAAGTACTAAAAGCAGAAGAATCTAATTCAGCTATTGATGAATATGATGATACACGTTATGCAAAAATCCAAACAGAAGATAAAACACAAGTAAGCAATCCTGTTGAACATAAAAATGGAACAATTGAAGACTTGATGAGTTTACAAAAATCTACTGAGAAAATGGCACAATCATATGGATTTGCGAATGTTGCAGAAGCGCAAGCAGCAACCTCAAACACATCATCAGAATCAACATCAGCAGTAAGTGCTGTAAGTTCTGCTTCATCAGGCGGTATAAACGCATAATAAAATTTTTATTATAGAAAAACAGTCGCTCAAAACAAGCGACTGTTTTTTTGTTGTTATAAATTATCTATGCATTTACAAAGCATTCTGCCGTGTCTTTAGTAAATATTGCAACAAGTGATTTTATTTGTTCATCTGTACCATTTTGTAAAACATTATTTGTTGCAAAATCTGCATCGCTGTGTGCTAAATACCATTGGTCTAAATCGTATTTTAATTGGTCTAAATCCAATGTATATTTTTTACCACCAACTGTATAACTTGCCATATTTTCAGCATCGTTTATTTGAACATAGTTAGTGTTTATTGCTTTATCTTCAACTTCACTTTTTAAATCATACACTAAGGAAATTCTGTCGCTTGCCAAAGTTTTAGTCAAGAAATTATAGTTACCCCAAATTGATAAAGTTTTTCCGTTAGTAGTTATTGAACCTTCATTGTTGATATTATTTTGGCTTGATAATTTTAAACTTTTATCTTCAAAAATAACATTTGATAAATTTGATGTATCTGCGATTGATAATTTACCGGTATAATCTTTTTTAATATTATATGAGTTTTCTCCGTCACTATCCGTTATATTGGTAGTTTTGTTTGTAGAACTTCCATTGACTATATTATAGGTATCGTTATCATATCCGCCGTCTATTATATGTTCGCTTCCGCCTTTAATATTTATAATGTCGTTTCCGTTTGAGCCATAAATATTATTCTTGCTTCCACCATTAATTGTAATAGTGTCATTACCGTCACCTGCAGTAACGGTACTTCCATCTCCGCCATTTACGGTTACGGTATCATTACCGTTTCTGCAGTATATAATATGTTGATTACCGCCATTTATTATAAATGTGTCTTTTCCGTCTCCGCTATCTGCTTGATGAGCTGTTCCGCTTGTTATTTCAAAATAATCGTCTCCGTCTTGACCATTTAATTGTTTATTTTTACCGTTTGAGATATAGAATTTATCGTTTCCTTTTCCTGCGTTTATTTTCCATTGGTTTGGAACATCTGCATTGGAAGAATCATTGATTATATCTGCTCCACTGCCTAAATCAATATCAGCATAAGCATAACCTTTTATATTTAAAGTTTGAGCGGTTTTATAATTTGCATCTCCGTAACCATCCAGAGCCGTATATTCATCAAGATTAAATGTATTTTTCCCTGCGGTTATTTCAGTTTTAACATAAGTATAGTCGCTTGATGTTCCGCCTTCTATATTAACGGTATTATTTCCTTTTTGTAAATACAGGTAGTTGCCATCGTTGTCCGTATTTATATCATTGCTATAGACATTAATTGTACTGCCGCCTTTTTGAACATAAACATTATTTACTCCAGCCGTAAGGTTAATCGTATCCGATTTAGCATAAATAGTATTATTTCCACTTGCACCGTTTGAGTTAATAGTGTCGCTTCCGCTTGCATATATGGTATTTGTGCCGCCTGTTAAGGTAACAGTATTTTTACCCTTTTTTGTGTAAATGGTATTTTCGCCATTGTTAATATTAATTTTATCAGAGTATGCATAAATATTATTTTCAACGGAAGAAAAATCCGTCACTACATTAATTGTATCTCCCCCTCCATAAATTGTATTTATACCTTTTGCAGTAATATTAATCGTATCGTTACCACCTTCTCCGTAGATTGTATTTATACCATCATTAATTGTAATAGTATCATTACCTTTTCCTGCTTTAATTATATTTTGCATAGGATGTTCAAGGTCATATCCTGTAAAATAAACAGTTATAGTATCTTTATCATCTCCCGTATCAATATAATTCTTCTTTCCCCCATATATATCAACCGTATCTTCGCCTTTCCTGTTTTAAGGTTTAAAATTGATACATTTTTGTTATATGATTGAGAATCAGGGTCATAACCAACCATAACCTCATCATCCCCTTTGCCTAAATCGGCTGTAATTATTTGCGGATTATGAGGGTTGTTATTGTTATAAATATTTAAAAAATCTTTTCCTGCTCCTGCTTTAATATTTGTGGTACCGCCGTCATCGGATAACCTGAGATAAACATTAAAGGTACTGCCTTCACTACCTTTATCGGTTATTGTATTAATACCTCCATATATAGAATATTTGTTATCACCGCCTTTATCGGTTATTTTTGTTATACCACCCTTTAATGTATATGTATCTTTGGCTTTTCCTGACGTAATTGTATTATTTGAATATGCACCAGAAGCTTGAAAAGTGTTTCCACCATCTCCTGCTGTTATTTTATTTTTACCGATATTGGAAATATTAACGGAGTTTCCTGATGTATTACCTAATTTAACGGTTTTGTTAGAATTTGTACCCTGTAAATCCATACTGTATTTACCGCCTGAAACAGATATTACCTCATTATAATTTAGCGAAGAAGTAAAATTCTTTGAACTTTCCGATGTATTATTTAGTGTTACATTTAATGCTTTTTTCTTCTTTAAATCAAGGTTAGTTAAATCAACCGCTTCATCTCCTTCGTAATTATAAAAATAACCATTTTTAGTTTCTTTTGTAGGTTCGGTAGGTTTTACTGTCATAATAATTCTCCTTTTATTTTTTGTTTTACTTATTTTTTTTGTTATAAGCCCCTCCCTTGGGGGAGGGATTCAGGGAGAGGGTTTTATGTTCAGTTCATTATTACCCTCTCTTGAATTTATAAATTCGTGTATGCACTCATTAACAAATTCTTTTCTCTCCACTGGAGAGAGGTCTTGTTACTCAATTATTATTAGTTTTTAAACATTGTTGTCCATGAAAGGAATACAAAAAAATCCTGCCTATAAAAATAAGCAAGATTTTTATTATTCTATTCAATTTTTATATTTATAAAACCTCTGAAAACAAAGTCTGACAAGGTTCTACCCCCAGCAGTCATGAGGTTTTTCAGAGTTTTAATATTATTTTTGTAATAATAATTAAAACGCATGTTGTAATTTTAACATATTTTTAAACTGATGTAAATCAAAGTTTTATCAATAAATTGATTGTATTTAACGAAAAGTTGGGATATCACAAATTTGCTTTTTGCTTTCTAACAAAGTTGATTTGTAATAAAATATTGGCATGGAAATAATTCATCTAACAGAAATAAATTCAACAAATGATTATGCAAAAACACATATGGCAGAATTGGGCAACCTTACTGCCATATACACAGACAGACAAACATCCGGCAGAGGAAGACTGACCAGAAAATGGATTGATACAGGAGATGAAAATTTATACCTAACTATAGTTCTTAAACCTTTCACTGACTTAAACCCTATCTATCCAAATTTTACCCAATACTTAAGTGTTGTTTTATCGATGGTTTTAGAAGAAGATTATAAATTAACTCCTCAAATAAAATGGCCGAATGATGTTTTAATAAACGGTAAAAAACTCGCAGGAATACTTGCTGAAGGAACAACAAAAGGCGGCAAATTTTTGGGGCTTGCACTTGGGATAGGAATAAATTTAAATACAACAATTGATAACCTTAACCAAATAGATAAGCCGGCAACCTCAATTTTTAACGAAACAGGAGAGCATGTTGATAAGGATATTTTTTTAGAAAAACTTTTATCAAAGTTTTGTTTGTTGTATCATGAATTTATATGCAATGGGTTTATATCCGTAAAAGAATATTATGAGAGTAAAGCACAATTTATAGGGGAAGACATTTCAATCAATGTGCTTGGAGATATTCACAAAGGAATAGCCGAAGGTATTACTAACGAAGGTTCTTTAATACTAAAAGAATCTGACAAAACAAATACGTATTACATAGGAGATATATTATGAATGAGATATTAAGCGAAGGCTTAGTTATGATGTGTATAGGGATGGGAACAGTTTTATTATTCCTTTGCACATTAATTATTGCAATGCAAGTTATGTCAGCATGTGTAGCAAAATTAAACAAATGGTTCCCTGAAGCAGGGGTAAATATAAAATCAACGCCTAGTCGTACGACAGACGATAGCGAGATTGCAATTGCTATTGCAGCTGCAGTTGCACAAAGATAAGATTATTACATTATAAGAGGATATAAAAATGAGTAAAAAATTAATTAAAGTTATGGATACATCATTCCGTGACGGTTTTCAATCCGTATACGGTGCGCGTGTATTTGTTGATGATTTTATTCCTGCTCTACAAGCAGCTGTAGATGCAGGTATCAAGCATTTCGAAACTGCAGGTGGTGCAAGATTTCAATCACCTATCTTTTATTGCAGAGAAAATGCATTTGAAACAATGGATAAAATTAGAGAAGCTGTAGGACCTGATGTAAACTTACAATCTCTTGCAAGAGGGGTAAACGTTGTTGGTCTTGATTCACAACCACGTGATATTATTAACTTGCACGCTAAAATGTTCAAAAAACACGGTGTTACAACTGTTAGAAACTTTGACGCATTAAACGACGTAAATAACCTTATTTATTCAGGACAATGTATTAAAGACAACGGACTAAAACACGAAGTTACAATCACAATGATGGAATTACCTATCGGTTGTGAAGGTGCACACGATGTTGCGTTCTATGAAAGAGTATTAAGAAACATTCTTGATGCGGGTATTCCGTTTGATAGTCTTGCATTCAAAGATGCATCCGGAACATCTGCTCCTGAAAAAGTATATCAAACAATTAAAAGAACTCGTGAAATTCTTGGACCTGATGCCCACATCAGATTCCACTCTCACGAAACAGCAGGTACAGGCTTAGCTGCATATTTAGCAGCTCTTAGAGGTGGTGCTGATGGTATTGACTTATCTATGAAACCTGTTTCAGGTGGTACTGCTCAACCTGATATCGTTTCTATGTGGCACGCATTGAAAGGTTCAGAATTTGATCTTGGTATTGATATTAACAAGATTTTAGAAACTGAAGAAATCTTCAAGGAATGTATGAAAGATTACTTCTTACCTCCTGAAGCATTAGCTGTTAATCCAATGATTATATCATCACCACTTCCGGGCGGTGCTTTGACAGCTAATACTCAAATGATGAGAGATAACGGTGTTATGAACAGATTCCCTGAAGTTGTTGCCGCTATGAAAGAAGTTGTTGAAAAAGGTGGTTTCGCAACATCAGTTACTCCTGTTTCTCAATTCTATTTCCAACAAGCATTCAATAACGTAATGTTTGGTAACTGGAAGAAAATTGCAGAAGGTTACGGCAAAATGGTTCTTGGTTACTTTGGTAAAACACCTTGTGAACCTGATGCTGAAATCGTTAAAATCGCACATGACCAACTCGGTCTTGAACCTACAACAGAATTAGTTGTTGATTTGAATGATAAAGATCCTTCAAAGGGTATTGAAGCTGCAACTAAGAGATTGGTTGATGCTAACCTTGAAGTTAATGATGAAAATATCTTCATCTCAGCAGCTTGTAAAGATAAAGGTATTATGTTCTTACAAGGCAATGGCGTTATCGGTGTTCGTAAGAATGAACCTGCAAAAGAAGCCTCAACTGTATCTGCGGGCGGAAATGAATACACAGTTAAAGTTAACGGTAAAAATTATGCTGTTAAACTTGACGGTGATAAAGCAACTGTTAACGGAAAATCTTATGATATCAATGTAAAAGAAGGAGTTGAAAGCTCATCAGCTTCCGCTTCATCCGGTGAAGGTGAAGAAGTTAAAGCAGGTGTTCCTGGTAACGTATTAAGAATTGAAGCTCCTGAAGGAACTGAAGTTGCTGAAGGGGATGTTCTTTTAGTTCTTGAAGCAATGAAAATGGAAATAGAAGTTAAATCACCAAAAGCAGGAACTGTTCAATCCGTTCTCGTATCACAAGGGGATAAAGTTGTTAACGGTCAAGCTTTGGTAGTTTTAGGTTAATAAAGGGGGATTTAGATTATGAGTATTGATATTCAAAGCGGTTTAAATTCTCTATGGCATTCAACAGGTATAATGAATTTTATTCAACAACCTGATCCAAATATGAGCGCAGTAGAAGGGTTCTTACATGCTTATGGTATGCCGATTATGATAGTAATATGTTTGTTCTTGCTATGGTTAGGTATTAAGAAACAGTTTGAACCATTGTTACTTGTTCCTATCGCATTTGGCGGTTTGATAGCAAACTTTCCATGCGATCATAGTTTCCAAGCATTTGTTTATAAAGTAGGTATTGACCCTGCAATAGGGATTTTCCCACTAATTATCTTTATGGGTGTAGGGGCAATGACTGACTTTGGTCCGTTGATTGCAAACCCTAAAACAGCTCTTTTAGGTGGTGCTGCTCAATTTGGTATTTTTGGTGCATTACTATTAGCATTGTGCCTTGGATTCAGCTTACCTGAAGCAGGTGCGATAGGTATCATTGGCGGTGCTGATGGTCCTACATCAATATTTGTTACTTCAAGATTAGCAGAACATTTGTTGCCAGCAATTGCTGTTGCTGCATATTCTTATATGGCACTTGTTCCTGTTATTCAACCGCCAATTATGAAAGCGTTAACAACAAAAGAAGAACGCAAAATCCAAATGACACAATTAAGAGAAGTTACAAAACGTGAAAAAATCGTTTTCCCTCTTGTTGTATTGTTACTTTGCGCAATCCTTCTTCCTGATGCATGTCCGTTAGTAGGTATGCTTACTTTCGGTAACTTATGTAAAGAATGCGGAGTTGTTGACAGATTATCAGACACTATGCAAAATGCTTTAATCAATATTATTACTATTTTCTTAGGTTTGGCTGTTGGCTCAAAACTTTCTGCAGACCACTTCTTGACCTTAGAAACATTGAAAATATTAGTTTTAGGTATTATAGCATTCTCACTTGCAACAGCTGGCGGTGTCTTGATGGCAAAATTAATGAATGTATTTTCGAAAGAAAAAATCAACCCGCTTATCGGTTCAGCAGGTGTTTCTGCCGTACCTATGGCAGCACGTGTGTCAAACAAGGTTGGTTTAGAGGAAAACCCTCAAAACTTCTTATTAATGCACGCTATGGGACCTAATGTTGCAGGGGTTATCGGTTCTGCAGTTGCAGCCGGTGTCCTACTTGCTTTGTGCAAATAAACCACTTTATTTGATATAAAAAAGACACTGAATAAATTGAATTAAAACCCTAAAGCCGGACAAAATTAAAAAATCGGTTTTAGGGTTTTAGTTATGTTTCTCCACTATTATTTATTCGTCTTCAAGGCTTCTGAATCCTGTTTTGTGATTTTTCAGAGTAACACCTCTTTTTGAGGTTTGAACAAATTCAATCATTTCTTCTACAATACTATTAATTTTTCCATCTTCTTTGATTTTTTCAATAGCTTGAGAAGTATTATATTCGTCGGATATTAACAATTTAAATGCATGTCGAGCAATATTAATATCGTCCATTGAATAACCTCTTCGTTTAAGAGCAACAACATTTAAACCTCTTGCAACAGGAGGTCTGCCTTCTCCTTTTGAAAATGGTAGGATATCTTGTCTTGCTGCAGAAAAACCGCTAATAATTGCCATTTTACCAATTCTGATATTTTGATGAAAAACAGACATGCCGCCAATAAATGCTCCAAATCCAACGTGGATATGTCCGCCTAGCGTAACAAGATTTGCTAAAATAACTTCATCTTCTAAAACACAATTGTGAGCAACGTGCGAGCCAACCATTAATAAACATTTGTTCCCAACTCTTGTTGTAAAATCTCCGCAAGCAGCCCCTCTGTGGATGGTAACATTTTCTTTTATTATCGTTCCATTTCCAATGACAACTTTTGTTTCTTCGCCTTTGTAACCTAAATCTTGCGGTTCTGAACCAATTGTTGAAAACGGACTAATTGTACAATCTTCACCAATTTCTGAATATTCTATATATGCATTTGCAATAACTCTAGTTCTTGCACCAATTTTTACATTCTTCCCAATAACAACATTAGGACCTATAATTGCACTTTCGTCTATAATAGCAGACGGATCAATTATTGCAGTTTTATCTATCATTTTCTCTCTCCAATTAAGTACTCAACTATTTAAGTATAGTATAAATAATTATATAATCTAGATTTATTTATATAAACTTAATATCTTGAAATTAACTGCGGCATTTATTTTTTATAAATGCTTCTGTATCTGCAATTAGTTTTTCAGATTTATCCATAACTTTTTGTGCCGAATCATAATTCTTTTCGTAATTAGGATTAGCCATTGGATCATGATATGGAATCGGATTATTAGGATCTATAGTTGGCATATATGAGCGAGGAACATTGTCATAATCTGCTTTATTTGGATCTTTTCCTTGTCCGTTTATTTGATTTGGATTACCGTTTTGTTGTCCGTTTTCAGGTGGCATAAATGGAGTGTTTCCGTTTTTAACATCGATTTGAACACCATTTACACTCTTTGTTTGAGCATCATTGTTAGTTGTATTCACGGTTAATTTTGATTCATTAGGTTTTACAATCCCACGTTTTATGAGTTCTTGTTTTACAAGATTATCATCTGCTAATGAATTCACATCTATGTTACCTAAGTCTTTTTCTGCCTCAGGATAAGGAAGAAGTCTTGGTCCAGGATATAATTCAGCACGTTTTTGAGCTTCTTTTTCTGCTTCTTCTCTAAGAGCTTCCGGTTCATATGGTTTCCCGAAAATTGCGTGCATAGCTCCTGAGAATACTTTGTCAACTAATGGTTGGAACGCAAACATATATAGAGCAAATCTTAGCGGATAACCTACACAATTTCTTGCGAAGTTTGGTAAACCTCTTTTCATATGTCTAAGTTTTGCTGCAATTTTTGCCCCTGTTGATAAACCTTCAACAGATTCTTTATAAGCGGCCTTTTGTCCAAGTCCAACACTTAAGAAGGATGCAACTTTTGAAAGAACCTTTTTGAATCCTTTTGGTTTTGTTCCAACGTTTTTAAGTGCATCAACTGCTGCTGATTCTGATTCATAAAGAGCTTTATCTGTTAATAAACCATTTTTTACTTTTTGGTTGAATGTTTTTAGAGCATTTTCATATGTGTTAACTTGAGCTTTAGATTTGCCAAGATTTTTTAAACCGTTAATAGCATGCATACCTTTTAATGCCAATGGCATTGCTATAACCCAAGACATTGCATCCATAAGTCCGGATGCAAAAGTTCCTACTTTTTGTTCTTTTGGTGCATCTACTGTGTTTTTAACGGCATCAGCCAAGAAAAATGCTACAAATAATGAGTTAAATAAACCTCCACCGAAGGTTAATCCTCTCATGCCCAGTTTTGCTGCTTTTGGTAAAAATCTGCCAAGTTTTGTAGCCGGAGCAGAAATTGATTTGATTTTATTTAAGTATTGAGAAATCTTTGGAGAAACATCTTTTGCTTTTGTTAAAGCTTGTTCTAATTCTCTTGTATATCGTTCAGGATTTTTCTTTATTAAATCAATATCTGCTTGAGAAAATCCTAAATGAGATAATTTTATATTTTTGATTGGTTCGCCTGCAGGAATTGTAGCAGGGTCAAATCCCATTTTTTGTATTTGGAATTCTCTTAAAGCTTCTTTTAGATTTTTAATTCGACCAAATGCATCTGTGCCATATTTAGCTTTAAGTGCATTTATTTCTGCGCTTGTAGCACCTGCTTCTCTTAGTGTTTTTGGACCTTTTTCTATAAAATCAACTAATTTGCCGGAAGCTTCTTTTAAATCTGCTTCAGATTGTGTTTCTAAAAAGTTTGTAACAAGTGAACATTCAGGTTTTGTAGGGGTATCTCTCATTGCAGATAGTGTTTCATGTCTGTCAATAAAACTGTTTAATCTTGTTTTTAAAGATGAGCCTTTGTTTTTTAAACCTTGAACATATTTATTACGAATAAGTTTAGTTTCAGAAATTCTGTCTCCAAGTTTCCCAAGTCTTCCAACTAAACTTTTTTCGTATTCACCGCCATTCGCACTATTGAAAGCTTTAGTTCCGAAGTGTAGTCCCATCCATGTTGGGAAAATATAATTCAAAAACTTTTGTCCAAAAGGCATTTCCGGTGGTATTGCTTGTCCGTTTGGAGCATAAGTATCAGCTGTTGGGGTTGTATCAACAGCATTAGGGTTTGTTGCCTTAAAAGAAGGCGAATTGTTTTTCGACGATTTAATCCTCGTACCGTCAATAAGATTGTTATTCGCTGTATATCTTACATCTTCAAGCATAATATTCCCTAAAATATACTTAACTCTTGTTTATATAAAGTGTTTTTTTTTATAAAACTTGCGTTTTTTTAAGAGTTTGTATAGTTTTGTAAATGAATCTCTTTTTTTGTAGTTTTTTAGTGTATGTATATGGGGTTGTAATTATTGATTTTTATTAAAAAATATTGTTTAATATAAGGTATCTTTTCATTATGGATACTAATAAAAGTAATAATAAATTAAATATTTCGCCAATTTTTGAATTAGCTCACAATAAGGCAAAAAAGCATATTGAAGAATGCTTTTCTGGTTTAAAACATTTTGAATGGCTAAGAAGTGATATTGTTAAGCCGTCATATGATGATTTGAGCTTTATTTATAAAAACAATGTTTATTCTGTAATTCTTGAGATAAGTGATAGAGGCGGGAAGTCTTTCTTGCCAATTTCAAATGTGAATAGGCAAATTTATGCTTCACAAAGATATAATATGATTCCATGCAAGTTCCCTATTATTTTGAAAGACTTTAATGGAAATGAACAGTCTTTATTGTTAAAGAATAATAATTTTAATTTATACAATACTATAACAAATCAACAAATTACTCCGGATAAAGTTAGTAATGCAGATAAAAAAACTCCAATGAGCGCTTGGGAATTAAGAGTTAAAGAAATCAACTTTGTGATTGATTATTTGAAATCAGAAAATTATACTGTTGAATCGTATCAAGATACAGTTGAAAATAATCCTCAAATCTGGTTTAAAGACAAAGATAATAAGTTATCTTGGATAATAATAAAATCAAAAAACAAAAGTGATTCTAATATTGATATATCTGACTTAAAAAGAGAAGTCATCAACAGTTGCGGAGAATATAACGGATATTATGCGGAACTCCAAATTAGACAAACGAAGCTTTATAGGACAACTTCACCGTCCTTTAAATTAATTGATTTTTCAAAAGTTTATACTAAAAGTAGTTATGTTGATAAAAAAGACGCAAATCTTCTTGAAGAAAATGCATATGATTTAATTTTGGAGTCGATAAAATTACCTGATGTGTCTAATGCTCCAAATAGGATATGTGTTTTTCCAGTTAAAAATCATGATGAGTTATTACTTCGGATCCCATATATTTTATTAAATAATATTAATCTAATAAGAAAAGACCTTGTATTTATTCCTATTCATTATAGAAATAATATTCTTGATAATACTCATTTGGGGTTTCCTTTATATCATGTTGATGTTAAAGACTCAGAGTTTGCAAAAAGAGGATATATAACTCCGAAAGATGTTGTGTTTTTAAATAGTGCAAAGTCAGGAATAACAATCTTAAAAAAAGCACATGGTGTACCTGTATTAAGTGATTATAAACCGTATTTCGAATCGTTAATTGGTCTATCTTCAAATAAAATTGATTTTCATGAGTTTGGACAGATTTTGGAAATAAAAGTTGCATATGGTGTTAAAGCTGTAGTTAAAGTTTTAGATTGTTTAAAACAAAAAAAATATACAATTAAATCAGGTCAACTTGGTTTAGAGTCAAAATCTTATAAATTTGTTCCAACTCTTGATTTTTATGTGTCTTACAAATTATGTGTTGAAAAATATTTGAATACTTTGAAAAATCTTTCTTGTCTTCCATTAAATGTATATAAAAATGCCATTGATAATATTATTTTAGATAAAGAATTTATTTTCGATTTTTATAATCCATCAAATGTGTTTATTGATTGGGAAAAAGAAGAATTTAATTTTATAGATTTCATTTTTGAAGAAAAAAGAGTGAAAAGTAAAAATATTAAAGAACAAGTATTATATTTTAGGAATGCATTGTTCGGCGTATATTCTGCAAATTTGGTGAATCCTGAAGACTTGTTATTCTACGAAAAAGACATAGAGATGTTTGAACAATATGCAAAAATTATAACTGATAAAATAAATAGTTGTGTTCCGGATGAATATAAAATATCTGATATAAGAACTCATTAATTGTTTATTAAAATTCTTGCTTTACCTCCTTTATGTGTAAAAATATAGATGAGGTGAGGAAATGTCTGACAACAATCTTGTTTATATTTTAGACGGGAAAATTTATATTAATCTTACAAATGCGTGTACAAATGATTGCAAATTTTGCTTAAGACAACAAAAAGATGATGTACAGGGTACAAATATGTGGTTGTCATCAGAAAAAATATCATCAAATGATGTTATTGAACAATTAAAAAAACACGAGGACAAGATTTCTAAAGGAATTACTTTTTGCGGGTATGGAGAACCAACTATAAAATTTGATGTTTTAAAAGAAGTGGCAAGTTTTATTAAAAATAATTATCCAAATACATATATAAAGGTAAATACAAACGGACACGGAAATATTATTAATAAAAAAGATATTTTACCTGAGTTAAAAAGACTTGTTGATGAGTTTTCAATTAGTTTAAATGCTCAAAATAAAGAATTGTATAATGTCCTTTCTCAACCGAAGGTAAATGATGCCTATAACGAGATGTTAAAATTTGCAAAAGAATCGGTAGCACTTGGCTTTAAAACAACAATGTCTGTTGTATCAGGGTTCGAAAATTGTGATGTTAACATTTCTGAATGCGAAAATATTGCCAAAAATATCGGAGCAGATTTCAGAAACAGAGAATTTATACCAAATGGTTACTAAAATTTTATTTTAAAATTGGTAATCGTAATTATTGTAAAGTAAATATTTCTATAGCACGTATTATATTTATGTTTGATGTAAAATATAACTATAAAGGGAAAATTATGAGAACAGATTCAATTAAAACTAATCCAACACCTTTTAATGGCGAATTAAATATTAAGAATATTCGTAATCGTATATCAAAAGAAGATTTTCAAGAAATATTAACCCTAAGAAAACGTATAGCTAAAGAGCCTTATGATATTACTCTTGGGACGGATTCTTTCGGTAAAATTAATACACAAATAAAACATGAAAACGGAAATGAAGTAAATTTAAGAAGAATATCTATTGCAAATACAATAGGGGCTATTCCTGAATATATTGAAAAAATAATGGATTTGATAAATATTAATAAAGTTAAATAAAGAAAGGATAAAATTATGGTAGCAAATTTAGACAAAATTATGAAGCCAAAATCAATCGCAGTTATTGGTGCTTCAACAAAAGAACATACTATCGGTTCAGATATTATGAAAAGATTACAAGAATACAAATTCAACGGTAATATCTACCCTGTAAACCCAAAAGGCGGAATTATCGAAGGATTACAAGCATATACAAACGTTCTTGAAATTCCTGGTGAAGTAGATTTAGCAATCATTGTAGTAAATGCTAAATTCGTTCTTGATACAATTGACCAATGTCACGAAAAGGGTATCAAAGGTCTTTGTATCATCACAGCAGGTTTCAAAGAAACAGGTAAAGAAGGTGCTGAAGCTGAAAAACAATTGTTAGCAAAAGTTAAAGAATACGGTATGAGATGCGTTGGTCCTAACTGTTTAGGTGTTGTAAACACATTACCTGAAGTTAGAATGGACGGTTGTTTCGCTGAATCACTTCCTGAACGTGGTCACATCGGTTTCGTTTCTCAATCAGGTGCTTTAGGCGGCGGTATCTTAAATATCCTTAAAGATCTTAACCTTGGTTTTGCTCAATTTATTTCAATCGGTAACCAAGCAGACGTTAACGCTGAAACAGCTATTGAATATTGGGAAAATGAAAAAGACGTTGAACAAATCTTATTATACATGGAATCAATCCAAAACCCTGCTAACTTTAGAGAATTAGCTACAAGAGTAACAAAGAAAAAACCTATTTTGGCTCTTAAAGCAGGTCGTTCAGCAGCAGGTGCTTCTGCAGCATCTTCTCACACAGGTTCATTAGCAGGTGCTGATAAGGCAGCAGCAGCATTGTTGAAACAATCAGGTGTAATAAGAGAATTTTCTCTTGAAAACTTGTTTGCAACAGCAAAAGTTTTTGCTAACTGCCCTATTCCAAAAGGTGACAGAGTAGCAATCATCACAAACTCAGGCGGTCCTGGTATTATGGCAACTGACGCAGTTTGTGAATACGGTATGCAAATGGCTAAGATTACTGATGAAACAAAAGAAAAATTGAGAAGTTTCTTGCCATCAGCTGCATCAGTTAAAAACCCTATCGATATGATTGCATCAGCTCCTATCGAACACTACAAACAAACTTTAGAAACAGTTATTGCTGATGAAAACGTTGATATGATTATTTGTATCTACTTACCATTCTTAGGTTTGAAAGATATCGACGTTGCAAAAGCATTGATGGAAATCAAAGCTGCTAATCCGCAAAAACCTGTTATCGGTGTATTCATGACAACAAGCGAATTCTTCGCTAAATTGTCTGATATGGACGTTAATATGCCATTCTTTATGTACTCTGAACAAGCTGCTGACGGTTTGAACAGACTTAATCAACAAAGATTATGGATGGAAAGACCTGAAGGAAAAATCCCTTGCTATGATGTAGACAGAGCTAAAGTTGAATCTATTATCAAGGGTGCTTTGAAAGAAGACAGAGCACAATTGACTACATTAGAATCAATTGACGTTCTTCAAGCATACGGTATCAGAGCTTGCAAATATGGTTTAGCAACTAACGAAGAAGAAGTTGTTAATCTTGGTAACTCTATCGGATATCCTGTTGTTATGAAGATGACTTCTAAAACAACATCTCACAAAACAGATGTTGGCGGTGTTGTAGTTAACATCAAATCAGAAGAACAACTCAGAAAAGAATATAAAGGTTTGTTAAGCAGACTTGAAGAAAAAGGCTTGTTAGAAGGTCTTGAAGGTGTAATCATTCAAGAAATGGTTAAAGGCTCAAGAGAAATGGTTTGCGGTATCGCAACAGACCCTCAATACGGTCCAATGATGATGTTCGGTCTTGGCGGTGTATTCGTAGAAGTTATGAAAGACGTAACATTTAGAATTGCACCTCTTACAGATGTTGATGCTTCTGAAATGATTAAGTCTGTTAAGGCTTACAAATTGTTAGAAGGTGCAAGAGGCACAACTCCTGCTCAAATGGATCAAATCCAAGAAACATTGTTGAGATTATCTCAATTAGTTTCTGACTATAAATTCATCGATGAATTAGATATTAACCCATTGTTAATCTCTGAAGCAACAGGTGAAGGTATTGCAGTAGACGGCAGAATCAAGGTTCGTATGGAAGAAGCAAGAAAAGCTTTAGGCTGTGCTGAATCTTGTGCTTGTGGTTGCTGCTAGCGAAATTTCGGACGGATGAACGAAGTGAAATCCGGTAAGCGAGCACCGAAATGAGTACTGACGAAGTCAAACGAATGACAGGTGCGAGCACAAAGAAATTTCAAGACAGCGGTAAATATAATATGATGTTAGGCTGAAAGCAATAGGGTGCGATGTTTCGCACCGACAAAAATAGAAAATAGTTCAGACGCTCTCTGACAAGATATAAAAATGCGGTAGGTTTTCAATCTACCGCATTTCTTTAAATGGTATATCTATATTTGGTGCGTCAAACGACGCACCCTACTATTAAATAGTATATCTATATTTGGTGCGTCAAACGACGCACCCTACTATTGCTGAGAAATCTTTATTGCCTTTTGATATATAATTCTTTCTATATTATCAAAAATTTTTGAGGAATCTTTGTTATTTTTTAAACATATATCTATTATAGGGAATATATCGGGCATTTCATTGTAACCATAATCATTTTTTAATAATTCTGACACACATTCTAATAAACAATTAGATACATAAATGTTGTTACTCAATTCGTCTAAAAAATCATACAAATTATCCATATAAACCTCATTTTTTTTATTAAATACATTATATTTATACAAGTTTACTGTGTATATATACAAATTTACCATGTTGTATTTTTTATGTCAATATATAATAATTAACCTATGAATAAACGAGCATTAGGATTAAACATTAAAGCAGAACGGAATCGAAAGGACTTATCCCAAGCTGAATTGGCAGAACTTGTAAATTTAAGTACAAATTCAATAACTGCAATTGAAACAGGCAGGCAAATTCCAAATGCTATAAATCTATATATGATAGCAAAAGTTTTAAAAGTTGATATCAATGACTTATTTAAAGGAATTGATTAGATATTTATTCGCTAACTTTCCAAATATTTGATTTGTGGTGTTTTGTATCATTTAATGGTTTGAAGCCGAGTTTTCTCATGACTTTTGGTAGAATCGTTTTGTCTAACAGTTGCTCTCCTTCTTTTTCCCCAAAAGCAATAATCCCATCTTTTGATAAAGATTCTTTAAACTTTGTCATTAAATTTTCGATAATAACTTCAGCATTTTTTTTAGGTTTTCTCATATAACTGTCATATCCTTCTGTCGCTATATGATATAAAGAATTTCTAAATAGAATTATGTCAGTTTTTTCTCCGTTTAAAATTTTATCAATATTTCTTATATCACCTTGAATAAATTTACAGTTATCAGCCATATTTGGTTTTAATTCATATTCAATTCTATCAAGTTCTAATACAGGATTATTCGCCCTCTTTTGTATTAGGTTATAAAATCGTTCATGTAATGATGGTTTAATTATTTTCCCTGTTGGTCGAAAAAATTCCTTAAATAATGTTTTAAAGTGAAGTTGCTCTGCAGTTAAACCATCATCTTTTGATTTTACAAGATAACTATCAGTGTATGGAGAATCACTTGGAGATATAAAAAATTCATTTAGCATGTTTTCGTCTTTTGGAACTTCTAAGATGAATTTTCTGCTATTAGCTTTTTCTATTGCTTTCTTCCCTAAATCAATACCCAGTATATCGACTTTATTTTTTTTATTATAAAGCTTCATACTCATTGAAACAGCTTCTTCTCCTGTAGAACAACCGCCTGATATGATTTTTATTTTATCTTTCTTTTCTAATAATTTTTTTGCATAATCACATACAATATTTAATGTTTCAGGCTCTCTGTTGTGTGCTGTTTGGTGTATTAAAACAGAAATACCTTTTTTTGAACATTTTTCGACATTTGTGTGTGCTGTGAATGAAACAGTATCAAAAGCAGGAGTTGTTTTAACACCGGATGGCTTAAGTCTTTTACTGTTTAGATAATTATAATTGTTTGTAATTGGTTGTATATACATAATTTACCTTTGTTTGATAAATGTTCCTAATAAAAATTTTTTCTAATTATGTAAACATTTGTAACAATCATTTATAAAATATTAAAGAATATACATAAACTTGCCGTAAACAGATACATAGGAAAAAGACTAAGGAGTAACAGATGGGTTTAGCCGCATCACAAGCACGTCTGCTAACATTAACAGCAAGACAACATTCTCTTGAATATGGCGCTCAAAGATTAGAAGCACTAAAACTTCAGCTTGCGAATGAATCTGACAAGGCTTATAATGAATACCTTGAAAAGCTTGATGCGACAAAAATTAAATATAGAGTTGTCGAAAATGATGGAAGTATTACATATGACGACGCAACTTTCGCAAAATTAACAGAAAATAATTTCTTGTTTAATGTTTGCGGGACTGTATGTAAAAGTTTTGATGAAGTAAAACAACAATTAAAAGATAATGGTATTGTTGATTTATCAGTTGGTGATTCATATACTCTTTTATCAACACTTATTTCCGAAGGATATGTTGTCATAATGGAAGTTAGTGATGATCCAAATAGTGGATATGAGTACAAAAATGGAAAAATCGAATATGTTGATATTAATGATAATGTCACAACACGTGAATTAAACGATAAATTTGATACAAAAGATACAGAAAAAGCTGCATATAAAGTATTTAAAGATACTAGCGTATCAACTTCAACAAGAGTACAAGAAGTTTCTGATGAAGTTGGCTTAAAGAAAGCTGAAGCAGAGTATGAAGCTAATATGAACAGAATTAATGCAAAAGATGCAAGATATGATACTGAATTATCGCAATTAGAAACAGAAAGAAATGCGATTAAAACAGAAATCGACACATTGAAGAATGTCGCTAAGGATAACGTAGACAGAACCTTTAAGATATTCTCGTAGATTGTGATTAAGTAAGATATATTACTAACACAAAATAAAAATTTTTATAATTTCCCTATAATTTTTCCTATGATTTTGCCACTTTCCCAAAGTGGTTTTTCTTTTTTTTGGGGGGGGTATATACAAAATTGTCGAAACTTTTACATAATAAATATTATGGGAATATAAAATATAATAGTTCTGTTTTAGAAAGGTCAGGACATATAAAAATAATCGCTGCCTTTCCGCCTTCACAACAATTGTAAAGGTTTTACAATGAGAAGCTCAAACTCACGATTTTACAGATGTTTTTAATGTTAGTAAAATCGTTCAAACAGTGAGCTTCAATGAGTAAAACCTAACAATTTTGGAAGTCTCTCCCGTCCAAGCAACAGCGAGTTTTTCTTTCTTTGGTTCATTTCTTTCTTTTTTCGTCGCAAAAAAAAGAAAGAAATGAACATAACTAAAAACGTTCACAATAAGATAAATTTAAAAAAATAATATTGTTGATATATATTCCAATAACATTTATTATGTAAAACAAATTGTAAAAACTATTCACCATTTACTATTTATACTATAATAATAGAAGGAGAAAATAGAGTGAGTAACAAGTATCATTTTATAGCAATAGGTGGAGTTGGAATGAGCGGATTAGCGAAGTATCTTTTGCAGCAAGGGTGCGAAGTTTCCGGCTCTGATATTTCAGATAGTAAATATGTTCAACAGTTAAGAGAGCTAGGTGGGAAAATATTTATTGGCCATTCTTCTGATAATGTTCCGGATGATGCAATTGTGGTTGTTAGTTCTGCTATTAGAGAATCAAATCCTGAATTAAAAGCTGCCAGAAATAAAGGTCTAACAGTATATCATCGTTCTGATTTATTAGCAAAAATTTCTAAATCTGATAAATGTTTTATTGGTTTTTCCGGTACACATGGGAAAACAACAACTAGTGGGATGGCTTCATATATTCTTTCAAAAACAGGATATAAACCTTCTTTTGTTGTTGGTGGAATTATTCCTGAATATAATACAAATGCAGAGTTCGATAAATCAGGAAAATACTTTGTTGCTGAATTAGATGAAAGTGACGGAACTATTGTTAAATACGCTCCAAATATTGTTGTTGTAAATAATCTTGAGGCTGACCATTTAGATCATTATAAAAATGGTTTAAAAGATGTTCTATATACTTTTGATGAATTATTTTTATCAAAGTTAAAAAACTCTAAAATTCTTGTGAACATTGATAATGAAGGCGTTAAGCAGCTTAGCAAATTAGATAATTATATTACATATGGTTTAAAAAATGCTGATTATACAGCAAAAAATATTGAATATAATTATGGTTATACGACATTTGATTTTTACTATAAAAATGATTGTGTTACTAATGTTAAAATTATTTTGCCTGGTGAACACAATGTGTATAATACTTTAGCCGTATTATCAGCGTTACACTCAGACGGTTATGTTGATATAAAAGAAGCTTCTAAACATCTTGAAACCTTTACAGGTATGGGTAGACGTTTTCAACGTGTTGCAGAATTGGACGGAATAACAATATATGATGACTATGCACATCATCCTACTGAAATAAAATCAACACTTTCTGCAATGAAATCTTTTACCGATAAAAAGATTGTTGCAGTATTTCAACCGCACAGATATACAAGATTACAAAGTTTGTGGGATGATTTTAAATCATCTTTAGCGGGAGTAGATAGAATTATTGTTACTGATGTATATGCTGCATCTGAAGATGAAATAGAAGGAATTAATTCAAAAAGATTTGCATCTGAAATAAAAGGTGCTGAATACTTATCAGGCAGTATTGCAGAAGTTGCAGAAAAATTGTCGTCAACTTTAGAGAAGGATACTGTTGTTATTGGTTTAGGTGCTGGTACAATTACTAATTTAGGTAAAGAATTAATAAAGATAAGGAAGTAAACGTGGAATTAAAGGATATTGAAGTAAAAGAGAATTTTGATATTAAAAATATGACTACTTTCAAAGTGGGCGGAATTGTTAAAAAAGTTTATTTCCCTGCTAATCAACAAGAGTTTGTATTTTTGTTAAAAACAATAAAAAATCCAATAATTCTTGGCGGTTGTTCAAATATAATTTTTTCTTCACAAGGATATGATGGAGAGGTTATCTCTACTATTAAGATGGATAACATAATGGTTAGAGGAACTCACGTTCTTGCAGAATGCGGGGTTAAGGGACCTATGGCATCACAAAGTGCATACAATGCATCTCTTAGCGGTTTTGAGTTTATGATAGGTTTCCCCGGTACTATTGGCGGCAATGTATACATGAATGCAGGTGCTCATGGGCAAAATATTTCAGATTCATTTATAAAAGCTTGTCTTTTTGATACAAAGTCAAAAGAAGTTGTTTATATCGAAAAAGATAAAATGGATTTTGGTTATAGAAAATCACTTCTTCAAAATGGGAAGTATATTTTGCTTGGGGCAGAATTTGAATTAAAGAAATCATCCAAAGAAGATATAAAAGCTTTAATGGACAGAAATTTAGAGTTTAGAAAAAATATACAACCATCTTTAGCTTGTCCTAATGCAGGAAGTGTCTTTAAAAATCCTGAAAATGATTCAGCAGGACGACTTCTTGATAAGGCAGGGGTAAAAGAGTTGTGCGCGGATAACGTAAAAGTTTGGGAAAAACACGCCAATTTTATTGTTAATACTGGCGATGCAACATCTGAAAATGTACTTGAATTGATTTATAAAATGTATATGACAGTAAAAGAAACTTATACTATTGAACTTGAGCCTGAAATAAGATTTATAGGCAAACGAAATAAACGTGAGGAAGAAATATGCAAACAAATTTACAAAAAGACTCAAAAATAGCAGTATTATGCGGTGGGTTCTCATCAGAAGCAGAGGTATCAAGACGTTCTGGGGAAAATTGTTATAAAGCATTGATAAGACTAGGATATAAAAATGCTAAATTGATTGAAGTAACAGAAAATATTGCAAATGATTTAAAAGGTTTTGATTTTGCATATAATGCTCTTCATGGTAAATATGGTGAAGATGGCTGTGTTCAAGGACTTTTAGAAATTCTTAAAATACCTTATACAGGTTGCGGCGTAATGGCTAGCGCAATATGTATGAATAAAGAATTTACAAAAAAAGTTCTAAGAGATGCCGGTTTACCTGTTATAAAATCTGTTTGTATAACAAAAGGCGATAATTTGTATGATAAAACAAAAGATTTATCATATCCAATGATGGTCAAACCTGTTTGTGAAGGTTCAAGTTTCGGAATGAGTAAAGTTAATAATCAAGACGAACTTGTTAAAGCTGTTTTTGAAGCATCAAAATTTAAACAGGATATATTGATTGAAGAATATAAAGTAGGAAAAGATGCGACAGTTGGGGTTCTTGAAAAAGACGGTGAACCGTTTGCAACAGATATATTAGAAATGCGTCCACATAACGAATGGTACGATTATGAAGCAAAATATACAAAAGGAATGACTGATTTTATTGTGCCGGCTGAATTGTCAGCTGATATGACTAAATCCGTAAAAGACTATGCAGTAAAAGCATTTAAAGCGTGTGGTTGTAGAAGTGTTAGTAGAATTGATTTTGTTGTGACAGATGATATTCCTTATATTTTAGAGGTTAATACGTCCCCAGGGATGACTGATACAAGTGATTTGCCTGCTCAAACTGCCTCTATGGGTATAAGTTATGATGAATTAGTAGAACTTACATTAAAAAGTGCAGGTTTAAACAAATAATGTCTGATGAAGAAAATTTAAACGAAAATTATATATACGACGGAGATATTCCTAATGAAGACGATAAAGTCAGCCGTTTTCTAGCTGAACATCGTCGTAAGCAAGCGCAATTAAAACGACAGGTAAGAAAATCAAAAAAAAATGTTATTTTTGCTCTCGTTTTATCACGTATTGGGTTGATTGTTTTTTTAGTATGTCTTATATATGTAATACTTCACCTTAAATATTGGAGATTAAACCCTCTGGCATTTAAAAGTTTAGGAAATACTTCTATAAAAATTGAAAATAACTATATTGTATCTTCAGATAGGATACTGAAAGCAGTGCAAGAAAATGAAGTATCTACAAAACCAATTTTCCTTGTAAATACAGATCCGATTAAAGAATCTATTTTAAAAATTCCACCTATACAAAATGTATATATAAAAAGATTTTGGCTCCCCGCTCGAATAGAAATTTTAGTACAAGAAAGAGAACCTGCAATTACAATAGCTCCGAATGAGAACGTCCCACCAATTGCATTTTATACAAAAGATGGGAAACTTATAGGACGCGCATATTTACCTCTTGACCAGTCTTTTAAAACGGTTAAAGTATTAACTTATGGAACTTATACAGGTTCAGGGAAAATGGATGCAGAAAAAATTAAGTTTATAACAGCAATAGCAAGAGATATTGAACAATATTCAAAAGAACCTGTTTTATATATTGATTGGAGAAATCCTGATGATATATATGTACAGATACCAACTGTAAAGATAAAATTAGGTTCAATTTCTCCATTAACATACCCTGATACACTTAAGAAGATAAGTGGATTACCTTCAATTTTACCAAAGGTGAAAATTTTGAATAAAAAAGTTAAATATCTTGATTTAAGATGGCAAAATAATTTGTATTATATTAAGCTGGCTGAGTAGATAAACTTTTGTTTACAAACATATCTATTCAATTTATAATAATTGAAACGGGGGTATATATGTTTGATTCATTAACTGATAGATTACAAAATATAATACAAAATACGGCACGTCAAAAAGAGTTAACTCAAGACAATATGAAAGAAGCTCTAAGAGAAATTCGTCGTGCCTTGCTTGAAGCTGATGTTAATTTAAGGGTTGTAAAATCTTTTATATCAGCAATAAAAGATAAAGCTGAAGGTGAAGAAATAATAAAAGGTGTAAACCCTGCTCAGCAATTGATTAAAATTGTTAATGATGAGCTTGTAAATATATTAGGAAAAGAAGAATCCCCGCTTAATTTAGATAATAAACCGTCTGTTATAATGATGTTGGGTTTGCAGGGTTCAGGTAAAACTACGTCATCAGCAAAGCTCGCGGTAAAACTAAAAAATGAAGGGAAGAACCCATTATTGGTGGCGTGTGACGTATATAGACCTGCGGCTATTAATCAATTGAAAACGCTTGCTAATCAAATCGATGTTGAATGTTATTCTATTGATGACTCAAAAGATGTCACAAATATTGTTCGTTCTGCTAAAGATTATGCAAAAGACAATAATTTTAATGTTGTAATACTTGATACTGCCGGTCGTTTACAAATCGATACTGATATGATGGCAGAACTTTTATTAATTGACAGAATGTTTAAGCCGGATGAAAAACTTTTAGTTATTGATTCGATGGTTGGTCAAGAAGCAGTTAATGTTGCAGAAAACTTTGATGCACAGCTGGGTTTAACAGGGATTGTTTTAACAAAGTTAGATGGTGACTCACGTGGTGGTGCTGCATTGAGTGTTTCATATTGTACAGGAAAGCCTATTAAATTAACAGGTACAGGTGAAAAGTTAAATGCATTAGAAACTTTTTATCCGGAACGTATTGCAACAAGAATACTAGGGATGGGAGATATTGTTTCTTTCGTGGAGAGAGCAAAAGAAGTTATTGATGAAGAAGATGCAAAAGAGCTTCAAAGAAAAATGGAAAAAGCAGAGTTTTCTTTCAATGACTTCCTAAAAATGAAAAAACAAATGAGTATGTTTGGTTCTTTAGATCAAATTATGGGTATGATTCCGGGGTTAAATATTCCTAAAGATCAAAGAGAAGAATTGACACATGAGGGTGAAAAACAGTTTAAAAAGATAGAAGTATTCATTCAAAGTATGACTGAAGAAGAAAGAAATAACCCTCAGCTTATTGATTCAAGCAGAAAAAGACGTATCTCAAAAGGCTCAGGAATACCATTACATGATATAAATATTTTTATAAAACAGTTTGAACAAATGCGCGAAATGATGAAGGGTATGAACGGAATGAAAAAGAAATTGTCTAAGTTCGCTAAGTTTGGGGATATGGGTAATATGCTTGGTGGTAAACTTGGTATGAAACAAATGATGCGCAATATGAGAAAGTTTAAATAAATAATAAAAGTTCTTTTAATATTCATATGGTCTTGATGAATAATTAAAAGAACTTTGTTAGTGAATAATAATTATAGTATTATTTTTTGTATAATGAGCTATTAAATCCGATTGGTCGTCTTTCTGTAGTTTTACGATTGTTTTTTAGAATTTCAAAAGCTTTGTCAAAATCTTCATCTTTTATTGTAAGATTTTCCATATCTTTAGGAGTATATGTCCCTTCATCCATTTTTTCAAAAATGCGTTCTCTATCCATTGCAGCGGTTCTTGCATCTTCTGCTGCAGCAGCTATATCTGCTCCGCTAGCTTTTTGACTATGTAGTTTTTCAACAAATTTAGCTTTATTAAAATCCTTTGAAACAGGTTCATTAGCTATATATTTATCAAGTATTTCTTCTGTCCCTTTTAAATCAGGAGAATTAACTTCTATAGATAATCCAAAACGTCCGGCTCTTGTCGCAGCATCATCAAGAAGTTCTCTTTTATTTGTAGCTGCAATCATATATATTTCGTCACCTTGCTTCTCTGTTGTACTCATTAAACCTAAAATAGTGTTTAATGTTTTGTCCCCATATACATCAGTTCCGCCACGTTTTTTCGCAATAGCATCAATTTCATCTATAAAGATTATTGATGGTTGATTTTTTCTTGCTTCGTCAAACAGATTTCTCCAATTTTCTTCAGATTCTCCTACCCATTTTGAATCAAGTTCAGAAGCATCAATTTTTTTATACCAAGCTCCGGCTTCATTTGCGCAAGCTTCTGCAACAAATGATTTACCTGTTCCCGGAGGTCCATACAAAAGAATTGATTTTCTCATGTTTTTGCCATTCTTGATTTCAGGATGTTTAATCGGATAAAGAATGTTTTTCTTTAATTCTTTTATTACATTTTGCATTCCGCCTACATCTGAAAAAGATATTTTATGTTCTTTTGGCGACTCTTTTTTCTCAAGAGTTATTTGAGATAATGATTTTTGGTTAATATCAGTTATTTGTTTGTTCACTTGTTCGTCAAACTCTACAAACATAGTAATAGAATCTTTTATTGGATAATCTATTTCTTTTTTATCTGTAATAACAATACCGCTTTTTTTAGGATCAATTGTATCACCTGCTAATACATATCCACTTTCACCTTTTTTTAAGAATCCCATTTGGTTTTTTGAATCTTTTATAAACAATATTTGATCACTTAAATTAATTACTTCTTTTTGATCCAGATTCTTTTTGAACCCCATTACTTTATCCAGTGATGCATCTTCAACATAAAATACTCTTTTTATAACATTTTTTATGGATGAAACATTTTCTTTCAAAGAATTTATGGCCGTATCATAACTAGGTCCGGCAAGTATAATATCGTTTGCACGAACAACATTGAATAAATTGTTTATTTTTTTTGATAAAGGTTTTATTGGGGTAGATGGAACACCTCCCTTAAATGATATATTCATTGGTTTTGTCTGTAAAACCCCATAATTTTTATCCATTAAGACATTAGACTTAGAACACATGTTATTTTGAACGGATATCGTTGAGTGTTGATTATTATTCTGCGATTTTGACGCAACAAATTTAGCACCATAAATAGGCGCGTTGTTGATGTTTGAAACCTTCATTTTTGCTCCTTTGTCTAGTTGTCTAATAAGTGTTTATAATACAATTTATCTGTATTGTTTTCTATTTTAGACTTTTTTCAGAATTTGTCAAGCATTTTTTTGTTTTTGTATAAAAACTTAAATTTATACAAAAAAAAAGACTCTCCTTTGAGAGCCTTTTTTGTGTCATGAATTATTCTTTTATTAGTTTAGTTATGAATGCCGATAATAGCAAACAAATTGCGCCAATAAAGAAAGAATATTCATAGTGATAATTTATGAATCCACCGTTGCTTATTACAGATTGGTTAATAATCCAAGCAACAAGAGTACATACAAATACTTGAGGACCTGCAATAAATATATTAAATATACCCATAACAGAGCCTTCAGTACCCGGTTTTATGTATTTAGACAACATTGCAAAAGGTAATGCGCATACACTAGCCCAACCTATACCTGACAGAGCCATGAATGATGCTACAGCAATAGGATTTGTTTTGAATAAAGCCATACCTATATATGCAATTACCATTGAGAGTAATGATATAATATGAACTTTTTTGTTCCCATATTTCCCTGCAAGCACTCCTATTGGAATTGCAATTATAAAGCATATAAGATTGAATATTGCAAAACAAATAGAAGAATAATTTGTTGCAGTTGTTTGTATTGGTAAAAATTGTGCTTGTATTTCTGTTGATAATTTTGTTAAATCAGGAACTCCATAAACTGTATGGATTGCAAAATTTGTAAAGAAAATCATCATGCACATCATCCCAATCCAAGTAAAGAATTGCATTGTACAAATTTTACTTACTTCAGGTGATAATAAGAAAAATTCTTTTAGAGATTGTGCAAAAGATTTTTTATTTTCTTCTTCTTCAGATGTAATATCTGATTTAAGAGAGCTTTTTTCTTTTATAGTCATGCAAGTCCAAATCATTGCTAGTGAAAAAGCAAGAGCAGCCATAATAAATTGTGCAGGAATAGACATTTGATAGTGACAAACGTATTTTAGAAATGGTGCAGTAGCTGCAGCAATAACAGAACCTAATCCTATTGAAAGACTAATATAAGAGTTAGCGACAGAATGTTGTTCAGGAGGAACAACGTCAGGCACTAAAGCTCTGTAAGGCCCTTGAGCAATATTTATACAGGCATCAATAACCCATATCATAATGGCAGCAATAAGCAAACCGCCCCAAGCAGGCATATTAAAGTGGAATATATTACTAATAAAATCAGAAATGCCTGCAGAATTAGGGAATGCCCATAGAGCCAATGCTGTGATTAAAGCTCCTGCTAAAAGATAAGGTCTGCGACGGCCAAATCTGGACTTTGTATTATCGCTAAGCACCCCAACTAATGGTTGTACAACCATTCCTGTAAAAGGTCCGGCTAACCAAATTAACCCATATATAAACGGAGAAGCTCCAAGTCCTTCTGTCACAGGTGCAGAGAGAATGATTCTCATTTGCCATGCAAATTGTAAACCCAAAAAACCTAGTGCAAAATTTAAAAAATTTGCGGTTGTGAAATGTTTTAATTCATTATTTTCCATTATTATATCCTTATACTTGTCAGATATATGCCTGACCTACTATTCTTATTATTTCAATATTACGCCTTTTGGAACGACAGTAATTCCCCCTTCTGATACATAAAATCCTCGAGCAATATCTTCTTCTTTGTTAAATCCAATTTTCATATAAGGAGGTATGTCCACATATTTATCTATTATAGCACGTCTTATTTCAGCGTGTCTGCCTATATTAACTTTTTCCATCAAAATAGACTCTGATACTTGAGAGTAGCTGTTTATTCTGACTTCCGGCGATAAAATACATCTGGAAAGTGTTCCTCCTGAGACTATACAACCTTCTGATATCATCGAATCTGTTGCCATCCCTACACGGTCATGCACTTGCCATACAAATTTTGCCGGTGGATAGTTATAATTAAACGTTCTAAGAGGCCATTCTTTTGAATATAGGTTTAATACAGGTTCATAGTCTAATAAATCCATGTTGGCTTGCCAGTATGCATCAATGTTTCCAACGTCACGCCAATATCCTTTTTCCTTAGGAGTCATACCTTTAAACTCATTATCTTCAAAGTTATAAACCATGACATTTTTCCCTTGATTTAACATTCTTGGGATAACATCTTTCCCGAAGTCATGGTTCGATGTTTCTATTTTTGCATCCTCATCAACAGCTGCTAATAATTCATCTTTGCCGAATACATAGTTGCCCATTGAAGCTAAGCACATATTTGGATTTCCCGGAATAGTTTTAGGAGTATGTTGAGGTTTTTCAACAAAATTAGTTAGTTTCCAGTTTTCATCCACTTCCATAATCCCAAATTCAGAAGCTTCTTCTATTGGAATAGGAATAGCTGAAATAGTTAAATCTGCGTTGTTTTTCTTGTGAAATTTTATCATTTGAAAAACATCCATTTTATAAATATGATCCCCTCCAAATACGCAAACGTATTCAGGATTTTCGTCAATTATATGAAGTCTGTTTTGATAGATTGCATCAGCTGTTCCTTTATACCAAGCATTACCGGTTCTCATTTGTGCGGGTACTAAATCTATATATTGTTCTAAAAATGGTGATAAAGGCCAACCTCTTGATATATGTTTATTTAATGAATCTGATTTGTATTGAGTAATTACTTTAATTTTAAAAATACCTGAATTGATAAAATTATTAAGTACAAAGTCGATAATTCTATATCTTCCTCCAAATGGCACAGCAGGTTTTGCCCTATCTTTTGTTAGAGGATATAATCTTTTCCCTTCTCCACCTGCAAGAATCATTGCCAACGTGTCGTTTATTGTCATAATAAACACTCCATAATATATTAATACTCTCACTACAATTATAAGTAATTTATTATATTGTTCTTTAAATAATATTTATTACTTATTTCTTATTTATAATTATATTAGATTAAAAAAATTTTGCACTAATCCATTTTAATTATTTTTGTAAATTATAGTTTATCTAGCTAAACAGATACTAGGACGCTAGGACGCTAGGTCGTGAGGTTCAATTTTACAGCCTTTGGCTGTATATTATTATAAAATAGTCGGCTTTGCCGACTACGACTAAATGAACCTAACGTCTTAACGACTTAACGTCTTAACGACAATAGTTTAGCGACGAACTTCGTTCATTGCTAAACTATAATTTAAACATGTACTTGACAAAATTTTTAAGTCATGTTAGTATGTGTGTGGGGTAAATGTATATTTTTGAGTCTTGCTTAACGCAAGACTTTATTTTTTTTTGTAAATAATAAAGCGGTGATTTTATATCACCGCTTATGTTTTTTTTTGGGGGGGGTAAAATTTAATGTATATCGAGAATATTAGTTTTCTTCAGCGTTGATTCTTGTTTGAAGAGCTTTGATAACAGCTTCAACATAATCTTCATCAGTTGCATCTTTGCCAGCTCTAACACCGCTGTTAGCACCTGTCATCATATTGCCATTTTCATCAACAATTACGATATCTGATACATCGATTCCATTTTCTTCAGCGTGTTCAACTAATGCTGTTAAAATAGGATTTGTATAGTTATCAAATTTATCATCGCAGAACATATTCATAAACCAGTTGTGAGAGTATTTGTTCATAATTCTTTCAACCAATTTAGGGTTTTTGTTTAAAACTGTCATTACATTGTCAGAATTTACATTTTGAATAGCTTTATCTAATAAATCTTTGTTGCCATCTTGCCAATCAACATCTCCGCCTTCGAATAAGTTGCTGAAGAAGCTTGCAACTTCACTTGGCCAAGCATAAGAGAATGCGTCGTCATTACCTTCGCCGATACCATCAGCTAAAGCTTTTGCTAAATCAGCATCATCAGCTTCGTATGCTGCTTGAACAGCTGCTCTTTGTTCAGGATCAAAGATATTGAAAATAACTTTTTGAGCATTTGTAGTGTTTTCAACACCGTTTGCTTCGTTATCTCTTATTTCTTCTAAGATAGCATCAACATCATATCCTTTTTCAGCAGCGAATTGTTTGAAAGCTTCTTTTTCATCATCAGTGTCAATATATCCGTTGCCATTGCCTTCTGCATCAATTTTCTTAGCAGCGATTGTAAGCATTTGTTCTTTTGAACCTCTGCCGTTTAATGCATCTTTAGCTTCATTTACTCTTTGTGATAATGCATTTACAACTTCAGTAAAACTGTTTTCGATAGGAGAACCGTATTCTGCATCGATTGAACGACCAACAACATATCTTCCATTTTCTATTTTTACGATATCTGAAACATCAACTTGAGCTTCGTTAGCAGCTTTAACTAAAGCGTCAACAACTTGATTACTAGCTTGAGTTTTAACAGTTGGATCAGCATCTTCGATTTTTTCAAGAACTGCGTTATCAGCTACAACATCTAAAACATTTTTTGAGTTTACAAATTTAGTTGCACCTAAAAGTTCAGTTTCATCATTTAACCAAGTATCTGGATCAAATAAGTCGAAGTCACCGTTTGTATTAAACCATGAAAGTGGATTCCACCAACCGAAATTGTCGTCAGAATTTTTAATAGTATCTTTAACTGTAGCAGCAGAGTTTTTAGCGTTAGGGTTTGATCTTAAAGCTGTGTTTTCTGTGAGGGCAGCGATTACAGCAGCTTCTACTGAAGATTCAGCAGTTGTTCCGTTAGCTTCAAATTCTGCTTCTTTTTGAGTTCTGTTTTTATTGTATGAATCCATGATTTCATCAATATTATCAAGACCGGCTGTTTTGCATTTTTTAGTGAATAATTCAATTTCAGAACCATCAACGATTCCGTTTCCGTTACCACCTTTTCTTTTAGCATCAACTTCTCTTACAAATTTTTTAATTTGTGCTGCATTAACAGTAGTCATAGTTTAAATCCCCCAATTTAATCCCCGTACTATAATAAAGTTTTTTGTGTTTTAAAAATTGATTAATTTGTTTTTTGTTTGTTACAAAACTTAACAATTGTTCTTGAAATATAGTAATAACAAGCACTTTACAAGAAAATTTTTTATGCTATTATAGAGTTGTTGAGGTGATTATATAATTACCATATAGGCTCGTGGCACTCTGCCGAAAAAATGATTAAGTATCATTTTTGAGAGGGGTAGCGCAGAAGGCGCTAACACAAGCCAAGTGACAATTAAATAAATATACCATATAGGCTCGTGGCACTCTGCCGAAAAAATGATTAAGTATCATTTTTGAGAGGGGTAGCGCAGAAGGCGCTAACACAAGCTAAATGACAATTAAATAAATATACCATATAGGCTCGTGGCGCAGTGGTAGCGCAGAAGACTCTTAATCTTTTGGTCGTGGGTTCGAATCCCACCGGGCCTATTTTTTATACAAAAATAGTGGGATTCTCACCCAGTGGGTTCTTCCCCTCCATAACAAAATGATACTCAATCATTTTGTAACGGAGTCCTTCACCGGGCCTATTTTTTATACGAAAATAGTGGAATTCGAACACAAGTGTGTTAATACCAAGAATTGGAAGGCAATATTTAATTTTTTTTACTATCCAACTAGCAAAACTATTTTTTAGGTGAGTTAATATTAATGATAAAGAATATATAACAAAGACTTTTGAGGAGATTTACAAATGAATACAAGTATAAAACCATTAAAACCAATCTTAACTAAAACAAAGACCGGTAAACAAATAAAGCGATATGATGCAAAATATATAAAAAAGCATGGTAACAATAATAAAAATATTAATATTGGTGTAACGCCACAAGGCACGTTTTATTATAGAGAGATGATACCTGATAAGAGCTGGGGGTCTCTTTATATGAAAAAATATGATGGAACAGAAGTGGTTGTTGATTTTGTGGAGTTAAATTCGAATAAAAAATGTAATGTAATTGTTCAAAAAGATGGAAAAGTTATAGATGGTAAATTTGTACACCAATTCGCAAACAAGGTTAATTCTGTTACTGAGTCAGCTTATATAGGTTATCCTGCGAAAGCGGTTGTTGGAAATGATGTTGACATTGCTTTATCAAAATTAAAAGAACGAGTTGATGTTACTGGTTTGAAGCCAAAGAAAAAGTCTATTTTAAGTAAAGTAACAAAATTTTTTAAAAACCATATACAATAAAAAGGGTTTTGAATATTTGAACAGAAACCTTAAGCCAGACAAAGTATGAAATCGGGCTTAAGGTTCAGTTCATTAATTAACCACTCTTTTTATTTTATTCCTTCAAAATCGCTTTCAAAATTCGGGTAAGAAACAGACACCCATTCAAAACCATTAATCATTATATCTTTCTCTGAAACAAGACCTGCAATATAATACGTCATTGCCAATCTGTGATCATGGTAAGTTTCTAATTCAACTCCACCTTTAAAAGAGGTTTTACCTTGTATAATAAACCCATCGGGCTTTTCTTCTATATCAGCGCCTAACGCTTTTAAACCATTCGTAATAGTTGTAATTCTGTCAGATTCTTTTTTTCTCAAATCTTCCGCATCAGATATTATAGTTTTCCCTTCGGCTTGTGTTGCCATAAGCGCAATAATAGGTAATTCATCAATAAGTTTTGGGATATCCGCTCCTGATATATTACATCCTTTTAAATTAGAATACTTTATTCTTATATCTCCAACATCTTCTCCTGACACAATTCGTTTATCTAAATTTTCAATTTGCCCGCCCATTCGTTTGACAACATCAACAATACCGGTCCTTGTTGGATTTAAACCGACATTTTTTAAAATAATATGAGAATCAGGAATTATTAAAGCTGCAACAATAAAATAAGCAGCAGATGATATATCACCTGCAACTGTTATTTCTTTTGGTTGAAGTTCAGACTTCAAAACGGTTGTTGTTGTACCTTCCGTCAAAATATTTGCTCCCATATATTTGAGCATCAACTCTGAATGGTTTCTTGACATATAAGGTTCAATAACCGTCGTTTTTCCAAGTGCATTTAATCCCGCAAGTAAAACACAAGACTTAACTTGCGCAGAAGCTATTGGAGAATTATACGTTATTCCGTGCAGTTCTGTCCCAACAATTTTAAGAGGAGATCTAAAATCATTAGATTTGATTTTTGCACCCATAAGCTCTAAAGGAGCAATTACCCGTTTCATTGGGCGTTTAGATAAGCTTTCGTCCCCATATAAGACAGAATTAAAATTTTGTCCCGCTAATATTCCTGAACAAAGTCGCATTGTTGTTCCTGAGTTACCACAATCCAAATCTGTTTTTGGTTTGGTTAAAACACCATTTGAAATAACTTCTAAAATACTATCAGATAAGTAATTGATTTCTACCCCTAAAGATTTAAAAAGCCCCATAGTTGAAAGACAATCAGCGCCTTTTAAAAAATTATTTATTACACTTCTTCCTTTCGCAAGTGAAGAAAACATTATTGCTCTATGCGAGATAGATTTATCAGGAGGAATCGTAACTTCACCTTTTAATCCTGTTTTTATTTTTGAAACAATTTTATTCACTAAACTATTCTCTTTCACTAATTAAGTAAATGACTGGTTTCGTTATATATTACCATATAGAAATCCGGATATGTCATATGAGGGTTATTTTTCATGAATTTTTTTACATTAAACTTTTCTAAAAACTTGTCCAATTTTGATACAATTTTTTCATTGTCTGAATGTTCTGACTTTAATTTGTTTATATAATCTATTGTCATAGCCATAACTTCTTCTTCAGACAGTTCCGGTCTTCCACCTATTCTGACTTCGTCAGCTTCTTCTTGTTCTAAATATTTTTTCTCTTCTTTTTTTTGTTCCTGCTCTTTTTTTTGATTGCCATCATCACTAGAATTAGAACTTTCTACAGCCTGCTGTTCTGCGGAACGAAACATATTGTTAATAAAATTAAACATAGTACTTTCTCCAATAGGATTATACACTTATTATATAGTGTTTTTACACATAAATCAATGCATAAAAATAAGCACTTATCTTGAGGACAAGTGCTTTATATTTAGGAGAAAATTATGAAAGATCTAAATTAAACCAAGTTGTAATTTTTTGTACATTGCAAGCAAATCTTTTTCATTATCAAACGGTTGAGCTTGTTGTGCTTCTTTTGGAGCTTGAGCAGATTGCGAACCAGCAAATGCTTTTATTTGTTCGTCACCTTGTCGTTGATTATTTAAAGCATGTTGCTGTTCAAGCCCTTGTGGCTTTTGAACTTGCTGCAATTGATTTAAACCATCTACTTTATCAGCTTTATCAACACTTTGAACTTGTTGAGGTTGTATTGATTGTGAACTGGCTTGAGCTGTTTGAACTTGAGTAGATGCTTCTTCTTGCATACGCTGTTGTACAGCTTTTTTTATTTGTTCTTCTTTAGCATGAATTTTATTTTGAGCTTGTGTTTCGGTACGAACAGATTTTTCATCAATTCCTAATTCTCTAAGCTTCTGACGAGTTTCAGGTTTAATAGGATCAAAAGGTGCCCCAAAATTAAAACTACTACCGCCTATTGCATTTATTGACATTTACCGTACCCCTTGTCGAATGATTACACAATATATGACGGCAAGATTTTTTTTATCTTTAATATTTCTATTTTATTTTTTACAAAAGTTTACAATAATTCACAAAAACCATTTAAAAGTCTTATAAAAATTACTTAAAATTATAATAATGCTCATTGTAAAAATCTTCAAATCTATCTTCTAAAATTGCTTGTCTGACCATTTGAGAAAAATTTATAAGGAAGGTTATATTATGAATTGACATAAGAGCCTGTCCTGTTCCTTCATTGCATTTATACAAGTGTCTTATGTATGCTTTAGAATGGTTTTTACAAGCGTAACAATCACAATTTTCATCAAGCGGCGAAGGGTCTTCTTGATATTGTGCATTTTTTATTTGGCATTTACCGTTCCAAGTAAAGAATGAACCGTGTCTTGCATTGCGAGTAGGTAAAACACAGTCAAACATATCTATTCCGCCTTTTATTCCGTCTAATAAGTCTTCTGGAGTACCAACACCCATTAAATATCTAGGTTTATTTTCCGGTAATAATGGGGCGGTATAGTTAATATAGTGGTTCATTGTATTTTTGTCTTCACCTACACTTAATCCTCCTATTGCATATCCTACAGCAGGAATATTTGAAACAAATTCAGCACTTTCTTTTCTTAAATCGTCAAAGAAAGCCCCTTGGCAGATTGGGAATAGTGCTTGTTTAGGGTTTGTCTTTGCTTTGATGCAACGCTCTAACCAACGATGCGTACGTTCCATTGCGAGTTTTGCTTCTTCGTGTGTGCAAGGGAATGGTGAGCACCAGTCGAATGCCATTATAATGTCGGCTCCGATGTTTTGTTGTATTTTCATAGAAATTTCTGGACTAATATAGTGTTTTTTTCCATCTTTTGGATCTCTAAATTCAACACCATCTTCTGATATTTTCCTAAGATGCGCAAGAGAAAACACTTGGAAACCTCCTGAATCAGTTAGTACAGGCTTATCCCAGTTCATCCACTTATGTATGCCACCAAATTTTGCAATCAATTCGTCACCTGCTCTTAAGTATAGGTGATATGAATTGCTTAATATAATTTGAGCACCAGATTCATAAATATGGTGGTTTGTTAATAATTTTACTGTAGAATTAGTTCCGACAGGCATAAAAATAGGCGTTTTTATATCACCATGCGGAGTGTGCAGTGTCCCTGCTCTCGCTCCTGTCTTTTTATCAATATGTTCTAATTCATAGCTAAAATATTCAAATTCCGGATTAGAGTAGTTCATCTTCTTCGATTAGTTCCTCAGTTTTTGTTTTCCAAGTGTCAAATATTTCATTTTCGTTGAAATAGATAGCAATCTCTCTTTCAGCACTTGCTAATGAATCTGATGCGTGAATAACATTATATTCCATAACTTGAGCATAGTCTGCTCTAATAGTTCCAACATCAGCATTAAGAGGATTTGTTGCCCCTACAATGTGACGTACACTGTCAACTACACCGTATCCTTTTACTACCATAACAACAACAGGACCACTTTGAATATATTTTATTAAACGTGGATAGAACGGTTTCCCTTTATGTTCTGCATAATGGCTAGCAGCTTGTTCATCTGTAACTTGGATAAGTTTCATCCCCATGATTTTGAAACCTTTTCTCTCAAATCGGCTACATACATCACCAATTAAACCTCTTTGAACACCGTCAGGTTTAATAGCTACAAATGTTCTTTCTTCTGCTAACATATAAAACTCCTCTTTTTCGTCATAAATACATATATTATTAGACCACAAAAATACGGTTTTAACAAGGATGAATATTTCTTTGTTATAATTTACATGATAGGAGAGTGAATAATGATAAAAGATTTGTTGTGTAATTATAAAAATTATCGTGAATTAGATAAAAATTTAGTTAAAGGATTAGAGTTTTTGAGTAATACAGATTGGAAATTAATTAAAGATGGTAAACATATTATTTCTGATGAAATATATGTAAATATACAGACTTATGTAACAAAAGATGATGCCGATTTTGAGGCTCATAGAGAATATATTGATATTCAATATATATTATCGGGAGAAGAACTTATTGGTGTTACAGATTATAAAAAATGTGAAACAACTATTCCTTATGATAAAGAAAAAGACATAGAATTTTTGTCAGGGGAGGGTTTTTATGAGAATTTATCAAAAGGTGAATTTATGATATTGTATCCAAATGATTCGCACAAACCATCAATATCAATAGATAAAAACTCTCCGCAAAAAGTAAGAAAAGCGGTAGTAAAGGTGAAAAAATAAAAAACGAGGCATAAGCCTCGTTTTTTAAAACTAAAAAAAGGGGTTGAAATCTTTCATCAACCCCAAAGTATCAACCAACAATATCTTTTACCTCTGTGGCCAAGCTCTTGTTGTCAAGTTTAATGCTTGGTCCCATAGTTGTTGTGATGTAAACTGACTTAAGATAAGTACCTTTTGCTGAAGAAGGTTTTGCTTTAATAATAGCATCAGCCAATGTAGCAAAGTTCTTAACTAAATCGTCAGTTGCAAATTGAACTTTTCCAACAGGACAGTGAATCATACCTTGTTTGTCAGCACGGAATTCAACTTTACCTGCTTTAGCTTCTTTAACTGCAGATGCAACATCTAATGTAACAGTACCTGTTTTAGGGTTTGGCATTAAACCTTTAGGACCTAATACTCTCCCTAATTTACCAAGCATACCCATACAATCAGGAGTTGCAATCAATGTATCAAATTCAAACCAGCCACCTGAAATTTTATCAATAATATCTTCAGTACCTGCGAAATCTGCGCCTGCTTCAGTTGCTTCGGTTACTTTTGCACCTTTCGCAATAACACAAACTCTAACTTCTTTACCAAGACCGGCAGGTAAAACAACTGTTGATCTGATTTGTTGATCAGCGTGTTTTACATCGATACCTAATCTCATGTGACATTCTACTGTTTCATCGAATTTAGCAACTGCTTTTGATACTTCTTGTAATTTTTCAACTGCAGTTTTTATAGTAGAAGGTTGTTCAAAACCTTCCAGCATTTCATTTACTTTTTTTTGTCTTTTTGTTAATTTTGCCATTTTATTTTCCTTTCATGGTCATAGCGGACAAACGTCCTTCCATACATATAGATACTAAGATACTGAGTCGCTAAGGCTCTAAGTTATTCTGTTCTCTTTTTTATGGTAAAGGCTATATTACCCCTACCCCTCTTTTACTGTAACACCCATAGATCTGCATGAACCTTTAATCATGTTAACGGCTGCATCTAAATCTTTAGCGTTTAAATCATTCATTTTAATTTTTGCAATTTCTTCTAATTGAGCTCTTGTGATTTCCCCAACTTTGTCTTTTTTAGGGTTAGAAGATCCTTTTGGTAAATTTAGAGCTTTTTTAATCAAAATAGGTGCAGGAGGTGATTTGATAACAAAAGTGAAACTTCTGTCTTCATATACATCAATAATTACAGGAATGATGTAACCTGCTTTATCTTGAGTTTGAGCATTAAATTGCTTACAAAAATCCATGATGTTTACACCGTGTTGACCTAGAGCAGGACCAACAGGAGGTGATGGATTAGCTTTTCCTGCTTCGATTTGAAGCTTGATTTTTCCTACTACTTTCTTTGCCATTTATTTTTCTCCTTTCGTGGTACAAACGGGGTGAACCCTTCCACTTGTCTAAATGGAAAATGGAAAATGGAAAATGGAAAATTATTCCGTTTAACATATTCAATTTTCCGTTATCTATTATACTGTTTTATATTTTTTGTATTTGTTTGTATTCCAATTCAACCGGAGTTTCACGACCGAAGATTGAAACATTTGCACGAAGTTTAGATTTATCAGGATAAACTTCAGTAATATCTCCAATAAACTCAGCGAACGGACCTGAAGTGATTCTAACTTTATCGCCAACCTTAACGTCAAGTTCAATTTTTTGAGTTTGAGAACCTGCACGATTGATGATTTTCTTTATTTCGCTATCCTTTGCAGGAATAGGCTTTTTAGCTGAACCAACGAACTTCGTAACGCCGGCTGTATGTCTTACAACATACCAGCTATCTTCATCCATAATCATCTCAACGAGAACGTAACCAGGGAAAATCTTTTCGTCCTTCTCTTGTTTTTTCCCGCCCTTTATTTGTGTAACAGTTTTTTGAGGAACTTCTACACGGAAAATCTTGTCTGACATGTTCATATATTCGATACGTTTTTCTAAGTTGCTCTTAACTTTGTTTTCGTAACCTGAATATGTGTGAACTATATACCATCTTTTTTCACTCTTTTTAGCTTTTTTTACTGTTGAAGTACCGGTAGCTTCTTGAACAGTTTCAAGCTCACCTGTAGTTTCATCAATAACATCTTCATTTTCTAAAAAGTTTTCTTCGTTTTCAACCATTCTTACCACCTATACTGATGGGATAAATCCCAATATTGCTTTAAAAATAATATCAATTAAATAAACGGCAACCGTAAACACAAATATGATTGCAACAACAGCAAATGTTTCTGCAATTACTTGTTTTCTTTCAGGCCATGTTATCTTTGCCCATTCAAGCTTTACGGATTTTAGATATGAAACTATTCCATTTAAATTGTCGTTCATTTATTTTCCTTTATATAATTCGCGCCCTGAAGGACTCGAACCCTCGACATCCGGTTTTGGAGACCGACGTTCTACCAACTGAACTAAGGACGCTTACTTAAATCTGATTAAGTGACTAGGTAACTAAGTTTCTAAGATTATCTTAGTGTCTTAGTCCCCTAGTGCCTTAGTATCTTAATCTACTTGGTTTCTTTGTGTACTGTGTGCTTTTTGCAAGTTGGACAGTACTTGTTTAATTCCATTCTGTCTTTTAAAGTCTTTTTATTTTTTGTTGTTGTATAGTTTCTTTCCTTGCAATCTTCACAAGCTAAAACTACCATTTTGTCTACTTTTCCTTTGATACCCATTGTTTTATCCTTTATTAAAATTTTCTATTTAAAAAAGAATGTGTTATCACATTCTTTTATCGGCTACAACATCATAAAATAAACATATTTAAATTGCAAATATTATATTTATATTATTACGGTTTATTAACTAAATTATAGTTTAGCAAACAAAGTTTGCTAAACAGTGAATAGGTAAATAGTGAATAAGTGACTAAGTATAAATCTTATTCACATAGTCACTCAGTCACTTAATCACTTTATAGTTTATCAGCCTTCGGCTGATAAACTATAATTTACCTAAACATCCTAGCCTAAAAAAAGAATGTTTTATCAAAAGAATTTTTTATTATATAAAAAAGGAGAGATTATGAAAAAATATTTGTTATTTATTTTTATGTTTGCTTTATCAACCGGCATAGTACTTGCATTCACAAATAGTCTTGATGGAGGACAACAAGGGGTAAATACTTATAGAAACAATTTTTCGAACTACAATTCACAAAGTAACAGTCAGTCTAATAAATCTGGACAATCTTATTCCCCCAAAGAACATACAGGTTTTGAGCATCAAGACAGAAATTTTCCAAACCCAACTATGAACGATTCAAGATATAACTCAAATTGTCAATTTGGAACTTGTTCTCCGGGAGGTGTTTCTCCTAGTAATAGATAAATAATATGTTATATTTCTTTTCGTGCTATTATAGTAAATGTGGAGTACGAAGATGAAAGATATTCAAAGCAGTAAAGATACAAGAGGGGTTGAAATTCAGAAGGTTGGGATTAAAGATCTTGAATTCCCGCTTGTGATACAAAGGAAAGACGCAGAAGATCAAGTCGTTTATGCAAACACAAAAGTGAGCGTCAGTCTTCCTGCTCATTATAAAGGCACGCATATGTCGCGATTCGTCGAAGTGCTCAATGAATGGAGAAACAAGGAATTATCCGTTGATATTCAAGGATGTATTGCTGATGTTGTTGAAAAACTTTCTGCAAAAAGCGGATATATGAAGTTGAAATTTAAATATTTTATAGATAAGAAATCACCTGTTACCGGAATAATTGCTCCAATGTGTTATGATTGCTCTTTTGAAGGGGTGCTTAATAATTATGGTGAAGAAGATGAAGAATATGAATTTATTCTTGGTGTAAAAGTTCCTGTAACAACTTTATGCCCTTGCTCAAAAGAAATATCTCAATATGGTGCGCATAATCAACGAGCACTTGTATCTGTTAAAATAAAATATGATGACGATGCTCATATATGGTTAGAAGATTTGATTAAAATGATCGAGGGCTGTTCTTCTTGTGAATTATATTCATTATTAAAAAGGGAAGATGAAAAATATGTTACGGAGCACGCATACAATAATCCAAAATTCGTAGAAGATGTCTTAAGAGATGTTGTTTTAGAATTGAGAAATAATCCTGTAATTGATTGGTTTGAGGTTGAATGTGAATCTATTGAAAGTATACATAATCATTCAGCTTGGGCATATCAAAAAGAAGGCTAAACTATTACCCGAATAATTTAAAATTCATTTCAACGTTATCTTTAATAACATTTTTCAAAGTTTCCATTTCTTCTTTGATAGCATTTCTTTCAGTGTCAACAGCTGCAAGTTCAGCATCGTATCTTCTGTCTTTCATATCGATTTGACGCATATCAGCTTCATATTTTGCTTCAGCTTTTCTTAAGCCAATTTCG
>CADBUZ010000022.1 GCA_902797985.1 uncultured bacterium
ATTATAAATTATTAATTTATAAAATTTTTATATTCAAACCTCACCCGAATTTCTAAACTCATACCTCGTTAAGAAATTCTACCCTCTCCTACTCTTTAGAAGAGGGAAAAGACTAATAAAAAATCACCTAATTACTTCTCATAATATTTATTATTAAATTTTAATTGTACAAAAGGTAGGTTGTGGTAAATCTGTGATTTACCGCAACACAATAATAAAAAAGATTCGGTAGATTTGAAATCTATCGCATCCTACGTTCTACGTTCTTTTATTCCCATCCCTTGTGGATGTGGTTTTTTCTTTCTTGTCCCCTCCCTTGGGGGAGGGTAAGGAAGAGGGTGGAAATAAACCCTCTCTCGAATTCTAAGTATTTTGCAAGAGCAAAATACAAGAATTCTTCTCTCTCCGAGGAGAGAGTGTGAAATTGAAAATTATTTTTCCTCTCAGAAACGATACTTAATCGTTTCTTCGGCAGAGTGCTTACGCTCACGAATATTTAACTTTCTGTATTATTGGATAATCTTACAAGGAGTTCAATAATCAGCGAAGCTGATAAAGAAATTTTCCATTTTCCATTTTCAATTTTCCATTTATAAAGTTTTCTGCCTCTCAAATACATAAAATATTCTTGTCAAGCAAAAAACAGAATAAATTTTACTTAATTTCATTAAATTAGCTTCATTAAGTTTGTAAACATTGACATGTGTCAATAAAAACAAGGGGCATGCTTAAATGTAAAAATTTTTCTTATTTTCTTTACTTGCATAGATGAGTTTATAGTTTTATTATGTTTATACATCGAAGGGAGTGATGGCTATCAGACTAGGGGAGTCGAAGGAAGGAGCAGACAAGCTCAAAAAATCACAAAAGTAAAAATCACAACACAAATCAAAAAATCATAAATCAATAAAATAAATAATTAATAGTTAGTAAAATAATTTTGGGAAAGATTAGGATAGTTTTTTAAAATCAATTAAAAATTCAACTAAAATAAATCAAATAAACATAACATAAATTAAATAGTAGTACTTATAACTTGTCTTTTGACAAGTTTTTTTTTATTATTAACCTATGGAAGAAAAAGAGCCTAAAAAAATAATCGGTTTAATGTCAGGTACATCCTGCGATTCAATAGATGCGGGATTATGCATTGTTCATCCTGACTTTAGCTGTGAATTAATAAAGGGAATAAATTATAAATACCCCGCAACAATTAGAGAAAAAATATTCAAAGCTTTTTCAAATGAACTTAATATTAAAGAATTATGTCAACTGAATTTTGAAATAGGCGAATGCTTTGGAAATGCAGCAAACGAACTTATAAAAGAGTACGGAAAACCCGATTTTATATCAAGTCATGGACAAACAATATATCATTATCCGTTTAAAGAAACCGAAGAAAACTTATCTTTAACAAGTACACTTCAACTTGGAGAAAGCTCCGTAATATCCGCCAAAACAGGATGCCTGACAATTTCTAACTTTAGAGAAGCTGATATTGCACACGGAGGTCAAGGTGCACCATTAGTATGTTTTGCAGACAAACAATGGTTCAAAAACTCTGCCATCCAAAATATCGGAGGGATATCAAATGTTACTGTCGTATCAGATGATTGTCTGCCATTCGGGTTTGACACAGGTTGCGGAAATATAATGATTGATTATTGCATGAATAAATTATATAACATGCCTTACGACAAAGATGGTGAAATCGGCGCAAGCGGAACAATCTCAGAATACTGGCTTAACTGTTTATTGGAAGATGAATACTATTATAATACCCCTCCTAAAACAACAGGACGTGAATATTTTTCACCAAAATATATTGAAAACATTTTAAAAATTGCACCACCTGAAAAACAAGATATTATCGCCACCTTAACTGCCTTAACCGCAAAAACAATTGCACAGGCTTACGAACGATTTGTATATCCAAACGCACATATAAATCAAGTTATCGTTGGTGGCGGAGGCGCATATAATAAATTTTTAATGAAACTTTTAAGAAATTATTTACCTAAACATATCGAATTAAAAACACACGAAGATTTTGGAATTTCTAACAACTATAAAGAAGCAATGGCATTTGCCCTTTTAGGATACTGCACATATTACAAAATCCCAAATAATGTCCCATCTTGCACCGGCGCAGATAAATCAATTGTAATGGGTAAAATTACACAACCTTAAATCTTAAATACTTGCCCCTTTGTCCGATTGCATTTTTTCCAATGCATTTTTTGCACCGGCATTTTCTCTCGAATATTTTGAAACAAATTCGATTGCTTGAACATCACGAGCAATAGCATTTTTTAACTGTTCAATCTCAGGTATTGAAAGTCTTCCAATCAATTTATCCTCGTTTTTTACTTTGTTAAACTTTTTCAGTAATCGTTGAGATTTTTCATCAAACCCTAAAAGACCTTCTTTTTGAGCAAACCATTTATGAACACAATTAATCAATATATATATATCAAGTTCACCTGAGTCTAAAACAATACAAGTTTGAGTTTTTAATTTAGGCTTATTTTTTAATAACATATTCAAAAATAATGCTTTTACTCCTGTTCTTTCCGTAATAAAACCAACCGTTTCACCCAATGATTTTAATTTCTTTTCAGCACGTTTTATTTGATAAATTTTTATATTATTTCCCCTAAAAAACTCCTCAATTTTTTTTGGATTATTTTCTAATTTTTTTAGTAAAACCCTAACTTCATTATCAACTTTTTCTTGCAAATTATGTTCTTCTTGAGATATATCAACCGTACAACCGTCAACTATTTGCTTTGGTTTATAACCCAATCTTTTTATTAATCTCTTTTGCAAAAATTCGCCCTGCCAAGAAAGAAGCATAAACGATATATTCTTAACTATTCTTGAAATCTTATGTAACACAAATCAACCCTCATATAACTTATATAATATTACTATATTAATCGATTCTTGTCCAAAAATTACGTATAAATAATACTATTTTTTATGCGGAAAAATTAACCTTTATTTTTGAATGGGCATTTTCTGCCATCTTTATAGCCGCCTGAGTGTTCAAAAAATTCAGTGTCGCCATTAAATTAGTTCCTTGTCTGAACTGATTTCTAGCCTCTGTCATTGTTTCATTTTTTACGGAATTTTCAAATGTTTCATTTGAAGCACTTTCAATATTTCGCTTCAATTCTTTTTTAAACAATTCACCAAATTTTGGCGTTTCTTTTTGAACAGGTTTTTCTTCAACTATTATATTATTTTGCTGTTTTATATTATCCAAAAATTGATTAAACGGATTCATCGGAGATGCTTGAATAGATTCTCTTGCAATATCCATGACATCACTTTGAACCTGAGATGTATATTTTTCACTTTTTTCTTCAGTTAGTGCCTCCGCCTTTTCTTTCGCACGTTTAAATATAGCATCCCTAATAGAAGCTGTTTCTTTTCTATCTATTGCAGGTTTCACGTCTATAAAGTGAAAATTATCCATGAATTTTTATTTCCTCGTAGTACAAATTGCTCATTTTACAATGAGAAAAATGCATATTCTTATCCTATACCATGATAAAGTAAACTTCGCCTAAAAAATTAACCAATTTTTATATAATTAGTATATATTTGTTACATATATTAACATTTATTTTGATTGGGCATTTCTAACAATATCAAGTGGTTCAATGTTTTGACTACGAAGAACTATATCACAAAGTTCTCTGATTGCACCTCTCCCGCCATTTTTAGAAGAAACAAAATTACAAATATTTTTAACTTCGTCAACTGCATCAGCAGGACAACAAGCAAGCCCGACCTTTTCTAATATACAAATATCCGGTAGGTCATCTCCCATATATGAAATATTTTCATACTTTAAATTATACTTTTTCATTATTTCTTCAAGAATAGGCAATTTATATTTAATTCCTTGATGAAATTCCGTAATCCCTAAATTTTTAGCTCTGTGAGCCACTGTTCCGTTTTCTCTTGCAGTAATTATAACAGTAATAATTCCTACCTTTTCAACACAAACAATTCCTTGACCGTCTTTTGCATTAAATGTTTTATATTCTTTTCCGTCTTCACCAAAGGTAAGACTACCGTCAGTAAATACGCCATCAACATCAAATGCCATCAATTTTATTTTAGAGGCGATTTCACTAATATTTTTACTCATTTATACAACTCCCGCTTTTAAAATATCGTGAATATGCACAACCCCAATAGGCTCATTATCATCATTTACAACAGGTAATGTTGTAATTGAATATTTTTCCATCAGATGTAATGCACTTGCTGCAAAATCAGTAGTTTGAACTGTTTTAGGATTAACAGTCATAACATCTTTAGCTCTCAAACTTTTTAAATCAGAAAATTTCAAAACAGTTCTTCTAATGTCACCATCTGTGAGCATCCCACTAAGTCTTCCGGATTTATCAATAATCATTGCCATACCTAGTTTATAATCTGAGATAAGTTTAATCAAATCCGTAAACAATGTATTTTCATCAGAAATAGGCAATTTTCTATCTTCAGACATCATCAAATCAGAAACATGATATTTAATACCTTTACCTAATGCTCCTCCCGGATGATAAATAAGAAAATCTTCTGCCGTAAACCCTCGTTTTTCAAGTAAACATACAGCCAAAGCATCACCCATTGCAAGAGTAGCAGTTGTACTTGCTGTAGGAGCTTTTCCAAAAGGGCAAGCTTCTTTTTCTACCGATATATCAAGGACAACCTCACCTGCCTTTGCTAAGGTTGAATTTAGATTTCCGGTCATAGAAATTATAGGAACTCCAAATCTTTTGATAAGCGGTAATAAATTCAATAATTCTTGAGTTTCACCGCTGTTAGAAATAGCTATCACTAAATCTTCTCTTGTAATAATTCCACTATCACCATGAGTACTTTCTGCAGGATGTAAAAAATATGACGGAGTTCCTGTTGATGTTAACGTAGCAGCTATTTTTTTACCAATTAAACCTGATTTTCCCATGCCTGTAATAATAACTCTGCCTTTGCAGTTGTACATCAAATCTATTGCTTTATCAAAATTTATACCTAAAGAATTTTTTAATCTTAGAATAGCATTTGCTTCTATATCAAATACTTCACAAGCCACTTTGTTTACATCAATCGTTTTCATTGTCACTCCAATATTTCCTAAATTGAAACGAATAATAATTATTCACTAATATTATACCTGCTAAATACTCTAAAAATACTATTTTTAAGAAATATTATAAAATTTTTATTCAAACTTGCCGATAAATATAAAAAGAGGTTATACAATGCTCCAAGTTTTTTCTAATCAAACATCAAAAATAGTTTTAGAAAATCAAAATCCGCAAAAAAATATTGATATTATAAATGAACATATCAAGTTATCTAATTGCGAAAATATGACGATTGATATAACTAATTTGAATATAATGGATGCTTGTATGATATCAACCATCTGTTCAACAGAACACTATATGAAATATCCAAACGGAAATATCAATTGGCTAACCAACGCAAAAGAAGTTGAAGAATACACATCTTCTTTCAAATTAGGCAATAGTCATTTCTTATCGAAATAAACTAGGCAACATTTTGTGTTTTCATTTCTGAGAAAGTAGAATTAGCCTGTGATTTAGAATCTACATAATTTTGGTTATCAATAGACATTACTCTTTCTATTTTTTTATTATGTCTTTTTTTGCTTAAACTTTCAGTAATAGAAATATTTAAATATGGGATACCTGCACCAAGAACGAGGCCGGAATAAACATAATTAGCAACTTGCGCTATATTTCTAATTTTGAGATTTTTTCTAACAGCACTTGTTTTAGAAACTTCGTCAAGCATTTGACCGATTTTCTTAGCATTTCCCTTTGCATCCAAAATTGGCTTACCTTCTGCTTTTAAGGCTTCTGTCAATAATTCTCTTCTGGATGATATATTACCATTAAAGAATCTGTCAACTTTTTCACCAAAATGTTTATATAAGAATTTATCTTTACGTCCTTCGCTGTTATATCTGATAATTGGATTGTCTTTGCTTTCCATAGCAGTTACAACGCCTTTTTCAACAAAATTACCAAGAACAAGCCAGTTTAAGAATCCAAGAATATCCTTAGTATCACATTCTCTAAGTTCATCTTTATCTCTTGCTGACAACATTCTTGAACAAATAGTTGTTGCATACAGACCTTTAAATTGATCGATTGTAGGAGCTACGCCCTTAAACAACATTTTATCTAACAATTGAGTAGGCTTAGCATTTAAAGAAACCATTGCAACCGTAGCCATAGCCGCTGCAGAAGCAGCCTTCATAGCTTTGAAGCCGACAGAATTATCCTTTTCTCTGCCTTCCATACCGGCAAAACCATCTGAACCTGTTCTTTTCTTAGTCATCCACACATTAAATGGTTGGAAACATGCAGAAATAGCCATTGCTGCACCAAGTCCTAAAGCAGCCCTACCTTTACCAAATTTCTTCAAGTTTGTAACAAAACCATCTACTTTAGATATTGCACCATTTTCTTTCAATGCTTTTGTCATTCTATAGAAATCATCCGTAACTGTTTGAACAGAAGATGAAACCGTTTTGTCGCCATGCTTTAGAACAAATTCTGATTCAGCACCTGTAGCTTCAATTAGTTTTGAATTTAATCTTGCGGTAATACGTTCTCTTAGTTTATTTGTTTTCTTATCTTGTTTGTTTGTCAACTTATCTGAAGCAAGTTTTTTCATATCATCAATAATGCCTTGCTTATATTCTTCAGAAATACCAACATAACCTTTTGCATCTGCATTCGGATTATGAGGATTAAATCCTTTAATACTGTCTACATAAGTATTTATATAATTATTTACATCACCGTTAGTAGATTTCCAAATATTAGAATGAACATCAATAGAATCGTTAGATGCAAAAATTCTTTGAGGATTTTTAATATTTTTACCCAACATGCCGGCAAGAATTGAACCTGCTGCAACACCATATAAACCTAATGCAGCGTCATTAACTGTAGAAGAATATTCTCTAAACCCTGTTTCAAAACCTGCACTTGCACCTCTATTATATGTATCAACAGCAGTTCTTGGAGTACCCATTGAACCAACGTCTACAGCAGTTGCACCCCATACAGGATTTGTTGCTAAATAATCTAATACAGGAGTAATACCCTTAAATGCAACTTGATTGTTTTGATTTTTATCATTTTTTGCATTGTAATTGGATATTTTTAGTTGTTGAGAATTATTATATTGTCTAACCTTCATCTATTTTCTTTCTTGAGCAATCTGCCTAAATGATTGAAATGTTTTATTGTTATTTACACACGTATTCATGTTATTAAAGGTGCCGGAGAAGTTATAATTGCCATGTTGTTTAGAAATTGTTACATTTTCTTTTACATTTTGTGGATTATTTACCGCTTCTGCACGTTTTTCGTTTGCTAAAAGTTCCTTTTTATGGTTCTTTTCGGTTTTTAGTCTAGTGTAAACAGGAACCATCAACCCTAATATCATAAGTGCTGAACCAATATTTGCAAGTTGACATTTATTACGCAAAGTTTTCATATCTTCTAAACTTCTTACTCCATCAGCCACTAACTCATCTGTTGACTTAAGGTGAGTATTAACAATCCAGTTACCAAATTTCTTAAATATATTAGCATCTTTTGGTAATGGTTTTTCTCTATTTAATAATTTAACTCCATGTTTATTTTCAAGATATGTTGCATAACCTTTAGCAGCATAGTCACCTAAGAAATACATGCTTGAGAATGTGACAATATCTCTGGTTGTAGCTTCTGCAAGTTCGTTTTTGTCATCCGCAACAGCCATACGAGAACCAAATGTAACTGTGGAAATAGCTCTAGCTTGATCCATTGTTGGGAACTGCCCTTTAAATTGAACCACATTCTTCAACATCCCTAAAGATGGCAGCTTCATCATTGAAAGACATGCAACCCCTATCATAGAACCAACTGAAATGAATTTTTGTTTTAATAATGCTTTCTTTTCAGCCTTTTCTTCTTCCGGAGTTTTTACGATTTTTTCTTCATTTTTACCGTAATCATTATATATAGGAGCACCCTTCACTCCTGACATTCTTGTTGTAATCCATCTGTTTATAGATTGCATAGATGCTGCTAATGGAATAATTATTGCCATTGCGATAGCACCTTTTGTATTAACTAATTTTTTAGCTTTTTTTGCGTATTGTGAAATTTGTTCAGCATTTTCTGCACCATCTGCTACAAGACCTCTTAAGATACCGGTAGAATTTTCCATTGCAGACTTTAATCCTGTCTTAACAGCTTTTTTACCTGTTCCAAAAGTTATATTTTCTGTTATATGAGTTTTTGATGCAGCATCTTCAAAAGCATTCTTTATTATATTTTGTTTTTTTGCTGTTTTGTTTTTGGTAAATATATTCTTAATACTGTTTCCTATTGACTCTAGTCTTTCAGCAAAAGTTAAGTGTTTCTTTTCTTCAAATGTTGCTTCGGTCAGTTTTTCTGCTGTTTCTGAAATATTAAATTCTTTAATATCTTTGAATGATTTTGTTACATCCCCATCAACACCCTTAGCATCAGAAAGCATATTATAATGAGTAGCATATACTCTGGCTTTTTTAGCATCATTATATTTTTCTAATCCTGCTTTATAAGCTTCTGTTCCCTCTGCATCTTTATAATAATCAGCCACAGCATTGATAGTATCGCTTCCCGCCCAACAACCGGACAAATCAGCTTTATCTCCCATTATATATTTATTAACAGCTTTTGCAGCACCTAATGCAACAAAACCAGGAATTAAACAGTTAACGATAAGTCCTGAAGACTCCCTTCTCAACGCCTCAAATCCTGCAAAAATATTAGTAAATGATTCCCATATACTTCTTGGTCCAATAGCCGTTACCACATCAATTACTGCAACGTTAAGCATAGGATTCTTTTCACACATTTGAATCCCTTTAACGGCCATGTCAACAATTCCACCTTTAAAATTCGGACTATTATTAGCTCGGCTTGACTGTTTTTGATTGTTGACTTGAATATTATTTAATTGATTACTTCTAATTCGATCTATCATAAAATACACATACTAACTTGTACAGCAATCACTGTAATAGAGATTATACCAACCTCTATACTTTATTTAAAGTCCCTAAAAATAAAAATTGCCAATATTTTTTATAATATTAAGTAAATATTAATCTGTTTTCTGATTGTTTTTTAAATAATTTAATTATTATGTTGAATTTTTTATATAAACTTAAATTAAGTAATATCAATATAAAAAAATATAATCATTTTTATAAAAAATAAACATGCCAACAATTGTAAAATTTTGTAAAAATTTTAGCAAAAAAGTAATAAATTCACCTCAAAACACAAAATTAATTATCGTAATTACTAAGAGTTTCTCTCAACATAGTTTTCATATCTTCTACAAAAGATTGAGGCTGAACAACTTTACACAACGAACCATATCTTAATAATCTGTGCATTAACTCAGTTCTGTCTTCATATTTATTTGTAACGACCAAACATTTTTTTGTTCTGTGAGTGGTCATATCTTCATATTCACGAGGCTGATATCTTTTTGCCAAATCACCATATATTTCAAAAATAACACTATCGTCAAACTTTGGCTTTGGTGCATTTTTCTTATCAAGCTTTATATCAATTACCTCATCAGGGTTTATTTCAAAATCTCCATCACTACTTTTTACATAAAAATATATTTTATTTCCTTTAACATGAATACATTCAGGCTCATATTTATGATTTGCTCCGTCTTTAAAAACAACCGTTATTCCACTTTTTGAGAAACAAGCTTTTTCAAAAAGTTTTATTACTCGAGCATTTTTACTGGACTTAATCCCTGTACCTATTTTATAAAAAGGCATGTGCACTTTATCCATAATGACAGTCATAATTTTATTTGATTTTGCGGATGCTTCTCTATCTGCAAAAGCCTTCAATTCATATAACAACTCTGAATCTTTAGATGTAAATTTCTTTCCAATAGGCATATTAACAACATAATATACCCCGCCGATTTTTTGAATATCTACCCCGCAAGATTTACAAGTATGGATATATTTACTTGCAACAAAATTGTTATATGGTGCGCAATCACTATTATCTAATGTTGAAACCAATTCATTCATCGTCATACTTTTTTTAAATAAAGTTAAGAGGGTTCTCAAAACCTTATAAGATGCTATATTAATTTTTCTGTCAAAATCACATACCATATAACACCCTCATTTCTTTTAATTTATTAATTACTTGAGTTTTTATCAAATTAGGTTCTTCAATAATACAATCAGAACCTAAATATAACATTCTTTGAACTGCAATAAACTCATTAAAATAACGGCCTTTAATCAATGCACAACCATCATTTTCAGATATTACCATTTCATTTTCTTCCAATTTATGTGACTCATAATTTTTTAATTTAAATTGAACAACAACATCAAGACCAATATCACTAGCCTTATCAAATAATGAATCAAGTACAGCTTTAACTCTTGATGTATTTAACATCATTCTTTGTTGAGTGGTATGGTTATAACACATAACATACACTTTATTATTACGAAACTCTACTTTGTCCATGGTTATTTCATACTCACATAAATCACTTGTTGCAGGTTTATACGAAACAATCAATTTATTATGCTTTGTTTCATTTTCAACCAACTTTGACAGTATATCAATATTTTCGTGTCTTAATAAAGAAATACCCAGCAGACTTTCTTTTATTTCTTTATCTTCAACCATTTCAGATAAATTGACAAATAATTTATGAAAATCTAAAAGATTACCTAAAGAAATATCGGTCTTAGATACATATTTTCTATAGATGCTTTTTAACGTACTAACTTCATCTGAAGATAAAGAGAATTTGAATGGCTGATCTAATAAACGGTATTGATTATTAGTATTTTTTGTTGCTTTCGAAATATCACAACCAATAGCCTTCAATGTATTTATATCAATTCTTATTGTATCAATAGAATACTGTTTATCAGCAACCCCGCAATCCCTTAAAAGTTGTCTTATTTCTTCAAATGAACGTGGTTTTTCTTTTAGGGCAAGCAACAAAATAAATGCTCTGGCACCCGTCATAGAAACTTGCTTGTTTTCTTCGTGCTGTTTAATATAATTTTCCATATACACCGTTTTTTATTTGAAACATATCATTTAAAAAGTAAACACTTTTTATTTATAATATTATAATAACATAAAATAATATTTTTTTAAAAAATAGTTTGTAATATAATGCTAAGTATGGATACATTAAATAAGATAAAAGATTTAATTTCGGAAGAAAGCTATAATGAAGCACGCACTCAACTGATTGAATACATTAAAGATGGCAGAGAAAATGACGTCGAAGTATTAAAATTGTTGGGGCTTACTGAAGTTAACCTTGAATTATATAGTGATGCAAAAAACACTTTTGAAAAGGTTATAAAAATATCTCCAAAAGATGCAACCTCATTATTTTATCTTGCAAACTGTTTAGACAACCTTGATAATGTTACAGAAGCTGAAAAATATTATTCAAAAGTTCTGCAAATTAGAGAAGGCTATATAGACGCATATAAAAGTCTGTGCATAATATATTTAAAAACAAACAGAGAATACAACGCTATTGAATTAGCAAAAAAAGCAAAAGAATTTGCTCCAAAAGACTATACATTTGACTATTTAATCGGGACAGCAAATATAACCTTAAAACAATATAACAAAGGGATAGAGCATCTTGAAACTGCTTTAGCAATGAATCCTTCGCATTTTCAGATATACAACAACTTAGGTACGGCATATCTGTTGGTTGGCCAAAGAGAAAAAGCAATAGAATGCTATAAAAAAGCTATAAAAATAAAACCTGATGATTCAATCTCATATTACAATATAGGTTCTATCTATCAAATTCAAAACAAACATAATCAAGCATGTGACTATTTTGAAAAAGCATATAATTTAAGTAATCAAGAAAATTATTTAATATCACTTGCTCTTTCCGAACTAAAATCATCTCAGATAGAAAAAGCAGCAAAACATTACAAATCACTTGCGCTTCTCCATCCTGAAAAAGATTCTTTCCAATATAATTTAGCCTCATGTTATGAACTAATGAAGAATTATGAGCAAGCAATTATTATTATGACAAGATTAATGGCACGCAATCCAAAATCTGTAACAATGGCTCAAAAACTGGCGAACTTATATATTGAAACACGCCAATTTAGACAAGCTAAAGATATCTATGATTCTTTATTACTTAAAGCATCACCTACATCCGAAACCTTGTATCAATATGCTATTTTATCAACTCAACTTTATGATACGGGTACGGCAGAAAAAATATTCAAAAAAGTAATCAAAATGGATCCGGAAAATGCGACTGCTCACAAAGATTTGGGCGTTATTTATCTAAACCAAAGATTATTCGATTATGCTGATGAAGAATTTAAAATAGCTCTTGAGCTTGCACCTGACAATTTTGATATTGTATTTGAATATGCAAACTATTTATATGCTATTTCAAAATATAAAGAAGCTGATGAATATTATACTAAAGCTATATCAATGAACAACGACGTAGTAGCAAAATCACTCAGCGCAATTAACAAAATCGAACTTAATCAACTTAACGAAGCTCAAGAACTAATTGAATCAGCTCTTGAAGAACAACCTGAACACGAATATATTCAGTTCCTAGCAGGCAGAATTTATTATTCATTAAAAGAATATGAAAAAGCTAAAATTTATTTTATTAAATCATTAGAACAAAATCCTGATATTGAAACAAAAAATCTTTTAGCTCTTACATATTATGAATTAGGAGAATGTGAAAAGGCATTAAATATATTTAACTCTCTTTTACAAAAAAGTCCTAAAAACATTTCACTTATGCTAAGCATTGCAAAATGCCAAGAAAAAATGGGGAAAATTGATGATGCGCTTGCAACACTTGATGATTTAACAAACATCTTTCCTGAATGTGAAGAAGCCCACGAAATTATAAGAAGAATTTCTTAATTTTTATCTATAATTTTTGTATAATTTTTATTTAAATCAAAGGCTTTAAAAACAATATTATCAATGTTTTTCAAAGTTTCATTGTCTTTATTTTTAAGATAAATTTTTACATAATTTTCCAATTCTTTTTTAACTTTTTTATCCAATAAAGGAAACGGTAATTCTTCTAAATTCCCTCTCAAAATTTTTAAATCATCAAACATAATTTTATAAAGATAACTAAATAATTTAGAATTTAAAAATGCCATAACAGTAAAAACAGAATGAGTATCAACCCTTGGAATTAAAATATTTGCACTGTTTAAAAATAATTTTTTCTCATTGTCATATGCAAAAACCAATTCTCTGGAAATAAATTTATATACTAATTTTTCATCTGCTCTGTATATCGCATCCGGCGCAGTTTGTTGAAAACTTTTTCTGTCATAATTTATATATCTATTTGTATCTAAAATATTGTATTTAGAAATTTCTTTACCTGTATAAATTTTCTCCCCAATACTTTTAGTATTTGAAATATATTTAGGATTATTTCCTGTAACTATACCTAAACCCCAAATACTCTTTTTTAAATTTGTATGCGGAATATTAAAAACATGCTTTATTACACCTAAATCTTTATTATCAATAAGCATAAATTTTTTATTTTTATTTTCTTTAAATGCGCTTACACAAACATTTTTAACGATTTTGTTTTTAATAATTTTCACATCTTTTTGATGCAAATTTTTGGATAATTTTAAACTAATAACATCTGTTAACACACCCGAAAAAGGTTTTCCATACATTTTGATTTCTTGAACGGAAAAATTCTCTAAAATATATTCCCTTATATTTTTATGCGCTTTTATATTTAATATAGATTTTGGCAAAAGAAAAGAACAAAACCCATTATTTTTTAACAAATTTTTTGATTGAAAAATACATAAAGAAAACGATTCTTTATAACATAATTTTTCACTATTTATATTCTTAAACTTAGCTCCCCACGGTGGATTTGTAGAAATAAAATCAAATTTTTTATCCTTAAATTTTTCTAAAACTTTATCAGACATAAAATCGAAATTATACACATTTGGATTAAACATTTTATCTTTAAAAAATATAATTAAATTTATTTTAGAAATAAAACACGCAACATTATCGATATCAAATCCAAATATTTTTTCAGGATTATCAACTATTTTTGATGCACTAATCAAAAAACTTCCTGTTCCGCAACAAGGATCTAAAAACAAATCCTCTTTTTTTAAATCATTGAGTAAATAATCTATGATTGGTTTTGGAGTATAATAAGAACCCTTTTTATTTTTATTCCCCTCACTCATCAAGGATTGATAGATAATACCTAAAAAATCTTCTTCATCATGTGGAATATCAATTGATAAAAGATACTTATCAATATTTTTATCTGAAAAATTATTCAGAATTTCTAGTAAATATTTATTTTCAGAATAAACATTATTATCAAATTTTATTAAATTATTTAACTCTAATAAATTCAAAGCCAAATTATATATAACACAATCAATACTCAAATTTTTTTGAAGAGAATAATTAACAATATCTTCCACACACTTCGAATTCTTATTATTTTTCAAATACTCTTTAGGGATAAACCTTTTAATTGAATTAAGTTTATTTGCACGAGAGGATAGTTTTTTAGAAATTTCCTCCTGATTAAGACCTAACCTTTTCCAATTTTTCTTTGTCGCTTCAGAAACCAACGCATCAATCATAGAAATATTTTATCAAAAATGAAACATAATTGTAAAATATTTATTCTTAATAAAATATACATATATTCACACAGAGCGAAATTTGTAGTATAATCATTATTATGAAGAGTGCAGTAAAAAGAATTATAATGGGATGTTTGGTTATATCATCACTTAGCGGTATTTGTTTCGCTAATGATTTAACTGACGATTATTTTGATATTGCACAAAATTATTATAAAGAAGGCAATAAAGAAAAGTCATTTGAATACATAAATCAAATACTTGAAATTGAACCAAATAACGTACAAGCACTCGGATTTAAAATCAAATTAACCCCACCAACTTTTTCAAAAACTTTACCTGATATAGAAAAACCGTTAATATTTGACATTCCGTACGTATCTACAGGTAACTCTGCATCAGATACATATTATAAACAAGGGTTTAACTGCTACAAAGCAAAAGATTATATGCTGGCAGAAGAAAGTTTAAAGTCTGCCATAAAAGAAAATCCTAATAATTTTAGAGCATATAATACTTTAGGACTTGTATACTGGGCACAAAACAAACTTAATGAAGCAAAAAATGCGTTTGAGAAATCTAATGAAATAAACAAAACATTTACAATTCCGTTAGACAACTTGGCACAAATATATAAACAAACCGGTGAAACAGAAAAAAGCTATGCCACTTTATTAAAATCACAAAATTTAAATAGTAATGATTACTGTGCATACTTGCTTTTAGGTGATTATTATAAAAGTGCCGGCGATTACAACAATGCTTTAAAAAACTACAGAGAAGTTATTAAAATCAATCCAAAATACAATATTGCATACCTAAAAATTGCCAATGTAAAATCAGATAATTTAGATTTCACAGGTTCTAATGCAACATTAAAATACTATCTGGGTAAAAATCCAAATGATGATTATGCGTATTATTTAATGGCAAAAAATTATGTTTACATGAATGATTATTCGAAAGCAAAAGAAAGCATATACAAAGCAATCTCAATGAGTAATTGCCGAGAATATCGTGTTGAATTAGGAAAAATAAATTATCAAAATGAAGATATACAAGACGCATTAGACGCATTTACAAGTGCAGTAAATTTAAATACATCTTCTGAAGTCTACAATTATATTGGAATGTGTTATTATAACCTGCACGATTTTAACAAAGCAATTGCCAACATTAACAAAGCAATAGCCATGCCGGACACTAGAGTGTTGTACTATTACAATCTTGCTCAAGTATATTATACTTTGAAAGACAACACAAACTACACAAGATATATGTCTTTTGTAAAAAACTACCAGCCATCAAGTTGTCAAGATTATATAGATTTAGGCGGAATATTGCTTGATGCTGACAGTAAAAATTCGGCAATTCTGGTTCTTAATCAAGGTATTGAAAAATACCCAAAAGTGAAAGAACTATATCTTGAAAAGTTAAAAATATACGATTTAACCAATGATCTTCAAGGAATTGGACAGACAAAACTTGAAATGGAGAATGCCTTTAAATAATGAATAAAAAATATAATAAAAATAATATAGCAAAATTTTTTGGAGTTTTTGTTGTTATTTTATCATTTTGTATAATAAGTATTCAAGGATGTGTAGCAAGTTCAACCAATTTAAGATTTGCACAAGTTAGTGATGCACACTATTCAACATTCGAAGCTGATACATCCTTTAAACTATTGAGTGAATCTCCATTATTATTAGACGATGCTGTCATGCAAATAAACAACACACCTAATGTTGATTTTATAATGTTTACTGGAGATCAAGTTAACCAACCGCAAGAAGATCAACTTTTAAGCTTTATAAAACACGCTAATTTACTCAACCGACCATGGTATGCAGTATTTGGAAATCACGATATATCTCATGGCGGACGGCTTTCAAAATCAATGTATCTTGATATCTTAAACGGACATAACCCTAACTTTTGTTCAAAATCACCATATTATTCTTTCTGTCCTAAAAAAGGATACAAAGTTATAGGACTTGATACAATAATTGACTATCAAAGAACTTCAAACGGAGAAGTTTCCGAAGAACAACTACAATGGTTAAAAGATGAACTGGATAACTCCAAAGGCGATATTGTAATAATATTCACACACGTTCCTTTAATTGAACCATTCCCTAGTGAAAATCACAGATTAAAAAATAGTTATGACGTAAAACTACTATTAAAAAAATATGATAATCCTATAATAGTATGCTCCGGACATTACCACGCAACAAAAATTTTTCAAGAAGAAAATGTTCTATATATAAGTACACCGTCACTTGTATCATACCCAAATGCTTTTAGAATAATTAATATCTGTCCGCACAGAAATAAAATTCTTGTAGATGTATACCTAAAAGAAACTTGCTTAAAAACATTACAATCAAAAGCCAAAGCAAAAGGAATGGGCTCTAATATGTTGTACGGTTCAGAAACAGATAGAACACATACATTTGAACTACCTAAAAAACGAGATAGAAATTCAATTTAGATTATAATGTATATTTAGAATCTACGCTATCAGCGATTACACCGTGACGTTTACCGATTTCAACATATTCTTGAACTTTACCACGCAACCAGTCGTGACGTGATTTGTAAGAACTTTCAATACCTTGAGCGAAAGAGTCTTTATTATGGAACCATTCTTCAGCTGTTTCAAACGCATCAGCCCAAGCTTTACCATTATGTTCAAGAGCGTCTTTTATATTGTGAGTATCTTTATCCATAAATTTAACAAATATAGCATTAGCACCTTTATTTTGTTCAGCGCTTCCGCCTCTCACATAACCTTTCAATCCATCAGCTAAACCGCCTACTAAGTTATCTATAGAGATAGCACCACTCATATAACCGATTTCTTTATGAACGAGTCCGCAAGGTTCATCCCAAGATGACATATTTGAAAAATCTGAGAACAATTTGCAAGCGTCATATCTTCCCGGTTCTGAGAACAAACCTGCATATACCATACGGTTAGATGCTTTTGGATCAATTTCTCTCAACCAGTTTTTAACATTCATAAAGTCGTTGATGTATGATTCTTCACCAATACCTTGTAAATAATATACAGGAGGATTTTCTTTGTCATAATGTCCTCTCATATATCTTTCTTTAATACCTGCAACCCAGTTATCGATACCTTTTTGGTCAACAATTCTACCTGCCATACCGTATACCATTGTGTTTTCATCAACACCTGACAAATCAGTATGTTCAGGATCCATAATCTTCATAGGGTTTTCAGCACCTTTTGTACTTCTTGCAAGTTCTACATCAGGAATAACTCTATCTCTAAGAATTACACCTTTGTTATGTTGATGAGCCTTGAATGGATCAAGAATAGCTTTCTCATCACACATTAAAGAACCAACTTTTAATTTTAATATTGTTTCTAAATCTCTGGCCTTTTTATTACTCAAAATATTATTAACACGGTCACAACCGTTAGTAATACCTTTCGCAGTACCGTGATGAGGAACTTCTTCCGGTCTGATACCGTTTGCCATAGCTATTCTTTCAAGTCTGTCACGTTCACCGTATTGCCAAGTTCTTCCTCTTAAAGAAGCTAATGCATAGTTGTCACCGCCTTTTTCTCTAATAGAAGATGCTTCATTAAAGTTACCTCTTGATACGAACACAATGTCATCTGCATATGTCATTGCCATTGTTTGAGGATTTAATCTGCTTCCTGTGAATAAACCATTCATCAATGGTCCTTCTAACTCAGCCTTTTGAGGCATCCAAGCATTTTCAGCAATTTTTGCAGCGTGTTCACCAAACATAACATTTAACAATTTACCTTGTGAGTGATCAACAGCACCTTGAAGCTTGAAGTTATGCATAATAGTTATAATTGGTACATTTTGAACTTTATCTGCTAATTGAGGATCTAACCCCATTGCCTTTTTAGCAGGAGTTAACAATCTTGTCATTGCAGATATTGGACCTGTATGCCAATCATTACCGATAATCAAATCTGCTTTTAATGGTTTTTCCATTCTTTGATGATTACTCAATAAATGTTCGTAGAAATATTTACCGAAATAGATAAATCTTTCTGTTTCACCTGATTGAGTAGTTTGGTCATTATATATGTTCTTGATTTTTCCTTCTTGAACAGGACCTGCCATATCGAATTTATCATTCTTATAAAATACTGTTTTAAATTTAGCTTCTGCCTTAGGAGATTCTCCAACTCCTTTAGGAGCTGTAAACTTAATCAATGGAGTATCAAAATCTTTTCCTGCTTCCATAGCTTCTTGAATAGCTTTTGATGTTTCAACATCAAATTGTGCAACTGTATCAGCATAATCAACAGGAGCTCTCATCTCATCTGTCATATATACTTCTACTTTTTCTTTTACAATATCAGTATAGTTATGAATAGGAACTTCCATTTCATCAACTTTTGTTAAATTAGCCATAACGGTTTCCTTACCGTTTTGTTTACTAACATATTTATATTTGTTTTCACCGACTTTAACAAGATCAAAGAATTTTGTATTTTCAACTTGACCAAGATACATTGGAGTATCTACAAGAAGTTCAGCTTTTTGTTTATTATTGATAACCGCACCAAGATTTGCTGTAAGTTCTTTAGGAACAATAGCTAAACCGCCTGTTTTAGCAAAACCTGTAAATTCTGCGGTCGGTATTCTGATTGTAGCATTTTCAGGTAACTCAACAGGTTTTACAGCACCTAATAATCTTCTTGCAGATTCTGTACGAAGCTGTTCTGTCAATTTACCTTCTTCTTTTCCATAACCGTGCATTACAGATGCTAATTGATAATGTTGACCGTTAACTTCTACGGCTCTATTTGTGAAGTGAATAGTAGGTGCTGCATTAACAGCTGACTTAACCCCTTGAACTTCACCTTTTACATTATTAATTTCACCACGAACACCTGATAACTGTCCGTCAATTTGTCCTCTTAACTCATTTACTGTATTTTCTGTAGTTGATTTCATTTCCTTGATGGCTGTTGTTAATGTTTCTTGCGTTTTTTTGCTGTTTTCTGCTAAATCTGTAACTAAAGTGTCTATTTTTCGCTCTACATTCTTAACACTATTTGGTTTTCTTAAAACTGCATAAGCAGCAAGTCCTAATGATGCTAATGCAACTGCTGATGTGACCACAGGCATAGTATTACTCATAGTGTTAGCTGTTGCCTTTGATGGTTCTGGAACAGCAGGTTTAGAAACTGTAGTATTATTTAAATTTTGTTTAAACGTATTCTGGGAACGTTTACCCCTTAAGCTATCTAAGCTAGTTACAGCCATAGAATTCATACTAGACCTCCTTTTTGCAGAAAACACAATTTATAAAAAACACTAACATGTATATAATAACATGCAGACTTTAAAAATTGCCTATTTGTAACAATATATTAAGCATTTTTTACAAAAATTTGATTTTGTGTCTAATTCAGTAAATACGAGCGTTTAAGAAGATTAATTTTAAACAAAACTAAGCTCGATATATATTCTTTATGTTTCTAAAAAGTCAATTTTAAAAACAAAAAATACTTTATAAAAATGTAAGGAATTAAGGAGTAATTTTATAATGAATTTTTTCGGAATAAGATTTGGCGAATCTGCTTATGAAAAATATAAGCACACTCCTAAAGAGAAACAAAATCACGCACATAAATTTGAAGATTGGACTATACAAGTCGATAAAGGTCAAAAAGATGCTGCTCCTCAATTTAGAATAAATAGAGAAGGCAATACTGACGTAAATGAATATAATAAAATTCTAAATCAACTATCAAAAGACTATATAGCTATGATGGATGAAAACGATGATGGAAAAGTTTCTTATGATGAATTTGAAAAATTCCACAAAGATGAATTTAAAGATAACTTAGGAGATATTCCTGAAGGAAGTCTTGAATATTTAAAAAATCTATTCACAATTTTAAATCTTGATAATGAAAATGACTCAAAAGATAATTTAGATGTTCGAGAAATAATGAATATGTTCCACACAATGGACGGAACAGATGCAGAATTCTTAAACGACACAACATATACCAAAAAAATGAATATAGATGGTCTTATTTCACAAAATGAATATGAAACATTCACAGAAATTCTATCTAAATTTGAAGACAATGACCAATCATTCAATTTATTTAGAGGTTTAAAACTCAACTTTGAATATATATTTAAAAATTACAAAGAATAATTATTATTTTTTCTTATAGTCCCCCCCCCAAATAAATTAAAAAGGTTTCGACTCCCCAATCGAAACCTTTTTTAGTTGTTTAAAACCTTCACGAGAATTAATAGCAAACTTGAATGAAAACATGTTTGTGAGATAATAATAATAACTGATAATACACGTTATCAAAAACAGTAAATATAAATAGAATAAAGGAAAAGAATTATGGGAAGACAAACACCATTAGAAAGAGTAAGAAACATTGGTATTGCCGCTCACATCGACGCAGGTAAAACCACTACAACAGATACACAGGTAAAACCCATAAAATCGGTGAAACACACGACGGTGCTTCAGTAACTGACTTTATGGAACAAGAAAAAGAAAGAGGTATCACAATCCAATCAGCTGCTGTAACAGCATACTGGAAAGATCACCAAATCAACATTATCGACACACCGGGCCACGTTGACTTTACAATCGAAGTTGAACGTTCTTTGCGTGTATTAGACGGTGTTGTTGCTGTATTCTGTGCAGTTGGTGGTGTTCAATCACAATCAGAAACAGTTTGGAGACAAGCTAACCGTTACGAAGTACCTCGTATGGTATTCGTTAACAAAATGGACAGAACAGGTGCTGATTTCTTCAGAGTTGTAGATCAAATCAGAAACAGATTAGGTGCTAATGCAGTTCCTATCCAATTACCTATCGGTGCAGAAGACAAATTCGTTGGTCTTGTAGACCTTATGACAATGAAAGCTGAAATCTACACTAACGACTTAGGTACTGAAATTAAAGAAGAAGAAATCCCTGCAGAACTTCAAGCAAAAGCTAAAGAAATGAGAGATGAAATGGTTGAAGCAATCGCAGGTGAAGATGATACATTAATGGAAAAATACTTCGAAGATCCTGATTCAATCACAATCGACGAATTAAAAGCAGGTTTAAGAAGAGCAGTTTGTGATAACAAAATTGTTCCTGTGACTTGCGGTACAGCATTCAAAAACAAAGGTGTTCAATTGTTATTGAACAACGTTGTTGACTATATGCCATCACCTGTTGATGTAAAAGCTATCGAAGGTGAATTAGAAGATGGTACAAAAGTTGAAAGACACTCATCAGAAGACGAACCATTCGCAGCATTATCATTCAAAGTTATGACTGACCCATTTGTAGGTCGTTTAACATTCTTACGTGTTTATTCAGGTAAGTTAACATCAGGTTCATACGTATTGAACTCTACAAACGGAAAGAAAGAACGTATTTCTCGTTTAGTTCAAATGTATGCTGATCAAAGAAATGAAATCAACGAAGTATACGCAGGTGATATCTGTGCAGCAGTTGGTCTTAAAGATACAACTACAGGGGATACATTATGTGATGAAAAATCACCTATTATCTTAGAAAGAATGACATTCCCTGAACCTGTTATCTCAGTTGCTATCGAACCTAAGACAAAAGCTGACCAAGATAAAATGGGTATCGCTCTTCAAAAATTGGCTGAAGAAGATCCATCATTCAGAGTTAAATCTGATACAGAAACAGGTCAAACAATTATCTCAGGTATGGGTGAACTTCACTTAGATATCATTGTTGACCGTATGTTGAGAGAATTCAAAGTAGAAGCTAATATCGGTAAACCACAAGTTGCATATCGTGAAACTATCCGTGGTACTGCTGATCAAGATTCTAAATTCGTTCGTCAATCAGGTGGTAAAGGTCAATATGGTCACTGTAAAGTTAGAATTTCTCCTGCAGGCGAAAATGAAGGTTTCGTATTTGAAAACAAAATCGTCGGTGGTGCTATTCCTAAAGAATACATCGAACCTGCAAGAAAAGGTATGGAAGAAGCACTTGAAGGCGGTATCTTAGCAGGATATTTGAACTTTATGATGGTTCTTACCACGAAGTCGACTCTTCAGAAATGGCGTTCAAGATTGCCGGTTCTATGGCTATCAAAGAAGGTTGTAAAAAAGCTCAACCTTGTATCTTAGAGCCTATGATGAAGGTTGAAATCGAAATCCCTGACGAGTTTACAGGTACTATCATCGGTGACATCTCTCGTCGTAGAGGTAGAATCGAAGGTCAAGAACCTATGGGTAACACAGGTAACGTAATCGTTAGAGCGATTGTTCCATTGGCTAACATGTTCGGTTATGCTACTGACTTGAGATCTAATACTCAAGGTCGTGGTACTTTCTCTATGGAATTCCAAAAATACGAACAAGTTCCTGGAAACGTAGAAAAAGAAATTATCGAAAAAGCAGGCAAATCTGCTTAGAGATAAATATAATGTCATTCTGAACTTGTTTCAGAATCTTATATAAACGGAAAAGACCGTCAGAGATGGCGGTCTTTTTTATGGTTAAACGTAGGATGCGGTAGATTTGAAATCTACCGCATCTTTTTTTTATTATGTTGCGGTAAATCACAGATTTACCACAACCTACATGCTCGGCGATAATATCTTTACAGATATTCCAAGCAACTTCGTTGCTTATATGAAATAATAAATTTGTCACATAATGATATATCATCCCCGAAGGGGATAGTGTCCGAAACTGTCTGAGTCGGATGACGAGTTGTTGAAGGACAAAACCTGAAAGC
>CADBUZ010000023.1 GCA_902797985.1 uncultured bacterium
TAATTTTTCTATGGTTTATTATTTCTAGGGATGTTATGATGTTGCAAAGAATAATAAATAGGAGAAAGTATGACTTCAATTTTACCTGATTATGCAATTAATCCGGAAAAAAATATACAATAGACGGAGTTGTTCAGTATATTTGGGATTCCCCGACAAGTACAAAATATACTATTAAAAATATTGATTTTGATACAACATATAGTCAGATAGCTCAAGAAGTTTCAGGTTGGTTAAAAGAAGGTAACAAATATATTTATGCAACTCAAGTATTGCAAGAGGGCAGTACAAAAGAAATAAATACTTTACTCGCATTTTATGATAAAGCTTTTAATGTAAAGGGTTAAAGGGGTAAATTATAGTTTAGCAATGAACGAAGTTCGTCGCTAAACTATGGTCGTTAAGACGTTAAGTCGTTAAGACGTTAGGTTCATTTAGTCGGCAAAGCCGACTATTTTATAATAATATGTAAAATTGAACCTCACGACCTAGCGACCTAGCGTCCTAGTATCTGTTTAGCTCGATAAACTATAATTTAACATTGTTAATTTTTAGTTAATTTTTCAGGGATTTTTATAAAATTGATACATAATAATAATGTAGATAGTAATTAAATATTAAGAGGTAATATTTACCGACAATATCCCTAAATATTACTCCTTATATGAAAGGAGTACATTATGAAATTTTTAATTAAAAAATCCCCTGATAGTTTTATCAAATCTGTTAATGATGAAATCAACACAATTTTAAACAGAAATTTTGATAGTTTATTTCCTGAGTTTGTGTATAACGAAGATTATACCGATACAAATAAATTATCAATGCCTGTAGAACTTCATGAACATGAGAAAGATTTCTGTGTTCAAGCAGAGCTTCCGGGAGTTAAAAAAGAAGATTTAGATATTGATATTGATAAAAATTACATAACTATCAATGCTAAAAAAGAAGAAGAACATGAAGAAAAAGATTCTCATTATAAAAAATCCGAATTTAGATATGGTGAATTTTCAAGAACTGTTTATTTTCCAAAAGATATTGATGTTGAAAAAACTACTGCAAAACTTGAACATGGTATTTTGAAAATTAATGCACCAAAGAAAGAAGTAGAAAAAGAAAGTATCAAAAAATTAACGGTTAAATAATTAAGTTATTAACTCAAGATACACATAAAAGGGGTGATTATCATCCCTTTATTTTTTTGTTTTTGATTTTATATATAAAATGCTTGTAAGCTATGTATATATTTATTTCCTTTGTTAATTTTTGTAAACAATTTGGTTCAAATTGAGCAATTACTTTGCATTCGGCGTGTTTATTATAGTGTGTGCTCGTAGTTTCGTGTATTTGACAGAAAGAAGGTTTTTTATGACAAATATTAAAGCTGTAAGTTTTACCCCAAATACGTTTGTGGATTCTAAAAAAGAGGCAAATGTTAGAAAATATGAACTTGTAGAAAATCCGCAAGTAATAAATAAATCTTTATTAGCATTAGCGGCGATTGGTTTAGCTACTTTATCAAGTTGTTCGCAAAGCCCGATAGATATAGAATATGAAGATATGAACCCTAAACCAACTGAAATTATGGGTACAAAAAGTGCTCCGTATACAAAAAGAGTTTCTACTTCTGAGAGATTAGACAGTATATTTAATGCTTTGGGTATATTAAAATCTGATTCAGCGTCTATAAAAAATGTTACAACAATAAATGCAAAAGATGATAATAATATTCAATATTGGATAAAACCAAATAGAATAAGTAATAATGTTGTGTACGGACAAGGTTTAACTATTTTACCTGATTGGTCAGAAGGTTCAAATTATGTGTTTAATGCAAAAGCTTCTCAAAATGGCGGAGTTGATGTAACAAAAACATATAAAGACGGTACTACATCCACTTATAATTATAAATTAAATAATGATGGTACTGTAACAGAATATTTAGTCGTTGACAATGGTTATATGTTAGAAAATTCTGTTTATGAAAAACAAAATGACGGGAAAATAGTAAAAACGTTCTCTAATGGTGAAAAATGTGTATATGACAAAATAGGTAATAATAATGAATATCCGACTGAAATTTCATTTGATGCGAGGGTTTCCGATTGGGAAACCGATAATGTATAAAGTATTGTATAGTATTAAAAATTATAAAGGCAGGTAGTATGTTAAATGTTCAATCAACAAAAATCAATTTAAATGAGTATGGGAAATCTCCAAGAGAATTAAATTCTCATAAGTTTGAACATGCAGACAATCCTCAATTTATAAACAAATCCCTGTTAGCATTAGCGGCAATTGGATTAGCTACTTTATCAAGTTGTTCAAAAGATTCTTATCTTGGACCGGATCTTGATGAGATTCAGTCAAAAGTAGAAATTGGTGATTCAACCAGATTTAGTTTTACCAACCCTCCTGTTATGTTGAATGAAAGAGTAGATAATATTTTTAAGGCATTAGGAATATTAAATGATACAACTTCATTAAGTGATGTAAAAACTATAAGTTGCAGAGATAATAAAGATATTAGACATTGGATTAAGCCAACAAATGTATTTAGCAATGTCGTATATGGAAAAGGTATGTCTTTGCTTCCTGATGATTCAGCAGGAGAAATTTATTCTTTCCAAATGACAAGTGCTCAAAACGGTGGCGTTAATGTTGAGAAAGTTTTCAATGACGGCATTGTACAAAAATTTAATTATTTACAAAAAGATGATGGTTCTGTTGTTGAGTATGAAGTATTTGGCAAAAATTTTAAAGCAGAAAAATCGGTTTATAAAAAACTAGAAGATGGCAATATTGAAAGAACTTTCTCAGATGGTTCAACAATTGTATATGGTGATATTAAACAAGATTTTCCTTATCCTACAGCCATAACATTTGATGGTTGTGTTACTGAAGATTATGAACAGTATGAATTTTAAGCAGAATTATTAATATTTTTAAAATCAATGTATAATAGTATTTTAATACGGTTGGTATAAATTTTATACCAACTGTATTATTTTTGAAAATAGTTTTATTTATGTTCTCAAGATAGTATTCCGGCTAGCAAAAAATATTTTTATGCGTGTTAAAATAGATGTATGAATTGAGGATGAGGAAAAGATTTATGGCAATGAATTTAGACGCACTTAGAAAAATGTTATCAACAAAAGAAAATGTTGAAATTATAGATATAAATGAACAATATAATCATTGTTTGGGTACTGCTAACAATAGAGGAAATATTGTTCTATATTTTAAAGGGTTAACTGACGTTTCGGATTTTCAGTATACAAGAAGCGGTAGAACTCTTATGATTAATTATGGTGACAGACTAAGACAAAGGGTTTATATAAAAAATTATTTTGCTGATGATAAAGGTACTACTACAAAATCAATGGTAAAATATATACGTTATGATAACCCAAATAGCACAAGTTCAAAAGATAAAACGATAGATGTTTCTATTATTGATTCAGGTGCTTATCATACTGAAGGAATAGAATATACTTATAATAAAAAAGGTGTTGTAAGCGGAGCAACCGTATTTTCTGACACAATAAATATGTATGATAGTTTGGATGAGGCTATCGGGAAAAATAATAAAGGTTTGACTATTAATGCAGGCAAAGGAAACGATAGTATTACAGGTTCTAAATTTAATGATACTATTACAGGAGGTGTTGGGGCTAACACATATAATTTTGATTTTGGTGTGGTATCAGGTGCTGACACTATTAAATTAACTAAAGGTGAAACACTCACTTTGAATATCACAAATGCCGGCAGTCAAATCGCTTTAAACGAGTTGTCATATAAAAAATCAGGCAACGATTTGTATATTTATCAAATAGTTGGAGCTGATAAAACGGAATCTGACAATAAGCTTATTATAAAAAATTATTTTAAAAACACAGATAAAGTTTCAATAGGTGATGTTAAATTGATTGATTTTATATCATCAGCAGAATATCCTGTTTTGAATATTATAGGAAAAGGTAAAATAAAAGGCACTGATTATAATGATAACATTACAGGAAGTTTAAAAAATGACACAATCACAGCCGGAAAAGGTGATGATTTTATCTCTACAGCAGGTGGTAAAGATACAGTTGTTTTAACAGGTGAATATGGACACGATATTATTGATTCAATCGGAAGTTCTAAAGTTACTCTTAAGTTAAGTTCGTTTGACTCTAAAAACTATAGTTATGACAGTAATAATTTAACTTATACGACTGATGAAAAATCAAGTTTTCAATATAATGATTTTATGTCAGCTGATAAAGATGCTGCTGATTTGTGGATTAGCGCAAAAAACAAATCTTATCATATAATTAATGAAAAAAGTAATTTAGAAACAGATTATTCTACGAATAAAAACAATAATGTAATTTTCTTATCCGCAGGTGATAATCAAAAATATACAGGTGCTAAAAATCAAAAAGGGATAAACGTAATTTATTCCGTAAACGGAAATAATAGTTATGTATATCAAGGCGGTAAAGATACTTATGTAGATTACGGTACAACATCTGATAATTATAGTGCTACTATCAACAAAAATACAAAACTTGTTATTGATGACAAAGGCGGTGTTGATAGTTTAGTTTTAAATAATAAGGTTGACGATTTAGCATTATTCTTCGACACTGATAGTGACAGTTTTGGAGAGGATTTGTATATATATAATGCAAAAACAATGACATATTCAAATTTAACTAATGCAATAAAATCTAATAGCTATAAAGGTTCTATCGAAATTGACGATTATTTTTCTGATGGGAAAATAGAAAATATTAAATACGGTGAAACTAGTTTTGATATGGATGGTTGGACTTTATATGCCAAAACAGAAGTTTCTGATTGGTTAAATTCGTTAGAAAATGTTAAATTACATAAATCAGTTAAGGATGTATTTTTAACAGGTACGAAAGCTGAAAAAGTATCCTTGACTAATTTGTTTAAAGCTTTGAATTATTCTGAATATCAAAAACTTTATAATTCAGCAGTTAAGTATTCTGATTATAAGTTTGTAAAAGAAGGAAATGACTTGAAGATATTTATATCAGGGGATTTGAATACATCATATGAAAATTATTTCACAGCTGATGACTATGATTCGATATCTTTTTATGCATTAGATAATGAGGGTAATTTTGGTCTTTATGAAATGGGTTCAAAAGAAAATCCTATCCATGTTGTGGCTACATCTGAAACTATAGATGGGACAAAATATCATGATGTAATTGAAACAAAAGGCGAAACTAATATTAATTTATATGAAAGTGATGACGAAGTTGTGTTCCTAAAAGATTACACTTCTGATAAAGTAGTCACTACTGCTAATGGTTCAAAGGACACTTTTGTGTTTGAAGATAAGGAATATACTGATTTTTATACAAAAGGAACTTTATCAGGTGCATATAGCGCAGGTGATCCATTGATTATTAAAGATGGAAATGATTTGAAAATCGGTGATATTACTGTTAAAAATGTTGATGGTATGCCAAACGAAATTCAGCTTGTTGATAAAAACGGCAAAACAAAAAATATAATCATAGGACAAGGTACGATAAACGGAACTCATGAAAGTGAAATTATAATTGGTAGTAATTCTGCTGATGTAATTAATACAAACGGTAGAAACGATTTGGTTTATATGGGTGAAGGAAAAGATATTCTTAACCTTACATCAACAACAGGTGATGAAACAGGTAAAAACACCGCTGAAATGATAGGTATCGGAGGAACTCATTCTATAAGTAATGACTTGGATGTGCCGGCAATTAGTGTTTATAGCGCATCAGGTGACGATACATATAATACAACATTAAAAGATTTTGGATTGTATATAGAAGATTATGCAGGAACTGATACATTAAATATTACATATTCCGACAATAATTTAATGTATTTGTTTGATGTTGTTAATCCAAAACATGCAAGTGAAAATCCTACTATATATACGGATTTAATGATTTGTGATAAGAGTCAATTTACATCTGCAGGCATGAGTGCATTCTCAAGTCTGTCAGGTTCGGGCATGAAAGCTATAATGGAATCTATGCAAGGAACATTCGGTTATGCATGGATTGATGATTATTATGGCGGAGCTCAAAAAATTGAAAATATTAATATAATCAATGAAACGGATGGAACAACATCTGCTTTGGATATTGATACAGAGATAGCTTCAACTCAGGCTAAAATTGCAGCGTGGTTATCCTCAACCAGCGGTTTCTTTAAGCCTTCTCAAGATTATGCAACAGCTTGGGATGTTATTGAAGGCTCATCTACTTCAGATAAAATGTATTTGGCTATGTTGTACATGAGTTAGTATAAATTTATAGTTTATAATATTGGAAAAGGACTTGATATATTATATATTAAGTCCTTTTTATAAGTGTTTATTTGTAAATATTTGAATACATCCAATAGCTTTTAAAAACTTTTTTTACATAAGTTTGGGTTTCCGGGTAAGGTATTTTTTCTACAAAATCATCAATATCGATGAAATTTAATTTTTTTAGCCAATTATCAACACTATACCAACCGCCATTATATGCCATAACGGCATATATATCTTTATCCCACAAGGAGGCTTTCATTTTAGAATAATATAAACTTCCTAATCTGATATTGTTTTCCGGATTATATAAGTTGTTATCTAAATTGTGTATGGATGCGATTTCATTGGCTGTTGCAGGCATTAGTTGCATTAAGCCAATAGCTCCTACAGGGCTTTCTATATTAGAGTTAAAATGGCTTTCTTCTCTAATTATAGACAGTATCATTAGGCCATCTTCTTCGCCTCTATATTTATCGACATAGTTATAAAAGTTTAGAGGATAAACTAACCGCCATTTTGCGTCATCAAATTTTGGTTTAGGATATGTTTCCTCCATTTCTTTTTGAGCAGTTATAACGGATTGAACTATGTTTCCTTCTTTGTAATCTATCCAGCTTTGTACAAATTGGTTTTCTTTGTATAATTCAGATACAAAATCATAATCTCCGACATCTATTAATTTTGATGCCATTTTTTGTTCGTGTCTGTCTGAACAAGGAAATTCTATTGGTTTTTGTTTTATTTTTTTTGAGATAAAAATATCTTTATTTTTATGCAATTGGCAATAAGCACGATAGCTATAATAACTATCAGGATATTTTGATATTACACCTCTGTAATAACTTTTTGCTAAAGATGAGTTGTTTTTGTATTCGTATATTTTGCCCATCCAAAACATTACGGCAGGTGCTGTATCAGAGGTTTGGAAGGATGCAAGGTGTTTTTGCCCCAGCTTTATTGCTTCATCATAATGTTTTTTATTTACATTAGAATAAAATACTTTATATAATGCTTCTGCAGAAAAGGTGCTATTTGGGTACAATGTGAATATGTTTTCAAAAAGTTTATATTGTTCGGTTTCGTTTGTTGTGTATTTTGCTTTGAGGTAGGTGAAATAGTCTGCATATATAGATTTTGGATATTTGTTTATAAGTGTATTAATAGTAGTTATTTTATCAGACTTCGTGCTGATATATTCATCAATTGTATTATAAACATCTTCTTTTTCTAATTCCGCTGAAGCGTTTTCCAGCCCTTTGTTTATTATTTTTTCTGCATATTCAAGGTTATTATTTTTTAGTTCATTGAGAGAGTATTTTGCCCAAGAATTTTTAAACGGTGATTTTGCATAATAATTACTTGCTTGTTTATATTGTTCTCTTTTAAAATACGAATTGGCAATGGCTAAATTATCTTCAGGCGAAATGACAATTCCTAAATTTTCAATGTTATCAATAGATTGTTGAGCAAATCTGCCATCAGGTGATAATTTAACGTATCTGATAAAATGACTGAGTGCCTTATTTTTTAGTTTTTTGCGTTTCCAATAAAACCTTGTTTTATTAGCTTTATTCATATCAATACTTGCAACATAATATTCTGATGCGAGAGCATAATCTGTGTGTGGAAAGTATTTAATAATATGTAAAAAATGTTTTTTTGCAGAACGACTATTTTGTTCATAAAGTAAGGATGCAAGATTGTATTCACTAACTACATATAATTGTGAATTTGGAAATCTAAATAATAGTGACTTATAATTGCGTTTCGCTGCAGAATAGTCGCCTAAAAGAGTTGCACTTCTTGCTCGTCTGAATATTGCAGGCGGTTTTATATCCGAAAATAAAGATATTTTCCCAAAATATTTGTATGAAGCTTGGTAATTTTCTTTTTTATATTCTGAAAGAGCAATTTTGTAATTTTTCAAATCACTTTTTTCAGAAATTTTAGAATGTACAAATCCTGCTCCGCAAAGAGTTATAAGTATTAATATTATAAGTGTTATAATTTTTTCTTTCATTTAAAATATTCACCGTTAATATAGTTTATATTACCATGAACACACAAATGTCCTTAAAATTAAAATGAAAAAATAAAAGAGGTCACGAAAACTCGTGACCTCTTTTTATATAGAACAAACTATAAACTACTTGATTTCAACAGTAGCACCAGCTTCTTCTAATTTCTTCTTAAGTTCTTCAGCTTCTGGCTTTTTCAAACCTTCTTTAACAGGTTTTGGAGCGTTATCAACTAAGTCTTTAGCTTCTTTCAAACCAAGACCGGTGATTTCTCTAACTTGTTTAAGAACAGCGATTTTGTTAGCACCAGCTGAAGCTAATACTAAAGTAACTTCAGCATCAGCATCATCAGCTGCAGGAGCTGCACCACCAGCTGCAGGAGCTGCTGCAACTGCTACAGGAGCTGCTGCTGATACGCCAAATTTTTCTTCCATAGCTTTTACTAATTCAGAAGCTTCTAATAATGTTAAGCTTTCGATTTCTGCTAAAATAGTTTCTACACTCATGATATTCTCCTTTTATTTTATCTTTGTTCTACTTATTTTATCCAAACTGAGTTTGGACTTTTTCCTGCTTAAAATTAAGCAGTTTTTGTATCTCTAACAGCTGCCATAGTTCTTGTAAGTTGTGACATAACAGCATTGATAGAGTTTGCGATACCTGATGCAGGTGAATTGATGCAACCAAGCATTTTTGCATAGATTTCTGCCTTTGTAGGAAGATTAGCTAATGCTTTAGCCTCAGCTGCAGATAACAATTTGCCATCCATTGCTGCACCAATGATTTCGCCTTTTTTGTTTTCTTTAATGAATTTTGCCAATGCTTTTGCAGGCATAACTTGATCGCCATAACCGAATGCTATTGCGATTGGACCTGTAAGAGCATCTGTCAATACTTCATATTCTGTTCCTTTTACGGCAATTTTTGCTAATGTATTTTTTGTTACCATATAGTCGCCATCTTCTTTTTGAAGTTCACGTCTAAGTTTGGTAATTTCTTCTACTGACATACCTTTATATTCAGTAAGTATAGCAACGTTTGCCTTTTCAATTTTTTCCTTAATTTGAGCGATTTTATCACTTTTAAAGGCTTTTGTTGACATGTTTTGCTCCTTTTGTTTAATTTTTATCGACCTATTTTTATGCAAAGTAAAAAGACTTTGCGAAAAACCGCAAAATCTTACACATAAAAATACTATTATATTTCGACTCTTGTGTAACCTAGGCTAGTCGGGTTTTCCCTTTTATAATTCGATGGTCTGAAAATCTGTGACTTTCATCTACGACAAGGACTCGCACCTTGTATCGCCACCGTAATAACTAACTGTCTGCGGTTTTGTGAGTCCATGATAGCAGATAAAACTTAAAAATCAAGTACATGTTTTATTATGCGTTACATTTTTTAAAAATAACAGATATTCTTTAATTGCACTGAACACTTGCTGTTTTACTTTAGACTATTTTTTTGTTATAATCCCCTCATAGAGATTATTAGACTAAGAAAGGCGAATTGATGAAAGAAATTTTAAAAAAGAGTGCAGCCGAACAAAGCAGATTGATTGCCGAAAAGCAAATTTCTGCAACTGAATTAACGCAAGCTGCATTAGATAGAATAAACGAAGTTGATGAAAAAATTGGTGCTTTTAATTCAGTAACCAATGACATAGCGTTAGAAACCGCAAAAAAAGTTGACAATATGGTTTCAAAAGGTGAACAACTACCACTGTTAGCAGGTGTTCCGTTAGCATTAAAAGATAATATGAATTTAATCGGTTCTAAAACAACTGCATCAAGTAAAATATTAGAAAATTTTGTTTCACCATACAATGCTACTGTTACTCAAAAACTTTTAGATAATTGTATTCCTATTGTTGGTAAAGCAAACTTAGATGAATTTGCAATGGGTTCATCAAATGAAAATTCAGCCTTCAAAAAGGTACATAACCCTTGGGATTTAAATAAAGTTCCGGGAGGTTCATCAGGAGGCTCAGCAGCATCAGTTGCTGCTTGCGAAGCTACACTTGCATTAGGTTCAGACACAGGCGGAAGTATTCGTCTTCCTGCAAGTTTCTGTGGCGTTGTTGGTATGAAACCTACTTACGGTAGAGTTTCAAGATATGGTCTTATTGCATTTGCATCTTCATTAGACCAAATAGGACCTTTCTCAAGAACTGTTGAAGATTCAGCTATGTTATTAGAAGTTATTTCAGGACATGATCCTCATGATTCTACTTCTTTGGACATACCTGTAGAACAGTTCTCTAAGCATTTAAATGATGATATTAAAGGAAAGAAAATAGGTGTAATATCCGATCTTATGACTGACGCTGTGTCTGAAGACGTTAGAAAAGCAGTAGAACACGCTGTTGAAGTGTATAAATCATTAGGGGCTGAAGTTGTTGAAGTTTCACTACCTAAACTAAAATATTCTATCGGAATATATTATATTTTAGCGACAGCTGAATGTAGTTCTAACCTTGCAAGATTTGACGGTGTTAGATATGGTCATAGAACAGCTAACCCTGAAAACTTGATTGATTTATATTGTAAATCAAGAGCAGAAGGATTTGGAGATGAAGTTAAAAGAAGAATAATGTTGGGTACATATGCTTTGAGCTCAGGCTATTATGATGCATATTATAAAAAAGCTCAACAAATGAGAAGACTAGTCGCTGATGAATTTAATGAAGTATTCAAAAAGGTTGATGCATTAATATCTCCAACTTGTCCAAACACAGCATTTGAACTGGGTGCCAGAACAGAAGATCCGCTTGCGATGTATTTAACAGATATTGCAACAATTTGTGCAAATTTAGTTGGTATTCCTGCAATGAGTGTTCCTGCAGGCTTTGACTCTGACGGCATGCCTATCGGATTACAGTTGATGACTCCTCAGTTGAAAGAAGCTGATTTGTTCAACTTTGGATACAAATTTGAACAAGAAAATGATTTTTATAAACAACTTGCAAAAGATATTTGTTGTTGTGCATAAAATATTATATTTAATATAAAAGCCGACTTGAAAACCAAGTCGGCTTTTTAATGTTTAAAAATTAATTTTATTAACAAATTTCAGATAATCTGTTTAAAATTTTATCTGTAATTTCTTGAATATATTCTTGTGTAACCATACCATTGATAATACAATCAGCAATTTCATAATTTGGTCTGATATATTGTTGAGCTGTTTTATTAACATCTGCATATTGCATATCTGCTGCAGCACCGGTTTTACCTCTTGAAGCAGCTCTTGAGTACCAACGATCCTTTATTACGTTTAATGGTGTAAATACATAAACTTTCACATCCATAACGTCACGAACTTCTTTATTTAACACGTACAAACCTTCTGTTAAAACAACTTTTGCAGGACGTTTAATTTCCCCATTAACATCTGATACACAAGTTTTAAAATCATATTTCGGAGAAACAATTGCTGTTCCTGACTTTAAACACAACAAATGTTCTCTCATAAGTTCTAAATCAATAACATCAGGAGTATCGAAACTAAAACCTGTTTTGAATAACTCCTCATAACTTCCTGCTTCTTGAAGTTCTTTAGACGTATCTTTATAATAATCGTCTTGACGAATAACTGTATAAATACCGTCTTTATTGTCTTTCACACAAGCTTTTACGGTATTATCAACAAAAACCGTTTTTCCTGATGCGCTTTCTCCTGTTATACCGATAAGAAAAGTTTTTTTCTTTTCTTGGACAACTTTTCTTGCAATATCCATAATAAAACCATCTCTAACATGCAAAAATAATGGTTGTTCAACTCGACTGTCTTCATCAAGTATTTCTTTTAAACACTCAACAATACTGGATATTAGGTTCATGTCCAATCGGCTTGAATAAAAATTGTAATCTGTAAACTCGTAAGTATCTAACATCATTTCACACCATCAACTATTTAATTATTAAATCTATTTTACAGTAAACCATATTATTTTTCTTTCATTTATTATGAATTGTTAACTATAATTTTTAGAAAATATTTTGGGTTGATACATTTATTTTCTGAATCAATAATCGGGTACAATTCAATTATACACTTGTTATTCAAATAAAGCTCGCAACAAATTTTTTTTGCTATCTAATATGTTAAAAATTGTATCAATTTCAATGATATCAATATAAAAGCATGCTTTTTTATATTTTTAAAAATAAGATTTTTTTAAATCACACCTTCGAATACACTGTCCTCATTGAGTTACAGCCTTTATGTAATTTCTTTAAACTGCCTAAAACCTTGCGTGATGTGTAAACACACAAACTTAATATATCGTTACATTAGATAGCAAAAATAATCAAAAAAATGTTTTTATCTAAATATGAAGATTAATCACAATAACCTTATTGGTGTTGTACCTGCTTCTCAAAAGCCAACAAACCAAGAGAAGCAGTCTTGTGCTGTTCGTGATTATAAAGAAAGCGGATTAAATAATATTGCCGCATATAATAAAGCTTCAATAAATTTTAAAGGATATTACGGTGATCAACAACCTGCAAAAAAACTTTTTTGGATATTAACAGGTAGAAACAATATTTATAAAGATGATGAAACAGAGATGAGAACGTATCACACTCAATCAGGCAAAAAATGGGTAACTACCAATCCTGAAGATTTACTAAAACGTTCTCCTGAACAGGCTATACAAAGTATTTGTACATTAAATAATAATTATGAAATTCCTTCTTATATATTATCCCCAAATTACGGTGACAAGTGGGGAAGAAGGGCAAATTATATTGAGATTAATCCTCGAACAGTTGCAATGACAATAGGTGATGAAAAACAAGAGGGATTATTGAATGTAATAAAACTATTACCTGCGATACCGCCATCATCTAAAAGTTACGCAAACTGTATAATATTATCACAGTTATATCCGACAATGTTCGGACAAGATAACAAAATAGGAGATAAGTCGCTTTATACCGTAGATTTACATTCAGGAATATCACCCAATCTAACATCAAGAAATTTAGCTCGAGGTGGTCAACGTATGGGCGATGACGAACAAGTAAAAGCCTTTAATGATTTAGCACATATAAGAGGTCTGAAAACAGGAATAAGAATGCCTTTATCAGAAGGACAAATGACTGTTCAAGGCAGACCTTTCAATTGGGATAAAGACGAGAAAGCATTTATTGATGCTTGCTGTTGGGCTGTAGAATTGGGATTTGATTCAATCTTTTTTGATAGTGCAAAACATGTTGGCGATTATGATATGGGTAATTATTGCGGACAAGGCAGAGTTCCTAATTACAAACAAATGCAATATATAACAAGTCAAATTCGAGAAAAGACAGGAAGAAATGATATTTCTATAATTGGTGAAAAATGTACAGATGACAACAGATTTAATGATTTAGGTTATACTGCAGGAAATGACTGGGGCAAAGCTGACAATTTTGACAGTGTAATGCACGAATTTAAAAAACAACGTTGGAATGATGAATATGCAGCAGGGCCAATCATATCTGATGATAACGACTATGGTGAAATCAATTTTGAAACACGATTAAACAGAATTAAAAATGCTTTCAATGCATATGAAGACATTAGCTATAGATTGCCAACATATATGCAAATGACCGATATATTTCCTCTTTCACCATATACAAGTACTCACGAGCAAATGATGAAAAGTGAAAATCGTTCTACATATGGTGATATAGAAAGCGGTTATAATAATATTTTCAACACATCTCCTGAAGCTTATGACTACAGAATGAACGTGTATAAAGAATTTGCTAATTCTATCGGACAATAAATATTTACTATAATAAAAGTAATTTATATTTCGCCTGTTAACTTGTTATAGTTATTAAGGTAAATTTTTGCTTGTTTTTCTTTTCCAAGTTTTTTGTATACATATGCCATATTATAATGAAAATCCGCAATACTATTTTTTATCTCTAATGCTCTTATAAAAGCAGTTTTAGCCTTTTTTAAATCTCCAATTTTTAAATATGCACAACCTAAGTTATAAAATACATATGGATTATTTGGGTTGTATTTCCCTGCCATTTTATATTGCTCTATTGCCATATTAAATTTATCATCACTCAAATAAAGATTTCCGAGATTGTAATATGCTTTATAATAAGTTTTTTCTACTAAGATAGCCCTTCCATACATAAAAGCAGCTTCGTCTTTTTTATCTTTATCCATTAAAATATTTCCCATCAAAAGCCAAGCTTCCGCAGGTCTTTTATCTTCAGGAATTTTAGCAAAGGCACTCAAAGATTCATCCAAATTGTTATCTGTGTATAATGCAACAGCTTGCTGATATTGATTGGATAATTCCTGTAATTCTCTATATTGTTGTTTCTCTTTTTCTTGCTGCTGTCTTAACTTTTCTGCTTTTTCTTCTTCCTTTATTATTTTTTGAGCAGGTTCAGTTGTGTGAACGGTTTCTTTTTCAGTTGGTACATCTTTTTTTGATTTTGTCACACTTTCATTTTTTAGAGGTGACTTTTCTTGTTTTATTTTATTTGTTTGTTTTTCATCTGTTTTAGTGACATTTTTTGAAGGTTCTGCCGTTTTAACAGTTTCTTTTTTTACGGGTGTATCCTTTTTTAATTTTGTAATACCCTCATTTGGAGCAGGTAATTTGTCTTGTTTTATTTCATTAATAAGTTTTTCATCAGACTTATTTAGCTTAATAGAAGACTTATTTTTAGATTTAATCTTTTTCTCAGTTGGTTTTATTCTATGAATAATCCAATTTGTATTTTTACTTTGTGAAAAAGAAGAATTAATTTCTTCTGCAGGGTTAGTAAAACCATTTTCGGGAGTGCTTACAGAAAGCTCAGCTGAATTAACAAAATTCATTGAACACAAACATAACCATAATGTTAAAGCAATCTTTTTCATAACTTAATTATACGATAAGTTTTGTATAAAATCCAATTTTGGACAATAAAAATCCCTTGTTTAATAAACAATTGTTTATAGACTTTAAGCCAACAATACATTATAATAATAAAAAGAGGTACTACTTATGTTAAAAAGAAAATGCAAAATTACATTTATATCTCACGGTGAAACTGTATATTCTCAAGAAGGCAGAATATCAGACTCAGAAAAATACCCTCCGTTGACTGAAAATGGACAGGAAGAAATTGAAAAAGTATGTGAATATTTAAAAAAACGTGGAATTAAAAACGATAAAATATTTACAAGTCCCGCTGTCAGATGTATTCAAAGCGTTGAACCAATAACAAAATTATTCAAAAAAGATTTTGAAGTTTTGGATAATTTATATGTTAGAAAATGCGGATGTTTAAACGGAAAAACATTTGAAACAGTTTCAAAACAATATTCTGATGATTTCCCGACAATAGCAAACATAGATGTAAAAGATTGCGAAAAACTTGTAGATTTTAACAAAAGAGTACTGGATGAGATAACAAAATTAGTAAAATCAAACCTTAACTCAAGATTGATAATAGTGACCTATCCAATGGTAATACAGTCAATAGTTGCACAAATTTTAAACGTAGAACCTAAAGATCAATATAAAATCCTAATAAAAACAGGCAGTTTGACGCAAATAAGTTTTTTTGAAAACTGGGCAAGCTTAATCTACTCCGGATATGTTCCGTTGTAAATTAAAGTTTAGCAAACGAAGTTTGCTAAACAGTGAATAGGTGAATAGTGAATAAGTGACTAAGTATAAATCTTATTCACATAGTCACTTAATCACTTAATCACTTAATCACTTTAAAGTTTATCGAGCGAAGCTCGATAAACTTTAATTTAAACAAATCTTGCTTTTTAAAAAGGGCATGAAAACTGATAACATGCTAACTTTTTTACAAAAGTTAATAAAAAATGAAATCATGGAAACATGCACCATGCATGGGTTTCCATGTTTTAATATCAAGCAAACCATGTAATACTCTCATGTACAGAGAAATCAAAAGCAGGTGTTTCAGTAATAGCGTGGGTTATAGTGTCTTGAAAACACTTGTAATAATCGTTTACAAACCTCTTGTAATACCGCACTTAATCAATATAATGATAATAAGGGTAAGACCTAATGGAATGGCGGAGAGCCATTGGGATAGTTGATAATATTAAAGAATAATTGATTATATAATTTTGGAGGAATATATTGTTTAGAAGTCGTGATATGGGGAGAGCTGTTGCGGTAAGACGATGGACAACGACCGCTATTGAGTGCTATAAACGTGGTTGCAATTGTGAAGGATGTTTCTATAACGATTTCTTCAGTGGTTCGTATCAAAAATGCCAAATGAAAGCTTCTGTGCTTGAATTGGTAAGAGTGATAGGAACTCCTGATGTAGATTTACCTCAAGTTATAGGAGATTAACACTTTAAAAATATAAAAACTTAGTGTATAATAAAAATGGTACATTATTTTGGAGGCATAAATGCACATTCACGTAAATGGTAAAAACATTGAAATCACTGATGCTATCAAGGCATACGTTAAAGAAAAATTAGGTAAAGTAGCAAATCACTATGATCAAATTACAGCAATAGACGTTATTCTTACTGTAATTAAAAATCCTGCTGCTTCCGGTAAATATATTGCAGAAGTTTCTTGCAAACTTAACGGAAAAAATATTCACGTTGAAGTTTCAGAAGATGAATCTATGTATGCAAGTATTGATTTGGTTGCAGATAAATTAGACAGACAAGTAAAAAAATTCAAGGACAAATCTTTATCTTCAGGTAAAGGTTCTATCAGAAATGTTGTTGAAGAACCTGATACAGAAGAAGAACTTGAAGAAGTATAAGTAAATATATTTTGACTTGCAAAAAAGGATGACTATATAAGTCATCCTTTTTACTATTAATACTTAATTTTTTATTATCCGATATCCCATCTGCCGCAAGTACCGCCCCAACGAGCAATGACATTACCTTTGATATCGCTGATTTTTTCAACGTGCTGAGGTCCTTCATAACCTTCAACAATAGTAATAACTTCACAATTATTTGAACAACCTGTGCATTGACAAGTAATTGATTGAAAATTCATATTACCGACATTCCAACCTTTAAATGTTGTTTCGTTATCTGTATATTGATGATTTTCCATTGCCAAAAGAGCTGCCCCGATAGCACCCATTGTTTGGTGGTGATCAGGAACAACAATTTCTGTTTCCAAAGCTTCTTCAAAAGCTTTAACCATACCTGTATTTGTCGCAACTCCACCTTGGAAAGAAACGGTAGGAAGTAGTTCTTTCCCTAACGCAAGGTTACTTAAATAATTCCTAACAAGTGCTTGACAAAGCCCATATAATAAATCTTCCACCGGATAACCCAATTGTTGTTTGTGGATTAAATCACTTTCTGCAAAAACTCCGCAACGCCCTGCGATACGAGCAGGATTTTCTGATTTCAATGCTGTTTCGCCAAAAATTTCAATCGGAACATTAAGCCTTTGAGCCTGATGATCCAAAAAGCTTCCTGTACCTGCTGCACAAACAGTATTCATTGCGAAATCTGTGACAATACCGTCTCTTAAAATAATTATTTTACTATCTTGTCCGCCGATTTCAAGAATTGTTTGAACTCCCGGAATGTTTGTAGCAGCAGCAACTGCGTGGGCTGTAATTTCATTTTTTACAATATCCGCACCAACCAGCGCCCCTGCAAGATTTCTACCCGAACCGGTTGTACCTACACCTTTTATATCGTATTCTCTGTTTGCAGCTTGTGCCTGCTCAAGAATTTTATTCATACCTGTTTGAACTGCTAAAACAGGTTTCCCTGCTGTTTTAAGCATGTATGAATCTATATATTTACCGGTTTCATCTACTAAAGCCAGTTTTGTTGTAACTGAACCTACATCTATTCCTAAATATGACGTTATACTCATAACAACCCCTTTTTACTTCCTTTATTTAATTTTAGCATAAACATTAATTATAAATTACCGATTGTTATATATTTAATTTTTTATATAATCAAATATATGAGGTTAGATATGAACGAAAAAGAAAAAATGTTAAATGGTGATTTATATAATGCGGCACTGGAAGGCCCACTGTTCAAAGAAAGACAAGCATGCAAATGTCTGTGCCACGAGTATAACCATCTTTCGCCAGACAAAATTGAACAAAGGAAAGATATAATAAAAAATTTGTTAGGAAAAGTTGGTAACACATATATGATAGAACAACCATTTATCTGTGATTACGGATATAATATTGAGCTTGGAGAAAATTTTTATTCCAACCATAATTTAACAATATTAGATCCTGCAAAAGTGATTTTTGGTGATAATGTTTTTATTGGACCTAACTGTGGGTTTTACACAGCCGAACATCCTATTGATTATCAATCTCGCAATAAAGGATTAGAATATGCAAAGCCAATAAAAGTTGGGAATAATGTATGGATTGGAGGAGGGGTAACAGTTCTATCAGGGGTTATTATCGGAGATAATACTGTTATTGGTGCGGGAAGTGTCGTTACAAAAAACATCCCTTCAAATGTAGTAGCCTGTGGAAACCCTTGCAGAATTATCAAAACAATATAAATAATAGAATTTTGTGATAAAATTTTGTTGTGGAATTATGAAGGGAAAAACCTATGAAAAAGATTATATTTGCAATTGTACTTACGTTATTTTGTAATATAGCAGTTTATTCTGCTACTGCAACTACTACAGCTACATCTACAACAAATTGGGATTCTGCAGCAGCTGTTCAAAGAGTAAACACTATTGGGAAAAAACTCATTGTAGCAAATGGTATTGGACAAAACGTTACATTTAAAGTATCTGATCAAGCTGACGTAAACGCATATGCAAATATTAATAAAGAAGTTTATGTATATAGAGGTTTGTTAGAATATGTGAATAACGATGAGGAGCTTGCAGCTGTAATATCTCACGAACTTGGACATATTTTGAACGGGCATTGCGCAAAACAAGGAATTTTAAATACAGGTGTAAATATTCTTGCCAATGCAACAGCCAAAGTAACGGGTTCAACTGTTGTTGCTGGTGTCGGTCAGCAACTTGCTTCCTCTAAGTTAAGCAGAAAAGACGAATTTGAAGCTGATATTACAGGGGTTGATATAATGACAAAAGCAGGTTATAATCCGCTTGCTATGATTTCTGTTTTGAATAAAATTTGCGGAAATTATATAGATATTCTTCAATCTCACCCATCCGGAGAAAAAAGACTATTAAATATTTATAACTATGTTGAATACAATTATCCTGCAAAGTTAAAAACAGGATTTAATTCTGATTCGTACAAAAAAGCTTTAGCAATGTTAACACCTACCGTCGAAAAACGTAGAGCAAGTACAAGTCTTACTAAAAAATATGAAAAAGAGCAAGCGAAACTTTTAGCAAAAAAAGAAAAGAGAATGAAGAAAGTTGCTAAAACTTCAACTATTTGGGATGGATATTATACTGGCTCAATAATAATTGTAAAAAATACAATTAATGTTAATTTAAGTAACGATTTACTATTTTTTTAGTAAATCGTTTCATTTATATGGTTTACTATAATTAGGGAAGTGATGAAAGGTTAAATATGAATATTACAATCAACAACGACTATAAAACTGCTTTTGGAACAAAGTACGTAGTTTTGGGTGATAAGAATAAATCTGTTCCGTTTTTGTATAATAAAGTTGTAGATACTATTAAAGGGAAGGGCGTTTCAACACTTTTTGATATGGGAAAAGACACCATCACATTATCTGTTGAAACAAAAGAAGCTGAAAAATCTATACTTGATAAATTTAAAGAATTTGGAATAAAAACAATCCGTTCTGAAAAAACAAAAGTGTAGTTTTGTTATAAATTTGCACAGATTCATGAAATATGCTAGAATATATGTCCACCCATAGAGGTGAGTACCCATATATTAAAGGAGTTTTTTATGAAATATGCACAAGACGGCTTACAGTATCATATTGCCGTAAAATCAGGCGACGTTGGTGAATATGTTATTCTTCCCGGAGATCCTAAACGTTGTAAAAAAATTGCTGCATATTTTGATAATGCCGAGTTAATTGCTGATAACAGAGAGTATGTTACGTACACAGGTTATTTAGACGGAGTTAAAGTTAGTGTTACATCAACAGGAATTGGAGGCCCGTCTGCATCTATTGCATTGGAAGAATTAGTTAAAGCAGGCGCCAAAACATTTATCCGAATAGGCACATGCGGCGGAATGGATGTTAATGTAAAAGGCGGAGATGTCGTTATTGCCACAGGTGCAATCAGAATGGAAGGGACTACTAAAGAATATGCCCCAATCGAATTTCCTGCTGTTGCAAATTTAGACGTAGTTAATGCATTAGTAAAATCTGCTAAAAATTTAGATTATACATATCACGCTGGGGTTGTTGAATGCAAAGATTCTTTTTACGGTCAGCATGAACCAGAGAAAATGCCTGTTAACTATGAATTAATGAATAAATGGAATGCATGGCTAAAACTTGGTTGTCTTGCATCTGAAATGGAATCAGCTGCACTGTTTGTTGTGGGCAGTTATCTTAGGGTTAAAGTAGGTTCTGTATTCCTTGTTGTGGCTAATCAAGAACGAGAAAAACAAGGATTGGAAAACCCTGTTGTCCACGATACGGAAAAAGCTATAAAAGTAGCAGTAGAGGCTATTCGTGAACTAATTAAAAATGATAAATCATAATTGGTCAATCATTTACTTTAGTATTTTTTTATAAGTTCATACATATACACGATAAAATCCATCCCTAAATATATATAATAGATATGTAAACACTTATTATGGATAAGCGGGATGGAGAACGAAAATAGCTTTAGCAGTTATAATAATATAAAGCGACTCTCAGACGAAGAAATTGTAAGTCTTTGGGAACAATATCTTAATGACCACGACAATAAGGAATTAAGAGATAAGTTAATTGTGCAATATATTTACCTTACTCGTTATGTAGTTGGTCGTGTTAAAGTTGCTTTGCCTCCTACCTTTACTTTTGAAGATATATCCAGTTATGGTATTGAAGGCTTAATTGATGCAGTAGAAAAATATACTCCTCGTAATGGTGCAAGATTTGAAACTTATGCGCTTGTTAGAATCAGAGGAAATATTATTGATAAAATACGTTCACAAGATTTCTTACCAAGAAGCGTAAGAAGAAAAATCCGTGACGTTAAAGAAGCGCAAGAACAATTAAAAAAACAATTTGGACGCCCTGCAACTAATTCTGAAGTGGCAGAATTATTAGGAATGGAAACAGATAAAGTTGACCAAATTCTTGCAGATGATACAACCATTACCTCTATTTATGACAAAAAAGGTTCAGGTGAAGATAGTCTTGAAATCATTGACACAATCAAAGATTCAACGCATAAAGCACCACACGAAGAATATGAAGAAAAAAATATTAAAGGTCAATTAGAAGCAGCATTAAAACGTCTGCCTGAACGTGAAAGAATGATTATGGTTCTTTACTACCACGAGAATATGACCTTTAAAGAAATTGGCGAAACTGTTAATATTTCGGAATCAAGAGTTTGCCAAATCCACGCACAAGCTATCATGAAATTGAAAAACTTACTTAGCGAAAATCGTTCTGTTCGTATGCAACAAAGTATTGTTTAAGTATAAGTTATATTTTTAGTTTTATCCTATTCTATCTTTATAGAATTTAATAAGGTCTTCTCTGGCTTTAATTGACATTGCAAGTTTGCTTACTGATTCGTGCCAAGGTAAATATCCGCATGTATCAGGAAGAATTTTTAGTGCAGTTAAAGGGAAATCCTTACAAATATCAGGTCTGTTTTCATAATCTGAGCATAAATCATCAGCCCCTAATTTACTACAATAGTAGAAATATAAACGTTCGTTTTCATCCATAATATTTTTTAACTTGTTATAATAATCGGGACAAATAGCTTCAGCCATTTCCTCCGATTCATATGGAACATATATTGATGAAAATTCTCTTGCATATTTATCACCCCTAATAGCTTTTTGTTTCAATTGCATTGGTGAAAATTCACTTATAGCAAGTTTGCAACATCCCCCGCATTTTGCACAAGAATATTCATTTTTCTTTTCCATCATTGCTTTTTTACTCACACGAAGTTTTGCTTTATATTCATTGGTTAAATGAGATAATGCTTTAATTTGCCAAGTGCCATAAGGACAATTTGGCGGAAACACACTAAATATATCAGGTTTTTGTATATCACAAGGTATTGTGCAAAATTTACAGTTATAATCAGGTTTAAATTTATCAATTTCTTGCCTAATAACTTTTGCTGCTTCTATAAAAATTTCTTTGTATTCAGCTTCTCGTCTTTCTGCTTCCGTTCCGTAATCTGCCATATTCATACAATATCATAAATTGCCCAACACGGCAATAATATTAACTTTAATAATAGGTTATATATATTCAGAAAAGGAGAAAAACTGTGACTAATAAATTTGAATTATATAAATGCAAAATATGTGGAAACGTAATAGAAATTTTAGTATCAGGTGATGGTCATCCCGTTTGTTGCGGGGAAGAAATGGAGAGAATGGAAGCAAAAAACGATAACCAAAATAGTGTAGGATTAACAGAAAAACATTCTCCGATAATAGAATATGACTCTGACGGAAATGTTAATGTTGCCATTTATAATCACCCTATGGAGGATGCGCATTATATTATGTTTGTACAAACTATTTCCAAGGACAAAAATGAAGCCAAAATAAAATATTTTTATCCGAATGAAAAAGTTCAGATGAGCACAGATATAAATGGAGATAGTATATCAGCTCGCTCGTACTGTAATATACATGGTGTTTATTTAAATCAATGAAAAGGAATAAAAATGAAAAGTTTTATTATCAGAAAATTGGTGTGTGCAACAGGGATTTGTCAATGTTTATTTGTATGCGGTAAAGCTGTAAAATATTTTATTATGACGCAAAAATAACGACACCTGCCAAAGCAGATAAAATTAAAGCAATGTTAAAATGCAAAAATGTAGGTATACAAGTATCCCAAATGTGATTATGTTGCCCATCAACATTTAATCCTGCAGTAGGTCCCAGAGTTGTATCAGATGCAGGGGAACCTGCATCGCCTAATGCAGCGGCAGCAGCTAAAACAATAGCTGTTTGAGCCACATTAAATCCCATTTTCATAAAAACGGGAATGAATACTACCGCTAAAATAGGAATCGTTCCGAAAGAAGTACCTATTCCCATAGTTATTACCAACCCTACAAATAGCATTATCAATGCTGTCGCAAGTTGACTTTCAGGCAAAATTGATATTGCAGAATTAACAAATGCTTCTATTCCGCCGGTTGATTTTAATACAGTTGCAAATCCTGAGGCTACAAGCATAATAAATGCAACATACCCCATCATATAAATACCTTCATCCATAAGTTTATCCATCTTAGAATGTTTAACTGCACCAAGAGAAAAGATTATTCCCAATCCGCATAACGCACCTAACGGTAAAGAATGCGTTAATATCTGCACTCCAAATGTTATTAATGCAGCTAATATAGTTATATAATGTTTATAATTTAATTTTAAATGTTCTTGAGTATCTTCTTTTAAAAGAATATCATTATATTCTCTAGGCTTTCTATAAGTCACAAAAATGGCAATCAAAAGACCTATTAACATACCTAAACCCAATATCCACATATGTTTCCAAACATCATTTTTAGCAATAATCATTCCATTTTGAACCATGTTTTCCGCAATCAAATTTTGGAAAATCAAACCAAACCCCGCAGGTATAACAATATATGGAGTTTTTAATCCGAATGCAAGTACGCACGATATTGCTCGTCTGTCTATTTTCATTAAATTCATTGTGTGTAACAATGGCGGAATTAAAATTGGAATAAATGCTATGTGAATAGGGATAATATTTTGAGATGCCATTGATATTAGGATTAATATTGTGAATAAAATTCGTTTTTTGCCATTTACAAATTTAATTATTCCTTCTGATACTATATCTGTTAATCCCGTATGGTTCATTGCTGCCGCAAAAGCACCCAACAAAATATAACTCAAAGCAGTTTCAGAATTTCCTCCCATACCTGAAATAAACGTATTCATAATTTCAGTAATATGCATGCCTGATACCAATCCACCTAAAATAGTTGATATAATTATTGATAACAAAACATTAACTCTCAATAAACAGAGTATAAATAAACATATTATTGATAATATTACGGGGTTAAAAATAAGTTCTAACATTATGATTGCTCTAATTTTTCAATAATTTCCAAGGAAACTTCTTTTTGCATTTCAAAAGGCATTATTTTTAGATACTGAAAAGCATCAGCAAGCTCTTTATCTTTATCATACCAACGTTTGCAAAAATAATTAAAGGCTTCTTCGAGTTTATTTTTAGGAATATGAATATTAAAATCCTTAGCCTTATTAATAATCAATTTAGCGCACTCGGACTGTTTGTCAGCAGAAGCATCATGCATAAGACTAACCGCTAAACTCATAGTCGGATCTAAGTCATACCAGCGTTGTTTTAAATTTGTTTCCATAACTTAAGAATAAGACATTTTAAAAGGGTTGTCAACATTTATATTTATCAATTTATATCAACAACGCTAACTCCATCACCGCCTTCTGTGTTTTCTCCTACCCTATATTTTGCAACGTAAGGTGATGTTTCGAGAAAATCTCTAACAGCGGATTTTAATGCTCCTGTACCGTGCCCGTGTATTATATAAACAGGAGTGAGATTTACTAAGCTTGCTTTATCTAAATATGCTTCTAATTCATCCAGTGCTTCTTCTACTCTAAACCCTCTTAAATCGAGTGTGCTGGACATTGAATAACGTTTCAATTCAATATTTGCAGATGGTTTGACAGGTTTGAACAGTGGTTTTTTAACTAAAGATTTGTTATATACAGCAAGTTTATCCTGTTTGATTTTTGTTTTTATATTTCCCATTTGAACAAACACATTTTTATTTTTATCAGGGAGTGATAATAATGTTACTTCTTGATGTAAATCTTTAACAATATATGTTTCATTTATTTTAGCTTTTCCCCAATCAATTTCTTCATATTTTTCTGCTTCCTCAAGTTCGCTCAATTCCCCGCGGAATTTATGTTCAAGGTTTGCCAATCTTAAATATGAACGGCGTGCTATTTTTTCTGATTGATTTTTTCTTAATTCATCAAGAATTTCTTTTATTTCTTTTTTTACTTCATCCAATTCATTATCAAATCTGTTTTTTATATGTTTTATTGTTTTATTTTTTGTTTTTTTAAGCTCGGAAACTTCTTTTTCATATTTCTTTTTAAGGCTATCTGCTTCAGCACTGACCACTTCTGCGTTTTTCAAGTTTTGTGTCAACTGTTGATGTGTATCTTGTAATTTTTCTACGACCTCTAATGAAGTATCTTTTTTATTGTAAAGTAAATCTTGAGCTTGAGAAATCATACTTTTATCTAACCCGAGATTTGCACTAACAGCTATAGCATTACTTAGTCCCGGAATACCTATGACGAGATTATATGTCGGGGATAATGTTTCTGTGTCGAATTCGACACTTGCATTTTTAAAATAATTATCTGTATATTCTAACGATTTTAATTGACCATAGTGAGTTGTTATAACTGATTTTGCAGATAATTTTTTCAATCTTTTTAGAATAACTTCGGCAAGCACAGCTCCTTCAACAGGGTCGGTTCCTGCGCAGAGTTCATCTAATAGTACAAATGTTTCTGAATTAGAAAGATTTAAAATATCTATTATATTTGTCATATGTGACGAAAAAGTAGATAAATTTTGTAATATATTTTGATCATCACCAATATCGGCAAAAACATTCTTAAACGGATATATTACTGCATAAGTACATGGTAAAAACATTCCGGATTTTGCCATCAATAAAAACAATCCAATTGTTTTTAAAGCAACCGTTTTCCCGCCTGTGTTTGAACCTGTTATTAAAACTGAATGATAATCTTTTCCTATTTCAAAGTCATTTTCAACAAGTTTTTCCACCCTGCCAATTAGCAAAGGATGACGCATCTTTTCTATTTGAACATATTTTTTATCGGTTAAAATTGGCTCAATTGCTTGTGTTTTTACTGCATATCTGGCTTTTGAAAAATGGAAATCTATCTCACCTGCAATTACAATACTATGCTTTATTTCTTCTAAATTACTTTTAATTTGTCTGCTTAAATCTGTCAAAATGGTAATTATTTCACCATGGATTTTTGATTTTACCTCTCTAATTTTATTATTTAACGGAATTACTTGAGATGGTTCAATATAAAAAGTTTTGTTTGTAGCTGAAACATCGTGAACTATTCCTTGAATTTTATTTTTAGACGGAGCTTTTACTTGAAAAACCACTCTATCATCTCTTATTGTATATATTTGTTCTTGCAAATGCTTATTAAAATCAGGTGAATTTAAAAGCTTTGTAACCGTTTCTTTTAAAGTTATTTCTGTTTCTTTGAGAGATGAGTATAAACCGCTTAAAGTTTGAGTTGCATCGTGTCTTACATTATAATTTTCATCAAAAGTATCAAAAATTCTATCCTCTAATTCTTTGTCAGAAAAAAGTTTTTGACTTTGATTAAACAATAAAGATTCCGGTATAGAATTTTCTTTTAAAAAATTTTTTATTAATCTAAAACTTTTTAGCGTTTTTGCAAAATCTATCAGTTCATCTTCTGCAAAATATTCAGGTCTTAAATCAATTTCCTCAATATTTATAATATAATCTAACGGAATGTCGATCGCATTATCTAAAATTTGCAAAGCTTCTTTTGTATAATTCAACATTGTTTGAATTTCAGAAACTTCTTTAGCAGGAGTCAAATCTATACAAAGTCGTTTAGAGTAAAAGCATCTTGTAAAGTTAGCTAATTCTTCTAAAATTTTATTATATTCTAAAGATTTTAATGTTTTTTGAAAAGCGCCACCCATAGCTAAAATATACAAGAAGCAAAACATTATTGCAAACAAAAAGACCACATCCATTATGAATGTGGTCTTTTAAAAACATTTTAAGAACTAAGAAATTCTACCCGGAACAACAACTCCGCCTTTAAGATTTTTCTTGTAATATTCAACGTGTGGTTGAAGAACACTGTCAAATACTTCAGGAAGTTGTTTACCTGTCATAACAGCTGTAACAATTTCTTGATATACAGTTGCATAAGCTCTTAATTGAGTCATTGCACCTGCAGCAGCAGCTGTTAAACCTAATTTAGATGTTTCTAATTCTTCTACAAATAATGCTCCTGTAGAATCGTATGACTTAGTCAATGCGCCAATATATGCTTTAGCATTTTCAGAACATACACCCTTGTCAGAAGGAACTGTTAATGCAAATACTAATTTGTTAGCAGGGTTAAAATGTGCTTCTGCAGAATGGTGCATTGCATCAGGAACTTTTGCTACTTGTTTTAAAGTATCTTTAACAGATTCATTTTGCATTTGAGCGTGCCAATATACAGTATTTTCAAACATTGAACCCATATATTGATGTACAGATGCTTCTATTCCATTCAATTTAGCATCTGCCCAGAAAATACCTTCTTTTAATGCATCATTTGCTTCTAAATCATCTGAAAGTGATAATTCAGAAACTTCTTGAGCAGCACTAAGCATAGAAATCATATCTTCTTTTGACATGCCTGCCCAAATTAATGTGAATAATGCGTGATCATCAAATGCTGAGAATCTTCCGCCAACATCATCATGAATATATAAATCACCAATCCAGCCTTGTTCCATTGAGGTTCTTCTTAATTCAGATTTTTCAGAATTTTTATCTGTTACAGCAATAAAGTGTTTTGCAGATGCTTTTAATGCTTCATCTTCTGACATACCTTGTGATTTATACGCATCTATAAGCATTTTTTGAACTCTTAAAAAACCGTCTTTTGTTTCAAAGGTTGAACCTGATTTTGAAGCAATCATAAAGTTTGATGATAATACATTATTACCAAGCTTAGTTAAAAATCTTTCTAAGCTTATTGAATCTACATCAGAATAGAATTGAACTTTGTCTGAACATATGTTTAAACCGTTTATTGAAAGCATGTGTTCAACAGTATGTTTTGAACCGCCAATACCCATAACACTCAATACTGTATTACCTGTTTGAGCTCTGAAGTTTTCTACCATTGAATATAATTCATCAACACGTTTAAGTTGTTCTTGCGGTAAATTTACCCAATTTAAGAATTTACCTTCCTTGTTTGCTCTTGATGAAAACTCACTAACAAATTCAGACACTTTAGATTTGTAATTTGAAAAATCTATACCTGAAAAAGTTGTTTTTAAAACTGACATTTTTGTTACCATAATTCCTTTTCCTTATTGTTATATCTACATTTATTATTGTATTATAAATAAATTTAAAATGTAGCATTTAATTTATTTGTATTCCAAAATTATCAATTATAATGTATAATATATGGAAAAAGAGAGGGCAAAATATGATATTAGTAGTAGGTGCAGGATTCTCAGGGGCAACAATTGCGAACTTATTAGCAGATAAAGCTGACGAAAAAGTTTTAATTATAGATAAAAATAGCCATATTGGCGGAAGCTGTTATGATTATCGTGACAAAAACGGTATTATGATACAAGCGTATGGCTCGCACATTTTCCATACTAATTCAGAAAAAGTTTGGTCATATCTAAAGCAATTTACTGATTTCAACACTTACATGCACAAAGTTATCGGACTGCTTGACGGAATTGAAACACATATTCCTTTCAATTTCAACACTCTATATGATGTTTTTCCAAAATCATATGCTGAATTATTGGAGCACAAACTATTAGATAACTTTAATATCAATACTAAAGTTCCTATTTTAGAATTTCAAAAACAAGACGATGACGATTTAAAATATTTAGCTAATTATGTATATGATAAAATCTTTTTGCACTATACAACTAAGCAATGGGGTGTATCACCAACAGATGTAGATGATGCTGTTACTGCAAGAATACCTGTTTATTTAAGCAAAGACGACAGATATTTCCAAGACAAATATCAAGGCATCCCTCTAAATGGGTATACAACCGTTATTAAAAATATGTTAAGTCATAAAAATATAAAAGTTAAATTAAATACGGATTATCAATCCATTGATATGAAGAAATTTGATAAAATCTTCTTTACAGGTTCAATTGATGAATTTTTTGGATATAAATTCGGTCAATTACCGTATAGAAGCGTTAAGTTCAAATTGGAAACACATAACAAAGAATTTTATCAATCAAATGCTGTAGTTAATTATCCGTGCAACTACGATTTTACAAGAATACATGAATATAAATATTATTTAGATGACAAATCCGATAAAACAGTTATTGCAAAAGAATACTCAGAAGAATTTGAACCGGGGAAAAACGAAAGATATTATCCTATCCCTAATGATGATAATTCTGATTTGTACCATAAATATTTATATGAATCTGAAAAATTAAAAAATGTATATTTTTTAGGGCGTTTAGGCGATTACACATATTATAATATGGACGGTGCTATAGAGCGCGCAATTAATCTATATGAAAGTTTATATGAATAGTCTTAAAATATACAATATAACTATTGATATTTATCAAAAATTTGTTAAATATATTAAAGGTAACTATTCTATGAAAAAACTTATATTATTTATTATATTTACAATGGTATGCCAAGTATCTGCATTTGCATACAGCTTTAGTGAGGCAAGTTCACAATATTCAGAAGTAGCGAGAACAAGGGCAAAATATATACCTCAAGGTCAGTTTGTAAACAGATATCGCAGACAACAAAACAATCGTATATATTCTCCTCAACAAGCCAGATATTATGGCTACAGAGTCCCTCAACAAAACTACTATAATAATCCATACTATAACAGATATTACAGAAGATAGTAAGATTCTTTATATGTAAAAATATCTGAAAAATTTATTCAAAAATAAGAATGCTATATATTTTAATATATAGCAAAAACTCTCTTCTTTTTTTAAACTTAAGACCTTAGGATATACAATCCATTCATAAAAGGCGAAATCTTAATTACGCCAAGTAATTAAGATTTTTGATATCTTTTTTAAGTTGAGCTTCTGAGTGTTTCTTCCAAGCAGAAGCAACTTGATACATAAATTGTGCTTTAATCATATCATTACTGTTTTTTACATCTTGTTGATGTAATGCGTTAAAGTTTGTTTCTCCTGCACCAATATTTCTAATTCCACTAAGCATGTTGTTGCTTGTAGACATCATAGCCATGCCTGCTCTATGTTGAGCATCTATAGCCTGAAATGTAGCAATTGCTGAAACTAACATCTAACATCCTTCACTAATAATATTTATCCGCATGCCAATAATATCACATAAATTGTTTTTTATCAACTATTCTGTTTACTTATATTAATCATTTTTACAAATTTTATTATTATTTACAGAGTTGCATTATATAAAATTTTTATATAAATTATGATTATGAAAGAGATTGCGGAATTTTTTAATAAACTTTTAGATTATATTTACAAAAAGAAATGTTATTTTTGCGGAAAAAGTAACGAGTCAGTAAAAATGTGTTCAAAATGTTATGAAGAATTGTCTTTTAATGATGTTAAAGAAAATCGTTATATAAACGGAGTAAAAGTTTATTCTGCCGGATTGTATGATAAAAATCTTCAAAAAATGATTAGAGGGATTAAATATCATAAACAAAAAGAGCTGGCTTTTTATATGGCAAAATTTATGTGGAATTATTTTTCTGAAATAATTAAAGAATTCGATTTGCCGAAAAATTATCAAGTTGTACCGGTTCCTTTGCATAAAGCTCGTCAAAAAAAGAGAGGGTATAATCACATGGAGCTTGTTGCAGAAGAATTTTGCAGGCTTAGCGGGTTTAGTCCTAATTATGAACTTATTACAAGAATTAAAAATACAAAACCACAGTATAAGCTTTCATATTCTGAAAAACAAACAAACTTGCAAAATGCATTTAAGGTAGATAAAACAAAATTATTAGATTTACCTGTTTTGATTATTGACGATATATGTACTTCCGGTGCAACATTTGGCTCTATGATTGAAGAAATGAAATCACAAGGGGTTTTAGATATTACTTGTTTTGCTGTGTCTTCTCCATAGTTTATTCACAAAAAGAGTGACATTTTGGACATTCACCATAGATTTCAAATTTATGTCCTGAAATTTTAAATCCGGTTTGTTCTACAATTTTATGTTCTATTTCGTGAAATGGACAAAAATCAAGAGGTACAATGTTTTTGCAATTTGTACAAATTATGTAATGTTTATGATGTTCTTGGGCAAGTTCATACATTGACTTATCGCCATCTTTAAAGGTTTCTCTAATAATATCTAACTCTATCAATTTATCTAATGTCCGATATACTGTTGATAAAGCAAGTTTTTTGTTTTTTATTTTTAATTTATGAAAAATATCATCTGCTGATAATGGGTTTTTTGCTTGACGAAAGGCATTCATAATTAAATCTCTGTTTTTTGATTTTTTGAGATTTTGTAATTTTAATTCAATATCATCTGTCAGTTTTATCATACAAATAATAATAGCATAAAAAATTAATGCTAAAATAAACTTATGCAAACTCTAAAAGACGAAAAACTGTATTACATCGGCGGTGTTGTTCGAGATAGTATTCTCGGGCATAAAAGTTTTGACATTGATATTACTTATCAAGGTAATGCGATAGAATATTGTAAATCTTTAGAAGAAAAAGGTGTCGGTGAAATTATAAAAATTAATGAACCATTCGGAACTGTGAGAATGATTATTGATGGTGAAGAAATCGATATTGCATCAACCAGAAATGAAATTTATGAAAAAAAAGGACATTTGCCTACAGTGACAGAGATTGGTTGTTCACTTAAATCAGATGTTATGAGGAGAGATTTTACAATAAATGCTCTTGCAAAATCTACGTTAACCGATGAAATTATTGATTATGTTGGCGGGTTGGAGGATATAAACAATAAAATTTTGAAAGTGCTGCATGAAAATAGTTTTATTGATGATCCGACAAGAATAATTAGAGGATTAAAATTTTCTGTGCGTTTTGGATTTAAACTAGAAGAAAAAACAGAAAAACTTCAAAAGGATTATTTGAATAATATTAATTATGATATGAGCTACAAACGTGTAAAAAAAGAGCTTATGGAAACTTTTAACCTAAATTCTCAAAAAGCTTATGACGAATTTTTTAATCAAAAAATTTATAAACTTATATCAGAAAAAGAAATAATTCCTCCAAAATATAATATAGAAAAATTAGTTAATGAACATATGCCAAAACATGTATGGCTTGTGTATTTAGGATGGATGAATTTAGAAAAACTTCCATTTACAAAAGAAGAACAAAAAATTATTAATGATTATAAATTATTAATTGAATCAAATATTTTAGAGGACGATTATTCCATCTATAAAGCTTTCAGCGGGAAAGAGCTTGAAGCTGTTTTGTTGTATATAATCACTCAACAAAATAATAAGGGAATTAGATATTTAGAAATAAAAGATATTTATATAAATATAAACGGAAATGATTTAAAATCTATGGGAGTTGCCCCTTCAAACAGATATTCCGAGTGTTTTGATTATGTGCTTAAGTATAAATTAAATAATATAAATATGACTAAAGATGATGAAATAAATCTTGCCAAAAAGTTTTTTAATTTATAAAAATATTTTCAAGATGTTCTATTTTTAATTCAGGTTTTATTATTATCGAAATAGCATCAATTCTGTATTTTTTATATTGTGGATTTTCGTTGAGATATGTATAAAGACCTGTTTTTATGTGGTTATATTTTGTTTTGGTTATTGCCTCAAAAGGGCTCCCGCAAAAATCTGTTTTTCTTGTTTTAACTTCTACAAAAACAAGAACCCCTTTTTTGTCTAATGCAATAATATCGATTTCGCATGCTCTTGAAAAATGTTTGTTTCGCTCCAGAATTTTATAGCCTTTTTTTGTTAAATAATTAACGGCTAAATCTTCACCGTTATTTCCAAGTGTTTTGTTATTAGGCATGTGTTAAAACGTCCTCTTTTTTATCAGAATTAATTAATCCTTCACATAGAATAAATCGTCCTAAAGATTCTATATCACAATATTGTTTTAAAGACTCAACAAAACATTTATTTTCACAAAATCCACCTGACAGATATATTTTTTCAGGTTTTTTTGCAAATGACCACGCATTATATGCGATACCGTGTACAAATTTTGATATTGCTTCAACAGGTTTTGTTCCATTCGAAATATCATCCATAATTTTTTCAAGTCCAAATATACCGCAGGTTACAGCAAATTTTTCTTCGTTAAATTCAAGTTCTTCTCTTTTAACGTTATAGAATTTTAGAAGCATTTCAACTGTTGCACCTGTAGAGCTTGCGCAAGAGGTGTTCCAGTCCATATCGTGAAATTTTCCGTCTTTGAATTTTATCCATTTTGCATCACGACTTCCTAAATCAAGAACGGTTGAATCTGTGTCTATAATGTTTCTTGCCCCGTTTGCAAGCGCTATTATTTCATTTTCTGTAGCTGATGACATGTGTCCGCAAGATTTTGTGATTTTAAGATTTTTAGATTTAATCATAGATGATGGGAGAATGTAGTATTTTCTATCATTTTCTTCTTTTATTAAAAAAGAATTTATCTCGGAAAGGTTGGCTTCTCCTATAGATATGATTTTTGAATATGTTGTGCCTGCGTCTAAATATATCATCTTAACCTCAAAAATGCTTCTATTTTGGCTTTTATTGAATTGTTTGCATAATCATCAATATCAATATACAAACCATTGTATTTATCTGCTAAATATTTTGCAAGTTGTGCTTTAGAACAAAATGCTTGAGCATAAAAAACAGTCGGCACATCTTCATCGACGTACATTTCTAAATCAATATCCGCAGGAGTGCCGGCTTCAACACATCTAGTCCAGCCATATATATGTGTTTCGTTTGGAAATAGATTTAAAATCTCCATATCGTTTGGCGGAACACCCCAAAACCCAAATTTTGGTTTTACTTCTTCAAAATTATATTTTTTAGGAGTAATAATATTATTCATTATAGTGTTAACTTTATCAAACAACGGCAAATTGCTTTTTGAAATAATAATTGGGTTTTTATTGCTTGTTTGTTCATACTTAGTTTCTATAATATCTAATCCTTTATCTCTTAGGACTTGTGCTGCAAACCAACCGCTATCGCATTTATCTTTACCTATTGGGGCAATTATCTTAATAGGTTTTATTTCTAAAGAATTGTTTATAATGTTTTTTATAATTTTACAATATGATTCGGGCAGAATGTTTTTGTCCGGATAATTATAATCAATATCCAAATCAATCCATTCAGCATTCGGATATTCTTTTTTAATTTTTTCAACTATTTCAGGATCGGGATATCCCCAAAAACCTATTTTATCACTACTCATACGAGTATTATAGATGGAACAGTTGTAAATGTAAAATTATTTTACCATTTTTCAGAATCATATTTATCATATAATTTAACACGTTCATTTATTTTTTTTATGAGTTGTTCATATAATCCTTTTTCGTGTTCAGAAATATTTGTTTTTAGTTTCGCTTTATAAAAAATAGCTTCTTCTTTAAGTTTTCTGATATGTTGTTTGTGAAATTCTCTTTGTTGAAATAACCATCCTTCAAATCCGCATTCAGGTGGTACGACTGCCCATGGGGAGGATGGGAAAAACCTACAAACATCATATCTGACTTCATATCGTGGACATAAATTGCTATCTCCAATATGTTTGCATCGATAAAATGTTCTGTTTTGATAATCAGGAATGTTTTTGACTGTTTTTTCGTCAGCTTTCAATGCATCTTCTAATGATGGGTATGGTTCAAATGTGTCTAAAAATTCTATAGAGCTTTTGTCACCTGCTTCTGCACTTTTTTTTAATTCTTCGTACGAAATTGATGCTGTTAACACTCTACAGCATTTACCGCACATTTTGCACAACCTTTGCGGACGACTTTCTAAAAACTCTTTTTGTGTGTAATCCATATTTATATTATAGCTTGCATATTTATCTATTGTCCTTTGTAACAAATTGTAAATTGCGTTTTTATAAAATTTTGACTTCTTTGGAAATGTCATTAAACAAAATATTGTAGATATGAGGTGATAATGTTTTTAATGGATTTGTTCAGACGTCATAGTACGTGTACACACGATCATGTAGCTATAGATAGCCAATATAGTTATTGTCCTGATTGTGGTGAGTTAATTGAAAATGAATGGTTTATAACCAGATGTGCTTGCTGTGGAATTAAACAAAGAGCGATTATAAAAAATGGTGAAATAATTCCTGAAGCAAATTTCTGTCATAATTGCGGCGGAAATGAATATGTTATCGAAAAATTAGATAAAATAAATTTTATTGATATAAATTATGCAGTATTAGTGAAAACTGTTGTAAGAGAAGAAGAACCGGAAGAAGTTACTCAATGTTGGGAAGAAAAAAATACAAATATTCCTAAATTGCTTCAATTATTTAAATAAAACTATTATACAGAATAAATATTATTGGAATATATCAACAATATTATTTTTTAAATTTGTCTAATAGTGAATGGTTTTAGTTATGTTCATTTCTTTCTTTTTTTTGCGACGAAAAAAGCAAGAAACGAACCAAAGAAAGAAAAACTCGCTGTTGCTTGGACGGGAGCCATCTTCGATGGCTTTCAGGTTTTGTCCTTCAACAACTCGTCATCCGACTC
>CADBUZ010000024.1 GCA_902797985.1 uncultured bacterium
ATTATAAATTATTAATTTATAAAATTTTTATATTCAAACCTCACCCGAATTTCTAAACTCATACCTCGTTAAGAAATTCTACCCTCTCCTACTCTTTAGTAGAGGGAATAGACTAATAAAAAAATCACCTAATTACTTCCCATAATATTTATTATGTACAATAGCAGTAATCTGTTCTTAAATTTCGAGTCACGACGACCTTATTTTAGAACCATAACAAGATTATTGCTCACTATGCACTTTTTTATGAGAATTATTTCGGACAGTAGTGCCCTCGGAGAGGGGATGCTTGTGTTTCATAATATCTATCATTTTTTAAATTCGTGTATGCATCTTTGTACGGGCAAAAAAAAAGCCTTTCGCAAGGAAGGCTAAATCTAGAATTAGGAAGGGAATTAGGGTATATAGGTTAAAATAAATTTATGTGTCGTGTAATCTTTTGTTTTGTAGCTCTCTTGATATCGCTTACATATATATAAAGTATATACAAAGTCCTTAATTTCAAGAGCCGAAATTTTTGTTACAAAAGTTAACATATACAATAATTGTTGCGAAATGTAACAAGTATATACTTTTTGTATACAATTTAGTCAATTTTGTACAAGTAAAAAACTTTATATTAGTACAGAGTATAAAGAGAAGAAACTACACGAGGAAACCCAATAAAATTGGGACGAGGACTAGAGAAAAGACTAAAAGTTTCTTTCTACACACACTACACTTCACAAATTTTCAGAGCCATTCGGCTCTTTTTTTTTGTTTAAAATATCGAACAAATGTTGATAAAAAAAATATAAAAATTCCTGTTAGGGTTATTCCCATTGTTTATAATATTTGCGATAAAACTTTTTAGTTTGTGAGTCATAGCCATCTATTTCATATCCTTTTGTATTTGAAATTAGTCGGATAGCATGGGTTTTATCTGTTCTTACAATTTTAGATTTATTTAGTAGTTTGATTGTTAACGGATGCGGGTGACCATATTTATTGAATCCGACTGATACAATTGACACTTTAGGATTTAAGTATTCTACCATATTTTTATCAACAACATTTTTAGCACCGTGGTGTCCGACTTTCAAGACAGTTATATTTTGTGGTAAATCTTTTTTTATTTGGTTAAATGCTCTAACTCCTGCATCACCTGTGAATAATATAGACATTTTATCAGCTTTTATAAGTGCCATCACAGAGTTTTCGTTTGCTTCACTATCGTGTCCGTGTTGCGGGATGTTTGCTTTTATTGTTCGTATACTAAAGTTTGGTTCTTTATATATAAATTTGTTGTTTTTTGCTAAAACTGCATTAGTTATAGGTTTATTCTTGATTGATTTGTATATTGTTTTAGCTAATCGTTTATTATCAGTCAGAGAGTTCATATAAACATTTTTTATGTTTAAGTTAGAAATTAAGTCCGGTGCTCCACCTGCGTGGTCTGCATCAAAGTGGGTTATAATCATTCCTTCTATGTTTTTTATTCCTCTATCTCTTAAATATTTTATAATAAGCATATTTGCTTGCGATTTCCCGCCATTATATCCGAGTTTTCCTGTATCGATAATAAAGTATTTACCTTGAGGACTTTTAAGAATAAAGGCATCTGCGTTACCTACATCAAATGTCAGAACTTCAAAGTTATGATTTGGTAAATGAATTGTTGTTGATAAAATTAGAATCAGTATTAGTGCGCTTGAATATAAAAATAATTTTTTATTTTCAAATTTATTTTTCAATAGCCAAACTATTGATGTCAAAATTGTGTAATAAAGAATAACTTGGAAAATAGAAGGATGAGTTGTATAAATAAGTGAATTTGGAAGTTTTGCAATATAATCAGACACTTGAAGTAGTATGTTAATGCATGGGTTCAAAAGTGGGTCGAACCATTTGCATATAAAATCTGCAATAGGTGTGAAAAGAGATAAAATTGAGCTGATAAAACCGCCAAAGCTTATTACAGAGAGAAATGGCATGGTTATAATATTAGCAAGTACTGAATATGTGCTTATTGTGTTAAAGTAGAACATTTGAACCGGTGCTACCCATAATTGCGCAATTATAGGAATAAATATTGAACCTGCAATAAATGGATGAAGCCATTTTACGTATTGCATAACGGCCTCTGCTGAAATTATAATTCCAAGTGTAACTATAAATGACAGTTGAAATCCTACATCATTAATATATGCAGGGTTGTATATTAGCATTAATAATCCGACAAAAGATAATAGCGCAATACTGTTTGAATCTCTATCTATTAATTTCCCGAACAGAATAAAAATAAGCATTAGTCCGGATCGTATTACAGATGCTCCTAATCCTGTCATTAAACAATAAAGAATGGTTGCAAAAATACCAACTATCATTTGAATATTGTATGGAACTTTTAGTCTAATCATAAAGAAGAATAGAAAACTACTAATAAAGGCAACATTCAAACCTGATGCAGCAAGTATGTGGAGTAATCCTGAATGGATAAAAGATGTTTTTATATAATCAGGTGGTGCAACTGCATCATCCCCAAACACTACTCCGCCAAGAATGTCGATATTGGGTGATTTTAGATACTTGGCATGCGTTTTTAGTATATGGTTTCGTTTTTTGTTCAGATATTGTATAAATTTCCATTTGAAAGAAAGTTTGTTATCCAGTACCTTTATATTTTCATTTGTAGAATAAAATGTGGTATAAACATGGAAATTTTTTAAATAGTTTGCATATGAAAATTGAGATGGGTTTGTTGAAGTGAATGGTCGTCTTAATTTCCCGTCTAATTCATAGTAATTCCCCATTGTTAATTTAGAAAAATCAGGGCTTTTGCTAAAATCATTAATCCCTACAAGAGTTTTACATTTGATATTATTATATGTTTTATTGTTAATAGTAACACTATTAACATTGAAGAAAAATTTTGTATTATTTTTAATATTACTGTTTGGTATTGATACAATTTGTCCTTTTATAATTGCGTTGGATGGAGCTAATTTGAATAAATCATCATAATTTTTTATCCTTAGCGAAGCATTAAAAAATGCAAAATAAAAAATCCCTATCCAAACTAATATAATTTTGTATGAAATATCTTTTAATAAAAGTAATAAAGATGCTATAGTAAAAATCCCTGCAAATAGGATTGGTCTGTCAGTAAAATATGCAAACAACCCTAATACGTATGAAATCGTTACAGCAAACATAAGAAAATTTTTGTTCTGTAACAAGTCATTAATCATCTCTTTCATATTGCAATTATGACACAATTATGTGTGATAGAGAAGTTGTAATTGTTCTACATTTTGTAAATATTCGTAAAAATACAGATGTTTTGTATCGTATAATTATTTTGAAGTATTTTAATAGTATTATGAACACTAATTTATTTAAGACAGGTGTCTTAGCAGGATTGTTATCTTTGTTTCCGTTAAAAAGTGCTTATTCTGTAAAAGGTTTATCAACAAAACCAAAGATAAATCTATATCAAAATAAACATTTTCGTATAAATATTGATAAAACGGCCGAGTTTTCAAAAAAAATGATTGTTCCAAATGATGGAACAGTTGTGGCGAATGTCTTTAAACCTAAAGTTCCCCAAATGTCTAATGTTATTAAAAAAGACACGATTAATCCGCCTTTTATAAATAGAAATATTAATGTATTTAATATATTCAATCATTGATTATATAAAATTTTAGTTCTTAAAATTAATAGTACAATAAAACTTACATGTATTTAATAACAATCCTATCTTATAACGATATACCATCTCCAAGAGAATTGTGTTCGAAATTGTCTGAGTCACTCAGTCTATGGAACGATTAGGTATTGTTCCGTAGAGAAACGAGTTGTCGAAGGACAAAACCAAAAAGCTATCAAAGATGGCTTCCATCCAAGTAATCGGGAGTTTTTCTTTCTTCAGTTCATTTCATACTTTTTGTCGTAAAAAAGAAAGAAATGAACAAGACATAGATAAAAATAACAAATGTTTTATAATATTCCAAATGAATTTTATTATTTTAATGCAAACACCATCTATATTTGTTGTATACGACATAGCAAAAGTATTAAATATTGATATTAAATGACTTATTAAAAAATATTGAATAAAATAAATTTATTAATGTATAAAAAAACAAGGCTCAGCATTTGCTGAACCTTATTTTTTATAGTGGTTTAGGATATGTATCCTAATAATATATTTACCCCTAACGAACTAATTCACCAACAGCTTTGAACATTTCCATACGTTTGTGAGCATCTGCTTCTGCCTTAGCATACAATGTTTCAGCAGCTTCAGGGTTAGTTTTCATCAATGACTTATAACGACCTTCTGATCTGATAAAGTCTTGGTAAGCCCCCTTAGGATCTTTAGCATCCCAGCTGAATGGTTGTTCAAGAGATGGGTTATATCTGTAAAGAGGGAAGTATCCTGCTTCAACCGCTCTCTTTTGTTCAGTTTGAGTCTTACTCATATCAATACCGTGAGCGATACAAGGAGCGTATGCAAATATGATAGATGGTCCATCATAAGCTTCAGCTTCTTGGAATGCCTTAAGTGTTTGGTTTCTGTCAGCACCGAGTGCAACTGATGCAACATATACATAACCGTAAGACATACTCATTAAGCCCATATTTTTCTTATAGGTTGGTTTACCACCTGTAGCAAACTTCGCAACAGCAGCGGTAGGTGTTGATTTAGATGCTTGACCACCAGTATTTGAGTAAACTTCTGTATCAAGAACAAGGATATTAACATTCTTGTTTTGAGCAAGAACGTGGTCAATACCGCCGTAACCGATATCGTTAGCCCAACCGTCACCACCGATTATCCAGATAGATTTATCAGTAAAGTAGTCTTGAAGTTCTTTGATTTTAGCACAGATTTCGCAACCGCAATCATCCTTATCTGCTAACAATGCTTGAACTCTTTCTTGTGCTTCACGAGCTTCAGGAGTTTTTGAATTATCCCAGTGTTCTAAGCAAGCCTTAAATGCATCTTTCATTTCTTGCGGTGCATCAGGGTTTTCAATAGCTTTTTCTACATAAGTTTTCAAGGTTGCTCTGTTTGCATCTACTGCTAATCTCATACCGAAGCCGAATTCTGCGTTGTCTTCGAACAATGAGTTAGCCCAAGCAGGACCTCTGCCTTCTTTTGTAGTTGTGTAAGGTATTGTTGGGAATGTACCTGAATAGATTGATGAACAACCTGTTGCGTTAGCAACGATAGCATTTTCACCGAACAATTGTGAAACAAGTTTAACATAAGGTGTTTCACCACAACCTGCACAAGCGCCTGAAAATTCGAATAATGGTTTTCTCAACATTGCACCTTTAAGTGTCTTAGTTGTGTTTTTACCCATAACGTTATCAGGTTTTTCGTCAAAGTATTTTTCATTAACTAACTCGCCTGCTGCAACTTCGTCTTCAATTGTTGACCAAGTCAATACTTCCTTACCAGGAATCTTAGACATAGGACATTGATCTAAACAAACACCGCAGCCTGTACAATCTTCACAGTAAACTTGAACTTTGAATTTTTCGCCGTTTGCATTTGGTTTTGCGTCAACTGTTTTAAATGATTCAGGAGCATCAGCCAAGCTATCTGCTTCAAACAATTTAGTTCTGATAGCAGCGTGAGGACAAGCTGAAGCACAGATACCACATTGAGCACAAGTTTCAGGATTCCATTTTGGAACTCTTGGAGCGATACCACGTTTTTCAAGACAAGCTGTACCTGTTGGGATAACACCGTCAACAGACATTGCTGAAACAGGGATATCATCACCTTTTTGTCTCATAGATGGTTCAATGATTTTCTTAGCGAAATTATCTGCATTATCAGGAATCATCTTAACTTCATCTGCGTGAGCAACACCGTCTAATGATGATGGAACTACAACTTCTTCAGTTGCGTTTACTGCTGCATCAATTAAAGCAAGGTTCATGTTAACAACGTCGTCACCTTTTTTCTTAAATGTCTTAGTTGTCATAGCCTTCATACCTTCTAAAGCTTGTTCAAACGGTATGATACCTGAAACCTTAAAGTATGCAACCATCATAACAGTGTTTGCACCTTTACCACGTAAACCAGGTTGTTGTTTAATCAATTCTTCTGCGTTTACGTTGTAGAATTTAACTTTCTTGTTAATAATAGTTTCTTGCATATCTCTTGTTAAGTGTGAGAAAGCTTCTTCCTTTGACCAAGGAGAATTAAGCAAGAACGTACCGCCTTCTTTAATACCTTTCAACAAGTCATATCTTCCGATATAAGCGTGTGCTGAACAAGATACAAAATCAGGTGCGGTAATCAAATATGTAGACTTGATGTGTTGATCACCGAATCTCAAGTGAGAAACAGTTACACCAAATGATTTCTTAGAGTCATAAGCAAAGTATGCTTGAGCATCTTTGTCTGTATATTGACCGATAATCTTGATTGAGTTTTTATTAGCACCAACAGTACCATCTGAACCAAGACCCCAGAACATGCAGTTTGTAGTGCCTTCAGGTTCTGTAACGATGTGTTCTGAATAGTCTAATGATTTATGAGTAACATCATCTTCAATACCTACTGTAAAACCATGGAAGCCGTTAGCTTCAGAGTGTTTGTAAATAGCAAGTACCATTGATGGTGTAAATTCTTTAGAAGATAAACCATATCTGCCGCCAATAACTCTGATGTCTTTGTTTTCCAAAGCAGCAACAACATCCAAGTATAAAGGTTCACCGATAGAACCTGGTTCTTTTGTTCTGTCAAGAACAGCAATTCTCTTAACAGATGATGGTAATGCTTCGTTAAATCTCTTAACATCGAACGGTCTGTATAATCTAACCTTAACTAAACCGTACTTAGTACCACGAGTAGAGTTCAAGTAATTAATAGTTTCTTCTATAGTTTCGCAACTTGAACCGATAGCTACGATTACGTCTGTTGCATCAGGAGCACCAACATAATCAAACGGATGATATTGACGACCTGTAATTTTTGCAACTTTATCCATATATTCTTGAACGATATCAGGAACAGCTTCATAATACTTGTTAACTGTTTCACGACCTTGGAAGTAAACGTCTGTATTTTGAGCACCGACTTTACATACCGGATGTTCAGGTCTTAGAGCTCTTGCTCTGAATTCTTCAATATATTTAGGTTCAACTAATGATTTGATATCATCATAAGAAATTTCTTCAATCTTGTGAATTTCGTGAGATGTTCTAAATCCATCAAAGAATTGCAAGAAAGGAACTTTAGCTTTGTAAGTTGACAAGTGAGCAATTAAAGCCATATCCATTTCTTCTTGAACAGAGTTAGCGGCTAACATTGCATAACCTGTGTTACGGCAACCCATAACGTCAGTATGATCACCAAAGATTGCTAATGATTGAGCTGCTAATGCACGTGCAGATACGTGAATTACGTGAGGAAGCATTTCCCCTGCTACTTTATGCATTACAGGTATCATCAACAATAAACCTTGTGATGCTGTATAAGTTGAAGTTAAAGAACCGGCTGCAAGTGAACCGTGTACAGCACCTGCCGCCCCTGCTTCTGATTGCATTTCTGCAACCTTAACTTCTTTACCCCATATATTTTTCTTTCCTTGTGATGCCCATTCATCAATCCATTCACCCATTGTTGATGAAGGTGTGATTGGGTATATTGCGGAAACTTCACTTAATGCATACGCAACGTGCGCTGCAGCGTAGTTACCGTCTACAGTAATGGTATTTTTTGGCATTTTGCCCTCCTTCATTTATATAACCACTTTTTCTTCCTACTACTTAATTAAAATGTATCTCAAAAATAGTTTGATTACAAGTATGGTATTAAAGGATAGACATTTTTTATTAAAGTTTATTAAATATTTTTTCTATAGGTTCATATAAATTTTCTACAGGTATTTCTTCATCCATTTCTAAAGTGATTATTGGGATATTTCTTTCAACTCCTGCATATGTACCAAAGCTTCCGGGGGTTGGATATCCGATACTTTCTTCTATCGGATAATTAATTATTTTAGAAATCATTTCAGCCAAATCCTTTGCAGGCCCGTCATAATTAACTATTTTGTACGGGGTGTGTAATGTTATGATTGATTTAGGATTATATTTTTTTATTATATTTATAACAAATTGAGTTTCTATTTCACTTGCGGGACTTTCTCCGCCAAAATAATTATCTCGTTCACCTAAAACCCAATTCTTTGTTGGGAAATTTCTGTTTAAATCTACTTCGTTTGAATTTGTACGAGTTTTAAGAGCTTTTCCATCGGGATTTAGGCAAGGTATAAATAAAACTTCGTTTTTTAAATTTTCTTCCAGATATTTATTTATTAAAAACTCACCTTGCGGTTCATCTCCGTGTACAACACCAATTACAAGTGTCTGTTTACTTTTTGAAGACAAACCGCACAAGGAAATGAAATTTCCTTGTGCGGTTTGTACTTGTTCTAATATTTTGTATTGATTTTTCATTTATCCTCTATTGTTTGCCTGCAGGCGTACTTGTTTGTGCTTGTTTTGCATTTTGTAAAACAGCTTTTCTTTCTGCTGCTAATTTTTTCATTTTTGTTTCAATTTGAATAGGATCAAATGATGGATCTACATATTGGATAACAGCATGTGATTTTAAGTTTGTCAAGAACATCTCTAAGGCTTTTATTTGTTCTTGTGCACCCATAAATTGTCTGATTTGTTCTTTTACTTTTTCATATGGTTGCTGTCCTGCAGCTTTTCTATCTGTAACTTTTATAATATGAAATCCGTAAGGAGTTTGAACTACTTCACTTATTGTGTTCGGTTTTTGCTTAAAAGCTACGTCTGCAAATGGTTTTACCATTTCTTTTTGCGAGAAAAATCCGATATCACCACCATTTTTAGCTGTCATTGTATCATCTGATTCATCTCTTGCAATTGCTTCAAATTTTTCAGGTGTATGTTTAATTTGTTTTTCTATTGTTTGAGCTTTTTTATATCTTTCATTCATTATTTCTTGAACTTTTGCATTGATTTCTATATCATTCATTGATGAATTTTTCTCTCTCAATTGTGCTTTAATTTCTACCGGATTTGCTGAAATCAATATATGAGATGCTCTTACTTTATCAGGATATTTGAATTTATTTAAATTTTTATTATAAAAGTCTTTTGTTTGAGAATCTGATATACTTACAGGATGTATAACATTGATAAGTTTTTGCATTTTTATTTCTTGAGCTAAATCTTTTTCAAATTGCGAGTTTGAAACACCATTTTGTTTTAATATTTCATTAAATTTTTCTTTTGAACCGACTCTGTCAATCATTTTTTGACGTTCTTTTTCAGTATCTTCCTTTGTTACAGAAATATTACGTTTTTCTAACTCTTGGTTGATTAGTTCTTTAACAATAAGTTCATTAACAACTCTATCTTTAACCATAAGATACATCAAATTGTCTTCACTTTCCGGAATTTCTATCCCCATTTGAGCCAACTGTGAATTTTTAGCAGCATTTTGATATGCCTGTTCATATTGTCCTTTGGTAATGTCTTTGTTGTTAACTTTAATTACTACATCTTTTTTGAATCCGCATCCTGAAAAAATTAGAGCAGATGCCATTAATGTTAAAAGAACTTTCTTCATTTATTTTCCCCTTCTTATATTTTCATTACTCTTTATCTTTATTCGTTTTAAGAGTTCGTTCCGTTATAGTTGTGCTAATATTTTCTATATCATAAAACAAATCTATTAGAATGTTAAATACTTCATTAAAATTCATAACAGAATTATTTAACAAAAGAATGGATTTTGCATTTTCAACAGATTTCGGAGCAGGTGTAAATTTTAAGTAACGTGTAATTTCTCTTGGTAATTTCGTTTGCAATATTCTCCATTCTGCAGGAGAAAAAGGTGTATAAATTCTAATATTATCCATTGTTTCACGAATAGCAATAATCCCAACTTTTGTTCCTGCAAGTCTGATTTGAATGAGTTTTATTAAATTAGAAACTTCCTCCGGAATTTTAGAAAATCTATCTTTCCACTCTGATTCTATATAACTCAATTCGGTTTCATTATGAACATCAGCAAGTCGTTTATATTCTATCATTTTTTGTTCCTTCGAACCCACCCATTCATCAGGAATAAATGCCGTTATATTTATATCTACAATAGTAGGATTTTCTTTTCTTACAACTTCGCCTTGAAGTTCTTTTACTGTTTCATCAAGCAATTGACAGTATGTATCAAAACCAACGTTTACCATGTGTCCATGTTGTTTCGTTCCTAAAATATTTCCAACCCCACGAATTTCTACATCCCTCATGGCTATTTGATATCCGCTTCCAAGAGAAGAAAATTCTTTTATTGCCATAAGTCTTTGATATGCTTCTTTTGTTAGATTTTTCCCGCTTTTGAAGAAGCAATAACAGTATGCTTGCCTATCAGAACGTCCTACACGACCTCTTAACTGGTATAATTGTGCTAATCCAAATCTATCTGCATCATGGATTATCATTGTGTTTGCGTTTGGAATATCAAGTCCGTTTTCAATAATTGTTGTACACAATAATATATCATATTCGTGTTGTTCAAATCCCACTATCACATCTTCTAATTGACTTTCTGACAATTGTCCATGTCCTATTGCTATTCTTGCATTGGGAACAAGTGACTGGAGTTGAAGTTTAAATTCTTCTATTGTTTCTACTCTGTTATACAAGTAAAACACTTGTCCATCTCTATCCAGTTCATGAATTATTGCATTTTTTACTGATTTTTCGTCAAAATTCCCTACAAATGTCTTTACCGGAAGTCTATTTTTAGGCGGTGTGGCAATTATGGACATGTCTTTTATCCCTGATAGTGACATATAAAGTGTTCTTGGAATTGGAGTTGCCGACATCGATATTATATCAATGTTTTCTTTTAACTGTTTGAGTTTTTCTTTATGTCTGACACCAAATCTGTGTTCTTCGTCTATAACAAGTAATCCTAAATCTTTGAAGCTTATGCCGTCTTGTAATAATCTGTGTGTTCCTATGACAACTTCACACTTACCTAATGCCATATTTTTTATTGTTTCTTTTTGCTCCTTTGCTGAACGAAAACGGCATAAAAGTTCTACATCAATATCATATGGTTTAAATCTTTCAGATATAGTTTGATAATGTTGAAGTGCAAGTATTGTTGTTGGTGCAATTAGTGCAACTTGTTTCCCAGATGTAACAGCTTTAAATATAGCACGCATTGCAACTTCCGTTTTACCAAATCCAACATCACCACATATTAATCTATCCATAGGATTAATATTTTCCATATCAGCCTTAACTTCATTTATGGCACGCATTTGATCGGGAGTTTCCGTATATTCAAAAGCTTCTTCCATTTCAACTTGCCAAGATGTATCAGGTTCAAACTGTATTCCTTCTTGCATTTTTCTTCTTGCATATAATCTCAACAAATCGTATGCTATAGTTTCAACTGCTTTTTTAACTTTTGCTTTTGTCTTATCCCAGTCAGAACCGCCCATTCTTGATAGCTTTGGTTTTACGGAACCTGCTCCTCTATACCTGCATAAAAGATTTATTTGTTCTGCCGGAATGTGCAATTTGTCTTTATTTGCATATTCTATTGTTAAATAATCTTTCAGTTGTCCGTCTAATTCTTGTTGTGTCAGCCCGAGATATATTCCTACTCCGTGAATTGTGTGAACTACATATTCACCTGTTTGAATATCATTTATGCTTTCTATATATTCTGCTTTTTCTTTATGATATGAACGTTTAGACGAAGTTATGTCTTTATTACGTTTATTAAAAAGCTCTTTATCTGTTAATAATATAAATTTTGCACTCTCAACAATAGTACCTGATGCAGATATATTATCTACATATTCAGCATTAAAAATATCATATACACTAAGTATTTCTTTTACCCGTTCAGGATATTTTGTTGCAATTATAATTTCGTAATCTTTATGTTTGTACAAAAATTCTGCGACAGACTCCATATCTGCATTAAAAGTCTTAACTGTTTGTCCGTCCATATCAATCACATCTTCAAACTCACTATCAAGAAAATTATTAAATCCAATTTTTACAAACGGAGCCACGTTATTCGTAAATTCAGAAAATGTGAAATGATTTTTGTCTTTTAACTCATAAATCATTTGTGTTTTTAAATTTTCATCATACTGTTGTTGATTATTTTCTGATATAAATTGATATTTTGTATATATTTCTGATTTTTCGTCAAATACTATAATATAATCTTTAAACCAATCAAAAACACTTACCATTTCGTCATTGAAATAGCTTTGATAAACTTCTATCCCTTCAAAATATCGTTCTTCAGTCAATTGATCTTTTAACTCATTTGGGAAGTTTTCAGGGATTTTTTCGGGCAAAATAAATTTATACATTGGGTAAATATCTGTTTTCTTTATTCCTTTATCAATTGAGCGTTGTGTTTCTCTGTCAAAGGTTCTTATATCAACAATTTCATCACCCCAAAATTCAACTCTTATAGGGTTTTCTCCAATAGGATATATGTCTGTAATATCTCCTCTTATGCTGAATTCTGCAATGTCGCTAACCATTGTAGAACGTTTATACCCCATAGATACAAGTTTTTCTAACATATCTTTTTGAGTTATCTCATCACCTATTTTTAGAGTTAATTTATTTTTATCAAAGAATTTTTTGTTTGGGAATTTTTCTAATACAGATTTTATTGGTGCAATTACTAAATTAGGCTGAGTTTCTAATATCTCAATTTGTTTTGCATAATCATACCTGTTAATATTCACACTCTCATATACAGAAGAGTTTTGATATGGAAATATTTCTGATTGAATTTCAAAAAAAGAGTCTAAATCATTTTGATATCTAAGGGCATACTGTTCTGTTGAAGTTAGAAAAAGAACTTTCTTCTTTGAAAAATCAAGTATTTTTTTTAAGGAAAGAAGTCTTAAAAACGTAGTAAGTCCCGTAACACAAAAAGAACGAGATTGTTTTATATATGCTTCAAATTCCGTAAACAACTGTGATTTTTCTATTTTCATCATAGACATTATAACATGATTTATAGTTTTTAATATTTTAAAAATATACTATTGTATAAAATTAGTCACCGGGGTTGTTCAATAAAAATGCTGTGACAATAGGAAATAATTACTCACTATCAATGTAAATTATTTCTTATACCAGTTATTTAAATATATATTCAAAATATTAATATTTACTTAAGCAAATGTTTTTCGAGTAAAATTCTGTTGAATTTTGTTTGATAAAATTCAACATTAATATTCAATCTTTTAGCTATATCAAACAAAGTTTCAACAAAATTAATATCAGCCTCACAACTTATATGTTCAATTATGTCAATAAATTTAGAAACAATTTTAGAATAGAACAAGTTTTGAGCCTCAGAGATATCGACTTTAATATCAAGCTTATCAATATCATCCAATAATTCTTGAGTTACTTCTGCTTGTTGGGATTCTAAACTATATACAAGTCTGCCCACATTCTGGGCGATTTTTTTACTAAAAATTTTGCTTGTTGGAGTTTTGTCCAACGTTATACCTATTCTTTTTGCCTCGAAATCTATATCATATGCGGATTGAATAATGGTTTCATCCATAAAACCATTTGAGTCTGTAAATAACTCATTAAATTGTTTTGTAAGAGTATATTGAGCCGATATTTTAAATTCGTTAGGTATTTCAAGCCCTAAAGCTTGCAAATGCATAACAGAACTCTTACTTTCGTTATAGATATCTTCATAAGTTTTGGCAAACTCATTCAATCGTTCTTTCATAAGTATTTGTAAAATTTTACGACGTTCTTCAATAAAAATATCCTTCAATGTATAATATTCTGTACCAAAATATTCGTCGAGTGCTCTAATACTTTCAGTAAGTGGATCAACCATAAATGTTCTGATTAATTCTTTTTGTTTTTCCGGAAAATCTTGGTCATATTCTTTAATTGCACAGTGGAAGTCACCACCTGTATATTGCAATAAAGCAAAAGTAAGGTTATTTTTTTCTAAAGTTACTTTAGATTGAATTTCAACATTCCCTACTACAAATTGGGAATCACCTTTTTGAACTTTCTTGTAGGATTTCTTTTTAATAGAGTAACAATATACATCTTCTTCTTTTTCCAAATCCTGATAAACAGAAGACACTGCCCAAAGGCTGACAATTTGTCGTTCTGTAATAATAGAAGGTCTAACATATTTTTCATATATATCACGGCCATCACCCAATTCTTTATAATTACTTTTTGCCCTTGATAATATAGTCAAATAATCAGTTTCAATATCTTTTTTTGTAAAATCTTTAGCGAGCTGAATTACTCGAGCTGCATATTTCATAATTTGAACAGTTTCAATTCCTGATATTTCACAGAAGAACCAACCGCAGCTAGTGTACATAAGCATAGCTTGTCTTTGTATTTCTAAAAGCTTCATAGCTTTAACTTTATCTTCTTCTGATAAATCAGGTAAAAAATATTCTTTCTGGAATTTTTTAACGTTTGACAAACTTCTATCAAGAATAACATCAATATAATTGTATCGAGCTTCTAAGAAGTTTTTAAAATATTTTTTTCCAAATTTTTCAAATAAAGGAGTAACTGTATCTCTCAGATAGTCCATAGCTTCTCTTACAGGGCCTCTCCATTTTTGGTTCCAACCTGCTTGTGCTCCTGTTGAGCATCCGCAATCATCACACCATCTGCCGACACCGTGACAACAACTCCAAGAAGATACTTCTTTTAATTCAACTTGCCAATCGCTTCTGTATTTTTCTAAGTATTCGCCATAATTTGTTACGGTAAAAGGTGAATCTTTTATTTTCATAGACATAACGAAAGATAGTGCCATATCACCGAATTTGGTATGGTGACCGTAACTTTCACCATCGGTGGCTATATTAACAAGCTGCGGATAATTTCTATCATAAGAAATGCCATCTTCTAATCTTCTAAGGAATTTGTTTCCATCTCTTAATAATTCATCGAATGCAACAGACTTAGAGATAGCACCGTCATAGAAGAATAAATCAATATATTTCCCTGGTGCAGATTTAATATAATATCTGTAAGAACGTGCAGGATCAATGTTCCCCCAGCTAACATCTTGCCAACAGCAATCACAAGAATTGTCAGATTTTACACGTTGAGCTTGGAAAGGTGATAATATGGTAAATTTAATGCCATTTTCTTCCAACACTCTAAGAGTGTCATCATCAACGGCAGTTTCTGCTAACCACATACCTTCGGGTTTTCTTCCAAATCTATATTCAAAATCTTTTATCCCCCAACGGACTTGTGTTTGTTTATCGAGTTCATTTGCCAATGGCATAATTATATGGTTATAAACTTGTGCAATTGCATTTCCGTGCCCGTTGTGAGCTTCGACGCTGTTTATATCGGCTTTTATAACCCTTTCATATGCGGCCGGAGCAAATTCTTCCATCCATGATAAAAGAGTCGGACCAAAGTTATAACTCATATATTCATAGTTATTAACTATTTTGAGAATTTCATTTTCATTATTAACGACTTTTGAAACAGAGTTAGGCGCATAACATTCATTATTAACACGTTCATTCCAATCGTGGCAAGGTAATGCGCTTGGCTGTAATTCTATTGCTTCGAGCCAAGGATTTTCTCTAGGGGGTTGGTAAAAATGACCGTGTATTGCTAAAAACACTCCGTTATTCTTCTCTGCCATTCTGTTCTCCAAAAAATGTTTTTAATGTTCCATTATTTTTTTACTTTTGATAATTTATCAACATCTACCCAAACATCACCAAGCGCGTTTGAGAATACGACACCGCTAAATTGTACTTTATCATTTTCTTTTAAATCAATAAGTTTTTCAGCATCAGTTCTTTTTAAAAATAATTTCATTTCCGGTAATGGAATATTTTTATCTGTATCTGTTCTCATAATCAAAAATGAAATATATGTTTCAGAACTTCTCATTGCAGGTTTATAATCAAGACCAAGAGTAGCGAATTTATCAAATCTTGCTACAACATTTATGCGTTTGTTCAAATAATTAGCGGGGTGTTTAACAACAGCCAGCGGATCAACAAGTCTAACTTGATATACTTGTCCTGCAGGTGCTTTCCCTTGATGTTCTTGCTCAGAAGAAGGTGTTTCCATAACAGGTTTTGTTTGTGCAGGTGGCGCAGTTGTAACAGCAGATAGTTTATCCGTAGGAACAAATGCTTTAGCACACACTCCCATACTAATTATTGCAGTAAATAATACTAATATATAACTTATTTTTTTATTCATTATTCTCTCCTATTTTACAGACATTTTAGCACAATGTTTATATTTTTTAAAGTGCTGATAGTCTAGTATAACTATACATTTAATATTTTACACATTTATTTTATTTTGTTCAAATATATTTTTATCTATTTCGTCAAAATTATCAATAATCTGATATATATAGTCAAATGGTTCATATAAATCGTGACTTTCCAGAGAGGCTATAGCAATAATCTTACCAATGCCTGCTCTGTGGGCAGATTCTAAACCTGATAAAGCATCCTCTATAACAATACAATCTTTAGGAGAAAGACCAATGTTTTTTGATGCAATTTGATAAATTTCCGGATCAGGTTTGCCTTTTATTTTCCCATTAGAATAGACGATTTTATCGAGGTCAAACCATTGTGCAAGATTAAATTCTTTTATATAAAACTCCACATTTTGCCATTCTGACATTGTTGCAATTGTCATTGGGATATTGTTAGATTTTAGCCAATTTAGGAATTCTACTGCTCCTGAGGCAAGTTTGAAAGTTTCAGGTGATTGCAGACATTGTTTTCTATATAAAGATTCTTTTTCATAGGCAAGTTTCGTAACCATTTCATCCGTAGGCGTTTTACCCGTGCAATATTCAATAATATCTTTGTTTGTACGACCAAACATATATTTGCGCATTTCATCATCAGAAAAAGGATATCCTCTCAATTTTTCAGAAAATATTCGCCAAGCATCGTAGTGTAGTTGTGAATCCCAAAATAAAGTGCCGTTGAAGTCAAAAATTATCCCTTGCATAAATCCTCCATAAGAGAATTTAACATAGTTTGAATGTATTTTCAATCACTCCTCAACCTTATTTTTCCTAACTCGGCGAATGTCACGTCAGTGACAGGTGAGATTATGAATTATACAAATTTTTAAAAATATATTATCATCAAAGATTATTGAGGATAGCTGATAATACTGCTTCAATCAACTTTTTATATTTTAAGTTTTGAGAAAGGTCAATATTTTTATTAAGCGGATAATTTGAAAAGTTAAAAAGTTCGACAGGATATATTTTAAGAGCTGATGAAATCTCAAAGATGAGAGATATTGGCGGATTTCCTTTACCCAGTTCAATTTTTGAGATATGGTTTTTGCTTCGATTAACCATTTCAGCAAGTTGTTCTTGCGTAATACCTTTTGACTTACGCAATAATTTTATTTTTTCTCCAAGTTGTATTTTATAATTTTTCATTTTCATTATTGATTTTAATAATTAATTCCCAAAACCGAAAAAGTGATATACACTTGACAAAAAGTGGAATATAGTAAATAATGAAAATACAGGGTGGTAGTTTACCAGACTACCGATACTCTTTAGAAATCGAAGTGGCTCTTATCGTTTACGGTTTGAGCCATTTATTATGTAAACAATCAAAAAGATTAATAATAAATCTATATTGATATTTCCCATAGCGACCTCCTTTCTTCGGAACTATCGACCGAAATCGAAGTATTAAACTGTTGTGCCGAAGTTTCAAAGAAAAGAGTATCTTTTACCCTGTTGCATTATTTTAACATATTCACTTATGTTTGTCTATCATTGTACGATTTTGCCGCATATACTACGCAACTTTTATTATTTTGTCATTCTGAACTCGTTTCAGAATCTTAAATTTATAAGCCGTGAGGCTTATTACTCTCTCTCTCTATCTCTCTCTACGGCGACAAGGGTTTGAGGTGTTTTTAGTTTTAGGGATATTTTTATTCCAAAAAATTTTATTATAATATTATAAGCATTTTTTGAAATAGAAAAAATATTTTTTCTAAACCCAAAATGATAGGGTGTGTTTTTAGCATATTGCCACCAGTATTGTTTTAAACGTTTGCTAGAAGAATTCCAAGGCTTATCACTACATGTATAATGAATAATTACAGGATTTTTAATTGCTTTTTCAATATTTTCTTTTCCATATATATTTACATATATTGCATGCTGAGGCGTATTTTGGTATAAATCATAATTTTGTCCAACCATTAAATTATACTCTAAGCTCAGGGTTTTAATTTTATTTTTAAAAACAATATTTATAACATCTTGATCCATAACTTTTAGATTTTTACTTGCATAATCATATAAATCTTTTATTAGATTATCTTCTCTAATTTTTCGTAAATTCCAAAGAGTAACTCCAGAATTTATATAAGAAGATACATTATAAAGACCTAAATTATCATAATATTTTTTTGTTTCTTTTCTTTGTATTATAGGAGTTGCAGTCCTTACACCAGCGATATAAAAGTTTTCAATATCTATATTATAATATTCAGTTAAATCTTTTAGTACAATAACATCTGTATCTAAATATATAATTTTATTATAATTTGGAAACAATTCAGGCATCTTTAACCTGTAATATGCGGGTATAGTAATATGCTTAAATGCAGAATAAGAATTGTTAAAGGCTGTACCCATATCAATAAAATTGATATTAGTGCCAGTATATTTTGATACTAATTTGTAAAAATTTTTTTTGTCTTTACTCTTGATATCTGATGTGATTAAACAAAAAATATTATAATTTGTCGTACTATGTTTATTTTTCAATACAGATAAGATTGTTACATACATGTATGGAATATTATTTTTATCACTTGCAAAAACTATAGGTATAACATTTGACATTTTAATCCTCCGAAATCATTATTTCAAAAATTCTTTCGCTTGCCTTATTGTCACAATATTTGTGAATTAATGGTATTGTTTTTTCTCTCAATGCTCTTGTGCTATCAATTGTTAATGAATCAATTATTTTATCTTCTAAATCTTTGTAGGTTCTAACTTTATGTCCTGGCATGAAAATACTAAAATTATCGGGTAATATCATTCCTCTATTTTGAGAATATTCATCGGTAAGATTATTTAAATAAATAATTGGTCTATTTAAAATTAAATAATCAAGTGTAATTGATGAAAAATCACTAATCATTAAATCTGTATATTTTAATAATTCGTATAAATCAAAATTGTTTTTTTTGAAATCTCCATCGTAAACTATTTTAAAATTTTTAGTTTTTGGTAAAGTTTCAATGCAATTCATATACAAATTCTCATCAAGCGGATGAGGTTTCATTATAAACAAAATATTATTTTTTTCTAAAAATGAAATAAAGTTTTCGTTTGAATAATCATCCATATAAAAGATGTTATTATAATCTTTATCTATTTGTTTGACATGACTTAGAGCTTTTGATTTGAATGTTGGTAAAAATATAATAATTTTGTTAAACATATTAAATTCAAAAAATTGTTCTAATGACAAATTGGAACGGCAATCCATAACAGAGTCTGTAACTGGTAATCCTGTAACAAAAATATTTTTGTAATTTGCTCTAAAACAAGAAGCCATAATATGTTTAAAAATGTCTGATGTAACAAATGTTTTATATGATTCACCCATTGTTTTATATAGATTGTTTATACTTTTGGGTAAATTATCTGTCAAACCTAATGTTTTTATCGGCATACCATGCCAAAGATTTATACAGATATGTCTTTTAGAAGACATATAGTTAATAAATCTGCTTGATGCAACGATAATATATTTTGCTCTATAAAGTTGCCAAAACCCTTTTATTGAATAAAAAAGATAAGTATTCTTATTTTTGTATATATTTTTAGTATCCTCTGTAATTCTAATACACTCATATTCCTGATGATTATTTTTTATCCAATTTAGATAAGTGTCTACTTTATTTTCTTGTTTTGGATATAACAAAGCTACAACTTTTTTAGAATCTTTAGGTAATACAAAATCTAATAACAACAAAAGCGGTCTTAGATTTTTTAAAAAAAGTTTTTGAATACTTAATGAAATTTTAAGTCTTATAAATAATAATTTTAATTCAATTTTATTTTCGTTTATTTCTAAATTAAACATTTTCCCTATTTCTTTATTTTAAAAGTTATCCATAAAAAAGTTATTACTATGCGATTTTTCATATTTCTTACAGAATAAATTGAATAGATAAAATCATACAGTTTATATATGAGATATGATTTATTTTTAATAATTATTTCTGCTTTTTTATAATCAATATCATGTTTAACTGCTTTTAATGAGTATTTTTTATCAATATAAATATAAAATTTTCTCAATAATAAATAATATTCATTTGTAGTTGTTTTATTTATTTTTGTGCATTTCTTAAAATTTACTAAAGTTAATTCTATAGAATGAATAATCCAGAAATTTATAAGTTTATTTTTTCTATCTAAATTTTCTATCGTATCTAAATATTCAAATGTTTGTTTTTTTGCATTTATATAATCTACATAGTTCTTAGCATTAGTAGTTATAGAACCTTTTCTTATTCTGTAATTATATAGTGTTTTATTTATAACAGATATGCTACTTGCTAATGCAAATAATTTACAATTAAAAGTTTGATCTTCAAAAGCACCTAATGTAAACTTTATATCATTTTCAATTAAAAATGACGTTTTGTATATTTTATACCAACATTCACAATTTGCTAAGCACGGATTATTAATATCATCGAATGAAAATTTTTTTTCTCCACAAAATTGAAGAAAAGGTTTTATTTTAAAATAAATTTGTTTCTTTTTGCCGCTATTTTCAAAAAACTGAAATAAATTGAAAATTACAAAATCATTATTGTACTTGGCAATCTGATTATAAGCAATTTCGCATGCATTTAATTCTAACCAATCATCAGAATCTAAAAACATAATATAATCGGATGTAACTTGTTGAAAAGCAACATTACGAGCATTGCCCAGTCCACCGTTTTCTTTTAAATCAATAATTTTTATTCTATTATCTTTGTTGGAATATTCTTGCAAAATTGCAAGTGAATTATCCGGAGAACAGTCATTTACACAGATAATCTCAATATCTTTTAATGTTTGATTGACTACACTATCTAAACATTGTCTTAAGTATTTTTCTACATTATAAACATGCTTGAAACATCGGGTGTTCGAGGCAGATATATCACGTCACAATAATCTTTCAAAAAGTCAAATTTGCCTTCCCAATCATCACCCATCACAAAAATATCTGCTTGGTATTTTTGTACATCACTAACTTTTTGTTCCCAATTGTTTTCCGGAATTACTAAATCCACATATCTGCAAGCTTCTAAAATCGTTTTTCTTTGCTCATACGTGTAATATGATTTTTTATTTTTTATCGCATTAAATTCATCACTGGATAAAGCTACTATTAAATAGTCGCCCAAT
>CADBUZ010000025.1 GCA_902797985.1 uncultured bacterium
AACTAATCAAGGAGCGTGGCTTTCTTTTCTTTTCGTACTTTTCTTTTCTTTACCGTCGCAATATAAAGAAAAGAAAAGTACATAACAAAAAAATAAATAATTATAAATTATTAATTTATAAAATTTTTATATTCAAACCTCACCCGAATTTCTAAACTCGTATCTCGTTAAGAAATTCTACCCTCTCCTACTCTTTAGTAGAGGGGATAGACTAATAAAAAATCACCTAATTACTTCCCATAATATTTATTATGTACGATAGCAGTAATCTGTTCTTAAATTTCGAGTCTCGACAACCTTATTTTAGAGCAAAAGCAAGATTATTGCTCACTATGCACTTTTTTTGAGAATTATTTCGGGCAGTAGTGTCTCCGAGGGAGAGAAAGCTCGTTCTTATGTTTTTGCAAGGCAAAAACTTAGAACGGCAAGAGAGGGAGATATATTAATGGAAAATGGGAACTTTCTTTACAGCCTTACGGCTTGGAATATCATGTATATAAATATATATAAGCAACGCAAACAAAATAATTTTCAATAATCATCCCCCCCTTTTTTTATTTTCTTAAATATGCTAAAATTATCCTATAAAATATTAATTAAGAAGGGCTTACAAATGCGTGAACTTATAAAAAAAGATCAATTAGTAACAATTATTCCTCATGATTTTAATGATACAAATAAAGGGAAAGTAACTGATGTATCTATGGACGGATTTTCAATGCAATTAAAATACGTTCCAAGAGGACTTTTAAAACAAAATATCTGTGATTTTTATTCTCTAACAGATAACGGATACCTTTATTTTGAATCATATATAAAAGATGTAAAAGGGAATGTTGTTTCTATTGCGAACCCTAAAAAACACAGATTTTTACAACGTCGTAAATTTACACGTATTAAATTCATTGAAGATTTAGAACTTCACTACGAAGATATTACCCACCACGTTCAAACTCTTGACCTTTCTGCAGGTGGGATGAAGCTAAAAACAAAAGAAAACATTAATATTGAACATACCTACAAGGTTTGCATAAAACTTAATGATGAAATTGAAGTTAATTGTAAATACCAACTTATTCGTGTAGAAAAAAATAACGATGGTGATTATATTATCTCCGGACAATTTACTAATTTAAGCAATGTGGATAAAATGTCCTTAGTTCACTTCTGTATGAAAAAGAGTATGGAAACTGCTAACAAATAATAATATTGGGAGTTAATGAAAAAGTATTAATATTTACTAACATACTATTATGAGTTTTATAAATTTATTCAGAAAAAAAAATCGAAAACTTTTATTCACAACCCCTTCTCATTCACAAAAATTCTGTATTGTGAATAAGTTTAGGCATTTTTATTCATGCGACATTTCAGAAACAGATGCGCATAATCCGGAAACTATATTAGAAGAAGCTCAAAAAAAAGCAGCAAACATCTACGGAGTAAATCAAACTTTATTTTTAACAAATGGTTCTTCATCAGGAGTTATAACAGGCGTTCTTGCAACAACAAAAAGAGATGAACAAGTTCTAATCTGGTCAAACGCTCACAGATGTCACAAAAATGCTGTAGAATTGGCAGGTGCTACTCCAATATACTACGATTTACCAATTATAGAAGAATGGGGAATCCCTGACAAAGTAACAATTGAAGTATTAGAGCCATTACTTAGTCAAAATAAAATAAAAACCGTTCTTATCACCTCTCCAAGTTACTATGGAATAGTGTCAAACGTAAAAGAGATAAAAGAATTGTGTAACAAATATAATGCATACTTAATTGTTGATGAAGCACATGGTGCACTTTACCCATTCTCAGAAGAATTACCTGAATCTGCAACAAAACACGCAGATATTACAGTACAATCCTTACATAAAACCGCTGGGGGACTTAATCCGACTGCATTAATCCATTCTAATTTAAGTTATGACATAAAACCCTACTTTGATAAAATAACAACAACATCCCCTTCATACCCGCTATTAGCGAGTATTGAAGCAACTATTAATTACTTAAATTCAAAAAGAGGTAAATATAAGATTGCTCAACTTATTTCAATAATCAAAGAGATAAGAAAAGATTGCCAAAATATTAAATTTTATGGCGATGACATAACTAAAATTTTGATAAAAAAAGAAGGTATATCCGGAGATGAATTATCAAATATACTTTTTAATAAATACAATATAGAAGACGAAATAACTAATAACATTTCAACAATGCTACTAACAGGGATTGGTACGTCAAAAGAGAAATTAAACAAACTAAAAAAAGCTTTATTAAAGCTATAAAAAAAAGGGTTGAATAATTCAACCCTTTTTTATTCAAAATTAGTTATAATCTAAATTAATTTGAGAGAACTGAACAACCTTGTTACGTCCTCTGTGTTTTGCGTTATAAAGAGCATGTTCTGCATATCTGATCAATGTATTAGCATCTTCCTGAACATTTTCCATACAAGGGAATGTAGCGATTCCACCTGATATAGTAATCGGATGTCTTTCTTCTTCACCTGCAGGAATAAATTCCATTTTTTCTACTGCTCTTCTAAATCTTTCTGCATAGATAAATGCATTATCTTCAGATGTTTCCGGCAAAATTAATAAAAATTCTTCGTCACCATAACGAGTAACAATATCTTCCTTACGAACAGAAACATTCAACATGCCTGCAACATTTCTCAACAAAATATCGCCCCATTCATATCCATACATATCATTAACAGCTTTGAAATAATCTAAATCAAATAAAATACAAGAAACTTTTGTTTTATAACGTCTTGAACGAGATATTTCTGATTCAAGGGCTTCTTGTAAATACTTTCTGTTATGAAGTCCTGTCAACTCATCAGTTGTACTAACTTCATTCATTCTATCTTTGTAATAACTGATTTTCAACAAAGCTTTAGCACGAACAAGTAGTTCATCTTTATTAACAGGAGCAGAGATAAAATCATAACCTTCCGCTCTAACAATTGTATTAAATCTATCGCCAACAAATAAAATAGGACAAGAGAATTTAGTAGTCATTAAAACATCTGATAAATTATCAACACTTTCAACAACAATCAATGCAGGATTAAGCATTGAATACTCTCTCATAATAGATCCGTCTTCAACTCTAACAGAAACTTCATCTATTTCAGATAAAATTGATAAAAGTTCAGTAGATTTATTTTTTGAGTAAATTACAATATTTGTCATATATATATTCCTCTTCTTAACAAAATGATTATAACATAACCAGCAAATATAAACAATAATTTAACATAATAAAAGGCCCGCAAGATTTCTTGCGAGCCTCTTATTATCTTTCATATATTATAACCGATTATTTCATTTTCTTAAGAACGTCAGTTATTGTAACTACACCGGTTTCCGGAGTTTTGAATACAACCTTAGCAATTCTCTTAGCACCGATATTGTCATCGTCATCATCGTCAGCCGCAAATGCGATTGGTGTGAATGATTGTGCGATTGTAGTATCAACACCATTTTGAATTAGATTGTTCATTGTTCTTTCAGCTTCGTTATCAATAGTAGGGATAGTAGGATCAATTACTATACGACCACCGTTGATAATAAAGTCACCATATGTATCTCTGTCAGAGTCTGCAGGATAATTAGGGTTACCTTTAATAGTGCTTACATCACTCAAGTGAAGTTCGCTGTTATCACCTAAATTAACAACTACATCGTGGATTGCATCAACAGTGCTGTCCATATATACATCACCGTTTTCTGCAGAGATTTTAAGGTCACCTGTACCGATAAAGTTACCGTTACCGTCTAATGCTTCTGCATCAGGATTATTCTTATCATTGTCACCATTACCTCTGTTAGTAGAATCGTCACCACCGTTAGCGTGAACTTCGTGAACGATTACATTACCATTATCAGCAATGATTTCAATTTCAGAACCTGTTGCATTATTTACGTCAGCGTTTCCGCCTGCGTGAATATTTAAAGAACCTTGTGTATTATTATCTGAATCTGCTACTACATTCTTAACTGTTGCATCTCCATTTGTAGCTGTGATAGTTACATCTCTTAATGCAGTTGAGTTTGTAACCGTAGCATTTCCATCTGCTGTGATAATAATATCACCATTGTTATTGCTTAAGAAATTGTCATCTGATTTAGGTTCGTTACCGATAACAGTTAAACCATCAGCTGTAACATCACCGTTTGTAGAAGTAACGATTATGTCACCACCTCTGACAGTACCTTTATCGCCACCTATATCAATGCTATCTTTTGTTTTAATAATCAATTGACCAATACCATTGTCGAAATTATCATCGCCAACCATTGTATCGTGTCCGTTGTTAGGGTGATTGTAATCAGCTAACAAATCACCTGTTTGAGTTAATCCACCGTTTTCAGCATAGATTTCAACGTTAGTAGCACCCTTAACATCACCTGCTGTGATATTTCCTTGGTTAGATGTAAGAATTATATTACCACCAACATTTTCATTGTTTGCAGTAGCACCGGTTTTTGCAACAGGTGTACGTCCATCATCAACAGGGAAGTTTCTGTGAGAAACTACATCACTAACTGTAATATCTTTATCGGTTGTGATGATTACGTTTCCGCCACCGATTTTAGTACCAACTACATCATCTTTTGCATTAACGATCAATTGACCACGACCGTTTTGTTCAGTTTCTTTACCTGCACCTACGTTAGCATCAGCTACAACATCGTTTAGAGTAACAGATTTTGTAGAATTGATAATAACATCGTGAGTACCGTGAACATCACTCAATTCAACTTTGCCGTTACCGGTTGTAACAATGATATCACCCTTTGTTAAACCGTCAGCAGTTGCATCCTTATCAGTAGTAGGGTTATATTCAAAACCTACAGCTTCTAAGTGGCTGGTTACGATATCACCTGTATTTACAGATAATTCGATGTTTGCACCTGTTAATGCACCATATGCTGTTGTATCAATACCTAAATCGTGATCAGCTTTTAAGATTAAGCTGCCAACACCGTTTTCGTGAGCAATGTTGTTAGTTGAATCATAATCAGCTGCCAATTTACCTGTTTGAGTAATTGTACCGTTTTCAGCTAATACAATTAAATCAGTTTGAGCAAGTACATTACCGATTGTTACTGAACCATTTTCAGTATCTATCACAATGTTACCTGTATGATCCATTGTACCATTTGCTGCAGATTCAGCAGTATCTTTCATTGCTGTAAGGTCAGAAACCTTAACATCTGCATTTTTAGCTGTTAATTTTAAGTCCATAATATTGTTAGCACCGTTGTTAGTAACAACTACGTTATTAACATTATCATCAACTTTAATATTTGCTATACCGGCACCATCATTGATTTTCAATGTAGCACCAGCTGTTTTTGTGTTTACATTGATTGAACCAAATTCAGCTGCTCCTTTGCCGTTTGGAACAAAGTCAGGAGCTATAACTGATTCATAATATGTAGGGTATGCATCTGCTGATGCACTGTTTTTAGAACTTGCATCAAGAGCAACTGCTCCTCCATATTGTGCGTTTATAGTTAAACTATCGGTAGTTAAACTACCTTTAATATTATCTGTATTTGCTTGTACTAATGATGAACTTAAAGATGTAAATGTCATATTATCAGCTGTAATATCACTTGAATAAGCAATTGTATGATTTGCCTTTGCATTAATATCACCATCAACAACTAACTTTTGACCGTCAGATAATACAGCATTCGCATCATAACGACCAAATGTTATTTGGTTTGCATCTATATTTAAATCACCATTAATTTTACTATTACCTGAAATTCTAGTGAATGATATCGGAGTATTAACTGTTGTATCATTTAATTCAACATTTTCTAACCATACATAGTTTTTATTAGCTGTAAGTTCAACTGTTTTATCTGCATCTTGACCTTTTACATTACTTAAAATAATTTCATCTTCAGCAACTATATCAATATTTCCTTTAATATTAGAATTAAAAACTGATACTTCTAAATCATCGAATTTTGTATCTTTGGCTTTGAAATTGCCTGCAACATTAGCATTTCTAAATACGATACCTGTACCAGAAATGTCAACATTTCCGCCGACTTCAGTAACATCATTGGCACTGTTAACTTTTGCTGCACCAACTCTAACAAATGACTTGTCAGATGAAGCAGTTAAATTACCGCCAACATTACCTGATAAAGAAACATATCCTCTACTACCACCGGTTTTAACACCGTTAACATATCCGCTTGAGTTACCATTTGTTTTTATTTGTGCATCATTTGCAACATCTAATGACATCAAAACTCTTCCATCTGCACTAACATTTGCAGAATCTGCTGATACATAAATTCTACCAACATTATTATCTTTGAAAGAATTTACTGATTCCTTTAACTGACTTACGTCATCAAGATCTGAAACCTCTTTCAACGTCATTACATCATAATAATCTGATGTTGTTCTTCCACTAACAACGTCACCATTTAAACTAATAACAGAACCATTATTAGCATTAATTGTAAGTACGCCGTTAGCATGCAATTCACCATCACCCCAGTTTGCTGAGTGAGAGTTTAATATAGAACCGTTAGTTGAATTTAATGTAATATTATTAGCATTTATAATATCGGAAAAACCAATATGTAAAGTTGAATTAGCGACAAAATCACCTAAAACAGTCATCGTTCCTTGAGTATTATAACCATTTTCAGTATAGAAACCTAAGTTTACTTCAGATGCAGTAACACTCAAATCATTACCAAAATAACTGTTACCATAAACTCTGGTATAACCATTTGTCACGATATCAGATTTACCCATAAATGAAACATGATTAAGTATTAATGAACCCATTTTTACATCAGAAGTTCCCAATACTGTAACATCTTTAAATTCAGCTCTGTCTTTTGAATTAACATTTAAGGTTCTGCCAATTGTATCATTTGTAAGAAAAACTTTTGTATTATCATTATATGCTGTATCAGTAAGAGTAAGATTACCATATAATGAAGAATTTTTTATATCAAAATGATTAGCAGTAATATCTGAATCACCATTTATATCAACACCATTAATATATGCACCGGTCTTATTGTTTTCAGTAAGATTTCCGGTTATAATTATTCTTCCTGCACCTGATGGGGTACCATCTATTTCATTCAAATATGAATGAGCTTGTTTAGAAGTCAAATCGACATTACCTCTGATAATACCGCCATTTCTAACCTTGTTAAAACCAGGCGAAGTTAATTTTAAATCACCTTCAACACTAGGATTATCAATCAATGTAGAACTACCAGATACAAATTCTACCTGACCGCCTTGCGTAGTAATTGCTGAATTAGCCATCGCTACGTTATATGTTTTTTCAAATTGGATTGTCTTTGAAGAACCGTCATCAGCAGATAATGTTTTTGACATGTTACTAACGAAGTTAGCACCATCTGCCGTAACTAAAACAACACCACCCGCATTAGGTGATGCAATAACAGCGCCGTCTATCATAGCTCCATTTGAAATAATATTAAACTCAGGAGATATAATATTAGTTTTTACATCGCCATCATTGGCAAGAGCTACAACACCAAAAACGCCTGCTTCTTGAGAACCAACAGCTGATAAATCAATGCCGTTCAAATAAGCTGTATTTGTATAATTACCTGCAAAATCAGAATCTTTCAATCCTGTTGCATCTACTAAATTTTTTGTTGTTAGTACTAAACCGCCAAGTGATTCAAATTTACCGCCTTGGAATAAAATACCGTTAGGGTTAGAAATAATAACCTTACCATTTTGAGCAGTAATTGTACCTGCTACTTTTGAAATACTTGTTCCAACAACGTTATTTAAAACACCAAAGTTTCCGTTTTTAAAATTCAATATTTCATTTTTAGAAACATTTAATTTTGCCCAATCAATTCTAGTGTTTCCACCGAAATGAAGATCGACTTCTTTTGCAGACTTAACTGTTACAGCATCTAAACCTGCTGTATGTCCTTGGATTTTAGATCCTGAAAGCACATCTGCACCTGCAAAATTACCGCCTGTTAAACCGCCAGCAATTGACATTTGCAAGCCGGAAAACGCTATACAAAGCATTACTGACAATGTTTTCGTCATAATTTTTTTCATAATCTATATGTCCTTTTCCCTACTATTAGTTGTTACCCAGTCTATACTGTACTAAATTGTGACAGTATAACTATACTAACATATCAATATTTGTAAATAACAAAACTTGCTAAATTAATGCATTTTTCGTAATATTTCGTAATAATGTGTTATAGCAAGAGTACAAAAGGATTTCAGAGCTTTTATTTTATATCTTTATATATTTTTTATATTTTTATACATGATTTTTATACCAAACAAATTTATCTGAATGGACATTATTTATTAATAAAAAACATCTTAAATTAAAGCAGATATTAATAATAAGGGGGATGTCATGAATAAAATAAAAATTGGACTTATCATGTGCTGCATATTAATGTTTGCACAAATAGGATTTGCAGGAGAAAAAATAGGAATTGTTGATATTCAAGCGATAGTAAACAAATCAAGCGCTGTAAAGGCTTTAAAACAAGAACACTCATCACAGCTTCAAAGCTTGAACTCTATTGTTACAGAAGCACAAAATGCAATTGCAAAAGAGACAGATCCGCAAAGAATAGTAGCATTACAAGACAAATATAACAATGACTTTAACAACAGAAAGAACATAATAGACAAACAATATCAAACAAAACTTTCTTCTATAGAAAATTCTATTCGCAGAGATATTATAGAAAGCGCAAAGAAAAACAAATACGATTTTGTTGTAGCAAAAAGCGTAGTATTTTATGGCGGAGATGACATAACGGAACTTGTTTCAAAAGATATCAAATAAAACAAAACATGCTATAATTATTTTATGAAAAAAATAATTTTAGCATCAGGCTCACCAAGAAGAAAAGAAATTTTAAAAAATGCAGGGTTAGATTTTGAAATTCATCCGTCAAAATATGAAGAAGAATTAGACAATAATACTTTCAGTTATGGGAAAATAGAAAATCTTGCGTACAACAAAGCTATATATGTATCAGATGAAATAAAAGAAAAAGCCATAATTATTGGGGCAGATACGGTTGTTGTATTAAACGACAAAATTCTTACAAAGCCTCACGATAAAGAAGATGCATATAAAATGCTTCACTCACTTAGCGGAGTAGAACACACAGTCGTAACAGGGATTTGCATAATAGATAAATATAATGAAACAACAAAAGTTCAGTCAGTAACGACAAAAGTAACCTTTGAAAAGTTAACAGAAGAACAAATTAAATATTATATAGAGAACTTCAAGCCTTTTGACAAAGCAGGTGCTTATGGGATACAAGAACTGCCTGACGGATACATCCATTCTGTTGAAGGAAGTCTTGAAAATGTTATTGGCTTGTGTTCAAAAACAGTTAAAGAAATGCTTAAATAAAAAGACTGCTTGTCAGCAGTCTTTTTATTTATATAAATTAATATTATTCATCTTTAGGTGGCTCATCCGCAGGAGCACTTTCCGGAGCGTTAAAACCAAGAGAAATACGTTTATCTTGCGGATTAAACTTCAACACACAAACATTGATTTTATCACCCACATTAAGAATAACATTCTTTTCATTTTGATAATCAACCAACTCATTATGAGGAAGTAGAGCTTCAACACCGTCAAAAATTTCAACGAAAGCGCCGAAAGGTTTAATTCTGGTAACAAGTCCTTCTCTGAATTCACCTTCTTTAACAACTTCTGATGCAGCTTCCCAAGGGTCAGGAGTAATTGATTTCAAGCTTAACGTAATACGTTGTTTTGATACATCAACATCAAACACTCCAACTTCAATTTCTTCACCAATTTTCAACAAATCAGTAGGATGTTCAACCCACTTCCAAGAGATTTGAGAAAGCGGTAATAAACAATCAAAACCTCCGATATCGATGAATGCACCAAAATCAGTAACTCTAACGACTCTACCTTTAACAACTTGACCAACCTCAATTTGGCTGAATATTTCTTCTTTAGCAGTTTCAATAGAATCGCTATAAATTTTCTTATTAGAAAGAACAAAATTGTTATGTTCTTCGTCAAGAGAAATAATTTTGACTTCAATTTTATCACCTACATTATACTCAGTACCCTTATTTTGGATTTGACTGGAAGGCACAAAACCTCTAACACCAATAATATCAACAAGGATACCGCCTCTAACGATTTGAACAACTTCACCGACAATCGTTTCATTAGCATCTTTAAGTTTTTTAAGTTCTTGCCAAGCATAGAACAGATCAACTTTTCTTCTTGATAAAAGGATTTTTCCGTTTTCATCAGGCTCAGAAATCACTAAAAACTCATATTCAGAACCTTTTTCAAGAACTTCATTTGGTTTTTTTCCATCATTAGAAACTTCTTTTTCCGGAACTACGGCAGCAGATTTTCCGCCGATATCTATAATTACACCTTCAGAATCATAACCATATACCGTCCCTTTAACTAAATCTCCTGATTTATACGAATGTTCATATTTTGATAACAATTCTTCAAAATCAGCATCTGATAATGTTTTTCCCATTAGTATACTCCTAATTTCCTGTACAGACTATCTAAAAACAAAAGCATTATAACATATATTCCACATTTTGGCTAGTACTTTCTTTAAAAAGACTTTACAGACAAGAGTTTTAGACATATATGAATATTTTGAACTATCATTCATTTGGTCGGTCAAGAAAACTTGGATACAATATATAATATGAGTTATGAATAGATTAACCGTAAAAGAAAAATTAGAAGAAAAAGAATATAAAACATTAAAAGATATAGCAGCAAAAAGTCGTGAAGCAAAAAGAAAGCGAGAAGAAGAACCATCTGATTTAAGAACAGAGTTTCAGCGTGATAGAGATAGGATCTTGCATTCAAAGTCATTCAGAAGACTAAAACACAAGACACAAGTATTTTTATCTCCGTTCGATGACCATTTCAGAACAAGGTTAACACATACTCTCGAAGTATCACAAATTGCGAGAACCATGGCAAGAGCATTAGAACTAAATGAAGATTTAGTAGAAGCGATATCACTTGGACACGATTTAGGCCATACCCCATTTGGGCATTGCGGTGAAAAAGTATTAAACGAGCTCGTATCAACCGGGTTTCATCACAATATACAAAGTGTTCGGGTTGTAGAAGTAATAGAGGACATGAACTTGTGCCAAGAAACAATTGACGGCATTTTAACACATACGTGGGGATTTAAGCCAAAAACCGCAGAAGCACAAATCGTACAATATGCAGATAAAATTGCATATATAAACCACGATATAGAAGATTCAATAAGAGCAGGAATAATCACAGAGGATGATTTACCGCAAGAATGTATAAAATATTTTTCATCAAGGCCATCAAAACGTCTTTCAAAAATGATATATGCCGTAGTTAATAACTCAATAGACAAAGATGTCGTAAGTATGGACGAAGAATGTTGGGAATACACAAAAATATTAAGAGAGTGGATGTTTGAAAACATCTACACTGATTCCCCTGCTAAATTAGAAGAAGGCAAAGCAATGAATGTCGTAAGAACATTGTATGAATATTATACAGATTACTTAAAACAACATTGTGATGACAAGTTAAAAATAGAAAGATTAGTAACAGACTACATTTCAGGCATGACAGATCAGTATGCTATTGAAAAATATAAAGAAAAATTTATACCAAAACCCTTAAATACACAAACAAAGGATGAAAATTTCCTAAAAATATTGTATGATATAAATAAAGATTAAATTTGTACTAAAAAATGAAAGGTGACAAATGAGCGAAGAAGAAATTATTCAATACCAAACCCGAGGAACATGTTCAAAAATGATAGGTATAGGTATTCGTGACGGCAAAATTACAAGAGCAGAATTTTTAGGCGGATGTCAAGGAAACCTTTCCGGCATAAGCAAATTGATAGTAGGAATGACCGTAGACGAAGTAATTGAAAGATTACAAGGTATAGATTGTGCCGGCAGAGGGACTAGCTGTCCTGACCAATTAGCTCAGTGCTTAATAGAATACAAAAACCAATCTGCAGTAGCAAAATAAACCGGACTGCAATTCGAGATTAAAAAAAAGACCTAAACAAAGTTCAGGTCTTTTTTCACACTTTTACTTAACTCATCAAAATAGAAAAGTTAACTATTCTTCCTCATTCTCATACTCATCGAGAAGGATACGAGCTTCATTTTTCAAAAAATCATTATAAGAAGGCATTGATATAACCTCATCGAGGATATCACGTCCTTCAAGGTTATAAAGTGCAATAAGAGCATTCTTTTTAACCTCGTCGTCATCATCATACAAACTTGGGCGAATAATTTCTGCGGCATTTTCTTCACCGCTGTTCATAATCGCTTCAATAGCATTTATTCTAATCATAGGAGATCTATCCATAAGCGAATTTTTAAATGCCTTCATAACACGACCGTTATCTGTACTAAGTTTACTCAATGCTTCAATAATGCGTTCTTTAAGAAAAGAAAACTTATCAAGAAAACCTTGCTTAGCTTCAAGAATTGACACTAAAGGGTCAACCGCTCTATCATCACCAAGTATACCAAGAGCAGAAACAGCAGATTCTTTAAGATATACGGATTTTTCGTCTTCATCCTGCACCAAATCAATAAGAGGTGCTGCAGCATATTTATCACCAATTTTGCCGAGTGCATCAGCGCATGCCAGACGAACTTTATAATTTTCATTTTTATTATTCAAACAATAAAGCAAAGAACCAACAACAGATGTATCTTTAATATTAGCGATAGCTTTAGCACACATAACTCTGACATTTATTAAGTCATCAAACTCATAAGGTGTATTTTCGAGATTTATACGCATAAGCAACAAATCGCAAAGCACACTCAATGAAGATTTATCTCTATATTTATCGGACAGCCTGATAAGCTGCATAAGGACTTTAGGATTATACAATTTCCCCATAAGATAGTTATAAATTTGCACAAGCTCATCATCGGTATAGTTTTCAGAAAGATTGACAAGGTTTTCTATCAGTATTTCCTCATCGACATCAGTCCCGATACCGCAACTTTGTAATATAAACTCCAAATCTAAACCATCGCTATTTTCCACAATTCAAGATTACTATAAAAAGATATATAATACAACTGTAGAAAACATTTAGAATATTTAATTCAACGTATTGTGAGCTAAACGCACAACATCCGCCACATTCAACTCAACCTCTTGTGCATCTTGCAAAGTCGTAAAATAAATCAAATACTCAATATTACCTTTAGGACCTTTTATGGAAGAAAAAGTCAGACCTAATATTTTATATCCCAATGAATGCACACAATCAACGACATTACTGATAACCATCTCATGCACAGATTTATCTCTAATGACACCGCCTTTTTCGACAAACTCTTTCCCTGCTTCAAACTGGGGTTTTATAAGGCATATCATTTCATGAAACTCAGGATTCAAAAGTGTTTTTAAGTTGGGCAAGACTCTTTCTAAAGAGATAAACGACATATCAGACACAAGCAAATCAGCCATAGGCTCGTCATTTGAATAAATATCTTCAACCGTACATATTTTTAGATTTGTTTTTTCTATTGTTTTAACTCTTTCATCAGAACGTATTTTCCATGCCAGCTGACCATAGCCAACATCCACAGCATACACAAACTTCGCCCCACGTTGAAGCAAGCAATCAGTGAATCCGCCTGTAGACGCACCTGCATCAAGACAAATTTTATCTTTTGGAGAATATTCAAAAGCATCAAGAGCTTTTTGAAGTTTAAATCCACCTCTGGAAACGTAAGGCATAGACTTTATAGTAAAATTATAATCTTTGTCGGGGTTAAGCTGATAACCTGCTTTGGTGATTATTTCGTCATTAACTCTTACATCGCCTGCGATTATTGAAGCAGCTGCTTTACTTTTGGTGTCGAAATAACCTAAATCAACGAGTATTTTGTCCAAACGTTCTTTCATAGAGTTATTATAACATGAGTAAGTGATTAAGTGAGTAAGTGAATAGGTGACTAAGTGACAATTCATTCTTTTACGAGTTTAGAAATTCGGGTGAGGTCTGAATATGAAAATTTTTCAAATAACTAAGTGGCTATGTCAGTAATGACATTTTTTCAAATAGTATGACCAAAGTAGAGAGATAATCTTTTACAAAAAATCACTATATTCCAAAAAAACGTTCGGCATTTGAGCTTGTGATTTGTTTAAGCTCGTCTAAATCCACATCTCTTAATCTTGCGATTTCTTCCGCTACATAATTCACATAAGCAGGTCGATTCTCTTTTCCCCTAAAAGGAACAGGTGTCAAATACGGTGAATCTGTTTCGAGCACAAGTCTTTCAAGAGGAACAATCTTTGCCACATCTTTCATCTTGACAGCATTTTTGAAGGTAACAACTCCGCCGAGCGCAATGTACCAACCCTCTCTTACGCACTCCATTGCAAATTCAGGACTGCCTGAAAAACAATGAAACAAAACGGAACTCCCGTTATTCACTTCTTTCAATATATCAAAGCAATCCTTATGCGCTTCTCTATCGTGAACAACTATCGGAAGTTTTAATTCGTTTGCCAATTTTATCTGTTTAACAAAAACTTCCTTTTGTTTCTCGTTAAATGTTTTATCCCAATAATAATCTAAACCAATTTCGCCAATAGCAACGACTTTTTTATTCTCGGATAACTCACGCATCTTGTCTAAAATATTATCAGTCCACGTTTTTGCCTCAGATGGGAAAATACCCAGCATACAATATAAATCATCAAATCTGTCTGCAATACTAATAACCTTGTCAAAAAATTGCTCCTCTACAGAAGGGATAATGACTTTTTTAACCCCATTTTTTTGAGCATCAAGAAACACTTCATCAGGGTTGTCATACATATCAATATGGGCATGCGTATCTATCAAATATACCATACTAATTCATCCCTGTAGGAGTGAGGTTTTTTTGGATATTATGCGACGGAGAAGTATAATTCACAGAAGGTGCCGAATGTTTAGTTGAAGGCACAGGCACAGAATAAGTCTTTTGTTGTTGAGCGGGTGCTTTTACTGCTTCATTATACTGCTTTTGGGCATTAGCATATGTTTGGCTGTATGGTTTTGTCTGTTGGGTTGTTTCATACCCATACGAGTTTTGATACTTACCGTTATATGCTTCTGTTTTCACAGATTCAATATCTTTACTATACTGCTGAATTGTTTCTGTTGTTTCTTTTTTTGGAGCAGGAGAACTAACATCTTCCATTTGAATAAATCTCAAACGGCTGTCAATAAGATGTTTTACTCCTAACCCTGATTCTTTAATGTCGCCTTCATCATTTTCACCAATTGATATGTCTACGCTTGATGCAAGATGCATTGCTACAATAATAAAGAATACTATCATTAGAAGAAACGCAAATATGAACAGCTTAAAATAACCCGGTTTTTCTTCTTCACGTTTTTTCATATATTTTTTATAATATTGACTCATAATTATACTCCACGTACTTTGGTACTGGCTAAGATAATATCATCAATCTCATCAGAATAACGCTTCATAATAGCCATGCCAAAATCTTTAATATCATTAATACCAAGTTCGCTCGTAAGTCCGCAAGCCTTTACAGGTGCGCCTTCGGAAAGAATATTTATCCCTGTATGGATAAGTATAGAGTTATGTGACTTAGTCGCAATAGAAACAGTGAGTTTTCTGCCTTCTATCATCAAATCATCTCCGTTACGAACAACAAATATTCCTCGTTTTTCGAGTTCTTCTTTTATAATACAGATTAACAATCTTTGACGAAAAACTCCTTCTATCAAGTTAACATTGAATTGTTCTGTTATGAAGCTGAGCATAGATTTGCTGTATATAGGCTCATTGTTAATAACGTCTTCAATGTCCACCATTTCAGTCAGTTTTACTTCACATTCGCCTACAAACGCAACGATAGAATCGCCTTGCAATTTGTAATTTTTATAAATCCAATGAGGTGCAAGCTGTGAACCAATATATTTAACTTCTTCATCAATAAATTTTGTAATCATTTAAAATAACCGATTTAAGTAATCTACAGCATTGTTGTGTTCAAGCGCCGATTTGAGGTGCAAACACGACTCACAACATCCGCAATTTTTTGAACTGTTATTATAGCAACTGAACGCCAATTCAAGCGGAACATTGTGTTCTAATGCTAGCTTTACTATATCATCCTTGTTATAATTAATCAATGGTGCAACGACTTCAACCCCAACAAGAGTAGAAAAGCTAAAACTTTTGTTAATCCCATCGACAAAAGATTGTGTGTTATCTGGGAAGGTAGATGCTTCCTCTTTGTTCGCACCAAAAACTATATGCGAAAAATTTTGTGCATCAGCAAATGATGCTGCTATGTTTAAAAATAATCCGTTTCTGTTTGGCACCCATACTGCTTTTGCACTTTCTTTTGTGCCAAGATTTTCTACAGGAGCTTTACTGTTTCCAACAAAAGAGTTGTTTGTGATTTCTTTAAGAAACGGAAGTTTTATAACCTTATGTTCGATATTATAATATTCAGCTATTTTTGAAGAAGCATTGATTTCTTGCGCAACAGGGTTTTGACCATAGTCAAAAGTGAGCGCAAGCGAAATATTATAATCCGTTTTCGCAATCCCGAGAGATACAAGCGAATCAAGTCCGCCCGATAAAAGAATGATAGATTTTTTGTCCATAAATATATTATAACATGAGTAAGTGATTAAGTGATTAAGTGATTAGGTGAATAGATGACTTTATTAAATTGAAAATGGAAAATTACTATAATCGGTGCTAAATATAGATAAAACATAGTCATTCTGAGGCTATCAGCCGAAGAATCTTAAATTCATGAGATATTTCGCCTAAAGGCTCAATATGACAACATTCAGATACAACATTCAGATACAAAAAGTCCTCAGATTTCTCCGAGGAGAGAGTAATTTTTCAACACGAAAATTTATTTGAGTGTTTGAAAAATGAGAGAGGGTTTTATTTCCCACCCTCTCCCCTAACCCCTCCCCCTAGGGAGGGGCTAGAAAGAGTAAAACCCTCCCCCAAGGGAGGGGGATGAAAGAGTAAACCCTCACAAAAAAATACATTACCCTCTCCTACTCTTTAGTAGAGGGAAGAAACAAGAATAGAAAAAGACTTATTCACTTATTCATCATTAATACCCAGTTCGCTAATTGTTTTTTCTGTATAATTTCTATTATATAGATAATGTTAATCAGAAAGGAGTCTATTATAGATTATCATCATCACAAAAAATTTTGCTGGCTTAAATACCTCGGCATTATCTGTGCAACGCTTCTAGGTTCATTCCTCGCATTCTATTTCGTTGCCGACAACACAATGAATAGTTTCATGAGTCCTTGTTTTGCAATGAAACATATGAACAAATTCGACAAAATTGTTATGAACGATTTTGATAGAATGGAAAAAGATTTCAACAAAATGGATAAAAATACAAGATTTTTCCGTCACCATAGCGCTGTTGAGTTCATCAAAACTCCTGAATCTTACAAATTTATTGTTGACCTCACTCCCTTTCAAGGAAACACAGATGCTGTCAATGTAGAGGTTAAAGATTCTCTTATCACTATCAGCGGAGAAGCTAACTCAAACAAAAACAACATTGAAACCTTTACTAAAATGAGTCAAACATACTCTCTTAGTAAAAATGCTAAGGTAGATAAACTATCAAAGAAAAAAGTTGATAACAAATACATTATCACAATCCCTATTGAGGATTAATTATATCAAACAAAAAGGCGGGACTTTTTAAAAAGTCCCGCCTTTTTTATAACTTTTCTCTGCTTTCTACACTAATGCTTTTGATTCTTCTACTAACTTAATCAATGTAGATGCAACTGTTTCTTGTTCTTCTCTTGTTATCTCAGGGAACATTGGTAATGACATAACAATTTCTGTGTTTCTTTCTGTCACAGGTAATGAACCCTTACCTTGTCCTAAGTGAGCATTTACTTTTTGTAAATGTAATGGGATTGGATAATACAACATAGCACCAATTCCTGCTTCGTGTAATTTATCGAAAATTTCATCCCTGTTAGGAACTTTTACAGTATATTGGTGATAAACACAATATGTGTCATCTAATTCCTTTGGAGTGATAATATCATCACAACCGGAGAATAATTCATTATATATAGAAGCTCTTTCACGTCTTTTTGTGTTCCATTCATCAATGTAAGGAAGTTTTACTCTCAATATAGCTGATTGGATTTCATCCAGTCTTGAGTTTACACCGATTTCATCATGATGATAACGAATAGCACCACCGTGGTTTCTAAGAGCAATAACTCTATCTTTTAAACTTTCTGAATTTGTAGTCAATAAACCACCATCACCCATTGTTCCTAAGTTCTTTGTAGGGTAGAAGCTATAACATCCAAAATCACCAAATGAACCAACCTTCTTACCTTTGTATGTAGAACCGATTGCTTGACAACAGTCTTCAATCACATGCAAATTGTGACGTTTTGCAATATCCATAATTCTGTCCATATCACAAGGCTGACCGTACAAATGTACAGGGATAATTGCTTTTGTATTAGGAGTGATTGCTTCTTCAATCTTACTTGGATCAATATTGAATGTATCAGAATCAATATCAACAAATACAGGTTTTGCACCAACGATACCTATTGCTTCTGCAGTTGCAACGAATGTAAATGCAGTAGTGATAACTTCATCACCCGCACCAATATCTAGCGCTCTTAATGCTAAATGCAAAGCATCTGTTCCTGAGTTTAAGCCAATTGTATAATTAACCCCGATATATTCAGCCAACTCTTTTTCTAATGACTTTGTGTTTTGTCCTAATATATAAGAACCTGAACGCATAACTTCGCATACAGCTTTTTCTACAGCTTCACCAATTTGTGCATATTGACGTTTTGAATCAAAAATAGGTATCATTTATAAAATCCTTTCTTTTTAAATAGCTTTACATTATAAGTGTAACACAGGTTTTTGACATCTTTATATAATTTTAATTTTATCAGATATTTTTTAAAATTAAGTAAACAACAGTCATTACAAGCTACAGAGAAGAAATCCGGAAAGAAATATCGGATTGTCATGAAAATTCACAATGAATTATTTTCTTTTATAAAGCATTAACTTTTGTAAAAATATCATACAGTTTAGACTTGTAAAAAGTAAAACATAGGTTAAACTGATAGTAGAGGAATTAGATTATCGAATACATTTATCCATTGTTGTACATGTTCATTTATCTCGGATATTGTGCTGTTTTACCTAAAAAGTGTAAACAGATGTAACAATAAATGTCCGTGCTGAAATCAGGTATGACAAAAAAACTTTATCTATGTATAAGAAACGATAATTAAAACCTTTCATACACAACCTAACACACACTAACCTTCTACACACGAGGAATTGTAAAACAAATTCCAAACCACTCTTTAGAGCGGTTTTTTTTTGCGTTAATTTGCAACATCTCCATTTAGGAGAGAGAAATTTGTTAACGAATAAAGTGATTTTACAAATTCGAGAGAGATTATTATTTCCACCCTCTCCCCTTACCCCTCCCCCTAGGGAGGGGTACAAAAAAGTAAAACCCTCCCCCAAGGGAGGGGAATGAATACATTTTTCTCTCCTCGGAGAGAGTAATTTTTCAACACGAAAATTTATTTGAGTGTTTGAAAAATGAGAGAGGGTTTTATTCCTACCCTCTCCCCTTACCCCTCCCCCTAGGGAGGGGACAAGAAAAGTAAACCCCATCCCCTAGGGAGGGGTAGTAATGATAAATCTGTTGTCCCTCACCCGCATTTCTATGAAATCAAAGATTTCCAGAACTGCTCCCTCTCCGCTATCCGCATACGCTTTCCGGAGAGGGGAATCAATTTTGCCCCTTATCCGCCTTTCAGGCACCTTATCCGCAGGAGAAGGGAATATATAAAACACGAAATACTTTTACACAACCTCAACTTTATCAACTTGATAAAACATGCCGGAGGCAAGCTTGAACTCATTAGGGTTAGCACTCACAAAAAACTCCTCTGTTCCGACTTCTGTTTGCGTATTCAATAATGCGGATTTTTCTAAATCAGATTTTATAAAATCTACAAAGTACTCAGAAGGATCAATAAATAAATCCTTTGAAACAAACTCACCAAGTACATCCAACAAGTACGGATAATGAGTACAGCCTAAAACTATCTTCTCCGGATTATTCGCCATCATCTTATCCAAATCACGTTTTATTATATCTATTTTTTCAGGTTGATTTTGTGTGTGAGATTCAACAATATTAACCCAATCAGGGCAACTTTGCGAATAGATAACCATATCCTTATTATATTTATGAATTTCAGACTCATAAACCCCTGAATTAATGGTTGATGCAGTTGCAAATACACCTAGTCGTTTCACGTCCAAACCTGCTAATATTTTTGCACATGATTGGATTATCGGATAAATTTTAAAATCATACTCGTCCTTAATCACAGGATATGTAGAAGCAGAAGTTGTATTACAAGCCATCACAACAGCCTTAACACCCTTTTCTTTAAAGAAGTCAAACACTCTTCTGGAAAAAGCAACTAATTGTTCTTTCGTCTTGTTCCCATATGGTGAATTTTTCAAATCACCAAAAAACAAACAATTCTCTGTATTCAAAATTTTTCTGAACTTTGAATAAACAGTAAGTCCTCCAACTCCCGAATCGCAAAAACCTATTGAATTGTTCTTTATATCTTTATCCATATCTAAACTTTAAGCAATTTGCCCCTATTTACCTCTATTTACCTCTATTTGCCCCTATTTACCCCTGCTTTTAACAAATTCTATAATTCCATCTGCAATAGCTTCTGCTGTAGCTTGTTTACGCTGTTGCGTAGTTAACTCTGCACGTTCAGCAGCATTTGAAATAAAACCAATTTCAACCAATATTGCAGGTACTGTAGTATGGTTTATAACATAAAAACGAGACTTTAACAAACCTCTGTTAGCAGTATTCGGAATCTTCTTTATCAGCTTTTGGTGTACCGCATCAGCAAGTTCAACACTATCTTCGTGATAATAATGAGTTTCTATCCCTTTTGGAGATTCTGAATTACAAGAGTTCACATGAACACTAACAAATGCCGCAGGGTTAATTCCCTCAGTAAATATAGTTCTATCCTCTAATGAAACATACGTATCATCGGTTCTTGTCATGTAAACTTTATACCCTTTGTTTTGCAACACCTGTTGTAATCGCATACTTACATCGAGCGTAATATCTTTTTCGTTTACATTATTTCTAATTGCACCATAATCTTTTCCGCCATGACCTGCGTCTATAACAATTACATTTTTATTTTTCTTCTCTGTATACTTAGGCGGTGCAGTTATAGAACCTTCCTTCTTTATCAATTCTTTTGTCTTTTCGGCAACTTTTTTTGTATCAACAGTCTTTTTGACCTCAAACGACAGCTTGAAAACCTTACCATCTGGAGAAATATATGTGTTTAAATTATCTTTCTCTGCAACCGGCAGCTTTAACCTTATCCCTGTACTCAAAAGATGAACAGTCATATCAGAGTATGGAGTAGACTTTATTACAGAATGGAATTGAGTGTCATTATACTTTTCTGCATTCAATAAGTAGATATACAAGTCTTTTGTTGTACGTTTTATTGCATAAGAAACCGGCTTGTCAAACTCTAACAACAAATTCTCAAGCTTGTTAGCTTTTTGGAAATTAAACTTCACAATATTTGCTTTATGAGAAGGCAAATGTGTAGTCAAAATATTCAATGGATTTGCAACTAAAAGCGATTGGCTATCCGGAGAGAAAACAGGTATATATTGAGCGGCATTGGTCGATGTCACAACCAATCTTGCTGTGTTAGGATTAAATTGTGCTATCTTTAAGACGTCACCATTATCCAACTTTAACTCTGCATTATGCCATGCGGGATTTATAGTTGTATTAGGGATATCAAAAACCATTCTTGTAGGATTTTCTAACAAAAACGGTTTCTGAACACATACATTCCCAACCCCGACAATCTTAAACGTTTCATCCTGTTTAGTTACATTATGGATATAATATTTACTTCTTAATTTGTTATTCTTTGACAAATTCTCTAAGGTGTATGTGCTATATACCTCACCACCACCGTAATTAGAATTTGCAAACGCTTGATTAATTTCGTTCATTGATTGAGCAGATGTTGTATTATTAACATATAGAGTGCTTTGTTTATTAATAACCTTTGTAGAAATAAGCAACTCCTCTTTATAATCCTTTGACAAAGCATCAGATTCTCTGTATGTGTTTATATAATAATTCATATTATACGGAGAGATTGAGCCATACATTAAAACTAAATTGTTATTTATATTCCCCAACTTTAAATTTGCAAGATTAAAATTATCTTTAAAAATTAGAATTACTTTTGCAAAGTCTTTTTCGTTTTTTATCTGAAAAACTTGAAGATTTCCATCCGAAAAACTCACATCTTCCGGCTGGGCATCAACCGTTGCAGAAGGAATAATCAACTCAACACCGTTTGTATTTTCTAATTTATTAAACTTCAAACCTTCACTAATTGATGAGGACACATTTGATTTTATCGGCATAAAGATAATAGAGTTCGATATATCAAAATTAACAGGTTTTATCCTGTAGGCTTCCGCATATGAAATGGCACTAAAACTGCTAATTATAACGGCAATAAATAGTATTAATGATATTAAAAATTTCTTAAATAAAGTACTCATTATATATTCAAATTATAAAAAATCTCTCTCCAACATAATTGTATAACAAACTTTAATAAAATTCTTATACTTAACAAATTTAAATAAAAAGAATTTCCACCCTCTCCCTAACCCTCTCCGAAGGAGAGGGGAATAAATACATTTTTCTCTCCTCGGAGAGAGTAATTTTTCAACACGAAAATTTATTTAAGTGTTTGAAAAATGAGAGAGGGTTTTATTTCCACCCTCTCCCTAACCCTCTCCGAAGGAGAGGGGAATAAATACATTTTTCTCTCCTCGGAGAGAGTAGAATTTGTTAACGAATGAAGTGAGTTTACAAATTCGAGAGAGGGTTTTATTCCCACCCTCTCCCCTTACCCCTCCCCCAAGGGAGGGGAAATAATACATTTTTCTCTCCTCGAAGAGAGTAGAATTTGTTAACGAATGAAGTGAGTTTACAAATTCGAGAGAGGGTTTTATTCCCACCCTCTCCCCTAACCCCTCCCCCTAGGGAGGGGAATGAATACATTTTTCTCTCCGAGGGAGAGAGTAATTTTTCAACACGAAAATTTATTTGAGTGTTTGAAAAATGAGAGAGGGTTTTATTCCCACCCTCTCCCTAACCCTCTCCGAAGGAGAGGGAACAAGAATTCGAGAGAGGGTTTTATTTCCACCCTCTCCCCTAACCCCTCCCCCAAGGGAGGGGAATGAATACATTTTTCTCTCCGAGGGAGAGAGTAATTTTTCAACACGAAAATTCATTTGAGTATTTGAAAAATGAGAGAGGGTTTTATTCCCACCCTCTCCCCTTACCCCTCCCCCAAGGGAGGGGAATGAAAGAGTAAAACCCTCTCCGAAGGAGAGGGAACAAGAATTCGAGAGAGGGTTTTATACAGAAAACTTTATGATAGAATATAAACAACGAGGAAACCGGTAGGTAAGCGAACAAATAAAAAAGAAAGAGTGTATAGTGGTTTAGACTTTCAGATTTATAAGTGCTTACCCGCCGGTTTTCTCGTTTTATAAAAATCCTTTGCGCCGCCCGTAAGCGGCGCATTGGATTATTTATTTATGTATTTGGTGCAAAACATTGCTATCTTAGATTACTTTACTAGAGCTGAAGCATCTTGGTAGTTGCTTGCTGAGTTATTATAGATTGCAATCAATGCATCAAGCTTACCTGTATTATCATCTGCAAGGTCAACCAATGCTGCAGAAGTTGATTTGTAGCTGTTAGCAGTCAACCAACTAGCAACATTTTGTGCAACTTCAGATACATCTAATGTGTAATCAGAAGCACCTACCTTAACGTTCTTGATAGCATTCTTGCCTGTAACCTCAACACTCTTGATATTATCCTTAAGTAAATTAGCAACAGTCAAATCACCTTCATTGATAAATGACATTTGTTTACCAACTGTATACTTGATAGTCTTACCTGAAGAAGCATCTTTGAACTTAGTACCTTTTCCAACTGTTACGTCAAAGAAGATATCATCTTTTGCAGCCAATACTAATGTGTTAGTACCTTTTGTATCAGTAATGTTGATATCATTAGCCATTGCGCTGTAATCAGTTATTGCAGATACATCATAAGTATCGTTACCTGCACCACCGTCTATTGCAGTGTATACAAGAGCAGCAGTGTTGCTGATAACAAACTTATCGTTACCTGCACCTGATTTGATAACGTTGTTACCACCAGAGATGATGAACAAGTCATTACCTTTACCTGTAGTGATTACGTTAGTACCGTTAGAAATTGTTGTGAATTTCTTATCACCCGCACCGGTTTTGATAGTGTTGTAACCGTTAGTAATAGCGAACGTATCAGCACCTGCACCTGAGTTGATAGTATTGATACCTGCAGAGACAGTATACTCATCGATACCTTTACCAGATGTTACTTTGTTTTGACCACCATTTAGTTTGATTTCGTTGTGAGCATATGCATCATCTTCTATAGATGTAGTAGTCTTAGCATTACCAAGTTTAACGGTATTGAAACCATCACCGATAGTAACTTTGTTAGAACCGTCTTTAGCGGTAACTTTGTTAGTACCTACAGATGATAAATATGCTGTGTTGTCACCAGCACCCATATTTACTGTATTAGAAGAATAGCCACCATCTACAATTGTATCATTATTACCATAAGTTACTTTACTAGCTGCATAGAATACGTCATTACCTTTACCGAAGGTTACTTTGTTAGTACCTGCGGTTTGAGTAACTTTTGCAATTTCGCCTGCCAATGTATTAGCCTTGATAGTATCATTATATGATGAACCTGTGATAACATCGTTACCTGAGCCGGAGTTGATGTTAACACCCTTAGCATTAGCAGATCTGTAATTAGCAGCAGTTATAGTTTCTGATAATGCAGAACCTTTTAATGCACCTTTAGAGTTGAAATCATCAGCAGCATAGCTGAATGTAGCCAATGTGAGTTTATTCAGTTTGTAAGATGTTTCAGGATCAACTGTACCATCAGGTTTGATACGAGTACCATTAATAGTAACCTCAGCACCTGTGTTCTTACCAACTACGTCTTTGAATATTACAGTACCTCTGTATGCCTTAGCTTCTCTTTCACCGGTCAATTGACATGGTTCAGTCAACTTAGTATCGAAATCAGATGCTTGTTCATCACGAGCAACTTCTTCCCCATCAATAGAGAATATTTGAGCATATACATCAGCTATTGTAGGATTTTTATCCAAACCTTTTTCTATATCAGTTTGATCATCATCAACTACATAAGTTGTACCATTCCAAACAGATACAGTTGTTGTTTTGTCAAACTTAGTAGCATCCGTTGCATTAGCTGCATAAGAAACTTTTGTTAATGTATATGAAACATCAGCTTTCTTATAAACAGCGATTTCTAAGTTTTTACCATTTGCAACAACTTCGGCATTGTTGTAGTATGTGTTATCTTCAAGGACAACTGATAAATTTTCGCCCTTGTTAGTAACGATAGTATCTTCGCCGAACACACCTTTAAGGGTAACAACATCAGTACCTGAGCCGAGGTTAATTGTGTTAGAGTTTTTGTTATCAGAAGTGAATACTTCATTCAACCAAGTACCTTTTGCATTACCGTTGGCATCAACAGTTGCCTTGAATGGTTCTGAGAAGATATTCTTATCGTTAACCTTAACTTCAGCACCGCTGATTTCGCCCTTAGCCAAGTTTTTGATAGTCACTTGACCTAGTGAAGTAAGTTCACTAGCTTCATTTTCTTTATTGACAAAAGTTTTATTGTCACCGTCACCGAAGTCAGAATCACTTATAACATCACCTTTACCTAATGACTCACGATCACCTGTTACACCATTGATTGTTTCAGCTCCGAAATATTCGGTATAACCTGTGTAAGTTGTACCTTCAGCTGGAACAATTGCTGAATATGTAGTTGTACTGTCACCTGCAAATTCTGTACCATTGAACTTTGTATTAACAGTTTGTACAAGAAGTTTTGCTTTTTCTTTATCATTAAAGTCACTTGCACTATCAATATTTTGTCCGCCTAAAGTCATTGTGTAAGTAACACCGTCTTTGCCTGCTGTAGCAGATGCTACTGGAGTAGCAGGTGTAGTCGGATCAACATATGTCTTAGTTGAAGCAGAATAATTAGCCACTGTAGTAGTTACGTCATATCTAGCAGTTGTAAGTTTTGATTCTGCCCAAGCAGTATCAACAACATTATTTCTAGTGTATGATTTTGCACCAACAGTGATACCCGCAGTTGAATCAACTTTTTCAGTCACATTATCACCTGCAACCCATGAACCTGCTGTTGAACCTGTTCCGTACACATATGTTTTTGTTGTATATGTGATTTCATATTTGTTATCAGAACCTTTTTCAGTACCAATTGTAGCAACAGTTCTTTCTACAAACTTAGCTTCAGTTGTTTTAACTGTTGTTTTCTTATATGAAGCCTCTGCTGCAGATGCTGCATAAGATACTACGTCTTTGTCATAAGAGTAGAATGTAGTTGCATAGTATTTAGCAATAACGTCGTTTTTAGAAACTTCTCTTTTGATAAAGGTATTTGAATTAATACCTTTGAAATTCAAGTTAAGAGATTCATTCTTATTAACAGTAACTTCGTCATTACCAATTTCTGATACATTACTATCGTTAGTATCAAAGCCAAAGTAGATTACATCTTTACCTGATTTCAGATTGAATTTTTCAGGATTTTCTGTTGAGTAAGCTTTATCATTCTTATCAGTACCTGTAACGATACCCTTAGAATTAGCTTTTTGTTCAGTATAAATAGTATCGCCGAGTTCAACATTTTTTTCAGCATTATCATCAATCAATACGCTACCTGCAAACTTCTTGCCATAGTAATCTTTAACTGTTACAGAACCTAAGAATGCACTGTCACTTCCTGTGTATGCACTTTTCGCGTTACCTAAAGCACTGTCATCAAGGTTTTCATAAGTGCTTTCTTTGCCGGATAACCAATTTTTAGTGTATTCTGTGTATACAGGTTTTGTATCTGCAGGAATTTCTGATTTTTTGATTACACCTTCAACAGTTTTTGATGGATCAACTACAAAGTCACTACCATCATACCAAGCAACAGTTGTTGTTGTAGTATTATACGCAGTAGTTACATCAGCTTCAGCTGGTACATAAGTCTCAGCTGTTTTACCTTCAGGTAATTTTGCAGGGGTTGTTGAACCGTTGAATGTATCGGTTACAGCCCAGCCATTATTACCTTTAGTCGTTTCTGCAGAATAAACATCATCCTTAACTTGACCGGATGTATGATCTTTATCATAAACTGTATCAGTTACAGTTTTTAGATAATAATTAGAAGGTTGACCGGACAATGCATATTCAGTTGATGAAGTACCGACAGTCTTGTCGTTTAATTTCATAAAATATTTTGCAGGAACAGCCTTAGCTTTTGTTGCAGAATATTCTTCACTACCTTTATTAGTAGTCCATTGCCATGGATTAGAAGTTGCACCTGTGTTTTTGTATTCGTATGCATTAGTATATTTTGTATATCTTTCATTTGTTAATTTAGAATCATCTGTACCATACGCAGATGGAGTTAAATCTACACCATTTCTTGTATAACCATAAACAGAGTCTACTGTTAGACCTGACGTGTTATCTACATATATTGTTTTTGTAGTAGTAGCTTCACTCCAAGATGCAACACCTGCTTCTGTATATTGGTTAGTTGAAACAGCTAATCCTACTGCATATTTACCTGCGTGTTCACTTCCTGCAGGTTCTGCTGTTGTAGAAATTGATTTTATTACTGATTTTGTAAATTCAGTTTGTTTAGAAACAGTTTCAGAACCTGTATATTTAGCTTCGTAAGTATTATCAGAGAATACTGTATGAGTTTTTGTAAATGTATGATAAAGATCATCTTTACCGTAAATAACATTATCTTGTTTAATAGATACAGATTCTTTTTCATAGTAATTAACTACTGCATTGTTACCTGAAACGGATTTTTCCGTATAAGCATTACCATACATCGAATCAAAGTGTAATTTAACAGTTTCACCCTTTGTAACGACAACTTCATCTTTACCGATAATACCTGAGAAGTTGATTTTGTCATAACGATTATCAAGAACTGTTCCGTCTGATGCATAATCCGTATTACTTTCGCCAAGTTCAAATTTTTCATTAGCTGATGTAGAAGTAGCAACATCGTTCAATTTAGAACCTTTTGTTACACCTGCTGCCAATTCATATTGTTTTGTAGCAAGGTCAACACCACCTAATGTTACACCTGATTCTTTAGAATCTGCAAGTCCTGCAACTGTAGCAGAACCTAAAGCTTCTGCAGCAGCTTTATCATAATTGATTCCATAATCAGCCAATTGTTCAGGTGTAGGAGCAGTTTTATCTTTTTCTAATTCAATTTTTTCACTATCAATAAACTCACCTGACTTAGCACCTGTGAAAACCTTTGTATAAACATCGCTGTTTTTGTTATCAGCTGATTTTTCTACATATTCAACAAGAGCTTTATCAGCTGCATCACCGTTCAAGTCAACTTCTGTATCGAAATTAGTACCATTATAGATAAATTCTCTACTTGTTTTTGTAACGTAAATCTTGTCATAATCAGTAACAAATTCTGTTTCTTTCGTAGCATCTTTAATTGTTTCTGTTTCACCGTGGAATGTTCTTGTTACAACAAATGTTGAATCATCTGTAGTTGGCTTAGCTTCTACTGCTGTGTAATCATTACCCTCTGATGTCTTAACCCAAGCCCAAGTTGCAGGTTTTGTAGAATCTGTTTCTTTATTTTTATATTCATATGTACCTGCTTGTCTTAGGAAATAATCTTTAGGTGCATTACCATCGGCAATTAGAGCAGATCCGGTATTTGATTCTTGAATAACTTTACCATTTAGTGTCATATAATATTCAGCCACATGTGCTGATTCATTAGATGCAGCAGCAACAGTATTTTTTGTTTCTGTCCATTTCCAATCATATTGCGCACTAACGTCTTTATATTCATAAGTTGTTGTTGTTACATCATATCTTTCATTTGTTAACTTAGAATCATTCCAACCTGTGATGATAAAATCAGCATCATTTCTTTGATAAAATTCAGAACCTGAACCTAATACAGCTCTTTCGTCAGCTGTAATATATACGGTTGTGTCAGTTGCTGCACCCCAAGCTGGTGTTCCGTCATAGCTGTATGTTGCAACCTTAGCTTCAACTTTGAATTTACCCTGATGTTCACCTGTTGTTTCGGCTTGTTGGCTAACAGAAAGACCTGTGAATTTTTTGAATGTAGCTTGAGTTGCTTCAACTTTTTCACCTGTGTATTGAGCTTTATATTGTGTAGAAGAATATTCAATTAAATCTTTTGTATATACTTTTTTAAATTCTGCCGTACCATAATTAACAGTATCACGATAGAAATCAACTTGTTGATATTCTTTATAATCAACAACTACATCGTTACCATTAACATAAGCGTCGGTAAATGCTGTAGAAGTATCACCTTCTTTACCTGCTTTACCTGTTAAATCAAAATCAAGAGCGATTTTTTCATCTGTGCTCTTGATTACTGTATCTTTACCGATAACACCATCAAATTTGATTTTATCTTCACCTGTGCCAAGAGCAAAAACTTCATCTTCATCTGTAGAAATAGCTGTTTCATTCAATCTTGTACCTGCAAATACATCCTCATCTGCTTTAACAACCCATTGAGTAACACCGTCAGGACCAACAGCCATATTCTTTTCATTGATAGTCAATGCTGATTCAACACCTTCAGCACCAAAGTTTTTGAATGTGTAAGTGTATGATTTTGTTTCGCCACCATATATATTAAATAAACTTTCAGCATAAGTAAACGCTGTACCTTTAGCAGCTTTAGCTGCCTTTAAGTCAGCTAAATATGTTTTATTATAATTTTCGCCGTTTAATGTCAAATTTAAATTTGTTATAGTTATATTTGTATCCGCATTTGGATTCCAAGGTTGATTTTTAATTGTAACATTACCGGAAGCATCAGTTTCAAAATCACTTTCATCAAGATATATATACACATAATGAGCTTCTTTATCAACTAAAACATCATTATAATTTGGTGTTAAACGGAACATATACTGACCAAGAGTTTCTTTACTTGTTCCTTTATCACCACTTTTTGCTAAGTACATTGTATAATTACCTGCAGTCACATCATAGCCGTCAACTTTTGCATTTGCAGCAACAGTAACATTTAATTTCAAACCGACTTCTGCAGTTGTCACTAAATCATTACCATCCATAACAGATGTAACTTTGTCAGCTTTGATAGTGAAAATATTTGCATCAAATAAATCGTATGATTTATTTCCCACTTTAGTTGGATCTTCTATCGTAACATTTTGTGTTGTCATTGTTTTAATTCCTTTCTTTTATATATAAACTGTACTACTTTTTTCTTCTTATTTATGGGTTTTAGCTTCATAAATTTGATTTATGACGTTTAGATACACAAAATCGCCCTATAATACAATAGGGTTCTCCCTTTCTCACGTACATATAATCAATTGCAATTTGTTTTTCCTCATTTTTGTAAAATTTTACGAATATTCTTCATCAAGCATATTCAAAAAAAAAAAAAACGCAAGTCCCATTCGCTAAAAACCATTCATTTAAACTATTTCTGAAAGGATAAAACCCAATAATAACGCAACATGTGAAAAATTATTAAAATTTGTAAAAAATTTAATATATATGTTTTTATGTTAACAAAAATTTTGAACAGCTGGTGAGGGAAAAATATTATAATGGAAAATTGAAAATGGAAAATTTCTTTACAGCCTTACGGCTGTGAATGTCATATATATGTGAGCATAGCGAAAAAAATAATTTTCAAAATTTCACTCTCTCCTCGGAGAGAGTAGAATTTGTTAACGAATGAAATGAGTTTACAAATTCGAGAGAGGGTTTCATTTCTACCCTCTCCAAAAAACACATTACCCTCTCCCCTTACCCCTCTCCCTAGAGAGGGGACAAGAAAGAGTAAAAACCCTCCCCCAAGGGAGGGGATAAGAATATATTTTTCTCTCCTCGGAGAAATATGAGGACTTTTCGTATCCGAATGTTGTCATATTGAGCCTTTAGGCGAAATATCCCATGAATTTGTGATTCTTCGGCTGATAGCCTCAGAATGACTGTGTTTTATCTATATTTAGCACCGATTATAGTAATTTTCCATTTTCAATTTTCCATTTTCAATTTATTGTTCCTACCCTCTCCCCTAACCCCTCCCCCAAGGGAGGGGAATGAAAGAGTAAAACCCTCCCCCAAGGGAGGGGACAAGAAAAGTAAACCCCATCCTCCAAGGGAGGGGACAAGAATATATTTTTCTCTCCTCGGAGAGAGTAATTTTTCAACACGAAAATTTATTTGAGTATTTGAAAAATGAGAGAGGGTTTTATTTCATATCTAATTTATTTTTTAAATCGTCTAGAACACTTTGAATATTTAATAAAACTTCGTTGTTCCAATATCGAACAACCTTATAACCATTAGATTCTAAATAATTTGTTCGCTTTGTATCATATTCAACATTTTTGATTTCATTATGTTGTCCTCCATCTATTTCAACAATTAGCATTTTTTCAGGACATAAAAAATCAACTATATACTCACCAATTAAAACTTGACGTTTAAATTTTAACCCTAAAAAACGTTTAGCTCGAACATAATACCAAATTATTGATTCAGCATCAGTCATGTTTGATCGCAAATTTTTAGCTTTTGTAAGGTTATTTTTATTGTACTCCATTATTTAATTATAACACGTTTAAAAACCCTCTCCCTAGCCCTCCCCCAAGGGAGGGGACAAGAATATATTTTTCTCTCCTCGGAGAGAGTAATTTTTCAACACGAAAATTTATTTGAGTGTTTGAAAAATGAGAGAGGGTTTTATTTCCTCAAAAAAACACATTACCCTCTCCCCTTACCCCTCCCCCTAGGGAGGGGACAAAAAGAATAAACCCATCCCCCAAGGGAGGGGATAAGAAAAGTAAAACCCATCCCCCAAGGGAGGGAAAATAATATTTTTCTCTCCTCGGAGAGAGTATTTTTTCAACACGAAAATTTATTTGAGTGTTTGAAAAATGAGAGAGGGTTTTATTTCCTACCCTCTCCCAAAAACACATTACCTTCTCCCCTTACCCCTCTCCCAAGAGAGGGGACAAGAATATATTTTTCTCTCCTCGGAGAGAGTAATTTTTCAACACGAAAATTTATTTGAGTGTTTGAAAAATGAGAGAGGGTTTTATTTCCTCTCTCCCCTAACCCCTCCCCCAAGGGAGGGGAATAAAAGAGTAAAACCCTCTCCGAAGGAGAGGGGACAAGAAAAGTAAACCCCATCCCCAAAAGGAAGGGGACAAAAAAAAATAAAACCACTTTGGGAAAAGTGGCTACTGCGAAAAAGATGGATTGTGAGCAAAGGCACGAACGTAGTGAGAGGTGAACAATTATAATCGAAAATCACACTTTTCGATTTAATTGTGAACGGTGCCGTTTATCGCGAACAATCATAATTTCTCAAAACAAAAAAATAAAACCACTTTGGGAAAAGTGGCGTGTGAAAAATTATAGGGAAAATTATAGGGAAATTATATTTTTTAAACTTTTTTAATGTTGGACATAGTCCATACATTTTTGATTGTTGGAGTAAGGTATTTACCCCTAGCCGAAGAGTTTGAATGTTCTTTCGACGTTGTCTTTTGCAACAGTTTTGAGCGTTTCCATCTCTTGCTTAATAGCATTTCTCTCGTTCTCGATGGCTGCTAAATCTGAATCATATTTTCTATCTTTTAAATCAATTTGTTTCATATCTGCTTCGTACTTAGCTTCAGCCTTACGAAGAGCGATTTCATCAGGAATTTCTTGTAAACTTGTGTTTATAGCAACACTTGTTTCATTATCAGCAAACTTAAGAGGTTCTGTAGCCGGATCATAGAACGCACCTGTTGATGCATCTTTTTGAACAATAGTTATCCAACCTGAATTAATCATATTTGTTAAAGCTTTTTCAAATGATGCACCATCAGCAATATTGACAGCTTCAGGATCATTTGAACCAATAATATTTGCAACTAATGCGTTGAAGGATTTATCAACAACTTCCAAATCTGCCTCAGTTTTACCTGCCGGAAGCGCATTTCCTTCAGCATCTTTATACTGTGTTCCATCTTTGAAATATTCAACTCCATCAAGATAATAATGTTCATTTCCGTCATATACAGAATTGTTATACACTAAAGCAAAACCAGCTTGAACAAAATCTGCATAATTAGTTAAATCTCTAAAGGTTACAGAACCATCCTTAGTAAGAGTTTTAACTTGAACTTTTGACATGTCTAATGCATTAAGATAATCTTCATAAACTTGTCTTGATTCATTAGCCATTTGAAGTTTCATTGCTTCTAATCTTGCAGCTTTATATTCAATTTGATGCATTCTTGCAGTTAAAGTTAATAATCTTGCTTGTGACGATGCTAAACCCATAATCCTATCTTTCTCATTACAGCAAATCCCTAATCAACTCTGCTGTTTTGGTTATTTCCTTTGACTCTATATATGACGGCAAGATTTTTAAAAACTTTAGCAAATTCATGCATGTTTGTAACATATCTTTACAATTAGGCAAATATTTAGCAATTAATTTAAAGATATATACTTTATATATACATAGGATAAAAATTTTAATAGGGTATTACGAATATAAGGAGAATTGGATTATGGCAAAAGTATTAATTTCAATGCCGGAGAAGTTTTTAGATGAAATCGACGGAGTAGCAGATAACGAAAATCGTTCAAGATCAGAATTGATTAGAGAAGCACTTCGAACCTACATTCATAGAAACAGAGTGAGAAACACAGCGTATGCAGCTAAAAATGCTGAGCTGTTAGATGCGCTACTGGATTAGCCGGCTGATAACAAAATCAGTGTAAGAGCTAAAATTGGGACAGGGGAAAATATCAAGAAAAATGTAAAGGCTTGGCTTATGCCAAGCCTTTTTTTAGATTAATTACAAAAATCGGGTTAACAAAGTGTTAGCCCGATTTTTATAAATAACAATTCTATTAAAAATCTCTAGAATTCTAAACCTGCTTCACGAGCAGCATCAGCTAATGCAGCGATACGTCCGTGATATAAGAAACCGCCTCTATCAAATACTATTGATTTGATACCTGCTTTTAAAGCTTTTTCAGCAACGGTTTTACCTACTAATTTAGCAGCTTCAATATTACCACCATGACCTAATTGTTCACGTAAGTCTTTATCTGTTGATGAAGCAGATGCTAATGTAACATGTTTTTCATCATCGATAATTTGTGCATAGATATGCTTTGTACTTCTATAAACAGCTAATCTAGGATATTCAGAAGTTCCTGACAAAGTAACCCTGATAGATTTGTGTCTTTTTTGTACTCTTGGTTTTCTTGTTTCTTGTTTAATCATTTTATTTTCTCCTTTTGCCCAAACCTTCTTACTGTTGTAAGGGTTTATATTGGCTACTTACTTTTGTCAGGCACTGCCTGACCTACCTTTGAAATAGAAAATGTATAACTAAAAATTTTATATATACTAACAGCAAAGCCGATTAAGATATTTTCAATTTTCAATTTTCCATTTTCCATTAAGAAATAACAAAAAGTATTTTTATTATTTCTTACCTGCTTTACCGGCTTTACGTCTAATGTATTCACCTTCATAGCGAACACCTTTTCCTTTATAAACTTCAGGAGGACGTTTGCTTCTGATAGCAGCGGCAACATCACCAACAGCTTGTTTGTTTGAACCTTTTACAGAAATTTTAGTATTAGCTTCAACTGTAATAGTGATACCTGCAGGAGGTTCGATAACTACAGGGTGAGAATAACCTAAAGCCATATTAAGTTTAGTACCTTCCATATTTGCCCTGTAACCAACACCTTGTATTTCAAGTTTCTTTTCAAAACCTTTGCTAACACCTTCAACAGCATTAGCAACCAAAGTTCTTGACAAACCGTGCAATGCACCTGTTTTTCTTTCATCATTAAGAGGTTCAAGTACAATATGATTATCTTGCATACTTACCTTGATTTCTTCTCTTACATTAACTGATTCAGTCCCTTTAGGACCTTTAACGGTAACTAATTGACCGTCTATTTTTACTTCGACTCCTGATGGGATTTCGATAGGTTTTTTCCCGATACGTGACATAATTTTCTCCTTTTCCGCAGGCTTTCTGTCAATTACCTGCTTTCCATTGGTGCAAAGAATTACACCCTACTTTCTATCTTGGATTATTGCTTCACGCCTTCAAGTCGTTCACTATATTTTGCTATCGCAAAATTGCCGTTCACTATTTCGGCGTTACTTCGAGTTAGGCTCACTTCGTTCGCCGTCACTCCCTCTCAGAAAATAATACTTAATTATTTTCTTCGGCAGAGTGCAAAATCCGCTACCAAACTTGGCAAAGAACTTCGCCGCCAAGGTTTTCTTTTCTTGCTTTTCTGTCAGTTAACAAGCCTTTGCTTGTAGAGATGACAGCGATACCCATACCGCCAAATACTTGTTGAAGGTTTTTAGCTTTATGGTATGTTCTTAACCCCGGTCTTGAAACACGTCTTAAGTTTGTAATAACAGGTTTGTTATTTTCATCATACTTAAGAGTGATTGTTAATGTTTTGAAAACGCCTTCTACTGTTTCTTTGTAATCAACAATATAACCTTCTTCTTTCAATAATTTTGCCAAAGCAACTTTCAATTTTGAAGATGGCATAGAAACTTCAGGTAAAGTAACCATGTTAGCGTTTCTGATTCTTGTTAGCATATCTGCTATAGGATCTGTATTCATAATTTCTCCTTTTTATAATGGACTTACCCACAGTTATAGGCAGTATCCAAGTATTAACACCGCTTACCGAATGAATGTTGCATAACGGTTTTCAAAAGGGGCAACCCCTTATCGCACCCATGCGTATTTCGGCAGTTCGGAACTGTATCGTTATAGTAACATCAACATAGTTTATTATCAAGTAATATATTTACTGTTCTTAATACTATAGGTCATTACGTTAGTAGACAATATAACTAACACAAAAAGCGGTCAATTGACCGCTTTTTTTCAATAAAACTATGACTGTCTTAAAAGACAGTTATATTCTGACAACACCTACGTGTCATCATCTGTTCATTTACCCCTACCAGCTTGCTTTAGTAACACCAGGAAGCAAACCTTGGTGAGCCATCTTACGTAAGCAGATTCTGCAAAGACCAAAATCTCTGTGATATCCGTGAGGACGACCACAAATACTACATCTGTTATGTAGTCTTACTTTTGGATATTTACCTGCTTGGGCAAGTTGTCTTCTTGTTTCTTCTTTATTTATCATCGCTTTCTTAGCCATGAATTTATCTCCTTTTTGTTTATTTTTCTTAATTGTACATTAAACAGGAAGTAACAATATTAAATATTTACCCCTATTTTTTCATTCCCTTGAATGGCATTCCTAATTGGAATAACAATTCTCTTGCTTCATCATCAGTTTCAGCAGTTGTGATAATAGATACATTCATACCTTTTACCAAATCAACTTCTTCATAAGTGATTTCAGGGAACAAAGCTTGTTCTTTTAAACCTAAAGTATAGTTACCACGACCATCGAAACTCTTAGGACTTATACCTCTAAAGTCACGAATACGAGGAAGTACTACACAAATAAGCTTTTGTAAGAAATCGTACATTCTGTCACCACGCAATGTAACCATTGCACCAACAGGCATACCTTCTCTTAATTTATATGATGCGATAGATTTCTTAGCCTTTGTAACAACAGCCTTTTGACCGGCAATCTTTGTTAATTGACCTTGAATTGTATCGGCAATCTTTGTATTGTGAGATGCTTCACCAACACCCATGTTCAATACAATCTTATGCAATCTTGGAACCATCATGTCATTTTTATAACCGAATTTTTCCTTCATTGCTGCTTTAACATCTTCTGCGTATTTTGCTTTTAAGTTTTTAGTTTTAGCCATTTTTCTTTTCCTTTTCTCTTATACGTTAGATTTAAGCGAAGTTACCATAAGATAAACGTCCTTAAACCGCGTAATATTTTCTTAGTGCCATAGTGCCCTAGCATCCTAGCGCCCTAAAACTATACGTCTAATTTTTCTCCGCATTTTTTACAAACACGAACTTTTTTACCGTCAACTATTTCATGTTTTACTCTAGTTGCTTTTTCACAACTTGGACAAATAATCATTACATTTGAGCTATCCAAAGGTGCTTCTATTTTATTCAAACCACCTTGAATACCTAACATAGGGTTTGCTTTTTGAGCCTTTGTTTTCATATTCAAACCTTCAACAATAACTTTTGCCTCAGTCGGAATTGATTTTTTAACGTTTCCTTGTTTTCCTTTATCTTTACCGGCAGTAACAACTACTCTGTCACCTGTTTTTACGTGTAAAGACTTCTTTTCTTTATCTGTCATTTCAGTTTCTCCGTTTTTACTTAATTTGTTTTTAACGAAGATATTAAGATATTAAGATATTAAGATATTAAGATTTTCACCTAACGCCTTAACGCCCTAACGCCTTAACGCCTTCTCTAGATTACTTCCGGTGCAAGAGAAACAATCTTCATAAAGTTGTTATCTCTTAACTCACGAGCAACTGGTCCGAAAACACGTGTTCCTCTAGGGTTACCGTCTTTGTTTATAACTACGGCTGCGTTATCATCAAATCTGATTACAGATCCGTCTGCACGAGTGATATCGTGTTTAGTTCTAACGATAACAGCTCTTACAACTTCTGACTTTTTAACAGCCATATTTGGAGTAGCATCTTTTACTGTTGCGATTACAACATCACCAACTGATGCAAATTTCTTGTTTGAACTACCCATTACACGGATAACCAACAATTCTTTAGCACCTGTATTATCTGCTACTGTTAATCTGGTTTCTTGTTGTATCATTTTTGTATTTCCTTTTTGTTTAATTAACTTAACTGTTAGTGAATAATGAATAGTAAATAGTGAATAGATTTTCTTAATCACTTAATCACTGAATCACTTAGTCACTATGCTAAAACTATCTAGCCTTTTCAACAATCTCTGATAAAGTCCAACGTTTGCCGCCTGAAATAGGTTTTGATTCAACAATTCTAACTGTATCACCAATACCGCATTCGTTGTTAGCATCGTGTGCTTTATAGTTCTTGTTAGATTCGATAATCTTCTTATACTTAGGGTGTGGATCGTAAGATGCAACCTTAACTACAATAGTCTTGTCCATCTTATCAGAAATAACTACACCTTGTTTTTCTTTCTTAGGCATTTGCTGCCTCCTTTTCTTTAATAACAGTCTTAATACGAGCAATTGTTCTTTTTGTATTTGCTATTGAAGCAGGGTTTTCTAATTTGTTTGTAGATTTTTGTAATCTTAAATTGAAAAGTTCCTTTTTCATATCAACTACAAGAGCATTTAACTCATCAACTGATTTTTCACGAATATCTTGTAATTTCATTTTCTTATTTTTCCTTTTTTAATCGTTGGGTTTCACCCAACCTACTTTCTTACTTTACAAGTGAATAGAGAATAGTGAATAAAATATCTTAGTCACTTAATCACTTAGTCACCTTATCACTGTAACTATTGTTGTGCTTCTTTTTCAACTACCTTAACTTTGATAGGCAACTTTTGAGCAGCTAATTCTAACGCTCTGATTGCAGTGTTTCTATCAAAATAATCAAGTTCAAAAAGAATTCTGTTTGGTTTTACAACCGCTACCCAGTATTCAACGTTACCTTTACCGGAACCCATACGAGTTTCAGCTGGTTTTGCTGTTATTGGTTTATCTGGAAATATTTTAATCCATACGTTTCCGCCTCTTTTGATTTCACGAGTCATAGCACGACGTGCAGCCTCTATCTGACGGCTTGTAATCCAGCCAGGTTCAAGCGCTCTAAGTGCATAACGACCGAATTCGAAATCTACGCCTCTTGTTTCATGGCCTTTCATTCTACCTTTCATCATCTTGCGGAATTTTGTTTTCTTAGGCATTAACATTGTTATTGTTCTCCTATATCTTACTTATTATCTTCTGCAGATTTTCCGCCACGTCTTGCACGCTTGTTGAATTTGTCTGCTGAATCTTTTGTGTTCTTACTCTTGATGTTTTGGTCAGCTTTTTCACCAGGCATTAAATCACCTTTGAAAATCCATACCTTAACACCGATTTTACCCATTATAGTATCTGCTTCAGTGAAACCATAATCTACATCAGCTCTTAATGTTTGAAGAGGAATTCTTCCTTCTTTTGCCCATTCAGAACGAGCGATTTCAGCTCCGCCTAAACGACCTGATACCATAACTTTAATACCTTGAGCTCCTGCTCTCATTGTTCTTTGCATTGCTTGTTTCATAGCTCTTCTGAACGCAATACGTTTTTCCAACTGTTGAGCAATTGCTTCACCTACCAACTGTGCATCTAAGTCAATTCTTGCAACTTCAACCACATTGATTAAGATATTACGTCCTAAGTATTTTGATACTTCTTTTTTAAGATCATCAATACCTTGACCACCACGTCCTACAACAATACCAGGTTTTGCTGTAACTACTGTTATAGTTGTGCTTTGTGATTTTCTGTCAATAAGAATTCTTGAAACGCCAGCTGCGTATAATTTCTTCTTAATAAATTTTCTAATTTTAGCATCTTCTGCTACAAAACCGGCATAGTCCTTAACCTTAGCATACCATGTGCTTAACCAAGGTTTAATTATTCCTACTCTAAATCCGGTTGGATGTGTCTTTTGTCCCATTTTATGTTTCCTTATTTAATTCCGTCACTAACTACTACTGTAAGGTGTGAAGTTCTCTTAAGTCTTCTGTAAATACGACCTTGAGCTCTTGGTTTACCTCTTTTGTATGTTGCACTTTCGTCTGCATAGATTTCAGAAATCTTTAAAGCATCTTCACTAACGCCATATCTTTCTTTAGCATTAGCAATGGCTGCGATTAAATTCTTTTCTACAACCTTAGCAGCAAAATAAGGCATAAAACGCAACATAACTTTAGCGTCTTTAACTGCTTTTCCTCTAACTTCGTTGATTCATTTTTATATTCCTTTTTCTTTAATCTGTATCTCTTACTTGAAATCCTGAACCAAGTTCAGGATAACATATCCGTACGGCACTAGACCGTTAGCCCACGGCTATGTTACTTTCTTTTAGCTATGTCAGAACCAGCGTGTCCTCTGTATAATCTTGTAGGCGCAAATTCACCTAACTTGTGACCAATCATTTGTTCAGTAACATATACAGGAACGTGAGTTTTCCCGTTATGAACAGCGATTGTGTGTCCTAACATATCCGGAATTATCATTGATGCCCTAGACCAAGTCTTGATTACTTTCTTTTCAGAATTAGCATTCATCTTGTCTATTTTCTTTTGTAGAGCTTCTTCTACGTAAGGGCCCTTTTTTAATGAACGTGCCATTAATTTCTCCTTTTTATCTACTTGGCAGATATTCTCTGCCCTACTTTCCTATTTTTTACGTCTTCTAACGATTAATTTGTTAGATGCTTTGTTTTTCTTACGTGTCTTATAACCAAGAGCAGGTTTACCCCAAGGAGTCTTAGGATGTCCGCCAGGACCTGTCTTACCTTCACCACCACCGTGTGGGTGATCACAAGGGTTCATTGTTACACCACGTACTGTAGGTCTTATACCCATGTATCTTTTTCTACCTGCTTTACCAATCTTCAAGTTTTTGAATTCAGAATTGCCTAAAGCACCGATAGTTGCCATACATTCTTTTCTTACCATTCTCATTTCACCTGAAGGTAATTTAATAGTTACATAGTTACCTTCTTTTGCCATAACTTGAGCTGAATTACCGGCAGAACGAACCATTTTACCGCCTCTACCTGCTTCTAACTCAATATTATGAACAATTGTACCTAACGGAATGATGTCTAACGGCATTGCATTACCTGTTTGTACAGGAGCTTCTAAACCGCTAACAATTACATCACCTACATTCAAACCATCCGGAGTCAAGATATATCTCTTTTCACCATCTGCATAGAATACTAAAGAAATTCTAACGTTTCTGTTTGGATCATATTCAATAGTCTTAACTGTTGCAGGTACACCGAATTTTTCACGTTTGAAATCAATTACACGGTATGCTTTTTTTACTCCGCCACCTTTATGACGGCAAGTAATTCTACCTGTATTGTTTCTACCTGCGGTTTTCTTTATAGGTTTTAATAATGATTTTTCTGGAGTTGATGTTGTGATTTCTTGATAATCACTAACTATCATGCCTCTTTGTCCCGGAGACGTCGGATTAATTTTTCTGGTTGCCATTTTTATTTTCTCCTATTTATATTGGGCTTGTGCCCAATTGGCTTCTGCTTTATTCCGGATTATTGCCTGCTATTACACTTAGCAAAATCCGCTGTCTTGAAATTCTTTTCGCTCGAAACTGTCACTCGTTCGGCTTCGCCTGTCCTCGCTGCGTTTCTCGCAACCCGGGTTTACACCCGTACAGAATTTCGCTATGCTCCAACTAATTCTTCGATTGGATCACCTTCGATAGTAACGATTGCTTTTCTTGAAGAATCTGTTCTACCAAATTTGTAACCCATTCTCTTTGAATGAGATGGCATATATACTGTTCTTACTTTCTTAACTTTTCTACCTGGGAATGCTAATTCAACAGCTTGTTTGATTTCTACCTTTGTAGCATCTTCTTTAACTTCGAAAGTGTATTGTCCCAATGTAGTTGCTATCATAGATTTTTCTGTGATGATAGGCTTTTTAATAATATCGTATAATCTTTCCTTGTTACTCATTATTGTAATCCCTCCGTGATTGCATTTACTGCAGCTTCTGTCATTACAACATAATCAGCTTCAAGTAAATCTTTTACGTTTAAGTTAGTAGGAAGAATCATTTTTACTGTAGGAATGTTTCTACCTGCTAATGATAAGAATTTATTTTCTTCAGCTTTTGTATCAGCAACAATAAGAACTTTACCTGATACATTTAAAGATTTAAGAGCAGATACCACCAATTTAGTTTTTGGTTCATTTACCCCTGAAAAATCTTTAACTACAACAAGTTGTTCAGCTCTTGCTGATAATGCTGATTTAAGAGCTAATTTTCTAGCCTTTTGAGGCATTGCTAAATCATAGTTTCTTGGTTTTGGTCCAAAGATAACACCACCACCAGCGAATAATGGAGATCTTGTAGATCCTGCTCTTGCTCTACCGGTACCTTTTTGTTTCCATGGTTTTCTTCCGCCGCCTGATACTTCTGCTCTTGTTTTTGCACAAGCGTTACCTGAACGTGCGTTGTTTAATTGTCTTCTTAATGCTAAATGCATTACATGCATATTTGGTTCAATACCGAAAACTTCTTTGTTTAAGGTAATTTCACCTAATGCTTCACCTTTTGTATTTAATAATTTTGTCATTTTTCTGTTTCCTTTTGCTTTCCGTCTACCCCTTTCCCTATTGGGTTTTATATGGCAGAAGCGGTTTATTCTCTTTGTTGGGCAAGTATGTCCAACCTACTTACTTCTTCTGCGACCCGAACTATTCGGCTGGTCGCAAAAGCGTGGTTTTGTTCCACGTAGCGGGCTAGTCACTTCGTGCCGTCGCCCTACCGAAAATTCGGTTAGTTCCATTTAGTTCTGCTTGGAGTGATTGTAACTAATCTTCCTTCACATCCTGGAACTGAACCTTTAATTAATACTAAGCTGTTTTCGCTATCAACTTTAACTAACTTCAACTTAGTGATTGTAACTCTTTCGTTACCCATGTTACCGGCCATCCTTTTACCCTTGATAACACGAGAAGGAGTTGTACCTGCACCGATTGAACCAGGTTCTCTGTGATTCTTTGAACCGTGTCCCATTGGTCCTCTTCCAAAGTTATGTCTTTTAACTGTACCTTGGAAACCTTTACCTATTGAGTGTCCAACAACATCAACTTTTTGAATACCGTCTAAAACTGATAATTCAATTTGTTGACCAACAGTATATGCTGATGCATCATCTACTCTGAACTCTTGTAAATGTCTGTAATTTTCAAGATTATTTTTCTTGAAGTGACCAATTTGAGCCTTAGTTAAGTGTTTTTCCTTAGCTGCAACTGTACCAACTTGGATAGCGTTGTAACCGTCAGTTTCAACAGTCTTAACTTGTGTAACTACGATTGGATCAACCTTAATTACAGTAACAGGAACTGCCAATCCATGTTCATCAAAGATTTGAGTCATTCCTAACTTTTTACCTATTACACCTAATGTCATAATTTTCTACCTTTCCGGATAATATTAAATATACGAAATAACACCGTAATAGTATTCGACTTATATTTAATTAATCCCTGCGAGCGCTACTAATACCTTTGAGGATTTCTCCTCACGCCTGTTAAAAGACGTTGTAGTTCACATTATCTGCATAATGCTTTAAGTTCTAAAGAACTGAATTTTAAAAGTTCGGCTTGTGTTTTCGTTATTTTAACGACACACGTCAGATTATAATTTAACTTCGATATCTACACCTGCTGGTAAATCTAATCTGCTGAGTTCTTCAGTAGTTTGTTGTGTAGGTTCGTAAATATCGATAATTCTCTTGTGAGTTCTTAATTCAAAGTGTTCACGAGATTTTTTATCAACGTGTGGTGAACGAAGTACACAATAAATACGTCTCTTTGTAGGCAAAGGAATAGGGCCTGCTACTTTTGCGTCTGTTCTTTTAGCTGTTTCAACAATCTTTTCAGCAGATAAATCTACTAATTTGTGTTCATAAGCTTTTAAACAAACTCTGATTCTTTGTCTTTTTGCTGTAGTTGCCATTTCTTTTTCCTTTATCTAATTTGTACTATTGGCAGTATAAACCGCCCACTATAAGTGATTTTACGCTATATTTTATATTTCGGTCGTCACTATAGCAGTCTAATCGTATAATAAACATATTTCTCAGTCAACAGGACAGAATAAAATATTTTTCAGATTTGTAATAAAAGTTTACTTATCATTTTTTAACGTGATTAAGTGATTAAGTGATTGCTAAAATTTTTACCTGTTTAGAAAATCCTATCTATGGACTTAATTTATACTAGACCTCACCCGAATTTGTAATGAATTTGCTTGCAAATTCAAACAACTTCTCCCTCTCCTAAAAGATTTAGGAGAGGGTTGGGGTGAGATTTGATTTGTACAGCCCCTCAAAAAGCTAATAGGTTCAAGGTTTTCACCCCCAATTATCCATTACAACTCTATAAGAAAGTAATCAACATTACTATACCGACATAATATTTTATTGCCTATTGACCTTAATTTGATTTATCAATTAATTGTTCTTTTCGTATTTTTTCTACAAGTTTAAAAAATTCTTCTTTCATTATTTGAAGTTTTTCATTAAATTGAAATCTTGTATCAATTTCATCCTTGGCACGTTTTTCAGCAAATTTATCATATTCTTTATTAGTTCTCATTTCAGGATATCTGAAATACTCAAGCTGTTTTCTCCCAATTTCATAAGCTTCTTTTTCATTTTCAGTATCTCTAATCATAGACTTCAAATTTGCTAAAGCAATTCTATCATTCCCTAAATTAGTATGATTTAAATTATCTACAAGATTTTTTCTAAAAGTTTTTGAATCAATCGGAAAGATTGAATCATTATACACTAATTTAGAATACATATTATCTCTTATATTTAGCATATCAACTAAATTCTCTCTATTACCGCCAAATATTTTATCCAATTCTTTCAAATAAACACTGTGAGTCTGTTTCATAAAATGTTGTAATGAATGGATAGACTCGTGAATAACAACTTCCGTAAACCTTCCATCTACATAAAACTCATCTTTGTGAGGCTTAATACCGAATAATCCGAGAAATTTATCAATCGGAGTATTAGATGCTATTTTTATATCTGAATCGGTTAATTCTAAAGTTTTTTTATTATATTGCTGCTCTGCTAAACCTACTAACGGAAATTTTGGACGGGTATTTTTTACATCTAAATTTAGCTCCGGAAATCTCTGAGAATAAAAATTTTTTAAATCATCCGTTTTAATATACTCGTATTTTCTATCTCGCAAAAACTCGCATAAATCCTCAGCAAAAGACTCACGGCAAGCTTTTTGGGCTTTAATACCGCCTTTTACTTTAATTTTTGTTGGATTTATTACAATACCTTTAATCATTTTTCGAAAAATTATTTTTGTCTATACAGACTTAAAGCACATAAAAATATTTTTTGCTAATAAATTATAGTTTAGCAGGGGTAAATATATAAATAATAATTAACCTCTCTGTGGGAGAGGTCGCATTAGTTTGATTTTGTTGTGCATAATCATTACTAATGCGGGAGAGGGTAAAACACAATAATATTTTAGGTTAACCTTCTCTCAAATTTCTAAATTCACTGCAAGCAGTTCATTAAGAAATTTTGCTCTCTCCATAGGAGAGAATATTTTGTTACCGCCTCTAAACTATAATTTACCCTTCCAAACCTTGCAAAACACTAATTGCTCTATCTGATAGAATTTTATTTTTTTCTTTTTTATTTTTTCTTATTTTTTTAGGGATATCCATTTCTTTAACTATTGCCCAATTAGAATTTATCGGTTGAAAATGCTTTTGCTGAGGCGATGTTATATAATGGGTCAGAGCACCCAGCATTGTTTCAGTAGGTAACTGCAATAACGGTTTATCCGTTATTAAACAAGCCATATTTATCCCTGCCAACATGCCTGTTGCAATAGATTCTGTGTAACCTTCCGTTCCCGTTATCTGACCTGCGAAGAAAAGCCCTTTTCTGGTTCTGCTTTCTAATGTCGGGTTTAAAAGTTCAGGCGAATTAATAAACGTGTTTCTGTGCATCACCCCATACCTTATTATATTTACCCCCTCTAATCCGGGGATAAGTGATAAGAGTTCTTTTTGAGCGCCCCATTTTAAATTAGTCTGGAATCCAACAAGATTATACAGAGTTTTTGCAGAATTATCCTGCCTTAGTTGGACAACCGCATAATTTATTTCATCAGTACGTTTATCAACAAGTCCGACAGGCTTCATTGGACCAAACCTTAAAGTGTCAACTCCACGAGATGCCATAACCTCAATGGGCATACAACCTTCAAAGAATTTCCCATCTTTTTCAAACTCTTTTAACTCTATCCTTGGTGCATTTATCAGATAGTTATAAAACTTTTCATACTGTTCTTTATTCATTGGACAGTTAATGTATGACGCTTCACCCTTGTCATAGCGACTGCCGTAAAAAGCTGTATCAAAATTTATGCTGTCTTTTTCCACAATAGGTGCAATCGCATCAAAAAAATGCAAATGCTCTGATTTTGTAAACTCTTTTATTGAATTAGCAAAACTATCACTTGTCAAAGGCCCTGATGCAATGATAACATTCCCCTCAGGAATTTCTGTAACTTCTTCATTTATGACAGTTATTTTATCGTTGGATTTAATTTTTTCGGTTACGGTTTTAGAAAATACTTCTCTGTCTATTGCAAGAGCGTTACCCGCAGGAACGGAACATTCGTAAGCAATTTTTATAAGTTCTCCGCCTAAGATTTCCATTTCTTTTTTTAAAAGTCCGCTTGCATTTGTCACATCAGACGAGCCGAGAGAATTTGAACACACAAACTCTGCAAAATCAGAGGAAACATGAGCGCCTGTCGTTTTTTTAGGACGCATTTCATATAGTTCTACTTCTACTCCACGTTTTGCGAGTTGTAAAGCCGCCTCAGAGCCTGCCAACCCCCCACCGATTATTTTAACTTTTTCCAATTTTAGACCCTTATTCTTACCACAACAATTTATCCCTTGCCAACCTGATTACGACCGTGTTCTTTTGCATAATACAATGCCTTATCTGCGCATTCAATAAGTTTTTGAGGAGCTTCACCATCTTGAGGGAAGGCAGATACACCCAGACTTATTGTAATATTTACTTCTGTATTATTATTCACTTTCAATGGTGTTTTTGCCACCGCATCACAAATTCTTTGTGCATTTACCAATGCTTCTTTTTTAGAAGTTTGAGGTAATATAATACTCATTTCTTCTCCACCATATCTGCAAACATAATCTGTTGCACGGGTATTTTTTTTCAAAATCTGAGCAACCGTTCTCAAAACAGCATCTCCAACCTGATGCCCATAAATATCATTAAACTTTTTAAAGAAATCTATATCAATAATTATTAGAGAAAATTCTTGTTCATAACGTTTAGCTGTATCTATTTGTTTTTTTAAAGTATCTTGGAAATATCTGTGATTATATAATTCTGTAAGACCGTCCGTTGTCGCAAGTTTATATTGATGCTCAAAATCACGGGATTTTAACAAATATTTAGCAAGATAAGAAATTGCAAAAGTAACCAACAATACAAACATTGGAACAACAACTTCTATCCAGAGATTAAATAAACTCATCACGTAATATGCACACAAATAATATGCTGCTCCTAATAAAACAGTTGATGTTGTCGCAAAGACGGCAGAAGTTGACTTAAACACAATAAAACATACAACCAAAACCAACAAACAAATTATTACTGTATTTGCAAGCGGAGATGACTTTCTGATAAAAGAATTGTCCAAAAGATTATTCATGTATGTTGCGTGAATTTCTACTCCGGGATAAATTTTATCAATAGGAACACTTTTTGCGTCAAACAAACTTGAAGCTGTTGTTCCGATAAAAACAATTTTATTGTTAAAATTATAGTGTTCTATTGATTTATCCCCTTCGATAGATTTAATCATTTTATGGAAAGGAATGTTTTTATAAGTTCTTAGTGACGCACCGTACCAATTAAGAACAACTTCTCCTGATTTTGTCAACGGAATTTTTGTTTTACCTGCAATCAAATTTGATTTTTTATCAATTACAAAGTTCTTAACTTGTTCACCATTATTAATCAAATCCAACCCAGCCAATAGAGTAAGATGCGGATAATATAATCCGTCATAATGAGCCATAACAGGAACTTGTCTTATAATACCGTCTTCTGAACGACTTATGTTTATCATTCCGACTTTTGTCTTTGAATTTAAAATTTGGTCTATTATTGCTCTGCAATTTGAAAAACCAAAGGTTCTTTCTATATCAACATCTTTAGATTTGTTTTCAAGATTCACAGACATTCTTGCAGGCAACTCAATAGGTGTTCTGACATCAGCTGATTGATTATCAAAATTAATTGCCGTATAAACATTACTATATTTTGCCATTGTGTTTGCAAGAAGATTTTCTGCAGCAGGGTTTACTTTAAATGATTTTACAAACATCAAATCGAATATAACAGCCTTTGGCTTATCAGCTTCAATTCTATCAAGAATTTTTGCATAAACATCTCTTGATATCGGCCATTCTCCATATCTATCAAGAATATATTCATAACTCCCATCATCAATAGCTACAATTACAATGTCTTTGCTTGGAGTTAAATGTCTATGATTAACCAATAATGATTGTCTGTAATCAAAAGACTTATTCTCTGCATCAGTAAAGAAATTCGTAATCATATGATTATTAGCAATTAAAAAAACTGCAAATAATATAGACGCCGTAATCAAAAAATATGCTATAAAATTAAAAACTTGTTCTTTAGAAAATTTCTTATTCAAAGTCACACCTCAACTGTTTTATAAAGTTTTAGTTAAAAAAAAACAACTAAAAATCTTCTTACTTAATAAATTCCAACTTTATTTTACCAGAAATTTTAGACTTTATAAACTCTCTTTCTATCAGTTTATTATTCAATTTTAAAATTTCGGTTGTATAAGCTAATTCATCGGGCTTCTGCAAATAATTTATTAAACAATCTTCATTTAAACTCATATAATCCTCCAATAATAAATATTATTAGAATTAACGACAAAATTTTTATAAAACACACTCAAATTAAAAAAAATAGTTTAAATAGACCATAAAAAAATCAAAAGAGAGCGGCATAAGCCGCTCTCTACCGCACTACAAACCCGATTAAACCATATAATCGGAGCGGTCCTATGAACACAGACGTGTTTATTATTTAATTTCTATTCGTTTTGCCTTTGTTTCTTCAATATGTTGTTTTGGGATTTTTATTTTAAGGATACCGTTATTATATTCAGCATGGCTTTCATCTGCTTTTATAGGTGCATCAAATGAGATAGTACGCTGATATTTACCGTATCTAAATTCACATGTGTGGTACTTATCGTTCTTTTCTTTTTCGTCCTTTTCTTCTTGTTCTTCTTCGATTTCTGCTGTTATTGTCATAAAATCGTTGTCCAACATAACTTCAATATCTTCTTTTTTTACACCGGGAAGTTGAACTTTTATTTTATACTCTGTATCTGTTTGTTTAACTTCAATTGCCGGACGCCAAACGGATGTTTTTTTAAGATTTAACGGATTTGAAAATACAGGCGATAGAACAGTATCTCTTAAAAAATTATTTAATTCAGTATGTAAACTATCAAAATATAAATCAGGTTCTCTTATTATTAAATCATTTTTCATAAAAGACCTCCTTCCTTATATTTTCAGAATACAACTCTTTTTATAAGAAACATTGCCTATTATAACTATCTTTTATACTGCCCTATTAGGTAATAGAAAATTAAATTACACTTTAATACCCTATAAAAAATAAGGAGTCTTCTATGGTTAAAATGCTTGTATTTGATTTAAAAGAAAGCGAAAAAGAATATTTTAAAACATCGGATTGCACAGATTTAGAAATAACCACTTTTAAAGAACATTTGCATGAAGAAACCAAATTAACTGCAAAACAATACGAAGAAACAGTAGTTTTAAGTATATTTATTTCTTCAAAAATCACAGAAAAAATTCTGAAACAATTTAAAAACTTACGAATAATTTCAACGAGATCAAACGAATATGACCATATAGATTTAGAAGCGTGCAGAAAAAGAAACATAGCTGTTATTCACGTAAACGATTACGGCAGAGAAGCCGTTGCACAATATGTAATAGGAACAATCTTTTCTTTAACAAGAAAACTACCTTCAGCAATAAAGGATATAAAATCAAAACAAGTTATATATGAAAAATATGAAGGAGATGATATAAAAGATTTATCAATAGGTGTAATAGGCACAGGCTCAACAGGAGCAGAAGTTTGCAAATTAGCAAATGCATTAAATATGAAGATTTATGCAAACGACATAAAAATCAATAATGAAATAAAAGATTTTACACAATACATTTCTTTTACTGATTTATTAAGAAAATCCGACATTATAACACTTCACATACCGTATATCAAAGAATTTCATCATATGATATCGTACAAAGAGATAGAAATAATGAAAGACAGCGCTTATATTATAAACTGTTCAAACGGTGAATTAATAAACACAATTGCTTTATATGACGGTATCCGAAGCAACAAACTAAGAGGAGTTGCGCTTGATGTAACAGAATGCAATGAATGGAGAAATAATACACAAGAATTTAACAACAGACTAAAGAATGCCAGTTATGAATGTCTTGAAAACACAATTGCAGTCAGTGAACTTATGGAATTTGATAATGTGATTATCACTCCTAGAATAGCTTACAACACAAAATCGACAACCAAAAGAATACTGAAGCTATCCATTCAAAACATAAAGGATTACTTCAAAGGAAGATGTACTGACAGAGTTGTATAATTTTGTTATTTACGATTAAAAGCTTCTGCAATAGATTTATTATAATCAGGTTTAAGAATACCTACTTCTGTAATAATACCTGTAATAAGCTCATGCGGAGTAACATCAAAACCCGGATTTATAACATTTATTCCTTCAGCACAAACTCTCTTACCGTTAATATGAGTAACTTCTTCATGAGATCTTTCTTCGATAGGAATTTCATCCCCTGTTTTAATAGAAGTATCGATTGTAGAAAGAGGTGCTGCAATATAGAAAGGTATATTATGATATTTAGCAGCAATAGCGACCGTATATGTACCGATTTTGTTGGCAGTATCACCATTTGCAGCAATTCTGTCAGCACCAACGACTACCATATCAATCATACCTTTTTTCATGAAATATGAACACATTCCATCTGTAATCATAGTAACAGGAATACCGTCCATTTTAAGCTCAAATGTAGTAATTCTTGAACCTTGTTGACGAGGACGAGTTTCATCTGAAAAAACTTGAACAGTATTATCCTTAGCAAAAGCAGAACGAACAACCCCAAGAGCTGTCCCATATCCAACCGTTGCAAGAGCACCTGCATTACAATGAGTCAAGATTGTTGCACCTTTTGGAACAACCTCTGCACCATTGTCACCAATTCTTTTATTTATTGAAATATCTTCTTCTTCCATTCTTATAGCGTTTTGAGTTAATTCTGAAATAATACCGTCAATATCAGAATCAGAAGAAGTTATAACATCTATTTGCTTTTGAACAGCCCACATCAAATTAACAGCAGTTGGTCTTGAGGTTTTTAGATATTCTGATTTTTTAATAAGTTCTTTAACGAACTCATCTCTGCTCAACCCTTCTTTTTTTAATTCTTGGGCATATAGAACAACTCCATGAGCACCTGCGATACCAATAGCCGGAGCACCTCTGACAATCATTGTCTGAATAGCATCAAACATTTCTTGTCCTGTTTTTATATCAACAGTAACGTACTCATAAGGCACTTTCGTCTGATCAACCATTCTTGAAACATTATCTATCCATTGTATAGTTCTAATTTTTGATTCAAAAGCCATATTTATTTCCCTTTATAATGTAAATTTTTCGTTATTTTCTTCTTTTTGTAAGTTTGCTAACAGCTCATATACATAAGCCGTAACACCACCTGCGAACGCATTCATCAACCCGCATAATAATGCTAATAAAAATAGTAAGAATATTATAGTGAAAAATGCAAGCGGGTTAGTAAACCCGTCAAGTATAAATGCGCCTAAAAAATTATGAGTAAATAATGCAATAATTACAAAAATAGGAAGAAAAGTACAATAGAATCCTAACATTGAGGTTATCCCAATTATAGAACCTATGACAGCACCTTCTTTTACAGTAATATCTCCCAAAATATTATTCTTTTTAAGATAAACAATTATACCACCTGCAATTGCCAGAAAATATAAAACGAATACTATATTCCCAATAAATGGAATAACAGATATTAATCCGACACCTAATCCGATTAAAATACTGAATATACTAATTTGTTTAAGTAATAATGCATTTATTTTCATAAAAATACTCTCCTGTTTTTATCAATAATAACATAAATACAACATATACAGCAAATTTTAATAATAATATCTGTAGTGAATAAGTGAATAAGTGACTAAGTGAGTAAGTGACGGAGTGAATAACTCACTCCTTGACTAATACTTCCATCTACTAAAGAGTAGGAGAGTGAAGTATTTCTTAACGAGGTACGAGTTTAGAAATTCGGGTGAGGTTTGAATATAAAAATTCTATAAATTAATAATTTATAAGTATTTATTTTTTTGTTATGTACTTTTCTTTTCTTTATATTGCGACGGTAAAGAAAAGAAAAGTACGAAAAGAAAAGAAAGCCACGCTCCTTGATTAGTT
>CADBUZ010000026.1 GCA_902797985.1 uncultured bacterium
CCATCGAAGATGGCTCCCGTCCAAGCAACAGCGAGTTTTTCTTTCTTTGGTTCGTTTCTTTCTTTTTTCGTCGCAAAAAAAAGAAAGAAATGAACATAACTAAAACCGTTCTCTATAAAACATATTTAAAAAATTTTGCTATTGCAAAATACAAGCATTCTTCTCTCTCCGAGGAGAGAAAAATATATTATAACAACTCCCCTACCGCTATTGTAAATTTCGTAGAACTCAATAACAATAGCTCCTTCCCCAAGTTGGGGAAGGCAGGGATGGGGAGTGTTCGCTTTGTTCACATATATTCATATATATGATATCCACAGCGTATGGCTGTAAAGAAAATTCCCATTTTCCATTTTCAATTTTCCATTAATATATCCCCCCTCACCAGCTGTTTTAAGTTTTTGTTAATGCAAAAAGCAAGTAATATCAAGCTTTTACGTACAAATGTAAACAAATGTAACAAATTAAATCCTTTTTGAAATTCAATAATTTGTATATACTTTATATATATGTAAGATGTACTAAAAAGTTAAAGGACGGCTAAGATGGCTACGGCAGGATTATTGGCGCAATACATGTCAATAAAATCACAGCTCTCGTATTATGAATTACAAGATACGAGATGGAATGACCTTGCTACTGCTATGTCTAAAAAATTGTCCGAACAGGAAAGTGCACAAGGCAAATGGGAAGATGCTTCAGGCAAAGTAGATGATGTCTGGGGACAAGAATCCTCTTCGCTTATTTACAAAGGGGTTACTTATTGGAACAAGGGATATCATACTATGTCTCAATCACAGGCAGCAACTATGTATGCAAATGCCAAAGTTCCGAAATTTGACTCCGACAAGTTGGATGAATACACCGACTTAGACATGGAATACTCTACTATGGTAGCCATGTACGACACATTGGTCGAAGAGTTACAAGCAATGGCAGATGGTACAAAGGAACAACTTTCTACAGAAGCTCAAGACACTCATTTGATTCAATAGTCCTAATAGTATTTAACATGAGAGACGCAATCGTCATCGGGCCTACGCCGCCCGGGACAGGAGAAACACGCCCAAAATACGACACAACTTCATCAAAATTATTAAAATCTAACTCCCAGTTAAGATCACCGGTTAATTTGCCGTTGGTATCCCTTGATATACCGACGTCGACAAACACAGCTTTATTTTTAACCATCTTACATCTTACAACTTTTTTTCCTGCCGCAGAGATTATTATATCTGCGGCTTTTATTATGTCTTCAAGGTTTTCTGTTTTAGAATGGCATATAGTTACAGTCGCATTTCTCTGTAATAGCATCTGAGCCATTGGTTTTCCAACAATATTAGATCTGCCAATGACAACTGCATGTTTCCCTTCAATAGGAACTTTATAATAATCTAACAATAATAACACCCCTTGAGGAGTAACAGGATAAAAATACGGTTTCATCCCAATTGCTAATTTTCCAACGTTTTCTGGTGTAAAACAATCTACATCCTTTTTAGGATCGATTGCACATATAATTTTTTCTTTATTTATATGCTTCGGCAGAGGCATTTGTACAAGAATACCTGAAACATCTTCATCATTATTTAACTTTTTTATATTTTCTAAAACAACATCTTCTGATGTATCTTCGGATAATTCAATTACAGTTGATTTTATTCCTAATGACTCGGCAGTTTTCTTTTTATTTCTAACATATATCTGACTGGCAGCATCATTTCCAACTAAAACAACAGCAAGATGAGGTTTTTTCTCAAGTTTATTAACCTTATCTTTAATTTTTTCCAATATTTTAGTTGAAACTAATTTCCCATCTAAAAGCATTCGCACCTCTACTTGCAATAAACTTTGCAAATAAATTCTAACACAGACTAAAAAAATAGTCGACAACACCTAATAAAAGTATTTTACCCTTCTTGAGGTAAATTTAATCTTGAATAGAATTGTTTTATAGAATCAATAACAACATCAGATTTGCGCTCAATAGGATGTTCTGATAGTTTTTCATCATAAGGAATACATCCTACCACATCTAACTCGTGACATTTTAACATGTTCATAACATTATTCATACGCTCGCCACGAACTCTATTTATTACAACACTCATCTGTCCGCCTGCAGCATATTTTGCAGAAAATTCTTCAATTCGTTTTGCCAACAAAACAGATTCTTCATAAGGAAGAGCAACAATTAATGTTAAATCAATATCTGTATCCACAAGTTGATTTAAATATTTTAAATCAAACTCACAATCAAACAACACAAAATCATATCGATTTATGAGTTTTACGACCGCATCATTTATTTGCTGTGTAATAGGACACCTACAATCTTTTGAGCCAGTAAACCAAGAAACTACAACATCTGTATACTCATCTAATGAAACAATAATATCCTCCATTGCCCATTCAACATATTCAGCCTTGGTCATCTGTTGCGGAATACCGGTTTTATATTCATGTTTACCGCTTCTTATACCATATATAGTATTTCTAATGTCTAAACCATAACTGTGACCAAATTCAGCAGATAAGTCATTATCTAGAACTAATATACTTTTTTCCGGAAAATATTCTCTTAAAACAGCCAAAAACGATTTTACAATTGTTGTTTTCCCGCTTCCGCTTTTCCCTGTAATTGCAATCTTTGTAGTCAAATTATATATCCCTTCTTATTCTACAAAGTCATTATAAAATTAATGTTCATATTTAGTCAACAAATATACACACTATTTCAATTTTATAATCAAATTATGTCTTTTTTGCGTGCCGGATTCTTTTCTATATGAAAAGAATAAATCATTTCTACAAGAGGTGCAAAACGGACAAATATCTATATTCTCATTAGGGATTCCCAATTCTATTAATTGTTGAGCATTTATTCCTTTTAAATCCACAAAATTATCATCAGTAAACAATCCATTATTTGTATTTATAGTTTTTGATAATTCAGCAGATACCTCATTACCGACTTCATAACAACATTGTCCGATAGCAGGCCCAATTACGGCATAAATATCTTTATACGAAGAATTTGAGTATTCCATAAATTTTTTAACAGTTTTGGGAAGAATACTTTGAGCAGTTCCTCTCCATCCGGCATGCACACCTGCAGCTATATTAGCTTTTTTATCATACAAAATCACCGGAGTGCAATCAGCAAATCGCATATATATTGCTTGTTTTTTATTTGTTATTATTAAAGAATCTGTGTCAGGATAATCAAAAATCCCATCTTTTACAATATCAATATTTGCTGAATGAGTCTGTGTCGGCTTAATAATATCTTCTTTATTTAAATGTAAATACTTGCTCCAGAATTCCATATTATCTTCAACATTTATTTCTCTTGTTGTGAAATAATGTTCAAGTTCCGGAATTAAATCTGAATAATATACAACACCTTTTTCTAAAAATTTTTCTTTAAACATATGAATATTATAGGACAAATTTACATGTTTGTCGTAGAATAAAAAAAAGAATACATGGGAACGAAAGGGGATAAAATGAAGGTTTCTCTCAATTGGTTAAACGAGTTAGTAGATTTATCAGATATAAAAGTTGAGCAAATTGCTCATGAGCTTACAGTTAGTGGACTGGAAGTTGAAGAAGTTGAAGAAATAAAAGCTCAATTCACAAATATAGTAACAGCAAGAATTGAAAAAATAGATCAACACCCAAATGCTGATAAACTACACTTAGTTACCATAAATAATGGTTCCGGACTAAAAACTGTTGTCTGTGGCGGGCAAAACATTGAAGAAGGACAAATTATCCCTTATGCATCTGTAGGCAGTAAAGTTTTAGACAGACACACAGGAGAACAATTCACTTTAACCCCTGCTAAAATCAGAGGAGTTGAATCAGAAGGTATGCTGTGTTCTGATGATGAGCTTGGTGTTGCTGATAGAAATTATCAAGAAGAAGACGGAATATTAATTCTTAACAGAATATTCCCTAATGTACAAATTGGTGTTAATGTTGAAGAATTGCTCGGATTTGAGAAAGATATAGTTCTTAATGTTGCACCGACAGCAAATAGAGGAGATCAATTCTCTGTTGTTGGAATAGCAAGAGAATTATCCGCTATTTTTAACAGACCGTTAAAGTTTTCTTATTTACAACCAACCAAGGATTTTTCAACTGATAAATTTAAAGTTGAAATTAAAGATAACGATGTATGTAAATACTATTCTATAGGATTGGTTAAAGATGTGACAATAAAAGCTTCTCCTGATTGGATGCAAAAAAGACTTATTTCATCAGGAATTAGAGCTATTAATAATGTTGTTGACATAACTAATTATGTTTTACTTGAATACGGGACACCTCTCCACGCATTTGATTTAGATAAGATAGGGAATTATCTATGCGTCAGAAGAGCAAATAATGGTGAAAAAATAGTTACTCTTGATGAAGAAGAAAGAACTTGTACAACAGATACTGTCTTGATTTCGACTGAAAAGGAAGGTGTATGCGTAGGTGGAGTTTTTGGAGGAGCAAATTCAGAAGTAGATAGTAACACCAAAAATATTGCATTAGAAGCAGCCTTTTTCCCTGCTCCTACTACAAGAAAAAGTGCAAGAAGTATTGGCTACCGCTCAGAAGCAAGTTCAAGATTTGAACACGGTGTTGATATTGAAGCTGTAAAACCTGGATTAATGAGAGCATTACAATTATTAGCAGATTATGCAGATGCCAAAATAGAAGGTATTGTAGAAACAGGTTCTAATAAAATAGATAGCCCAGAAATAACCTTAAGATACAATCAAGTTTCAAAACTTTTGGGTTGTACTATTGAACCTTCAAGAAGTAATGAGATACTTGAAAGATTAGGGTTTGAATTATTAGGAGGAAATGAAATTGCAGCGAAATTCAAAGTTCCGTCTTTCAGAGCTCAAGATGTAACCAGAGAAGTTGATTTAATTGAAGAAGTTGCTCGAATAAACGGTTATGATCAAATAGCACCTACACTCCCAAGTAAAACTGGGACTCCGATTATAACATTAGAAGAAAAAACAAAGCATAAAGTACACGACATTATGCAATCTTGCGGATTAAATGAAATGGTTACAACTTCATTAATAGGAAAACCTTTGTTAAAACAATTTGATATGACATATGATGAAGAAAATGTAATCGAAGTAGAACATCCTCAAAGTGAAGAATTTACTATGCTCAGACAAACAATGGCGGCGAATATGCTAAATGTTTTAAAATACAATTATGACAATGGACAAAAGGTTTTCTGGGGATATGAAGTTGGAAAAACTTATATAAAAAATGCAGATGCGGACGAAAAAAATGCAGGGGTAAAAGAAACTCAAGTATTATCAGGAATTATATCAGGTGAACTTGAAAATTCTAAATGGCAAAATTCACAAAAAACCGATTTTTATACAGTTAAAGGTATAATGGACAAATTATTAGATGAATTAGGAATACTAAAACGAATAAAGTTTGTATCCTTAGCAGAATCGCCTTTAAAAGATACTCACAATGCTTTGCACCCATACAGAACTGCTGTAATGCTATTATTGGGTAAAAAACCGGAAGTTATCGGATACTATGGTCAAGTTAATCCTGAATTAAGAGATAAGCTTAAAATAAAACAAGACTCTTTTATTTTTAAACTTGATTTAGATTTAGCAATATCTGCCATTAACGAAAAAACCGTAAGATATAAAAAACTTCCTCAATTCCCTGAAGTACAAAGAGATTTAGCAATTATTATTCCGGAAAATATATCTTATTCTGAAATAGAAAAAGTTGTTCAAAAAGGAATACAAAACAACTTATTTAACGGATGTGAAATTTTTGATGTATATCAAGGAGAACACGTTCAAGAAGGATATAAGAGTGTGGCATTCAGAATAAAAATACAAGATACAAATGCAACATTAACTGATGAAACAGTTGAAGCACAAATGGCAAATGTTAGAGCAACTCTTAAAAAATCCTTTGCTGATGCAAGTTTTAGAGAATAATTAAGGTATTATAATGAAAATAAACAAAATATTTGCAGGATTATTTATAATTATTGCATTTTCCATATCATGTTTGGATGGATTCGGAAATGTTTTACCATCTTCCGTAAATGACATACCCAATTCAACCATTGGAGTATATCAAACAGATAAAAATACTCTTATATATGAAAAGCCTGATAAAACATCAAAGGTTTTATTTAATATAGAAATAGATTATAAGAACTATTTATCAAAAAAAACAGATAATACATTTGCAGTAATAATTCCTAAAAAAGCGTTAAGCTATCTTTTCGTTACAGATACATCAGAAGATGAAGAATGGTTAGAAGTCATTTATGATAAAACCAATAACAAAAAGGGCTGGGTATACAAAAATGATGAATTTCAATTCATGACTTGGGGATTGTTTTTTAATCTATATGGGATGAAATACGGTTTAACAAAGCTTACAAATTCACCAATAAACACTAACAGCATTTATTCATCACCGGATACGAATGCTCAAAAACTTGGAGAATATACGTATCCAAAATATGTTCATTTAACATCAATTGAAGGGAGCTGGATGCTCGTATCAATACTTGATGTTACAGATAATACTTGCACAGGTTACATAAAATGGAGAACCGACAAAGGACAACTCATCCTTTTCCCTGCCATTAAATAATTTTTTAAGCTAATCCCGGATCAACATCAGAACCGAACAAAGCCTTTCTAAGAGCAAATTGAGCTTGTGGCAGAGCAAAAGCTAAAAGGGAGCTGCTTATAAGTATATTTGTAAAGATATTTGCTGTTTTTGCACCTAAAGCCTTTTTAGCATATTTAACGACATCTCCTGATTTTCTCGCATCCTGACCAAATCTATCCATTTTTTGCGCTAGGTTAAATACTTTTTCTGTATCAACATAACAACGTGGATCCCTTATTCCGGATTTTAAATATTTAACATCACCTGTTTGTGCAGTAATTTTTGCAAAAATTGATTTAGGATTATTATCAATAAACTCTAATACTTCTTCTTGTTTCTTTGGTAATTCTAATTTGTTAGAACGAACTTTTGCTAAAAATCTTTTATTAGCCATAATCATTGGGTCTAAGCTTGGGTTAATACCAAAAGTACCTTTAATAACCTTGTCTAAAGCTTTATCAATCTGTTTTGGGGCAACAAAGTTTAAATACATCATACCCGCCATACGAAACGCATTTTCAATACCTTCATTTTTACGTCTGGATGTACCAACCCTGCCTAAGCCAAGACCGCCATCTGTTATAGCCATCTTTTGTTGTTGTGTTAACCCTGTCATAAATGAAGCGAATCCTGTAAAAGAAGGGTTTCCTTTCTTCTTAATAGAATTTAGTGCTTCAAATCTTACATCCTTTGCTTTGTTGTTTGCAAATAAATTATTATATTCAGCTTTTACCTCAGCTTCAGAGATAATATCTAAATTTAGTCCTTTTTTATCTTTTAAATATTTTTCAGGAATAAGACCTTTTTTAGCATCTCTCTTAAATAATACGTTAGTCAATGCAAAATTAGCTTTAGGAAGAACAAAACCCATCAATGCCACAGGAATAGCAATCGCAGCAGTGTATTTACCTACTGTAAGTTTTTTAAGTAATCCTTTATTTGCTTTTGCTTTTTCTAAATCCTTAACAGCTTCTTCTGCTCCTTTTATATTTTTAAACTTGTTAATGTTTATATCAATACCTTGCTGTTTTTTGTCAATATCACTCATTGCATTAATATTATCATCTAGCAATTTATAGTTAATTTTTGAACTAATACCTTTTTTATCAATTATTTTATTGCAAATCTTTTCAACAAGAGGAATCCCTCCAAGCCATATAGCAGATGCACCGTATTCATCAATAATTCTCTCTCTCGTAGCGTGTTTAGCCATAACAGAAGATTCTTTAGCATTTTGGCGATTTGTTTGATAGACTTTGACAGGCGCCTCAATACCACAATCTCTCACAAGCAGAGGGTAAAAACTGGTATTATTCCCTATAGCCGATATGGCATTTATTATAAGTGACATTTAATGATTCTCCTTTGTTAAAATAATTCCCTACTTGTTATCCCAAAGGGAACTATTTTAGCGGAAACTGACTACATCAAAATCCATAGCCCCTTTGGGTTGCTATGTGAATGATGATGTTCAGTTGTTAGATAAAATATTTTCATTAAATTTCCTTATTGACTTTATTGTATTCTAACACAACAAATAAATTAAGCAAGGTTAACTAAATAATTTATGACTAACAATAAAAGGAACACACCTAAATATTGTTTTTTGCTAATTATTTGATTAATGTAACATTTTTTAAAATATCAGGATTATATATCATTTTATAATCTTCCGGAATAGAAGATAAAATTTTATCAATAGTTGAACAATCAGTAATATTATGATTTAGCAAAAACGTTGCGTAATTAGGATGGCACTTATTTTTTGCAGATATATAGTAAGGATATTTATCCTTAAATGATTGTTTATTTATTATTGGACGAATAATATCGTTACAAGTTTTTGAAAGTAATAACACATCATATGATGTTTTGTACTTTTTATTTAAAAATTCAGACAATGCTTCAGTTTCAAGCATTCCGCCACCTCTACCAATACCAAGTAAAGATGTATCTATGATTATTTCTCTATTTAAATCCATTTCAATAAGAGTTTTAACATTATTAAATGACAAATCTAAATTATTATGAGAATGGAAACCAACAGGAGTATCCTGATTAAGTTCAGCATCGAACTTTGAAAATATTGTGTTAACATCAGTTGGGGTCATTATACCCATTGTATCGACAGCAGTTAAACATGTAGGATTAAATTCATTTGAAATATTTATCAACTTATGCATTTCATTATTATTATATAGGCTTGTATGCATTGGATTTAAAGAATATTTTATATTTTTTGCCTCAAGTGTTGATAAAAATTTCGGCAAAGAATCTAAATGATGTTTCTTGAAAGCAATTCTTATCTCAATATCGATATCAAAACACGGAGATATTTTTTCCCCATCAACTTCACCAAAATTTAGCATTAACGCACATTTTTTAGCTATCGGATAATTTTTTATATCAGATAAATTTTTAAATAACGAGTTATTATCTGTTGCGGTATTAGTTAAAAACCCATATTCAATATAATCAATCTTAGACTCAATAAGTGATTGAATTATATGATAAATATTTTCTTTCCCAAAATCCCAATTATTTAAATAACCGCCGTCTCTTAACGTACAGTCAAGAATTTTAAAATTACTCATCTACTCCTAACAACTCTTTAATTTTATTTATAACAAAATCTAACGCACCCTTTTGTGACTCAAATATACTCTCACAAGATTTTGACATATCTGTTAATTCTTCATTATTTGTTAACAGCGTATTTATACATTCAAACAAATCCTCTTTAGATTTAACAAGTTTTGAAGCATTTTCTCTGATTAATATTCCATAAATATCTCTAAAGTTTTTAATGTTTGGACCTGTTATGGTTGGAACATTATAAATGGTTGCTTCCAGTGGGTTATGCCCCCCTGTTGAGTTAAAACTACCACCAATAAATGCAATATCACATTGGGCATAACATTTTTTTAATTCGCCCAATGTATCTAAAATAATAATATCTGAATTTGTGAAATCATTTCCTTTTGAACGATATCCTATATTATAATTAAACGATTTTAAAATATTCTCAATTTCAGGAATTCTCTCTAAGTGTCTTGGTGCAATAATAAATTTTAAATCTTTATGAATATTTTTTAACTTATTAAAAACATCAATTACTATTTCATTTTCACCGGAATGAGTACTGCCTGCAATAATAACCTTTGAGGTATTTTTATGTAAATCAATATCAGATGGGACTTTATCTATATCAAATTTTAAATTCGCCATAACTTCTGTATTAACAGGATTATTTCCAAGTGATATGAATCTTTGATTATCTATTTCACTTTGAGTATATATTTTAGAATATAAATTCAAAACTGCAGAGAAAAAAGGTTTCAACAACTTGTAAGAAGGAAATGAATTGTCTGAAATTCTGCCATTAATAATTGCGGTAGGGATATTTCTTTTTTTGCATTGTATTGCAAAATCCGGCCATAATTCAGTTTCTGCAATAAGAACTATAGATGGATTTATTTTATTTAGAAAATTATTAACCGCAAAGGGGAAATCGAAAGGAAAATACGTAATAAAATCAGCTATGTCAGAGTATTTTTTATGAGCAAGCTCTTGACCTGTTTTTGTACCTGTAGTCAAAACTATTTTATAATCATTAAAAGTTTCTTTAGTTTTTTTTATAAGTTTTTCTAAGGAAAGAACTTCGCCAACAGATACAGCGTGAAACATAATAACACGTTGTCCTAGTTCAGGATTTTTAAATAAACCTAGCTTAATGCGTCTTGTATTAGTATCTTTTCCTGTATGAAGTCTTGCAATTGCAACGAAAGGATAAAAAAGAATGAAACAAACTGTTGCAAAAAAATCATATAAAAATAAAACAAGTCTAAACATATTCCCTCTTTTTTATTATGTATAGACCTATTTTAATTTAAACAACCGCTAATTACAAATTTTATATATATTGCATAAAATTATTTAAAAATAAACAATTTGTGAGCTGGTGGGACTTTCTTGAATTTGCTCCACGCTAAAACGAACTCATTTCCGGCCCTTTGGTTCTGTCTATAAAAGAGCAATCGGTAAAAAAAAGAACAGAGGGTTTGACGATTTTTAAAAGTAGGGTAGACTTTAGTCTACCGACATATTTTGGTTGACTAAAGTCAACCCTACGTACTTTTATATATGGTGGAGATGGTGACTCTGCCGACGCAAATGATTAAGTATCATTTGCGGAGAGGGAAGAACCCACAGAGTGCGAAGCACGATTGGGTTCGAGTAACCCATCAAATTTTGCTATTATAATTTTAGTACTTTTAAATATGGTGGAGATGGTGGGACTCGAACCCACGTCCAAAATGGATTAAAGCAAACATCTACGGGCGTAGCATCTTATTATCTTAGATAAACTTGGAAAGATACCTAACCAACATTTACCCCAGTCGTTTTAGCGGAACGACGAACCTTCGGCAGTAAACTTGGGATTGCTACTGCTATTACAACCTTGTCCTTGCATGATGGCCCAAAGGTATCGGCAAGGTGGATAACCTATGGGTAGCATACTGCGAAATTAGGCAGCAAGAGCTTCAGGAGCTCTACGTGCAGCGAAAGCTGCAGTTGCGTCTACAACGTTATTTTCAGCGTTTAATTTAATTTGCTCGTTGATAACCGAGAACAGCGCTCGGACTCGCAGCCTGATTTAATCAATCACCCTGTCAAATCCAAAACATCCCCATATATTTGTATAATCAATGTACTAACAATATTAGTATAAACAAAGTCTTATACTTTTTCAAGCTATATATCAATATATAAAAGGAGTTGTTTCTTCCGCGAACACAATATTATCTATACCTAAAATATTTTTAAACACTTCTAATATACCAATTTCGCTTTCAAAATGTCCTATATCGAACACAATACAATTTGAGTCAAGGGCTGTATGAAATTTTAAATCGCCTGTCACGAATGCATCAACATCCACACTATCGATAAACTCGCTTCCTGAACCTGCACAAAAAGCGATTTTAGATACCTTTTCAATTTTATTATTATTTACATACCTTAAATTTGGTGAGATATCTCTTAATTTTTTTTCTAGACAATTAACACTAATTGGCGCATCAAAATTAACTATTCTAACAAATTCATCAATTATATAATCCGGCTTAAATCCAAGATTTTTAATCAAAGTATCAGTTGTCCCGCCATTTGCTTTATCCATATTAGTATGAGCGCAATATATATCAATATCAGAATAGGTTAATGGGACATAAAATAATGGATGATGAGATATAATCATATCGCATTGTTTTGATTTAGCTTGCTTTACAACATCATCAGTAACAGTAAGCGCTAACATAACTTTTGAAATTTCATTATTTTTTGTACAAACAGACCAGCCTGAACAATCCCATCCATCTTGAGTTTCAAGTGGTGCGAATTTTTCAATTTTATCTGTTAACAAAAACTTATTCAAAAATATACTCCAATATTTGTTTTGCGATATTATCTTTTGAAGATTTTTCCAGATGTTTTATATTATGGGTTTTATCTATAATATAGACCTCATTATCCTCTGATGAAAATCCGATATCATTTCTTGAAATATCATTAGCAATAAGATAATCACAACCTTTATTATCAATTTTAATATTTGCATTTTCTAACAAGTTCTGACTTTCAGCACAGAACCCTACAACAATTTGATTATCACGCTTAATTTTTGATATTTCTTTCAGAATATCGGGATTTTTCACCAACTCTAAAACAATCTTATCCTCTGAACCTTTTTTTAACTTTTGAGAAGAATACTCAGCTACTTTATAATCAGCAACAGCTGATGCCATAATGGTACAATCTGATGAATTAAATGAATTTTTAACCTCGGCAAACATATTCTCTGCTGATGACACTTGCTTTACAACATAAGGTCTGTCAACCTCAAATGTTGAAATCAATTCAACCTCTGCGCCCATTTTATATGCATTGTCTGCAAGAGCTAAACCCATTTTCCCCGAAGAAAAATTTGAAATATATCTCACCGGATCAATTTTTTCAATAGTACCTCCGGCAGTTATAATCAATTTTTTCCCTTTTAAAAGTTTATTATCTTCTAATATTTCTAAAGTCTTGTTATAAATTGTATCCAACGAACAAAGTCTGCCTTCACCTGTTGTACCACAAGCTAAAAACCCTGATTCCGGCTCAGTAATATAATATCCGAAAGCTTTCAATTTAGATAAATTTTCTTGAACAAAATTATTGTTCCACATATTAGTATTCATAGCAGGAGCAATAACAATAGGTTTATTAAATGCACACGCAACTGAGGTTAAAAGGTTGTCACATATCCCATTTGCCAGTTTTGAAATAGTATTAGCAGAAGCAGGAGCTATGACCATAATATCAGCTTCATCACATAAACTAATATGTTCCGGTTTATATTCTTTTATATCAAAGTTATCTGAATACACTTTGTTATCAGACAAAGTTGCTAATGTTAATTCTGTCACAAAATTCAATGCGTTAGCCGTCACGACAACTTTAACATTATAATTATTTTTCTTAAACATACGGATTAGTTCGCATATTTTATAGGCAGCTATGCCGCCTGTAATCCCTATTAAAACCGTACTATTTAAATTTTTATGCGATAAACCCATTGTTTTACCCAATTATGTCAGATATTTTTTTTACAGCATTTTCTACCGTATCATTTATTACTATATAATCAAAATATTTTGAATTTTCTTTTTCAGTTTTAACAAAATCTAATCTCTTTTGAATAGCTTCTTCCGATTCTGTTTTACGACCTCTTAATCTTGCTACTAACTCATCATAAGATGGAGGCGCAATAAAAATCAAAATTGCTTCAGGCATTTTTTCTTTTATTTGCAGTGCACCTTGTGTATCAATTTCTAACAAAACATGTTCACCATTTTTTAAAGAATTTAAAACAAACGATTTCTTTGTTCCATAACAATTGCCTGAAAACTCAGCCCATTCTAAAAACTCATTATTATCAACAGCAGTTTTAAAATCTTCTTTAGACACAAAAAAATAATTAATTCCGTGTTCTTCACCATTTCGAGGAGAACGAGTTGTATAAGAAATAGACAATTTTAAATCATCATGATTAGACAACAACTGCTTAATAACAGTACCTTTTCCAACGCCTGATGAACCTGATATAACAAATAATTTCTTTGTAGATTTCGTATCCATTGTATTGAATTTTACTAAAAAAAACATTTGCTTTCAAGAGGAAATATTAACTAAACAACTTGAAATTCATTTCAACGTTATCTTTTATAACATTTTTTAAAGTATCCATTTCTTGTTTAATAGCATTTCTTTCTGCATCAACAGCAGCAAGTTCAGTATCATATCTTCTGTCTTTCATATCAATTTGACGCATATCAGCTTCATATTTTGCTTCAGCTTTTCTTAATTCTTTTTCGTCTTGAACTTCAACTAATACTGTTTCAGTAGAAACACTTGTTTCTCTACCGAATACAGACATATTTTCATAATCAAATTCACGTATAATTGCAGCACCGCTGCTAACCATATTTGTTAACCATTCTGAAGATTTATCCATACCTGCATCATTTGAATCACCAATAATAATATATCCGTTTTTCAATGCATTGTATTCAGATACTAAAGTTTTTGTTATTTCATTTTCCATATCAAAATCTTCTACAACTCTTACTGATGAAGATTGATTAACAGAATTCATAGTTATTTCATAATTTGCTATATCATCAATATAAGAAGGTATTGTTGTAATCTTATTTCCTGAAGATAAAGCAGATATTAATTCAGATAAAGAACCATTAGATTTTGCATAATTGTTAACAATGTCATTTACATATGCTAAAGACGCATAATCTTGTTGTGATGCGCCATATTGGCCTAAGAATGCATCAACTTGAGATTCGGTAATTGAACTTTTTTCTTTTTTTAAAGCAGCCATTATATTTGCTTTGATAGTTGCTTTATTTGGAATAGTCATTTCACCTTTTTCAAGAGCATGATATGTTGGAGTCCAAGCCTTATTTTGTGCTGATCTTGATGTTGAGTTAAGCAATGCACCTTGTTGATATGAATCTGTATAAGCTATTGTACCATTAATCAAATCATTGTATAACTGAGTAGCGAATGTTGGATCTACATTTGTTCCATTCAAGTAACTAATCATTTTATTATTCAAATAATATAATTTTGAATTATCTGTTGCATTATCATCAAACTGACTTAAAAATGCAACAATTTTATTATTCCAATCTGCTAATTCAGATGATGATATAGTTTTTAAATCAATTTTTCCTGATTTAGCCATAACAGCAAGTATATTTGAATTGTATGAACCGTTTCCTGTTGTAGTATTGACTAATGGAATAGTTGCAACAGAAGAACCCAAGTCAGAAGTAGGGATTGCATCTCCAGAAACAGCTGAAGTTGATAATGATGGAGGAACAACTGATGTGTCATTTGAGTTAGGAGAAGATTTCCAAGTCATTCCAAGATTAGTACAGTTACCATTATCAGTATAGTTTGGATATGAAGAAACACTTGTATAACAATTATTAATTTGAATACTATGTAAACCTGAAACAGCTGACTCTACATGAGAGAAGCCGGTAGAATTAGTATTGGTCGTATTTATATTACCTGTGTAATTACAATTATTGAGTACTAATTTCGCAGTATGCTCATTCCATATTCCGGCAAACCCAATAGCAAAAACTTGATTTGTATTTAAGTTTACACTGCTATCGCAATTTGAGATTGTTGTAGTCCCTTGATTCGCAAAGCCCATAAAACCTGCATCAATTGTTTGGTGACCGGAGGTAGAAGTATCAGTTAAAGTTCCTTTTGCAGAACAATTAGAAATATTTGAAACTCTGCCATCATAATTACCTGCTATACCAATAAATCCACCGCAATCAGGGTTACCGGTTGTTTCATCAGCATGAATATTTATACTTGCATTTGATGAACAATGAGAGATAGTATTACCGTCAATTATACCAATAAAACCTCCTGACTGTACCTTGCAGTTAACTGTTCCATTCGATGAACAATTTGTTATTTGCGAATTTGTAGACGAACCAACAAAGCCACCAACAGAACTTATACCTGAAACAGTGCCTGAAAAAGAACATTGTGACACATTTGAGTTTGAAAGATAACCAATAAATCCACCTATTCTGGATTCATCAGATGTTACACTACCTGAAGCAATAACATTAGATATTGTACTGTTAGATGCAGTATTTGCTAAACACCCTTTGCCAGATGAACTTAATAAAATATTTGAATTAACAACCTTAAGATTTGAAACAGTTGCACCATTCAAAGTATTAAACAAACTTGTTTTTAATGAACTAATCTCATGTCCGTTACCATCAAAGGTACCTTTAAAATTGTTAATAGAACTAAATCCTGATACTGAACCCATATTAATATCAGAGCCTAAAACAATTGTTACACCGGTTGTATCTTGCCCGCCGTTAATAAGATTTGCAATATGTACTAAATCATCTGCAGTTGAAACAGAATAAGTTTTTCCTGACACTAATTTATTAGGCAATGTTTCAGAAGTATTTGAAACAGCTTTTTCATAAGTGTATGAATCAGGAGTGTAATCAGAAATATCGCTATTAGATACAGTATTTATAGATACAACTTTTTTAGGAGCATTTTTCTCTGTTAACCAAGCATTAAGAGAACCGCTATAAGTATCAGAATCACTTGTAATTCCAATTTTTGCTGCATAATCTTTAGATATATAAATAGCACCTGTAGCTGCATCTTGAAGGAAAAACGCTTTATTAGACGTTTCACCTGTGTATGATGGAACTAAACTGTTTTCCAAAGAAGCTAATGTAGCATCTTTATAAGTTATACTTCCATCGCTTAAAATGGTTCTGTATTGAAGCTTTTTAGAGTCTAACACACGCAAATAATTAGAATAGGCTTTATCTGACTCATTAGCAAGCTGAAGCTTTTGTGCTTCCAGTCTTTGAGCCCTATACTCTATGTCATGCATCCTAGCCGTTAAGCTGAGCAATTCTGTACCTAATAAGATAGTTCGCGAAAATTTTAAATCCTATTGATACACTATGTTTTACGGCAAAACCGTCAAAAACTTTAGGAAATATCACATATTTGTAACAAAACATTCACATTTAAATATTTTAAATTAATACTTAGTATTTAGCGCCAATGTAAGCATTATTTTGACTTGGTACAGATTGAATACTAATGTTTGCAATTTCAATATCGTCATAATCAATATAAGCTGTTTGCATAAGGTTCTTTCCTGCTTTTATTGTGATGGTATTATTTTGGTTGTATTTTATCAATTCTTTCGGAAGCCTAATTTTTTGGTTATCTCCATTTATTTTTATTTCTGCAATTTTGACTCCATTTAAATAAACAGAAGGTGGACTTGCAAACGTAGTAGTTATGTTATTTTGTCCTAAACCTCTGGCAAGAGCTGTATCTATACCAATTATTGAACCGATTACGAGATATTGTTGTTTGTTTTTTACATTTGTAGAAATAAAAAAGCTCTTATTTAGAACAGGACCAATTGCTGAACTTTGAAATTGTCCTGCATTTGCAGAGAAGTTTGAAAAATTATTATCTCCTATATGACACAATTTTGTTTCTATTGATATGTCAAATGGATTTGTCCCTTCTATCTCTACGGTAAAAGGTTTGTAGGTTGCATTTCTATTTATTGTCATTGAAAAAGGTTTATAATTGTTTTTATGAATAGATAAAATAGTTTGACCTGATATTTGAGTTTTAAGTTCAAAGTGCCCGTTTATATCAGAATATGCACTATATCCTGTAGAAGGAATTGTTATTCGTGCATTTGGCACAGGCTTTTTTGTTGTTTTATCGATGACTGTACAAAAACTCTTTACTCTCTCATTAGTATTAATCCCGCCTTCGATTATTGTTGCGTTGCTAATATTAATGCTTAATAACATTATCAAAATACTAAATAATAAATTTTTCATACCAAAATTTTTCATCAATCATTCACCTTTTTACACAGTACTTTGTTTAGTATTTAATGATATTTTTTGAAAAGTAAAAATTATATTTGATATTTAAATATTTTTTTGTTATTCTAATTTCGTGGGCAAACCATGTTGATAATTGTATATGCCGATGTGATGGAATTGGTAGACGTGCTAGACTCAAAATCTGGTGTAGGCAACTACGTGTCGGTTCGACCCCGACCATCGGCAAATAAAAATAGCTTCCAATTTGGAAGCTATTTTTATTATTCTGTTTTTATTTTTTAGTTTATTACATCAAGTTTTTTTGTTTCTTGTAATATCTTTTGGTTTTTTATATCAATAACAACTTTTGAACCATCTTTTTTGAATAGGACAAAGTCAGGATTTTTATCTTTATTCATATCTTTAACCATAAATGTATCTTGTTTGATATCTTTTGAACGACTTATTGAATCCACTTGATAAATAAATTTATCTAAATTTTTTGCATTTTGTTTATTTTCGTCGGTAGCAATTAATCCCCCAAAGACTAATCCTGTAACAATTCCCAATATTGATCCACCTATTACACCATTAGATGTTGCTTGTGATAAATCATTTTTATATGTTTTGTAATCAACTTTATAATCGTCATCATATCCTTTGAATGCCGGCTTATTATTCATACTGTTACTTCTTATTGGCGATACCGTTAAGTTCATGTTTTTTCTCCTTTTAATTCCTACAATTATCAATAACGTATGAATAAAAAATTTTGTTATTGTGTTAATAAATTGTTACAAATATTTTCAAGTTTACTATCAAATAATCATTCATTTGTAAATAGTTCTATTTTCCCTAATATTATGACTGGTTGGCTAATTAACAAAACATTATTTTTTCTATTTAATAAGTGTATTAAATCTTTTTCATACTTCCAGCTATTCTTAATTCCAAGAGTCGAAAGACTCTTTTTTTTTATTAATTTTTATAAAAATCCTCTATTCCTTTTCCAAAAATAGCGAAATCATATTTTATCGGATCTTCTGAATCGAATTGTTTTAGATTTTCTGTTAATTCTATCACCGCTCTTATGTCATTGCTTTTTCTTGTAAGTAAATTCATTTCTCTTGATAATCTTGCGACATGTACATCTAAGGGGATTCTGAGTTCTGATTTTGGAATAAAATTCCAAACTCCTAAATCAACATCTGATTTTCTAATCATCCATCTAAGAAACATATTTATGCGTTTCATTGCACCGCCTTTTCGTGAATCAGGTAATAAATGGTAGAAACCTTGTCCAAAACCATCATTAACCCTTGAATAGAAATAATCGGCAACTACTCTGTACATAGTATCAAGAGTGTTGTCCTTGTTATAACCATAGGCGAACAGTTCTTCTAAACCATTTGATGTGTTATAAAGTTCAGACAACAATCTTAACCATTCAACAATATCGTCAGGTTTTGAAAAACGATAATTAAAATTTTGTGATTTTATAATTGAAAAATCACCGTTTTTAATAAAATTTGTTGGTTCATTTTGTGCATATTTAAAAAAATCGTTTAATTTCGATATAAATTGTTTTCTGTTTCCGTACGCAAACAATGAGGCTATAAACCCTGCAAGTTCAATATCTTGCTTGTTTTTAAACTTGTGTGGAAACTGAACGGGGTCATCTTTAATAAAATCCGTAGTTTCATATTTTTTTACTAAGTTATCCAGTTCAAGTTTTGTAATCATAGAATAACCCCCACACAAATATTATACATTAATAGCAAATTTTTTATTTAGGCTTTTTATATAAATAACTTACTATAGGAAACATAACCTTATGGGTTTTTGGAAAACAGCAAGAAGGCTAAATAACATTTTTATATTAGGGTATTGGTCAGTCACAATGCCAAAACAGTGTTCTGTGCCTGTTCAACCTGTTCGAGATAGAATTGTTCAAACCACAATGAAAGGGATTAAACCTAAAAATATATTAGTTATTGATGAGTTTAAACGTAACAATGTAAGTCTTGATTTAGACTCCAGAGGTGAATTAGCACATGGATTTATGACAAGCAAAATAATAGAAGATGGCTTACCAAATGCTAATGTTTATAAAAAAGATATAGGAAATCCATTTTTAGAATCAGATAATTATATAAAAGACAGTATTGCAGAACCTATACTAAAAGATATGAGAGCCGGGAAACGTTATGATGCCGCTAATATATCTTTGGGTGTAGAAGTTGGTTTTGATGACCTAAGCGAAATGCTTGGAGAAGAAATAACTTCAAAAAATATTGCATCAAAAAAACGTAAGGTCAAAGATTATTTACTGAATAACCCTGATAAAACAGTTAAAAGACAATTATTAGTTTTTAAGTGTAAATCAAAAGATATTATGCCGCTTGTTGACTGTATGGATTCGTTGTCCTCAAAAGGGACAAAAGTTTTTGTATCCGCTGGTAATGATGGGAAAAATAAATTTAATCTGTTATCTCTTATTGATAATTCAATAACAGTTGGCGCATTAGATAAAAAAGGGGGAAAGACATATTATACAGAAGATCATTCGTTAGTCAAACGATGGGCGAAAGGGAATATTCCACTCAAAAAAACCGACAATGGGTATCAGATACAATTTGATAAATCAACAAAGGATATTGAAAAATCACAAACCACAGGTTTCTGGCATGCTACTTTAAAAAATGATATAGAAGGGACATCTTTCTCTGCCCCAAGAGCACTTGTTGAGGAGTTAAATAAGTAATAAAATTACCCCTTACGAATTTTTTCAAAGAATTTATTTAAGATGGCGTCACATTTTTCTTCTTCAATCCCGCCGTAAACTTCAAGTTTAGAATTAGCTGTCTTTCTTAAATCCATTACCGTTCCAAAAGCTCCACATTGAGTATTATATGAACCGAAATATAATTTATCAATGCCTGATGATATGATTGCCCATGCACACATTGGACACGGTTCTAATGTTACATACATTTCGCATCCGATTAAACGCCATGCCCCCAATTTCTTTTGGACATCCCTAATTGCAATGATTTCAGCGTGACCTGTTACATCACTTAATTCTTCCTTTTGGTTATGTGAAGCACCAATAATAACTCCATCTTTAATAATTGCACAACCTACCGGAACATCTTTTGATGATGTTTGTTTTGCTTCTTTTATAGCACGTTCATATAATTTGTTATTTCCCATTATAAACTTCTTTTTCGGTTTGTATATTTGCTTTTTTCATGAATATATGAGCTTCAAATCCCCAATCCATATCAGAATGAAGTTGAATATGCCCTCCCATATTTTCTACTAATCCTTTTACAATAAATAAACCTAACCCCGTCCCTCTGGTTGTTCTTGTTGTCGAATCATCCAGCCTTGTAAATTTATCAAATAAGGTTTTTAATTTATCTTTGGATATTAAGTTACATTTGTTTTTTACTATTATTTTTATGTTTTCAGAATCAAAATCTTCTGCTTCAATTAATATTGGTGTGTCCTCATCTGCGTATTTTACTCCGTTTTCAATGAGGTTAATCATTACTTGTTCAAACCTATCTCTATCTGCGCTAATCATTGAAATAGAAGAAGATACATTATTTACCAGTGTTTTGCCTTCGTTGTTTTTTACCAAGAGGAAAGAATCTTCAACAACTTCATGCACATTAACATCTGTCAAATTAACATTTAATTTTGCCCCTTCGATATCAGGTATTACCAATAAATCTTCGACCATTCTTTTTAGACGTTCAGCTTGCCTTCTAATAACTTTAAGAGATTTTTGTCGAGTTTCATCATCAATTTTAATATCTTGTCTTAATAGTCTTGAAGTATATCCTTGAATACTTGTTAATGGTGTTCTAAATTCGTGGCTGACAGTATCAATCATATTTGAACGAAATTCATTTAACTCTTTTAATTCTTTGTTATTTTTTTCAAGTTTTATGTAGGATTTGTGTATTTGATTTGCCATACGGTTAAATTCGTATGCTAAGAATATTAGTTCGTATGGGGTAAATATATGATTTAATAGTCTTATTCTTCGTTTGTAGTTACCTTTTGATATTGCAATAATTGCTTTAAACAATTGTCTTACGTTAATATAAAGATATGATATATAAACCCCAACTATTAACAATACGACAAAAGCAGAGGCTAACATTGATAAAATAATTTTTGTTCTGCCATATTCAATTGATTCCTTAGTTATTTCTTTTGGAGTTGATACTATAATTAGAATATCCGGATTAGTTTTTTTTAGATAAACAAACGGCTGATTTTTTCTTCCTCCAAATATTTTTGGGGTATCTTTATCTAATTCCTTAGGTAATTGTTTCATACATTTATTGAAAACCGTAGCATTATAATTATATGAAGTTATTAGTTTATCTTCTGAATTTAGTATATAGATTTGACGTTGATCAGAACCTAAGAACGGAAACATTTTCTTTTTAAGTTCATCAATATTAAAAACACCCGCTAAATACCGACCATCTAATAATTTAATCCCGATAACAGCAAGATTATTTTCACTTGAAATTTTCCGAAACTTTTTAAATCCTGCCTGAGAATTAAAAAGCTTTATATCATTATATAATCTTGATGAATTTTTTGCCTTTTGCAAATATTTATTTTTTTCTTCTTGAGAAGGAAAACTATTAAGTACAAGTGCAATTTGTTCAAGCTCATATTGTGTAGAATTTTGGAACACATCAATGCTGTCTGATACTGAATTAGCAATAATAACCCCTATATTACATAATTGGGCACGCACAGAATGCTGGTTAATATTATTTACGACAATACCTGTAACAGTACTGGTTAATAATACAGCAAAAATACTAACGACAATAATTTGTTCAACAATTTTTAGTCTTTTTCCTATCTTTGGTATAACCATACTATTCTCCGAACGGTGTTAGTTTATATCCAACATTTGTAACAGTGTGAAGATACTGAGGTTGCTTTGAGTTAGGCTCTATTTTGTTTCTTAACCCCCCAACGTGTACTCTTAGCATTCTTACATCTTCATCACTATCATAACCCCATACTTCATCTAATAAAGTTGCTAAAGTAACGGCGTTATTAAAATGTTGCATTAAGCAATATAAAATTTCAAATTCAGTCGGAGTTAATTTAATTTTTTTATTAACTATTACACATTCTAATGTGTCCGGAAAAATTTCGATATTTCCTGCCTGTAAAATTTCGTTTGAAAGTGTTTGCTCAACTTGCGGTTGATTTCTTCTTAAAAGGACTCTTATCCGAAGTAATACTTCTTGCACATCAAAAGGTTTTACAAGATAATCATCCGCTCCGCAATCAAACCCTATTGTTTTATCATCAATTGTCCCTTTTGCTGTTAACATAAGAACAGGAATAGCTAATTTTGCTTGTCTAATATTTTTGCAGACATCAAACCCATTCATTTTTGGCATCATTACGTCTAATATGACCAAATCATAACTATTATTTAAGATTTTATTTAAACCTTCTTTCCCGTCACGAGCAGTATCAACAAAATAACCACTTTGTGCTACGTCAAATTCTAATAATTCTCTAATTTCATCATCATCATCGACAATCAATATACGCTTCATATTTTCCATTATTTACCTCTGTAATAGCTTTCGGGATAATTTGTATATGAGTCTTTAATTGTGTAATATTCGTTTTTATCGATATTTACACCCATTTTTTTTATATCTATTGTAAACTTCTTTTTCTCTGTTTTTTTGTATGGATTTCTATTCACAATTACTTACTCTTTATACAATATTATTGTTTTCATCAATTTGCACAATTGTTGGGACATAACCTTTAATTTCATCTTCAGTAACATATCTGTATGTACAGATAATTACCTTATCACCTGTTTGAACTTTTCTTGCTGCAGCACCATTTACACAAAACATTTTTGAGCCGCGTTTACCTTTTATAACATAAGTTTGAAAACGTTCACCATTATTTATATTTAAAATTTCTACTTTTTGCCATTCATGTACTTTTGCCGCATCCATAATATTTTCATCAATTGTTATAGAACCAACATAATTCAAATTTGAATCTGTTATTGTTGCTCTATGAATTTTAGAATTTAAAAACTCTAATAACATTTTACACATCTCCTTAGTATTATGATTATACTATAAATTTTACTTGATTATTTTTAAAGATTAAATTTCTTGTAAACAAATGTAACAAAATCCCTTAAAACCCTAAAGATTTGTGGGATACATCCGTAAATCATGGTGTACCAATAGGTTTTTATTTTTTGCGCAACGAACATATTGAGTACGGAATAGG
>CADBUZ010000027.1 GCA_902797985.1 uncultured bacterium
CCTATTCCGTACTCAATATGTTCGTTGCGCAAAAAATAAAAACCTATTGGTACACCATGATTTACGGATGTATCCCACAAATCTTTAGGGTTTTAAGGGGTTTTGTTACAAAAGTTAATAAAGTATAAAAGCCTTTATTTGTTTAAGATGTCGCCAATTTTTATAATTCTTCTTATATATCCTTTTGTTAAAAATCTGCGATATGTTCCATAAAGTTTTACGCTGCCCATTCTTAACAGTTTATTATTTGAACAGGCAACAGTAATGCTTTTATCTTTATAATCTGTTGAAATGACTTCGCCAATTTTATAGTCGCTTGTGTCAGCATCAATTATAGTTAATCTGTATGGGTTCGGGGAAATAGGTGTTTCTTTATGATAAAAATAACATCTCCCCCAAGGATGAATAGCTCTAATTTGAGCAATAATATCTTCAATCGGTTTAGAAAAATCTATATCTGTATCAAAATTATTTGAAAAATATGTTGCATTATCTTCTTTTTGCATAACAGGAAAAACTACATCTTCACTCATTTTTTGCAGAAGTTCACAAATAGCTCCTCTTGCAACTAGAGCAGATTTTGATTTTAATTCTTTCCCTGTATCATCAGGCAAAACCTTCACTTCTCTTTGATCAAGAATAGCTCCGGTGTCGTATCCGTCATCTACTAAATGAATAGTAACGCCGGTTTTTTCTTCTCTGTTTTTAATTACGTGAATATAAGGATTAGGTCCTCTATACTTTGGTAATAAAGAGGGGTGGACATTCAATGTTGCTGTTTTTGGCATATCATATGTTTTCTTTTCTAATTTTTCGCTCCAAGATGCAACAATCATTATGTCAGGATTAAGCTTCAAAAGTTGCTTTCTAAAAGAGTCGCTATTTGCACTTGTAGCTTTGATTTCATGTAGGTTGTAACTTTTTATATAGCTATAATCCGTGTCAGGATTTATAATATCTTTTATCCATCTTACAAATCTGGAATATTTGATTCTGTCGTGGCGAAATACACCGACTATTTTTGCACCGGAATCTAGTGTTCCTGCAATCACATTATTAAACATTTCACCATAACCAATAATTACAACTTTTAGCATTGTGATAAATCCTTTTTTATTTGATTTTTTAATTCTTCTAATGAGTTAAACTTCTTTTCATCTCTAATCTTATTACATAATAATATTTCAATATTTTGATTGTATATGTTTTCATTGAATCCAATTATATGAACTTCTGCAACAGGGTTGTTTTCTCCATTGTTAATAGTTGGTTTAATTCCATAATTTAGCATACCACTGTAAGTCCTATTATAAATTTTTACATCGGCAGAATAAACTCCAAACGGAATTTTAACTTTTTTGTGTGGATAAATTATATTTGCAGTGGGAAACCCTATAGTTCTTCCAATTTTATTACCTTCGACAACAGTTCCTTTTATTGAATATTTATAACCCAGCATATTATTTGCGTCATCAATTTTTCCGTGATTTAGTAGCTCCCTAATAATCGTTGAACTGACAACTTTTTCATTTACCATATAAGGTGGAACTTCAATGTATTTATAATTATATTTTTTTTCGTTTCTCTTTAAAAATTCGGAATTGCCAATTTTGTCTTTTCCGAATGTGTGGTTAAAGCCTGTAATAATTGCTTTTGGATTAAAATATTTATGTAACATTGATAAATATTCTTCCGCAGAACATTGCATTAATTCTTTTGTGAAATCAAGTTCAATAATATAATCAATTCCAAGTTTTGATATAAAATTTTCTTTTTCTTCTAATGTTGTGAGGTATTCAACTGAGTTATAAAATATTTCAGCAGGGCTTGCTTTAAAGGTTATTATTACAGATTTGCTATTGTTTTCTTTTGCGGATGCAACAACCATGTTAATGAGTTTTTTGTGTCCAAGGTGAACTCCGTCAAAAAACCCTAATCCAATACAAGTATTTTTTATTGGAACTAACTCATTAAATATTTCCATATGAATATTATAGTATTAATCCGTCCCCAATACACTTTATTAATAAATGTGAACTCAATTTGAGCATGACCTGTTTATATGCTATTATTTCAAGAAAAGGAGTTATGTTATTATGCTAGAATTTTTGTTTAAGAAAAAAAATGACACAAATCGTTCACAATTAGTAAATGAGTTTTATAAACAACTTAAAACATTGTACAATACAGATTCTATTTCAGAGGAAAGAAAGAATTATCTTTTAGACTTAATGAATACTTACGGATATATTCCTTATTCATATTCAAAAGCTTGTTCAGAGTTATCTGACGCAGAAGTAATCTTCGCTGTTGAAGAAAAATGGAAACAAAATGGGGTACTGATAAATGGTTCATTGTCATTCGGAAATTCAAGTGTTTTAGCAAGAAATAACGTAACTAACTCAAAATGGATACAAAAAGAAGGCCATAATATAAAGCTTATTAATCTTGCCGGATTAGGTGATAATTCCGCTGAATACACAGGGAAAATGATAAATTGGTTAAGACAACTTGCAATTCTTCCTACGGGGAATATTCAATCCGGAATTTTTAACACTACTATTTATTTAATTCCGTTTCATCCGCGTGATTTTGGTTGTGCTTATTTACCGACTTCTTCGGATGCAAGTCCAGCTCTTGAAGATGCGAAATTAAAAGAGTTAACGGGTGCTGATGCAAAAGAACAAGTAAGAACATTTATTAATTTTGCTCAGTTAGCAGGTCACCCTGTTATTTATGATGTTCTTCCTCAAACCGGAAGGTTTTCTAAAGCTGTGTTAGCAAATCCGTTTATTGCCCGTTGGTATGATATTAAATGGTTAAATGAACAATTAGATGAATCTATTGATAAAGTTGCTAAAGAGCTTGAAGAAGAATTAAATCACGATGATTTACAACTTGTTAAAGAAATGTATAAGCAGTCAATGCGTACAGGTACAGCAACTCTTACAGATTACTATAAAGAAATATACGATAAGCTTGATGAACATCTAAATGATGCTAAAAAATACTTATCAGAAAAAATGCTTGAAAAAAGTATTCAAGATAAATTAGTAAAAAAAGTTAAAGGAATTATAGCTGAAGTTGCAGGCACAAATAAAAAACTAAATGAAAATGAAATCGAAAATCAAGGGGTTATGATACAAGCGCTTATTCATGAAGGAATGTGGCCTGCTCCCGGTGGAGCTTGGTGTTCTTCAGGAGTTCCTGTTTTTGACAGAATGAGTGAATGCGCGTCATTCCCTATATTTAAGCATTATGACTACAAAGGGAAAGATGTTACTGAGTTTGCAAATTTAGATTGCCAAACTCCATATTATTTTGTCCAGCTTGAAAATGGTAAAGAGAATCACGACGTTGTTGTATATTTCATAAATCATATGAAAGAATTACAATCATACTTCAATTTTGATGGTTTCAGGGTTGATCATATTGACCATATTGTTGATGATGTTTCCGAAAAAGACGGTGTCCCAATTAGTTATAGAGCTCCTCGTAGAGTTTTAGGCAAGTTAAATTCAGAAATGAAAGAAAATGTTTTATATTTCGCAACTCTTGCAGAATATATGCTATGGGACAATTACTACAAAGAATATCATAAAGATATGGGATTTGATTTACTTTGGGGGAATGATATTGTCTCTCAAAGTTCAAAAACACCTGAGACAATTGTTGAAGACAATTTACGATTATCTAATTATAATATTGAATTAGATTCTAATAAAGCTCCTCTGTCAATATTGAAGACCTATAACAATCAAGACGGTGAGTTTGAGGCAATTGACAGATATCCTGCTCAACTTGGTCGTGATGGAGCTTTATTTAAATGGTTCAAATATAAATTTTTACCTGGTGGTAAGAATGCTCAAAGACCTGTTTTGTATATTGATGGGGATGAATCATATACGGAACGTGGTATTGAAGAAGTCATTGGTTCTGAAATAGCAATGAAAAGAAATTGTGATGAGGATTTCTTCAAGAAGTTTGATGCGATTGATCGTTTTGTTAAGAATAATGATATTATTACCGATGGCGAAGCTCATATTATCAGACAAGATGAAGATGGCTTTGTTGCTTGGCAAATTTCAAAAGTTGATTCTAAAGAGGCATTCTTAATAATGGCTAATTATTGTTCTCCTACTGAAAAGTTTCTTGTTGAAGAAAATGACAGTTCTTATACTGAGATAAGAGAAGGTAGAGAAGTTTTTGATAAAACCGTTGTAATGCCTTGTGATTATCAAATAATGTCTGAATATAAGTTTAATGGAACTGATTATACAGAAGAACCGTTACAAGAACCAATGAGCGAAATTACTATGAACAAGTTGATGCCGGCAGAGTATAAAATTTATCTGTTAAATAGGGTATAAAGAATGGATACACTTGCAGAATTTGTTCAAAAAACTCGTGATAATCTTGGAATGTCAGCTAAGGGTTTAGCTCAAAAATCCAGTATAGATTTATCCGTTATAGAAGATATCGAAGCAGGGAAGGATTTATTCCTCCCTGTTACTATTCGTCAAAAATTGGCAAAAGCGTTAAGATGTTCGCCGGAAGAATTATTAGCACTTGAAAGAGGTTATAAGGATATTGTTGTTAGTGATGATAAGATTATGGAAATTAGGCATAAAATTCTCCAACATGAAAAAAACATTCCTTGCCCTAAGTGTGGCGAACCTCTTGTTGTTAGAATTGCAAAAATGTATGATTTAGAAGATAATCTCGTTTTGCAGCCTAAAGCCCACTGCTCAAAATGTGTATTTCAATTAAAAGATTAATATAACTCAAAATGAATTCTGAATTATTATCTGTAAAAATAATTTCAATAGAAACAAAGATACCAAATGAAATATATAATCAGATTGGAAGTATAATTATTCAAGAAATTAACACAAAACCTAATCCTGATGAATATTTTGCTCCGTATGTTTTCCCGTTTGAAAATATAGAAAAAATATCACAGTCTGATAATATAGAATATAAAGAAAACATACGAAACATGGCAGATGATTTGTGGTCAAAAGAATTGTGGCTGGATGCATTAATTGTTTATTATATTTTGATGCATATAACAACGTTTTTACCAACTGATTTTTATAAATTTGGATATACTTTAGCTAAATTAAATAAGCCTGCTATGGCTCAGGATATTATTAATCTATATGAAAAAGAAGCTGTTAATAAAAAAGTTGCTTGCCATGCAATTGCAAACTTTTATTATACGGCTTTAAATATTCCTAAAAAAGCAATTGATTATTTCGAAAAGTATTTAGAATTTGATCCGAATAATGCACAAACTTATGCAACTTTGAGTTTTTTGTATTCTCAAATTAAAGATTATACCTCAAAAGATAAAGAATTTAATGCTATTAAAAAAGCGTATGATTTAGACTCAAAAAATCCGGTTATTGTTAAACGGTTACTTACCTATTATGAAAAGGAACATAATATAGAGCAAGTTAAAAGATTATACCCCGAACTTATAAAAATAGCTCCATCCCCAAGACACTCTCTAAATTACGGATTATATTTAATAAGCTGGGGAAAAATAAATGAAGGTCATAAGTACTTTCTCGAGAGGTTTGATTTAGATGAATATCCTATCGGTTATCCAAAGAGTATTTTAGGATTAAATACAAAATGGAATTACAAAGATGATATTTCGGATAAAATGCTTGTTGTACATTGGGAAGAAGGTTTTGGAGATTCTATAATGTATAGTAGGTTTCTTCCTTTGATAAAACAATTTGCTAAAAAGGTTGTACTTATTGTCCAACCTGAACTGGTAAATTTATTTAAAACTTCTCCTGTTATTTCAAATGATATAGAAATATTCGGCGGGATAAAGGATTTCGTATCAAAATATAAGGATTCCAGCTATGTTCATATGCCATTGATGGATTTACCGTACCCTCTTGGTATAGATTCACATTTCATTCCATACTCAAATGGATATATATCAGCGACTAATCCAAGAAAGTTTGATAAATCAAAAATTAATATTGGTATCGCATATAGTGGAGATACATCTTCAAATTATAATGATAGAAATATTGAATTGAAAGAGTTTTATAATATTTCTAAAATAGACGGAGTACAGTTATATTCTCTTCAAGTGGGTGAATCGTCAAATCAAATGGATAATTTACCGAGTGATGTATCTATTATAAATTTAGGTGAATCATTAAAAGATTTTACTGATACGGCAAATGTAATAGCAGGATTGGATTTTATAATATCAAGTGATAATGTCGTTTTGAATTTGGCTGGAGCAATGGGTAAACTTACTTTGGGTATATTTAATAAATATCCTAATTATAGGTGGTTTAATCTTACAGGAGATAACGTTATATGGTATGATTCAGTTATTCCATTCCAATGTGAAGAAGAAAATAATTGGAATTTTGTAATGGAAAAAATTTATAATACAGTCCAATCGGCAGTAATTGAGCATAATAACAAACAAAAGGATTAGTTTTGAAAATATTTCTTTCTTATCATAAAAATACACCTGTTTATAAATCAGACATATTTGAACCTATCTTAGTCGGGGCTCATTACAACAAGGTTGATGAAATAGAGTTAAGGGATGATTCGGGCGATAATATTTCTGAGCTAAATCCTTATTATTGTGAATTAACAGGATATTATTGGGTTCTAAAAAATTATATTGATAATTCTAATGAAGATTATATTGGATTTGCTCATTATAGAAGGTTGCCTGATATTAAAAATATTTCTGATTCTGATACCCCTTCAATATATGGATTAAATTATTCAGAATCATTAAAGTTGTTTGAGTCTTTAATATATAAAAATCTAAAAAATGACTACAAAAAATTTGAGGTTATACTCCCTTGTACATGTTATATGTATAAAACTACGGTTAATCCTCTTTTAAGAGATAACGAAAAGAATTACAATCTATATAATCACTTTAAAGAAGAACATAAAAATGATTTATTAGATGTTTTATCAGATGTAATAAAAAATAACTATCCTGAATATATGGACTCATTGTTAGAATGTTTTAAATTAGAAAAATCTCATTTTTTCAATATATATATAATGAAAAGAGAAATATTAAAAAAGTTTTTAATTTGGAAATTTGATATATTAAATAAAATCGGTGAGGCAATAAATGGGTGGAATCAAAGTCAATATCTTCGTATGGCCGGCTTTGTAGGTGAAGTTTTAATAAATATTTGGTTGAAAAAGCATAATAATTTGAAAATAGGCTATGTGCCTATATATATGATTGATTTTGAATCTGAATATATAACAAAAGCAAATCAATATCATGCAGAAGGTAAATATATAGAAGAAATATCTGAATTGAAAAAACTTTATAAAATTTCCTCTGATAAATTTTCTATAAAATTCGCAATAGCACAACTTTATGCACAGCTAAATGATATTGAATGTTCAAAATTAAATTTAAAACTCGCAGAAAAATATGCAAAAACAGAGGATGAAATATTTCAGCTTGCATCATTTTCTGCACAAAATAATATATTCGAACCTAAAAAACAGGCTGAATTGTTTGTTAAAGCTATTGAAAAATCAAAAGACAATAAATTCTATGCTCAAGAATTTCTGTTTTATGCAGAAAGAATTAAAGATCTATCTATAACAAAACAGGCATGGGACTTTATGAAAAAATATCCGCTGACAAAAAAAGAAGAAGATAGATATAAATCTTTTATGGAAATATATTCTTTAGTGCATGATTAGAGTATTATAATTTAGCCAACGTTTTACCTGTTTTAGAAATAAAATCTGTGAGTGTTAATTTATACATCTGCCTACGTGATATTTTTAGCGCATCAGCTAATCTTTCACGGGTGTTTTTTACGTGTTCAGCTATTGGAGATTGTTCTCCACATAACTCTTGTAAATTTTCATAGATATTTCTTAAAAACGATTTTCCCGATTTTTCAGAAAATTCTACATATTTTACTTGGGATCTTGGTCGGTTTTTTTGTCTGACTTCGATTGCTAATTGAGAGGTATAATCTCTGCTATTTTTTTCATAATTAAATGAATCGAACATTGTTCTTGAGTCAAAAAATCTTACGGATGCATTTTTAGATTTAGCATAGTTCCCAATAACATCTCTTGCTTCAATTAGTTTATTAACTGTACTTTCAGGCAGAGTTTCAATATTTTCAATTTTTACATTTTTAGGCAAACATGAATTATTATGAGTCATTGTTATTGTTGTCATTATTATATTCCTTTATAAAAGTACTGTCGTACACATAATATCTGTAAAGAAATTATTTTGCTATTTTGATATAAAATTATTAACATTTGTAAAAAACCTTCTCTTATATAGCAAAATTTTTTCTTTAGAGATATTATAAAAATTGTGTGTAAAAGAAAGGACTAGACAATGGTAGCAGCTGTTTCTTTCAGACCGCAAGTATATATGACTTCAACAAATAGCGTAAAGCAAGAAGCCATAAATAATGGAAAGTCTGAACTTAACGAAATTGAATCCGAAGTCAAGAACAATCAACTTTCTGACATATCAGCAATGACTCAAAGAATGCAAATTGAATCAAAAATTCAAGATGCAAAAACTGAGCCTGTAAAATATGTTGAAGAAATCAAACCACAACGTACTGATTTTGCTCAACAAAAGGAAAACATTGATGCTACTAAACCTAAAACAATAACAGATGTTATTGCAAAAATGCATAAAGGGCAAGTAGCTTCTAAACCTGAACAAACAGATGTTCTGACAAATCAAATGAATATGTTTGCGACTAGCAACAGAATTTTACACGGATTGTTCTAAGAAAAAAAAGACTAAAAAAGAGGTTGTCAATTCATTTGACAACCTCTTTTAAACTTGTTTAATAATCGTTAAACAGCATAAACGCTAACTTGTTTTCTGTCACGTCTATGAGCTTCAAACTTCACTTGTCCGTCAATCAATGCATATAAAGTATCGTCAGAACCAATACCAACATTATTACCGGGGTGAACCTTTGTACCTCTTTGTCTAACTAATATATTACCGGCTTTAACGATTTCTCCGCCGAATTTTTTCACACCTAAACGCTTCGCTTCCGAATCACGACCGTTTCTGGTGGAACCCATACCTTTCTTATGTGCCATTTTATATTCTCCTTATAATTGTTTTTGGTTTCTATTCTTCTGCTGTTGTTTCTTCAGCAGCTTTCTTACTTGCAGTTGTTCTGATTTTATTAATCATAACTCTTGCAAATTCTTGTCTATGACCACGTTTAACTCTGTAGCCTTTTTTAGGTCTTTGTTTATAAACGATAACTTTTTTAGCCTTATCGTTTTTCATAATTACACCTTCAACCTTTGCATTAGAAACATAAGGTTGACCAACTTTTGATTTTTTACCGTTAACAATCATAACGACTTTATCAAAAACAACTTTTGAATCTGCTTCTGCTCCAAGTAATTCAACGTCTACATAACGACCTTCTTCTACTTGGTATTGTTTTCCGCCTGTTTCTACAATTGCGTACATCTTTTTGTCCTTTCTTTTTAAGGAATCGTAACCTTTAAATAAGGTATTTATAAACGATTTACCTATCTAATACTTTTGAAATGCTATCTTTTGATATTATTTCGGCTATCACTACACATAGTGATACATATTCATAGTATTAAAAACACCCTCTATTGTCAAATAATATTCACTCACTTTGACAAAAAAAATACCTATTTATTAACTTTTGTAAACAATCTACGTTTTTCTTTAAAGAGTCATGGATTTTAATCCGTAAAAAATAATGTGGATAAGGGAGGATTTAGTAGTGTATCAAAATGTTGAAAAGGATAAGATTATTAATGATTTAAAAGCTCTTGTAAATGATGCAGAAAATTTCACTGAAAACATTGATATAGAATTTATAAAATTCAAAATGCTTCATTCTTCAGGAAATAACTAACAGAACATTTTCTATTCGAATAATTTATATTAAAATATAACTATGTCAAATAGAACTGATAGAGAATATGTTTCAAGATTAATTATTAGTGTTCTTACCGAAAGAATTTCTGTAAGAGAAGCCCTTTTACATTATCCGAAAAATGTTACGGACAAAAACCTTTTGGCGGCATATCACGCACTTATCCACTATGAAGCTGATGAAGATTTGAGGGCAAGAGATATTGCATTTAAAGAGGAACAAGATGATTATCTTAATATGATTGCAGAATTATTGTCCAACGGCAAAGATTTACCGTTAAACATAATAAAAAGTTATGAAGAATACTACCCCGAAATAGAATTGCCAAAATCTAAAAATATAATAAATATGCTAAAAAAACTATCTAAATTTTTGAATGTAAAATAGTTTATTTTCAAGTATTTAACGAAATTATGTTGAATATTTTTAATATAATTTATATTAACTTTTGTAAAAATTTTGACTTTACATGCTTCATGATTTTCAAATCTATAGTACAATCATGCTATCAACTATCCCAAATCTCCTCCCAAGATTATGAAAATACTAGCTGCCAAGAGCAGCTTTTTATTTTGCTATTTTTAGGATATAAGTCCGTATTTTTTCTTTAAATCAATAATTTTTTTATATGATTCATCTATTTTTTCTCTAAGGCAAGAATCTTTTTCTGCATATTTAATCACATCTTCTATAACGTTTAGCGTTTCATCAGAAGCATCCCTATATATAAACATATTCAAACCTGCTTTTATTCCCATAATACATGCTTCTGTCATTCCATACTTTGACACACCTTTCATATACATATCATCAGAAATTATAACTCCATTAAAAGATAATTTATTTTTTAAATAATCAATACAATTTTCACTTAACGAAGTCGGCAATTCTTCCTTTTCAAAAAAAGTTGAAAACAAATGTGCCACCATAACTGCCTCAACACCATTATCTATCGCATATTTAAAAGGATAAATGTGAACATTTTCGACATCTTTTTCGTTTAAATCGATAACAGGCAACTCTAAATGAGAATCTTTATCTGCATCACCGTGTCCGGGGAAATGCTTTATAACAGAAATAATCTTTTTTTGTTTATAAATAGGATAAACAATATCGAAACCTTTGCAAACATCATCTACCTTGTCAGAAAACGCTCTTTCACCTATTATTGGGTTATTGGGATTAGAATTTACGTCCATACACGGTGCAAAATTCATATTAATCCCATACTCTTTTAGTTCATCCAACATCGTAACAGTTTGGGATGATAAAAATTCCTCACCTTTTTTTAATGCGTACATTGGTGACATAAATCGTTCATGAATATTTTCTGTTCTCTCTACCCGTCCACCCTCTTGGTCAATTGATAAAAACGGTGTAATCTTTGATTTATTACGGATATTCAATACTAAGTTTTTAAATTGATTTGACGATTCTATATCCGGAGTAAAGAAAATAACCCCTCCAACACCATTTTTTAGTGCATAGTCAAGATTTTTACCTGTTCCTATAATAAACATTTGAAAAATTTTATCTTTAAGCATTCTTTTATGTTAGTACAACAACCTAATCAAATGCAAGTAATTTAATTAAACAAAGATAATTGAGGGGCAGAATTATCAGACAACGTCTTACGTTTAGTAGACAAATCTTTAGAAAAATCCTTTTGTAACTTAAGCATCAAATCTTGAGATCTATGAACAACAGAATTTGGCAAACCTGCCATTTGAGCAACGTGTATACCGTAACTTTTACTTGCACTACCCGGAACAATTTTTCTTAAAAACTCAATTTTTCCATCTGTTTCAGATATTGTGACACGGTAATTTTTAATTTGAGGGTATGTTTGAGGCATAACATTAAGTTCATGATAGTGAGTCGCAAAAATACATCGGGCATTAATTTTAGTTGCAATGTGTTCAGCAACAGCCCAAGCAATAGCAACCCCATCATACGTACTTGTTCCTCGTCCGATTTCATCAATCAAAATCAAGCTTTTTTCTGTTGCATTATTCAATATATGAGCTGTTTCAATCATCTCGACCATAAAGGTTGATTGACCTAATGTCAAGTCATCACTTGCCCCAACTCTGGTAAATATTTTATCAGCAACACCCATTCTGACATAGTCAGCAGGTACAAATGAGCCAATTTGAGCTAAAATAGCAATTAATGCGTTTTGTCGCATATATGTAGATTTACCCGCCATATTAGGACCTGTTAATATCATAAATCTTGCGGTGTCTTCCGCTTCTGTATTAGACAAAGTTAAATCATTTGGTACATAAGTTCCCAAAGGAAGAACCTTTTCTAACACAGGGTGTCTTCCATTTTTTACAATAAACTCAGAACCTTCTGTCAACTCAGGTTTTACATAATTTGACTCCATCGCCACTGTAGCAAAAGATACATATATATCTAATTCAGCAATAGCAGAGGAAACTTCTCTAATTGTATTAACGAACTCTTTTGCATATGCTCTAAAATCAGTATAAATTTTATATTCTAACTCACAAACTTTTGTTTGAGCGGATAGAACCTCGTCTTCATGCTTCTTTAACTCATCGGTTATAAATCTTTCAGCCCCTCTGAGAGTTTGGCGTCTTACATAATTGGAAGGGACCATATCTATATTAGAATTTGTAACCTCAATATAATACCCAAAAACTCTATTATAATTAACTTTCAGATTTTTTATACCCGTCCTTTGTTTTTCTTCTTCTTCAAATTTGACAAGCCATTCCTCAGCATTATCCATCAGACCTCGAAGATAATCCAAATTCGAATCAACACTCTCTTTTATCAATCCTCCTTCTTTTATAGTTACAGGAGGTTCATCTACAATAGTTTTTTCAATAAGATTAGAAAACTCAATCAAATCAGGAATTTTGGACACAACATTGTCAAACGTATCTAATCCGCAAGCTTTCACTAAGGCAGTCAGTTCTTCCAACTGCATTAAAGATTCTTTTAAAGAAATGAAATCTCTTGGAAGTGCAACAGAGCTGCTTAATCTTGTTGCTAAACGCTGTATGTCGTATATTTTATTCAATACATCAATAATGGCAATTCGTTCACTATTATGTTCAATCAATAATTCTGTAGATTGCTGTCTGTGGTTAATCACATTCAAATTCTTTAATGGTTGGCACAGCCATGAGGAAAGGAGTCTTGTTCCCATATTTGTATGAGTTTTATCTATAGCCCAATACAAAGAACCATACTTATTCTTTTCACGTAAAGTTTCCACTAACTCAAGATTTTTCCTTGTACTTATATCCATCAAAACGTATTCAGACAAATCATAACGTTCTAATCTATCAATATTTGGAAACGCTTCTTTTAAATTTTCCCACATATAAGCCAATAAAGCAGCTGCAGCTCTAAAACCAAGCTTGCAATCCTTATAACCTAATGTATCTAAAGTTGATAATTTTAATGCCGCTTTCAAATTATTTTGTGCAAACGTTTCAGAATAAACTTTTTGAGGGACTTTTGAACAAGTATACAAAGAAGTTATTTCATCGGGCAACTCTAACTTTTCATCAGGTACAATTTGAAACGGCATAGCTTTTTGCGGAATAGACGGACCAATGACTTCTACAGGTTTTATTCTTGCCAGCTCAGATAAAATCATATTTAAAGGTGCTTGTGTAACCTTAAATTCACCCGTACTAATATCAGAATAAGCAAACCCATAAAGACCTTTTTCTTCAAAAATTGAACAGATATAATTATTGGAAGATTGCTCTAAATAATTATTTTCTATAATTGTACCGGGGGTAATTATTCTAACAACATCTCTCTTTACAATTTCACCTGCTTTTAACTTTACAATTTTCGGATCTTCAAGCTGTTCGCAAATTGCAACTTTATATCCTTTATCAATAAGTTTCCTAACATAATTATCTACAGCCTTAACAGGAATACCCGCTAAAGGGACTCTTCCGATACTCCCTGCATCTCTACCTGTTAATGTAAGCTCTAGCTCTTTTGACATGATATGAGCATCTTCAAAAAATGTTTCATAAAAATCGCCAAGCCTATACAACAATATTGCATCCGGATTTTGCCTTTTAACCCCCAAGTATTGCTGCATTACCGGTGTAGTATCAGAAATGTTAACATCTACACTATTAATATTATTGATTTCAGACTTCCCCATGTTTATAATTGTATAATAAGAATGAGCAGAGGTAAATTAATTGTATAGATTTTTTAAAAACATTATTAACACAATTATTATAATCTTAGCTATTTTCGGATTTTTTTCACTATACAAGGCGAACACATTTAGCCACATAGGAGAGAAAATCAACAATGCTTTTAATCCTGAAAAAATTGAACAAGAGGTTGGAGATTTTTCAAAGATTGACGAAGAATTTGATATAAAAACCGCCGTAAACGTTATGGGATATAAAACGGTTGTTGCTAAACACGAACACTCCGGACAAAAAATGATTATTGTTGACTCCGGTAAAAAAACTCTGCTTACTGAAAAAGATATAAAAAGTGAAGCAGTAAAAGACAAACTTGAAGACCTTTGCAAAAAATTAAAATACAATTCCACAAAAGTTGAAAACATAGAAATTGTAGACAAAGGATATATGACTACATACGGACAAAGAGTACCTTATGTAAAATTTAACGCTAAAATTTCTAAACTGCCAATTTCTAATGTTAGCGGAATTATATCAGTAGTCGACTCTGACAAAACAAATCAAAGACTAATTATCTCAATAAACGACAAAAAACATTATTCTCAGTTGATAACGTCTGAATTTTATAAAAACGTTAAAGATTCAAAACATAACAAATAGAGGTTACATATGTCAAACTTAAAACTAAAACTTGTTCACTTATATCCACTTTTTCTCAACATATATGGAGATATTGGGAATATTAGAGTTTTTCAAAAACGTTGTGAATGGAGAAATATAGACTTAACAATAGAACAGTTTAATATTGGTGACAAACTTGAACCTGACACAGATATTTATTTTATTGGCGGAGGTCAAGACCGTCAACAAGTAGAAGTTTCAAAAGAACTTCAAAAACACAAAAACCTGCTAACTGATGAATACAACAACAATTCTGTATTTTTAGGAATTTGTGGCGGTTATCAGCTAATGGGCGAATACTATCAACCACATGATGCAGATAGGCTCGAAGGTATAGGCATATTAGATGCCTATACGGTTGCAGGCCCAACCAGATTCATAGGAAATGTAACAGCAAAAGCTGAATACATTGGAGAAAAAAACACCCTCGTTGGATTTGAGAACCATAGCGGATTAACTTACCTTAGAGGAGATACCACTCCTATGGCGCAAGTAATTGTCGGCAACGGCAACAATGGCACAGACAAAAGAGAAGGTGCTCGTTCAAAAAATGCATTTGGTACATATTTACACGGCTCTTTCCTTCCAAAAAATCCGCATTTTGCAGATTACTTAATCAAATTAGCACTAAAAAAACGCTATAACGATGACATTGAATTAGAGCCAATCGATGATACAATAGAAAACAAAGCACATGAATCAGTCTTAAATAAAGCATATTAATACATAATTGTTAATTTTTATTACAAAAAACTTTAAAAGTTAAGCAAATTTTTAAATAATATATACTTTATATATACATAGGAAATAATTTTAACAATTAGATATGGAGAAAATATATGACACCTGAACAAGCAGCATTATTAGCAGACGAACTGGAAACAGCAATTTCTGTTGAAGATATAGAAGAAGTATTACCACTAACACAAGGTGATGGCTCTGTTTATAGAAAAGATGAAACAGGTGCTGTTAACCACGAAAAAGTCGTAACAGGAGCTGAAACTGCTCGTGTCAACTTTAAAATGACAATGCCGAAACTACAAAGTCCAGATTTTAAATCATTTATGGAGGCGGCTAAACACTTAAAAGATACAGGCGTTGTTAAATTTGTCAAAACATATTCAGATGACGATATAGAAAAAGTTAAAACCGGAGGTATAATAGGTGCAATGGCGAACGAGATAATCAAACGCCAGCACGGTAAAAATGCTAACTAAAAAAGAGCCTTTCGGCTCTTTTTTTTATAATTGGGCGTGAAGAGACTGTCTTGGATTTGCTCCACGCTCTCAGAATTTTGTTTTCGGTACTTCGCACCTGTCAACAAAATCTGTTCGCTATCCGGACTAACTTCGTTTCGTCCGTCCGCAAATCCGCTCGAACTACTGACAAGGCTCCGCCTTGTGGAGTTCTCGTCTCTTTTTGCGCAATAAAAAAAGAGCCATTCGGCTCTTTTTTTAATAATTGGGCGTGAAGAGACTCGAACTCCCACGCTTTCGCACTAGTTCCTAAGACTAGCGTGTCTACCATTCCACCACACGCCCACATTATTTAATTTTCAATGTCTTGAGCTTGGATAAACGTTTAATTTATCCCGTGTCTACCCCTCTCTCAAAACGATACTTAATCGTTTTGTTCGGCAGAGTACCACACGCCCTCGTTATTTAATTTTCAATGTCTTGAGCTTGAATAAACGTTTAATTTACCCCGTGTCTACCCCTCTCTCAAAACGATACTTAATCGTTTTGTTCGGCAGAGTACCACACACCCACGTTATTTAATTTTCAAGCTTGGATAAACGTTTAATTTACCCCGTGTCTACCCCTCTCTCAAAACGATACTTAATCGTTTTGTTCGGCAGAGTACCACACGCCCTCGTTATTCAGTTTTCAACAAATGCTTATAAACACCTGCAATTAAATTCTATAATAAACATATTTTTTTGTAAAATGAATAATATTTATATATGTAACAATATCGTTACTTAGTAACAAATATATTTTTCAGATACGTTATTTATTTGTAATAATTTTGAGGTATTCCAATGTACATTAACGCTATTCAACCAACTGATAACAAACCTACTTTTCAAGGTATTACCAAACTTATGAAACGCCAAATTTTTGTTGACGGGAAAAAAGATATTAGAGCGGTTCTTGCTCCGAGAGGAAATAAAAATACCAAAGTAGGGCAGCTTCCTCCGAATATTTTTTCGGCTATTCCTAACAATGAAAACAGACCAAATGTTATAAAAGAAATATTTACAACATTCGAAGAATGTGCTAACGAAATGAGAGAATTTAAAGCCAGCATTAACGGCCCAAAAGAAGAATATATAAACAGACGTCCTAATTCTTGCGTTGAAAAAATGAAAAACATTTTTGTAAAACACGGAATAATGGATAAATCAGAAAAATTTGACTTAGAATTTATTGGCGGCGGTGAATACAAAAATGCATGGAAAATGGTTGGACTAAAAGATAAAACAAATAATGACGAACTTTGTTTCAAAGTATTCCATCTTGTTGACACTACTCCGGAATGGCATAAATATAAATGTCACGGAAATTATGCTGAAATAAACAGTTCTACATACTGGATGTCAAAAGAAGGAAGATATACAGACCAAAATAAATTCTATTTAGGTGACATCCATAACGGATATCTTATTGATAGATATGTAGACGAAACAACTCCCGCTCCACAAAAATATGTAACAATTTACGACTATGGTTCCAAAAAGGTTGATGAAGTCCAAAATGGTAATGGTCACAATAAACTCTATGAATATTGCATTGATGAAGGCGGTTCAAGAGTCGTTAACAGAGTTAAAAATACCAGCAATACTGCCAGATATGTACTTAAAGAAATTAAAAACACTCCTGAAAAGTTCAGATACAATAAATGGTATGAAATACATTATCACTGGAAACACCTTGATAAAATTCAAAAAGAAGCAGGACTTGCACTTGCCATAAAACACCTTGAACCTGCAAAACAAGAAATTGCAATTCAAACAAGTCTTGAAAACAGGAAACCTTTTGTTGACATGGCTATTGGATATGTTCTTAAATACTTGCCAGAAGACAAAGCTGATTACTACTTTGATGTGCTTATGAAAAGAAATAATCCTAGAACTCAAACCGTTGTTTTGAACGAAATACCGCTACTTGCGAAAAAAGATGCTAAAATCAAATACGACGATATTGATGTCCCAAGATTTGAGCTTGACGCAGAAAAAGTTGCTAAATATTATAAAAAAGCAGAAAAATTAGTTCTTCCTGAAACACAAGAACATTTAGCAAGCTATATTCACCTTCTTCCTAAAGAAATTATGATGGAAGAAGCTGACAAACTAATCGCTAAAAACGATTATGCTATAAATGATAGACTGCTTCACAAAATAAAATTTCTTGATACTGAAGAATTAGGATTTTCTGACAAAATTGAATTAATAAACAAAATCAATGTAACAAGTTCCGATCCTTTTATAAAGCAAAAAGCTAGTCAAATAAGAACAAAAGTTATAAGAGATTCTTTAGAGGACTAATAGAAGGCAACATAAATGATAACTCTATCTACAGTAAAAAGCACTAAAATTCCCGCAATAGGGAATGAATGTAAAAAGATGATCTCAAAAACCCATCCTGAAAGATTTGACACACCTGATATGCTTTTTGCAAGGTCGATGAATGTTATCGCGAAAAATAATATCTACGAAGAATACTCTAAAAAGATTCCAAAAGAAGCTTCCGACTCTGATATTTTCAGACTAACCTCTGACAAAATTGAGGATAGCTACAATCGTGCTATATGGGTAAATCCAAAAACTAAACAACCATACTATTTGTTAAAAGAAGACGAACTCGAAAATGGTGATATTGTTCTTAGAATTTTAAATAAGAATGGAAAGTTTCTAAAAAATGCTCAAGTTACACCACAAGAAGGAATACTCTTAGATCTTGAAGATGGAAGAAAACTAAAAACACCTATATTGGACTGCGACATTACTCATACGGATTTTATTGATATATTAGCCAGCAGATATAATCCCTTTGCTAAATTCAAAACTATTAACATAAAAAAAGAACTCGCAGAAAACATTGATAATATTATGTCAGGAAAAGAAAAAATAATATCTATGTCATATGGGGCATATGTAACTCTTAATGATGCTGCAAAATCAGGGAATAAAATAAAAAAAGATATTTTTAACATTTTAGAAGAACACTATCCAGATACATTAAAAAACATACAAAATTTTAAAAAGTATACAAAAACGAAACAAATTTTAGAATCGGCAGGAAATGGCGGAGATAAACAATACTCTGCTTATTTAGGTTATACCGGTTTGCAAGGAGTAGGCGGGCTAAATCCTATCGGGAAGGTTGATACAAATTCTGCTTCAAGAAACAGTCTTTTTACTCAACACTATGAGAGATTTAACTATCCTATCACTACAACACCATACGGAATAAACATTAGCGGTTTAAAAGGAACTGACATTGAATTACAACATAACTTAAAAAGCGGGATAATACTACACATTAAAAGAGGAACGTCCTACTCAACACCTGTAAGAGCCTCGAAAATTTTATTAAACAATATGATGAATGATATTATATAAAATAACCTCATCTCTTATAAATTATGATAAAATTATTATATAAAAGGATTTGAATTATACTCATATAAAAGTGAGAAAGGTTTATATGAAAATCTTTAACTTATCAATTTTAATAATATTTATACTTACAATATTCATTGTAAACAAAGGAGTTTGTATGGAAACAACCAATTTAACACAAAAAGAACAAAATATTGTATACATATCTTCATATACAGCAAAAGGTGATATGCAAAACTTAGAAAAAGCTCTTAATAAAGCTTTAGATGATAAATTAACAATATATGAAACAAAAGAAATATTAGTACAAATGTATGCTTACTGTGGTTTTCCAAGATGTCTAAATGCACTGACAACATTAATGAGGGTAACTGATGAACGTAGTGCAAATAATAACTACGACGAATATGGAGTTGAACCGACAGAGCTACCTTCTGACAGTAACAAGCTGGATATCGGAACTGCAATACAAACAAAACTCGTTGGGACACATGTAACAGGACGACTCTTTGAGTTTGAACCTGCAATTGATAAATACCTAAAAGAACACCTCTTTGCAGATATATTTTCAAGAGGAGTGCTATCCTACGAAGAAAGAGAAATTGCTACAATAGCAGCATTGTCCTCTCTCTCTGACGTTGAACCACAACTAAAAGCACACATTCAAATTGCACAAAACATAGGAGTTCCTCAATCTAAAATAGATGACATCCTAAAAATTACAGAATATAACACCTTCAAAAACATTATCTTTGAAAGAGGGAATAAAAATGATGCATATGCACAATATTTCGTAGGTCAAAGCTATCTTAAAATGCTAAACTCTGAGGGAATGAATATAGCAAATGTCACCTTTGAACCGGGTTGCAGAAACAACTGGCACATTCACCACAAAGGCGGACAAATACTTATGGTTATTCAAGGCAGAGGATACTACCAAGAATGGGGAAAACCAGCAAGAGAACTTCACGCGGGAGATGTTGTAAATATTCCAGCCGAAGTCAAACACTGGCATGGAGCAGCTAAAGATAGTTGGTTTGTGCATGTGGCAATTGAAGTTCCTACCAAAAGCGGATTTACTGAATGGTTAGAACCTGTAGATAATAACGATTACAATGAGTTAAAATAATATTTTTATAATATAATTAATGTATTATGGCAAATATAATTAAAGTACAAAAGGGAACAAAAGATATACTTCCACAAGAAATCAGCTTGTGGTACAAAATGGAAGACAATGCTCGCAAAATATTCTCAAACGCAGGATATGGTGAGCTTAGAACTCCTATTTTTGAAGCAACAGAACTTTTTGCAAGAGGGGTTGGTGATACGACTGATATCGTTAATAAAGAAATGTATACTTTCGAAAAAAGCGAAAGAAGTTTAACTCTTAGACCAGAAAACACCGCAGGTGTCGTCAGAGCCTTTATTGAAAACGGTATGCATAGACTATCTGCTCCTGTTAAACTTTGGTATAAAGGTCCAATGTTTAGATATGAAAGACCACAAGCAGGCAGACAAAGACAATTTCATCAAGTTGGTGTTGAAATGTTTGGAATAAAGGATGCTACAGCTGATGCAGAAATTATAGAATTGGCTGTTTCTTACCTCAAATCACTTGGCTTAAATGACCTTGATGTAGAAATCAATTCTCTGGGTTGTCCAAACTGTAGAGAAAACTTCAAAAAACAATTAAGAGAAGTTCTTAAACCATACTTTAATGATTTGTGCGAGGATTGTCAAACAAGATATGAAAAAAATCCGCTAAGACTTCTTGATTGCAAAGTAGAATCTTGCAAATCAATTTTCGAAAAGCCTGAAGTCAAACAGGTTATACAAGGCGACTTTATATGTGATGAATGTTCTGAACACTTTGAACAACTAAAAACATATTTAGACGCATTAAACATAAAATATTCTGTAAATAAATTACTCGTTAGAGGACTTGACTATTACAACAGAACCGTTTTTGAAATAAAATCTAATAACTTAGGTTCTCAAAATGCTGTATGTGGTGGAGGCAGATACGATAGCTTAGTTAAAAATTTAGGAGGAGAAGATACTCCCGCTATAGGATTTGCTATGGGGATGGAGAGATTGTATTCTCTCATGGAAAAATCTCCGGATAATAAACTTGATGCATTTGTCGTTTCTACTGACAAAACAGAAGCTTTAAAACTTGTTAAATACCTTCGTGATAACAACAAAAAAACAGATTTTGATTTTAACGGCAAAAAATTCACAAAACAAATGGAAAAAGCCTCTAAAGTAGCAAAATTTGCTGTTATTTTAGGTGAAGACGAAATTGCAAACAACACTATATCCGTTAAAAATTTGGAAACATCCGAACAAATAACAATAAATAGAGAAAATTTACTTAACAACATATAAAAAAAAGAACCATACATTTCTTTATGGTTCTTTTTTTTTGATAAAATTTAATCTTCAGCTAATTTTTCTCTCACTAATCTTTCGATTTCTGCTAATAGATCAGGGTTTTCCTCTAAAAATTCTTTTGATTTTTCTCGGCCTTGTCCCAGCTTTGAATCATTATAACTAAACCAAGCTCCTGCTTTATTAACAATTCCTAAATTAACAGCTACATCTAAAATATTACCCGTTTTAGAAATACCCTTACCGAATATAATATCAAATTCAGCAGTTCTAAAAGGAGGTGCTACTTTATTTTTAAGAACTCTGACTCTTACATGATTCCCAACATCTTCACCATCACCTTTAAGAGTTTCAGTACGTTTTATTTCCATTCTTACAGAAGCATAATACTTAAGCGCATTACCACCTGTAGTTGTTTCAGGATTGCCGTACATAACCCCGATTTTTTGTCTTAATTGGTTAATAAAAATAACAGTTGTATTTGTTTTTCCAATAACACCGGTTAGTTTTCTCAAAGCTTTTGACATCAATCTTGCTTGAAGTCCCATTTGTTGATCTTCCATAGTACCTTCAATTTCCGCTTTTGGAACAAGCGCAGCAACTGAGTCAACAACAATAATATCTACAGCGCCCGAACGAACTAATTCTTCAGTAATATCAAGAGCTTGCTCACCAGTATCAGGCTGAGATATTAATAACTCATCAATATTAACTCCTAAATTCTTTGCATATTCAGGATCAAGTGCATGCTCTGCATCTACAAATGCTGCAATACCACCTTTCTTTTGGCATTCTGCAACAATATGTTGAGCCAAAGTAGTTTTACCAGATGACTCAGGTCCATATATTTCAATTATACGACCTCTTGGAATACCACCTATTCCTAATGCTACGTCAAGAGATAATGCCCCTGTCGGGATTGCATCTACATTAACAGTTGTCTTATCGCCCAATTTCATAATTGAGCCTTTTCCGAAATCTTTTTCTATCTTTTCTATCGCTAAATTTAATGCTTTAGCACGCTCTGCAGAAATACCTGCAGTAGTATTTTCAGTTTTTTCAGCAGTTGCCATTCTTCTTTTATCCTTATAATCTTCTAAAATAATGTTTGTTGTACATCTTCTTTTACATACATTCCGAACATAAATGGTCTGTATGAAGCATTCTCTTTCTTTAGGGTATAATTTTCTTTTGTTAATTCTTCTATTTGAGCTTTTAAATTTTCATTATCTGTTTTACAACGAATAAGCTCAACAACAACCTCATCCATCCCTTCAAGTCTTTCATCCAAAATTTTAGAAACAGAATCCGTAATATTAGACTCCATTCTATGTAATGATTTTAAAAGACTATCAACAACTAATTGAGAAGCAGATTGTGACATAACTCCATTTGAAGAAGCATTCTTTATTGATTTTAACGTTCTTACATCATCCAATGAAAAATATGTTTTGCCATCATCTGTTTTCTTTGGCTCAATATCCGCCTTTTTACAGAGTTTAACAATCTCTAAATTATCAGTATCTAAAATTTTTCTCACATCTTGTGGAGATAAAACATTTTCGTTCACTTCACCAATACCCACTAATCTTACCCTTGGTCTTTCATAATTATAGCTTAATACACCCAATAATACTATACAATATTACAAATATTTAAGCAACTTCTTAACATTCTTTATCAGATATATAACCGTTTATTGCAGTATACGCAGCCACATATGGAGATGCAAGATATATTTCACCCTTTGTATTACCCATACGACCTTGGAAATTTCTATTTTGAGTAGCTAGACATACTTCTCCATCGCCTAAAGTACCGGCATGTACCCCAACACAAGGTCCGCACCCAGGTGGAAGAATCACTGCTCCCGCATCCATAAATATTTCTAACAAACCCTCTTTCAAAGATGCTTTATACACATCCGGAGATGCAGGACAAATCAACATTCTTACATCTTTATTAACTTTCTTTCCTTTTAATATAGACGCTACTGTTCTCATATCTTCTAATCTGCCGTTTGTACACGTTCCGACATATACTTGATTAACTTTTATATGAGATAATTCACTGACTTTTCTTGTATTATCAACCGTATGCGGACAAGAAACCGTACGAGGAACATCCTCTGCATTTATTTCGATTACTCTTTCATATTGAGCATCTTCATCAGGTTTTATTTGTCTAAACTTATCTTCTCTGCCTCTTTCTTTTAAATAAGCTCTTGTTGTTTCATCAGCAACAATCAACCCACACTTAGCTCCGGCTTCTACTGCCATATTTGAAAGAGTAAATCTTTCAGACATTGACATATTTTCAATAGTTTCTCCGCAAAACTCTAATGCTCTGTATGTTGCGCCATCAGCACCAATCATACCTATAATATGAAGCATTAAATCTTTTGAATAAACACCCTCTTTTAATTTGCCATTTATTACAATTTTAAAAGTTCGAGGGACTTTTAACCACGTTTTCCCCAATGCCATAGCAACAGCAACATCAGTAGAACCCATGCCTGTAGCAAACGCACCCAACGCACCTGATGTACAAGTATGAGAGTCTGCACCTACTAAAACTTCACAAGGATTAACAAATTCTTCTACTAATCGTTGATGGCAAACACCTTCTCCTATATCAGATAAAACAGCTCCATACTCTTTTGAAAATTCTCTCAATACCATATGGGTATTAGATAACTCTTTTCTTGGACTTGGAGATGCGTGATCAATGAATAAAATAGTTCTTTCCGGATTATTTAATTTATCCTTACCCAATTTTTTAAATTCTTGAACAGTTAAAGGTCCTGTTCCATCCTGGACTGCTGACACATCAACCTTTGATATTATAAGTTCATCTGCGTGAACTTCTCTGCCTGCATGTTCTGATAATATTTTTTCTACTAATGTTAATCCCATAATTACCTCTATCTAACTTAAACTATATAATATGCTTTGGCAGTGTTAATAAATTAGCATCAACTCTTTCTTTCAAAGCACCGGCCGGTTCGTAATAAGGTGATACTGTCATTACTCTTGCTGCAATATCAGGATAATAATAAATAAACTTCAATTCACTATCCGTCAATGGCTTTTGAGTATGTACGTTAGCATAACGTGCAAGCTCTAATATGTTTCTGGCTTCATGTTCATCTTGGAACTCAATTTCCAACTTATCATACACGTTACGGAAACCTTTAATTCCACCATACTCGCCTGTTGTAATCATACGACCGGTTTCAATTATTTCAGGTTCGCCCCTACCAAGTTCTTCATAATCATATAACTCATAATTTCTTCTATCTTTTAATGCCCCATCTGCATGAATACCTGATTCATGAGCAAATGCATTATCACCAACAGCAGGCTGATTTATCGGAATATCAACTCCAAATGCATAAGCTGTATATTTCGCTAACTTCCATGCTTTGCTTAAATCTATATTCTCATCAAGTTTATATTTCCCTTTAAATCCTGCAGATTTCAAAACAGATAATAAACAAGATACTAAATCGGCATTTCCGGCACGTTCGCCCATACCATTTATTGCAGTATTTATGTAGGTATCCTGACCTGCATCAATAGCGCCTCTAGCGCCCATGACAGAACAAGCAACAGCCATGCCTAAATCGTTATGATAATGAACTTCTATAGGCATTTCCGTAGCTTTAGCAAGTGCGTTTATTCTGCTATATGCAGTCCACGGATCTTCATAACCTAATGTGTCACAATACCTAAATCTATCAGCGCCACATTTTTTTGCTTCTTTTCCTACTTTTATTAAAAAGTCCAAATCACTTCTTGAGGCATCTTCGGCATTTACCCCAACTGTTTCTGCCCCCATAGACTTTGCACACTCAACTGCTTCACAAGTCATTCTTAAAATATCTTCTTTTGTTTTCTTTCCTAAATACTTACCATTTATCATTTGATCAGATGTAGATTGGGAAAGATTACAATGTCTTAAATTAGGAACGTTCTTAAATGATGTTTGAACATCAGATGCTATTGCACGCATCCAACCTGACAAACGAGTATTTGTTATAACATTTCTTTTTACCAATTCCAAATTAGCATTTAAATAATTAAGTTCGTGAGTTGTAGTAGGAAACCCAAATTCTGATTGTGTTATTCCCATATCATCAAGCATTAAGTTTATAATGGTTTTTTGTAATTTTGCCAGACCTAATCTTGATGTTTGTACTCCATCTCTGTTTGTTACGTCAACTATATATATTGTCCCCATTTTTCACCTCAAATAAATATTATACCTATATAATACCATTAAATACTAAATAACACTATAACAAATGTTAAAATGGTACTATTTATAATATTTTGTTACACTTGTTAAATATGTTTCTATAGCTTGATACCCTTTTAATACCTCATTAGAAGTATGAGTATAATTTTCAGATAACATAAACTTAAGTTCTTTAACTCTTATTTTTAATAATTCCTCAGAGTCAGTTCTTAGATTATCATCAGTAGAAGTTGCCCATTCTTTTAATTGAGCTATTTCTGAATTAGCTTTTGAAATTGTCGTATTCTCTAAGGTATCAAAATAATACCTTGAAAGCATAGCTTCTTCTACCTTTGAAATTCTGGGTTGAACAATTTGAAAAGAAAAAATTCTTCTCAACAAAACATAATTATCAGCAATCCGTCTGTGAGAATACGGAACAAAAGATTTTGCTAACAACATAGATGTTTCTAAATCAGAACGCAAGTCATCAGAATTTAAACTAATTGTTAAGGTTGGTTTTTTCTTATTAAAAATATCTTCTAATTTATTGTTCATATGTTCCTAAAAATAACTCTATTGCTTCTTTGTAAAAACATCAAACAAACTAAGCAACATCATCAATACTAACACAATGATTATATAACAAACATAATGTTGAATTGTAATTGCATCCATAAAACACATAGCAATAGAACCCGCAATTACAGCAATTGTAGTCATTATAGCTACTGTTAATTTTTGTGAAAGACCTGCTTTAAGCAATTTGTGATGAATATGTTCAGCATCAGCCACAAAAGGAGATTGTCCTTTAAAAATACGTCTTAAACTAGAATATGTAATGTCGGCAATAGGAACAGCCAACACTAGAAATGGAAGCAATATAGCAATTGTGGCACTTTTCATAACTCCTGTAATTGAAATAGATGCGAGCATAAATCCAGAGAACAACGCACCTGAATCCCCCATAAATATTTTTGCAGGATTAAAATTAAATGTAAGAAAAGCCATCATTGAACCTGCCAATATAAATGCAATAAGCGCACTAATCGGATTAGGAGGTGTCATAGCCAAAGCAATAATTGCAAGAGTAATGGCATTAATCGTAATAACAGAACCTGCAAGTCCGTCCACCCCATCAATAAAATTAACTGCATTACTGATACCAACTATCCACAATAATGTCAACGGATATGAAAACCAAACACTTAAATGGATACTAGGGCCCATGATATCAAACGGATTAAAAATTGTATCAAATTTAACCCCTAAACAATAAACAAGCGTCACAATTAATATTTGGAGCAATAACTTGAATTTTGCGCTCAAATTATAAACATCATCGATTAGTCCTAACAGGAACATTAAAGAACCACCTAATAACAGCCCTGATAAAAGACTTCCGTAAGGATAATAGCTTAACAAAACTAAGAACAAAAACGTTAGCATTGTACTTAGCCATATTGCAACACCACCTATTCTCGAAACGGGTTTTTTATGGATTTTTCTTTCATTTGGAAGATCTACCAGCCCCTCTTTTTTAGAAAAAGCAATGACCAAAGGAACAATAAAAACCCCCAATATATATGAGATTATTGCCCCAATAGCATTTATTCCAACTGTTTCTTTCCATTCAATTAAAATTGTCTTATCCTCACAAAGTTTCATAAAGAGGGAATTTCTTACATAATGCTAAAGAATCCTCTTTTAATTGTTTCAGTACATCTTGATTATCAGAATTTTTTATTGCTGTAGCTATTATTCTAGCGACTTCTTTCATAGCATTTTCATCAAAGCCTCTGGTAGTAACAGCTGCAGCTCCTAATCTGATACCACTTGTTACAAATGGACTTTGCGGATCATTAGGAACTGTATTTTTATTTGCAGTTATACCAACATCCTCAAGCACATTTGCCATATCCTTACCGGTTTTACCTGTTTTTCTTAAATCCAATGTCATTAAATGATTTTCGGTCATCCCGCCAACAATATCCATTCCGTTATCAATCAAACCTTGAGCTAAAGCCTTTGCATTTTTAACAATATTTTTTGCATACTCTTTAAATGCCGGTTGAGAAGCTTCAAGCAAAGCAACAGCTTTACCTGCGACAATATGCTCTAAAGGTCCGCCTTGCATTCCCGGGAATACAGCTTTATCAATAATTTGAGCAAACTCTTCATCACACATTGTAATACCCCCTCGAGGGCCTCTTAATGTCTTATGTGTAGTTGTTGTTACGAAATGGGCATAACCCGCAGGAGAAGGGTGAACCCCACCTGCTATTAAACCGGCTATATGCGCTATATCTGCTAACAAATAAGCACCCACTTCATCTGCAATTTCTCTAAATCTTTTAAAATCAATTACTTTTGAATAGTTACTTGCCCCACAGATAATCAATTTAGGCTGATGCTCTTTTGCCATCTTTAAAACGTCATCATAATCAATACAACCATTTTCATCAACCCCATAACTTTTTACATCAAAATACATTCCTGAAAAATTAACAGGTGAACCATGACTTAAATGTCCGCCATTGGATAAATCCATGCTTAATACTTTATCACCAGGTTTTAAAACAGCCATAAAAACAGCCATATTAGCTTGCGCACCACTATGAGGCTGAACATTTGCATGAGCCATGCCAAATAATTTACATGCTCTTTCTTGTGCTAACGATTCAATTTTATCAATACACTCACATCCGTTATAATATCTTTTGTTTGGCTTACCTTCTGCGTATTTATTAGTAAGTACAGATCCGCAAGCCTCCATAACTGCAGGGGATGTAAAGTTTTCACTTGCAATCAACTCAATTGTTGTTTGTTGACGATTTAACTCTTTTGTAATAAAACCTGCAACATCAGGATCAACCTTCATTATATTTTCTAAATTCATTCTCTATCCCCTATAATACAAATATTATTTAAACGATACTCTTTAAATGAACAATTAACCCCTATGAAATTAGTTCATAGGGATAATTAATTTTTGTCCAATTGTAATTGAATTAATATTCTTGAGATTATTTTTCTCTTGAATAGCTTTTAACTTAGCTTCATCATATCTTCCATAAAATCTCATTGAAATATCTTCTAAACTGTCTCCTGCTTGAACAGTGTATTCTTTTTCAGCTGGTTCAGCAACTGTTTCTTCAGTTGGAGCTTGCTTATCAGCAGGAATAAACGTAAACTTTACATTTTCTTTTGCAGCTTTTGGAGCTGAAAAATGAAGATTACTCAATGGTGAATACCCGACAAAAAAGCTTATAAACGCTGCAACGACAAGTGACAAAACAATCCCTGAAAAGAAACCTGCTGAAAAATACGTTTTTGGACTTTTTTCAGAAGTTGCTGCAATTTTAAAATTTTGCCACAACATATCAAGCTCAGCTTGTTTATCAGTAATATGCGCATTACTTCTGCCTTTTGCATTATTATAATCTGATAATGCACTAAGCATTGCAATTTTTTCTCTTGTAATATTTGATCTTCTTAATGTAGAACTTTTCATAATCCTCACCCTAATCTTTTTTACTTAGATTATCTTATCAAAGATTAACATAATAGTAAAATTAATTCAATAAAATCATCCATTTAGAGTAGTTAACTTTTGTAATAAGAACGAATTAAAATAAATATTTTTGTAATATAATTGTTAAAAAGGTTAAAAAATGAGATTGTGTGTATTTCAGGGGACATTTAACCCAATTCATAAAATTCATATAGAAGTTGCTAAATTTGCTAAGGAACATTATCATTTTGATAGTGTAATGTTTATACCTGCGTATATACCTCCACACAAATCTGTAGATAAGAATTTAGCAGAACACCGTTTTAACATGGTTAAACTTGCAATTTCTAACTATAACTACTTTAATATAAGTGATATTGAATACAGAAATGAACAAAATTCTTACACATACAATACAATTGTAGAACTATATAAAACAGACAACATTGATGGGAAAATAAATTTTCTGATAGGGACTGATGCTTTTATAAAAATTGAAAGCTGGTATAAATCAGAGGAATTGAAAAACCTTTTACACTTTATTGTGTTCAAGAGAACAAATGATTTTAACGAAAGAGATTTTGATTTTCTAAAGAAAAAAGGATATGATTTTGAATTTTCGCCAATGGGATATAAAGATGTTTCATCAACTGAATTAAGGCAAAATATAAAAAGAGGACTTTCAATATCAAACATGGAACTTCCTCAAGTAAAGGAGTATATAAAAGAAAATGGATTATATCTCTAAAAAAGAAGTTATAAACTGGCTAAAAGAGCATTTAGATAAAGAACGCTTTGAACATTCATTGGGAGTAGCTGAAACAGCCATAGAGCTGTCAAAAAGATTTAATCTAAACATAGACAAGGCATATACGGCAGGTTTACTTCACGATTGTGCAAAGTGTTTTTCAAAAAATGAATCATTAGAAATAATGAATAACTTTTTACAAGTTGAAGATTGTGAGCTAATAAATCCAAAGACATTTCATGCTCCTGTTGGGGCATATATTGCTGAAAAAGAATTTGGGATAACCGATTCGGAAATTTTATCTGCCATCCGCTGGCACACTATTGGCAAACTTGATATGTCCGATTTTGAAAAAGTTATTTTTATTGCTGACAAGATAGAGCCAAGAACTCGTCCTATCGAATACATAAATAAAATCAAACCACGATTAGACGAAGAAAACGGACTGGATAAAGCTCTTTTAGAATGTTATAAGGGAACAATAAAGAGCCTTGCTGACAGAGAATTAAAAATATGTATAACTACAATTGAAATATACAATGAGTTACTAAACAAATATGAAAAAAATTAGAAATATACTAATATGCGGTCTTGGAGCTATAGGTGGATATTACGCGTCTGTGATAGAAAACCACTCTTCTTTTAATTTGAAAATTTTAGTAGATAAAGTCAGATTAAACAAATATCAAGCAGAACCAAGAATAATCAATGGGAAAATATACAATTTTGACTATATAACTCCTGATTATGATAATTTTAAAGCCGACTTAATTATAATTGCAACAAAATCATCCGGATTGGAAAATGCAATAAAAAATATAAAAAACTTTGTTGATAATAGTACTATTATTCTGTCATTTTTAAATGGAATTTCAAGCGAAAAAAGAATTGCAAAATATTATGGTGAAGATAAAGTTTTATATTCATTTCTACTCGGGCATACATTTTTCAGAAGTGATAAAAATATTACTCACGATGGACAAGCAACAATATATTTTGGGCATCCGCAATTAAATCAAAAAATAGAGCAGGTAAAAAACTGCTTTGAAGAATTGAATATTTCATATAATATTCCAACTGACATACTAAACTCAATGTGGAACAAATTTTGCTTCAACTGTTGTGCTAATCAAATATCCGCAATTACACGAATGACTTTTGGAGAAATGATAAATTCTAAAAAATGCAAAGAGTTGATAAAAAATATCTGTAATGAAGTTTCAATCATTGCAAAAAAAGAAGGAATTCAAGACACGGATAAATTCTTTGAAAACACTTTAAACAGCTTTAAACTAATGATTCCTGATGGAAAAACATCTATGTTACAAGATATAGAGGCAGGAATAAAACCGGAAACAGATATTTTTGGGAAAACCATTGTTTCTATGGGGGGAAAATATTCCATTAGCACCCCATACAATAAAGTTATTTCTGATATTATTGAACTATTATAAGAACTCTGTCATATGCACATTTTCTAACGTCTTAGGCTTTATTTTTCCCTTGCATAAAATTATCTAATAATCTAAACCACATTAGTCTTGTCGTTTTTGAAACTGTTTTAGGAGTATTTATAGCTTCTTTTGTTTTTGCTAAATCAATATTCTTTTTTACAAAAGAGTATGGTTTAAACTTACTTTCATAAAGATACTGCATTGTTATTTTTTTTAAATTATAAACATTATTAGAATCCGGTATAAGATTATAGATATCTTCTGTAGATATATTGGAATTTTCTCCGAACAATTTATCAGATTTAAATAAGTTGTTTGCACTCTTCAAAGATTGTCCACTAAAACAAAAATCCATTAAGATGTAACGTTTCCCTGATTTATTAATTTTTTCTTTAGTTAACCCGACTGATTCTAAATAGTGTTTGAACCCATCAAGATCCTTGTCGATTAACTTGTCTACGGAATTTTTCGCACTAAATCTTGAAGCATTTGAAAGAGGAATATTTATAACATTTTCTTCTCCAATTTTATATCCTAAAACTTTACACAAAGAAGACAATGATCTCCCAATTGGAAGTACGACATATTTACCTTCACCATATTTTTTATCAAAAGAAGCTTTCATAAAATCTGTCACTACATCATGAATAGTTTCCATATTTTTATAGAACTTCTTATTAAAAAACATAGTTGAACACTTATATTCAAACCTCAAAAGCTTCTTATCAAAGGAATTTAGTTTTTTATAATCAGCAATAGAATAACTTTTTAATTTATTGTTAGGAAGTGTAAAAGTTTTTGATAAATTATTAAAATGCTTTCCGCAAAAAAACTCTGACTTAGCAATAGAGGAGTTAAGTCCTGTCTTTTTTAAGGAACTCATATTATGAAAATTTTTCATACCAAAATATATCTGCATATGCATACAATAATCAAACAAAAAAGTTTTTGCTATATTAAAGAAAAAAGTTTATAATATTTTATGTAAAATCAAAGGAGAAGTGTCCGAGTGGTTTAAGGTGACGACCTCGAAAGTCGTTGTGGGGGAGACTCCACCAAGGGTTCGAATCCCTTCTTCTCCGAATTTATAAAATAAAAACAGGGGTTATCCCTGTTTTTGTATTAT
>CADBUZ010000028.1 GCA_902797985.1 uncultured bacterium
TATTTTGCAATAGCAAAATACTTAGAATTCGAGAGAGGGTTTTAATTCCAACCCTCTCCCCTAACCCATCCCCCTAGGGTGGGGAATAAAAGAGAAACATCTTCTCTACCGGAGAAGGGTGTTTTTATAATATTTTATATTCAAACCTCACCAGAGTTTCTAAACTCGTAAAAAAATGAATTGTCACTTAGTCACTTATTCACCTAGTTACTACTAATATTAGTTAAAAACAAAATATTAAATAATCGTTAATTTTTTCATTTCCTATAAAAAATAGATTAAAATAATAATATAGATAGGAGTGTTATATGGTTAATATTGAAAAATTAACGAATTATTCAAAAGAGATATTGTTTTCAGCCGGAGCTTGTATGAATAAATACAAAAATAATCAAATTCAGCCAGAACATTTAATGTTGGCTATGATAGAAGATAATGGCGTCGTAAAGACATATCTTAATGAATTAAAGCTTTTAAATGAAGATTTTATAAAAGCGATTGTATATAAAATAAAACAATTTCCAACCTTATCTATTCCACCGACAAACAATGAGATATATTTGTCAGACGACACAAATAAATTATTTAATATAGCAGAAACTATCTCAAATGATTTTAATGATGAGTTTATTAGTATAGAGGTCATAATACTTGCAATGACTCAATTAGCAGGTACTGATATACAAAAACTTCTATCAGCCTATAATGTAACAGATAAACAAGTTTTAAAAGTAATGAAAAAAATAAGAGGTAATAAAAAAGTGGATAATAAAAACGCAGAAGAAAACATGCAAGCATTAGAAAAATTCTCTACTGATTTAACAGAATTAGCTAAAAAGGGGAAATTAGACCCTGTAGTAGGTAGAGATGAAGAGATTAGACGCATTATTCAAGTATTGAATAGACGTACAAAAAACAATCCTGTATTAATAGGTGAACCCGGTGTAGGGAAAACAGCTGTAGTTGAAGGGTTAGCCCAACGTATCATAAGAGGAGATGTGCCTGAAAGTTTAAAAGAAGTTAAACTATGTGCTTTGGATATGGGAGGACTCGTTGCTGGAGCAAAATTCAGAGGAGAATTTGAAGAACGTCTAAAAGCTGTTTTAAAAGAAGTAGAAGACTCTGATGGCCAAATAGTATTATTTATAGATGAAATCCATACAATAATAGGTGCAGGCGCAACAGAAGGTGCAATGGATGCAGGAAACCTATTAAAACCAATGTTAGCAAGAGGTGTACTTAGAACGATAGGTGCAACAACAATAAATGAATATAGAAAATATATCGAAAAAGATCCTGCTTTTGAACGTCGTTTTCAACCTATATTATTAAATGAACCATCTGTTGAAGATACAATTAGCATATTACGTGGATTGAAAGAAAAATATGAGGTTCACCACGGTGTTCGTATCTTAGATAGTGCGCTAATTGCCGCAGCTAAAATGTCTGATAGATATATTACTGATAGATTTCTTCCTGATAAAGCTATTGATTTGATTGATGAAGCAGCTTCTTCTTTGCGTATTGAAATTGATTCAATGCCTGAAGAAATTGATAAAATGCTCCGTCAAAAAATCCAATTAGAAATCGAACGAGAAGCTTTAAAGAAGGAAACAAGCCCTGAATGTATTGAAAAGATTGATAAATTAACTTCGGAAATAAATGAACTTGAAGCTAATATTTCAAAATTAAAAGCTCAATGGGAAGAAGAAAAACAATCGATTACCGGTGAAGCAGCGATAAAAGATGAAATAAACACTATTAAAAACAAGATTGATGAAGCAGAGCGTAATGCTGACTTACAAACAGCTGCAGAACTAAAATATGGTAAGCTGCTTGAGTTGGAAAAACAATTACAGTCTATGCAAGGAAAAGATAAAACTAAAAATCAACTTTTAAAAGAAGAAATAGATGAAGATGACATAGCTGCGATTGTTAGTAAATGGACAGGTATACCTGTTAGCAAGCTTGTTGAAAGTGAAATGGAAAAACTTTTAAAAATGGAGGATTATTTACACAAACGTCTTATTGGTCAAGACGAAGCAGTTGAAACAGTTTCAGATGCAATTAGACGTGCAAGGTCAGGTCTTAAAGATCCAAACAGACCTATAGGTACATTTATCTTTTTAGGACCTACCGGAGTTGGGAAAACTGAGCTAGCTAAGGCTTTAGCTGAGTTTATGTTTAATGATGAGGATGCTCTTATTCGTATAGATATGAGTGAATATATGGAAAAACACAACGTAGCAAGACTTGTAGGAGCTCCTCCGGGATATGTAGGATATGAAGAAGGCGGACAGTTAACTGAGGCTGTCAGACGTAAACCTTATTCAGTAGTGCTTTTTGATGAAATTGAGAAAGCACATCCTGATGTATTTAATATAATGCTGCAACTCTTTGATGATGGGCGTTTAACGGATTCTAAAGGTAGAACGGTTGATTTTAAGAATACTGTAATAATTATGACAAGTAATATCGGAAGTGATATTATCCTTGAGGATTCTTTAAATGCTGCACTTGCTGAAAGTGGGTTCCAAGATACAAAAGAAAAGGTAATGGCTATAATGCGAGAACGCTTTAAACCTGAGTTTTTGAACCGTATTGACGAAACAATATTCTTTAAAGCACTTAATTTAACGCAGTTATCAGCTATTGTAGATATCCAAATGTCCCATCTCAAGGGGCTTTTGAAGGAACGCGAACTCGATGTAGAGATAACAGATGATGCTAAAGAGTTTCTTGCTACACGTGGTTTTAACCCTATATATGGTGCAAGACCTCTTAAACGTGTTATAAGACAACTAGTAGAAAACCCTCTTTCAAAAGAAATTCTATCTAATAAATTTATAAGAGGTGATAAAGTTCTTATAGACGTAAATAAAGAAGATGAAATTTTTTTCGAAAAAAAATAATTAATTAAATTAAAAATAAAATAAATAAAAAATTTTTTAAATTTAAAAATTAACATTTTAAACAAATAAATATTATCAGTATATATCGATACATAACATACTGATAATATTTTATTAAGAATTGTTAAGAGTTTTTTAAAAAATAACAACTAATTAATTTTATAAGCATTATATAAATAGAAATCTGCATTCTAAGAAAGGAAGTGTGTATTATGCCAACAACAATTACCCCGCAAAAAATAATTAGACCATTGAGAAAGGTTAAAGGATATGATAGACAAGCTATGCATAAACATGCTGATGAATATCTTTTAAAACAAGAACAAAGTATTTTATCAACAAAAGCTCAAGCCAAAAGAGGAAGCAACATATTACTTTCACTTGCAAAATATTTTGCAAAAGGTTTAGAGATTATGTTTAGCCCAATTGTAAAATAATAAAATTTTTTAAAAATAAAAAGGTCTGCTCAAAAGAGGCAGACCTTTTTATTTTGTTTTATTACTATATATTTAAGTTTTGTAACAAAAAAAGCATGGAACTAGCAAAATTCAAATTCACGATGCTTTATATAGACGTGGTGTGTGTAGATAATTTTATGAACACTAAAATAAATACTACAAGTCACTCAATTAGTATCTTATAGCACTTTTTGAACCCCATAATGATAGCCAACCAACATAAATAAAATATAGTATTTTATTTGTATAAAATATGAAAGGATGTATTATGAAAATAATAGATAAATATGAATTATGTAATGAGAGTAGAGGATTATTAGAGGACTTACAGAGCAAATTGGTACTAGACATCAATTCTGCAAAATGGGAGCAAATTCACGATAGTTATCCGTCACCAAGACGTTTAAATACAGAAGAGAGGAGGGAAATGCTTGAAAAGACCTTTGCCTTAGGGAAAAAGGTATATCGTAAAAATAACGAGCAATTTTTGATGAAAACTATATTTAGTCAGAATAGTCATCAAAGATATATAAAAATAGATCCTGCAATTACTAAGACGATTCAAGATATAGAGCATATTGCAAAGAAATTAAATTGTATGTATGCCGGATTAGACTTAAAAGTTTAGCAAATGTTAAATATTTGAATATAAGGATTAAAACTTGTACCATGTTTATATGGGCAAGTTTTTACCTTATATGACGAAAGACTATTCAATAGGGTTATTTAATGATGATGTGAATGATATTTACCATTCTGCTTTTGGCGCACTAACAGAAGCTTATGAAAAATTCATTAATCCTATTAGTTCTACTTTCTTTGACAAAGAAGCTATTAACCTTTTAGATATATGTTATGGAATTGGATATAATACAAAAGCTTTTTTGCAAAAAGTATATTCTACTAATAATTCTATAAAAAAAATAAATATTGATTGCGTAGATACTGATAACGAATTGATAGAAATTTCTCCATTTATAAAAACAAAAATAAATTTTATTGATAGACTAATTCATAAGAACCAATTATTTAAAAATATACAAAATTACAATGAAGCAAAAAAAATTTTAACAAACAATTCTAATATTAGAAACAAATATAAAATTGATGAATTTATTAATATTATCCTTCTTAAAAATTTAATAGAAAAATTAGAAGGTAGAAATTTATCAAAAGAAGCAAAAAATATTTTATCAAAAAATGAGAATCGAACATTTTTTAACAAAAATATGCTCTTTTTATACGAATTTTTATCAAAAAATGAGGTACAATTAGTCCAAAAAGATTTTTTATCGACCTTTGTACATAATATATATTATAAGTATGTATCGAAACAATATAAATTGTGTAATAAATTGTCTGATAAAGTTGAATTTAACATCAACTTTTACCCAATTGACATAAGGCAACATCTTAAAACTTCCCAACATAAATATGATATTGTGCTTTTAGATGGATTTACACCTGCTAAGTGCCCTTGTATATGGTCTGTCGACTTTTTAAAAAAGCTTTCTACCTTATTAAATAATGACTCTGTTATTATTACATACAATACATCAGCACCTGTTAGAAATGCTATGAAACAAGCCGGACTAAATATAGGCAATACAATTGATAGTAATAATAGATTTATAGGAACAGTTGCATCAAATAATATGTTATTAATAGAACATCCTCTCTCAGAGGCTCAAGAAGGGCTGTTAAATACTAAGGCAGGTATTCCATATCGGGATAATGACTTATCTCTCGAAAATGAAGCCATTATATCTAACAGAACTTTAGAAATTGAAAATTCGAACTTAATTAGTTCATCACAATATTATAAACATCAAAAAGAGGGAACAAAATGAAATATGATATTGTTATAGTAGGAGGAGGGACAGCCGGTTGTGCTTGTGCATATAATTCAGCAAAGCTAGGTTTAAAAACCCTTCTTATAGAAAAAAATGCATACTTAGGTGGGACGATGACCTCCGCATTAGTTTTTCCTGCAATGAAAACTAATGTTGATGAAAATATTAATTTTGATTTTTATGAATTATTGATGGAAACTTTACACGACATTGGCGGGCAAATTACTTACGCAGATGGGAATATTGGGTGGTTTAATCCTGAGCTGATGAAAAATACCTTACATGAAATATTATCCAACATAGGAGTTGATATTCTTTTAAATTCTTCTGTTGAAAAGATAGTTCACAATAACAATCATATAAATGGGTTATATATAAATAATAAAAATATTATAAATACCGATACGATATATACTAATAATATTAATCTATCTAACAAAATGTTATCGGAATATATCGAAACGACTTATCTTGTAGACGGGACAGGTGACGCAAAAATTTTTGAAAAATTAAATTTAAAATTTTTAAATAATTTTGAAAATATTTTTGAAAAAAAATATCAACCGGTTAATCTAAGATTTATAATGTCAGGAATTAATCTTAAAGAGTTTTCAGATTGGATAATGGAGTTAGACAGTGATAGAAATGTTACAACCTCATACACAATTGACGGTCAAATACACCTTTCTACAGCATACACTTGGGATAAAGGGATGAACTGGGCGCTAACACCCTTGTTTAAAGAGGGTATAGCTGAAGGACTTATTACCGAAGAAGATAGCAACTATTTTCAAGTGTTTACAATCCCTAAAATGCCCGATTCTATTGGGTTTAATTGCCCCAGAATAGTTAAAAATACTGATCCTACTGATATTGATGATATCAATATGGCTGAACGCATTGGAAAAGAAAGTATTTCAAGATTATCAAAGTTTTTCAAATTAAAATTTAAAGGGTTCAAAAATGCTTATGTATCAAAAGTCGCTGACTCAATAGGGATAAGGGTTTCAAACAGAATTATAGGCAAATATATATATAAAATTGATGATTTGCGCTCAGGTAAAAAATTCGATAACCCTTGTGTAATTTCAAATTATCCGGTTGATGTACACTCAAATAAAGAGGGGAAATCCGTTTTAGAGAAACAAAAGGTTGAATACATGTTACCTGTAGAATCCTTGATATCAGCAGATTTTGACAATTTATTCGCTATTGGAAGATGCTTATCAGCTGATTTTATGTCTCAAGCTGCATTAAGAATAATTCCGAGCTGTTTTGCCATGGGGGAAGGACTGGCAAAATATCTTTATAAGCTATCCCAAAACAGTTAATATTAAGCCGACTGTAATACTTATTCCAAGCAAAATACCTATTATTTTGAAACTGTCTTTTAAATCAGTATTGCGTTTCAATAGGACAATTAACCCCAATCCTGCCCCCGAAGATAGCCCTGCAATAACTGAAGCGAAAGTTAATACACCTGACATATATAACATTGTTAATAATACAGATACGGCACAATTAGGTATAAGTCCTACAAAGGAAGCAATAATTGGTTGAAATATAGAATTATGTAATAACAATTTGTTTAATACATCATTTCCAAAGGCATCAAAACACCAGTTTAAACCTAGAGAAATTACAAGTATCATTAAAAATATGTTCAATGTATGCTTTAAAGGATGGAAAATAAGCTCCCTCTTTCTGAGTTCTGCATGAACGTGGTGTGAACAACAGCCTATTTCATCTTCATCTATGCAATTATTTTCAACGCTCAATTCCTTTTGCGGATAAAACAAATCAACTAAATACCCTGCGATAATACCTAACATAATTTTTATTGCCAACAAAGGTAAAATTGATGGAAACATTTTCGGATTTGACAGTAATATAGGAATAGCTTCATCAGAGGTTGAAATATAAATTGCTATCAAGGTACCTCGTGTAATCACTTTATTGATATACAAAGGTGTAGCAACAACAGAGAATCCGCATTGTGGTAATCCTGCAAGAACAGAACCTATAATTGGTCCAAACTTTTTAGAACCTTTTGATAAATCTTTTATTTTATGGCTAAAGTAGTTTTCAAAAACTTCAATAAGCAAAAATATAATAAATAAAAATGGAATCAAATGAACACTATCAATAATTGCATCTTTTGCAAAATCAACAATAGGAAGGTTTTCAACAATATTATCAAACCACCCAAATAGTATATCATTTATTCCTTCAACTGATTCTAAAAGTTTTATTAACACAATTCTCTCCTATTTCATAACAATTATATCAAAAATATTTTATTTTTTTGAATAATTTGATGTTTAAGAGATATTGTCAATAAAAAAAGAAAAGAGCACCTATATAGGCGCTCTTTTTACTTTATTATACTTACCTTTATGCATTGAATGTTTTGAATGAATTTTCAATGTTTTTGCTCATAACCTTTTTAACAGCTTCTAATTCTGTTTGGATAGCTGAGTGTTGAGTATCAAGTGTAGATAATCTCAACTCAAGGCTCTTATCTTGAGCTTGAAGAATTTTAATATTAGCATTGATTTCGTTTTGTCTTTGGTCATATACGTATTGATTATATTCATATTGGTTATATGCATCATCATAAGCTGCATTATCAGTTTCTGTTGTAGCTGTCATTGTGTATGTATGACCTTCTTCGTCAGTTATTGTAGAAATTCTGCCTTGTGCATCAAATTCAATTGTAGCATTTGATAAAGAATTTTCTTTAACTACATCAATTGTAGCAACTGCTGAAGTTTTGATAGTAACTGATTGACTATTTAAGTTACCTTCAACATCTTCACGTTTTACAAATCTAACGCCTGATGAAGCATTGTATTGATAGTAATCATTGATGTCTAAATCTGCACTTACAAAGGCATCTTTATATTGAGGATCTACTACTGTAAAGTTTTCACCATTTGATGCTTTATAAGAGAATACGCCTTTTTTAGCATCTGCATCACTAGATTCTTCTATTTGATAAATAACATCATTAGATTTATGCTCATCAAATGTTGATTTATTTGGTATCAAAGCATATGATAAAGTATATCTTGTTGCTGTTGCAGGTGTAGATTCTTGTTCTTCTTGATAAAATCTGCATTCTTTTTTAGCATTAACATCTGTTATAGCATCATAAACATCTTTGGTTATTTGATAACCGTCAGGTCCAATAATTATATCTCCATCGGCATAAGAATCTCTTTGAATATAGAATTTGCTATCAGTTTTTGTTCTAAGCTCTTTAGCTTCAGCCAAGCTGCCGATTCTGTTCATAGTAGCTAAGAAATAATTTTTACCTTGTTCTACATCATCATCTCTCCATGAACCTGTGTATGGAGTTTCAGATCCTTTTGCTGTAACATTTTTAGCACTTGCAGATGTTTTAAATGCTTCGTTTTCTGCAATACCAATTGTTGATAAATTTGTTGTATAAGATACTAAATATGTTGTATTTCCATCAGCATCTTTTTTAGGTAAAGCTTCTTTTACAGTAGCTGCGTTACCACCAATTGTGAATGTATAAACAATTTTTGTATAATCGTTTGTTGAAGGAGGTACAGGTACGCTCATTTCTAACAAACTATTATAATAATTTGAAGATTCATTTGACAACGTAGTACGTTGTTGGTTAATTTGTTGACCTTCATATTCTAAATTTGATTGTCTTGCGGTTAAGCTTAGTAATCTAGCTTGTGAAGCTGAAAGACCCATAATTTTCTCCTTTATAATTTTCCTATACTTCTTATTACGGCACATTTAAAAAAAACTTTAATATTTTATTTAAGTTTGTTACATTTCGTTACAATTAGTTAAAGTTTAGCAAACGAAGTTTGCTAAACAGTGAATAGGTGAATTGTGAATAAGTGACTAAGTATAAACCTTATTCACATAGTCACTCAGTCACTTAATCACTTTAAAGTTTATCAGCCTTCGGCAGATAAACTTTAATTTCTCTTTCCTTTACAAAGTATTAACAATTTTGCCATGATATTTACAAAATGATAAACTTATGAAAAAGGAGATAAAAATGGGTAATTTAGCAGATATTGGAGTCTTTGGAGGCTCAGGGTTTTATAAATTTTTAGATAATATTGAAGAAGTTAAAATAAATACTCCGTATGGAGAACCTAGCGACGCTTTATTTGTTGGGAAAATTGGGGATAAAAGAGTTGCATTTATGCCTCGTCACAAACGTGACCACTCAATTCCGCCACATAAAATCAACTATAGAGCTAATGTTTGGGCAATGAAAGAAGCAGGCTGTAAATGTGTTATATCACCATGTGCAGCGGGTAGCCTTCAAAAGCATGTAGAACCCGGGAGTTTTGTAATTTGTGATCAATTTGTTGATTGGACAGATGGCAGAATAACTACATATATTGATGGACCTAACGTTATCCATCCGTCTGCTGCTGATCCTTATTGTCCTGAACTCAGAGCTTTAGCTATTAAAACAGGTAAAGATTTGGGTATTACAATCCACGAAACAGGGACTGTTGTTATTGTTAACGGGCCTAGATTTTCAACAAAATCAGAATCTAAATTCTTTACATCTCAAGGTTGGGAAGTTATTAATATGACTGCATATCCTGAAGCTTATTTAGTAAAAGAACTCGACATGTGTCCGCTTAATATTTCACTTATTACGGATTATGATGCAGGACTTGTGGGAGATGTTCCGCCTGTGTCACATGGCGAAGTTATTAAAGTGTTTAACAATAATCTTGAAAATCTTAAAAAGTTATTATTCACAATGATTGAAAATCTTGATATGAATAGTATGACTTGCGAATGTCATAAAACATCTCAAGTATCCGGTGTATAGCAGACTAATGAAGTAAAGGGGTAAAGATTGAGGATTAAACCCTTATTACTCCTAATATAATTTAATATAGGGAATGAAAATGGGATTGATAATTAGATTAAATAGCATAATTGTACAATTATTATATTTTTATAGTATTTTAATTGTTTTAAGAATATTTATGTCTTGGCTTCCCGGTATAAATTGGGATAATCAGCCAATGAAATTTATTAGAATAATTACAGATACTTATCTTGATATTTTCAGAAGATTTATACCTCCGTTAGGCGGTTTGGATTTTTCACCAATTGTTGCACTATTGGTATTAGGGATATTACAAGATTTAGTTGTTCGATCAACACAATTATTCGGATAATCTCCATCATTTGTATGATGAAGTAAAATAGGTAATCTATCTATAATATTCATAGAGCTTGAATGTCTTTGAAGCTTAATATCTTTAAAATAGAGGGGAAGAATAGTGTATTCAAGAAACGCGGTTAGAAAAGAAAACTACGATTATTATAATTCACATAGTGCAGATTTATATACAAATCCGTACAGACAATATAACGCTGCAACTATGCCAGCAAAACCGCAAAAAGAAAGAAAAGCTAAGCCTTTACCTATGCCAAAACCAAAAAGAAAGAAAAAAGGCTCTCTTTTAGGTAAGATTATTGCTATCTCACTATTAGCGGGTTTAGGTTATCTCTATATTCCAACCTCTTATCAAATGTTTGCTAATAATTTTTTACCGTCCTCTGTAAAACATGTTTCTTCTGAAACAAATATTTGCTCAGAAAACTACAACGCGCAAAGCGGTATAAATTATCAAGAAATTTTAAATCCTACACTATCATATACATCTAATTATACTTTTTTGAATAATCGTATCAATTATTCTGTAAAAGAAGGCAAAAAAGCCGAAATGACTACGCTTAGATATGGCGATAGATTAACTGACCTTGAAAATTCGTTAAAAGCGTTAAACAAAAAATATTCAAACATAAAACCTGCTGTTTTTGTTTGGTCTATTGATAATCATAATTATGTAGATATCGAAGGAGATACTATATATCCTGCTGCAAGTATTATAAAATTGCCGGTGTTAATTCAAATGTACAAATCTATTGAAGCAGAACAATTTGGGCTTAAAGATAGAATGTATTTAACTGAATATTACCGTTCACCCGGTTCAGGAAACATGCAATATTCTCAAGTAGGAAATAGTTATTCTGTTTATGATTTGGCTAAAGTTATGATTCAGGATTCAGATAATACCGCTACAAATATGTTAATGTCTAAAATCGGCTCAATGAACGACGTAAATGCCGCTTTAAGAAATTGGGGGATAAAACATACTCGTGTTCAAACTTGGCTTCCTGATTTAACAGGAACTAATTATACAACAGCAAAAGATATGGCTCAAATGCTCTACAATATCAGCGATGATAATAATTCGTTCCTTAATGTTAATTCCCAAAGCGATATCATTAATATTATGGGTAAAGTTAAAAACGTTAACTTAATAAAAGCCGGTTTGCCTGAAGGTGTAGATTTTATTCATAAAACCGGTGATATTGGAACAATGTTAGGTGACGCAGGCGTTGTTTACATGCCTTCAGGTCAACGTTATATAGTTGTAATTTTAGCATTAAGACCACATAATAACCCTAATGGGAAATTATACATTCAAGAAGCATCAAAAATGATTTATAACTATATGTCAACAAGAAACTAATTTTAGTATGTATCAATTATTATCAGACTATATCGACTATATTGATATTGAAAAAGGATTATCTAAAAACACGATTGATGCCTATAGACGAGATATTTTTGATTTTATTACATTTATAAATGATGAGGACATTTCTGTCATCACAAGACTACATATTAGCTCGTATATAATGGATTTACGGGAAAATGGACTATCACCATCAAGCATTTCAAGAAAGATATCTGCACTTAAATCCTTTTTCAAGTGGGCATGTGCAAATGAAATACTAAAAAACAACCCGATATCCTCTATTGAGCCTGCAAAACTTCCTAAACACTTACCAAAAGTGCTATCTTTAAATGAAATAAATACTTTAATGAGACAAAATCTTTCAACCATAGAAAATGTAATTATTGAACTTCTATATAGCTGTGGATTAAGAGTTTCTGAACTAACTAATCTAAAAATAACAGATATAAATCTAAAATCAAAAAATATTATATGCAGCGGAAAAGGTTCAAAAGAAAGATTAGTGCCTTTCGGAGACTTTGCTCTAAAGAAAATAAACAATTATTTAAAAGAAAGAGAAATTACTGCATATAAATATAATATCAACTCACAGTTATTATTAATAAGAAATGATGGTAAATTTATAACAAGACAAGATATATATAGGATAATTCATAGACTTGGGACTATTCTAAATAAAGAAATTTCTCCGCACACGCTTAGACATACCTTTGCAACCCATTTGTTAGAAAATGGAGCAGATTTAAGAGTTGTACAAGAGTTATTAGGGCACAGCGATGTTGCAACAACCCAACTTTACACCCATATCAGTAAAAAACGTCTTAAAGATATTTATTTTAAAATAAATACATAATTTTACCCATAAATTTATAAAAAACTCATAAAATTAGTTGCATGTTATAAATATTTCATTCAAAAATTATATAAATTATGCAATTTTTGAGATGTCTGAAACTAAATAGCAACAAGGGTTTTTATTATTTGTAAAGAAATGTAACAACATGTGCAACAAAAAAGGCAATTTTCAAAAACAAAAATACTTTATTATAGTACGAGGATACTACAAGAAACACGGAGATATTAAAAATGGGATTTTTGCTAATGCAATATGAATATCAAAGAGCAACATCTCAATACAATCTTTGTGAGCGTACTGGTATACGCTTAAACGATCAGTTGGAGAAATATACTAAACGTATCGAAAATATGCAAAGTTTATTCTCTAAGGCTGAATCAAGACTCGAGAATAATTGGAATAATTATTCTAACAATTTCAACTCTATTATTAGTGCCGCACAAAATAATATTGGTGCAACAGTTGGAGCAGCAGCTATAAACAACTTCGTAAGCCAATTAGGTGGCATCAGAATTGGTGGAGTTGCATTAGGAAGCTTCATATCATATTCAGGAGCAGAACCTACAACAGCTCAAGAAACATTAGCTGCTTTATCACAACTCGGTGCTCAAGCAAAAGCTATTATGACACAGTTGATACAAAATGCTAAAGAAGCTGACATCGAAAAATTACACGCACAACAAAATGCACAACTTGAACCAATCTCTGAAAAAGAATCAGATATTCAAGGAAAAGTAAACTTGAACGATACTTTAACAACAATCTGGCAACAACGCAGAGACAACGCAAAAGAAAGATTGGGTCAAGATATCGAAAACGGCGTTTCAAAATACGGCCTCAAATAACGATAATAATAATTATCATAATAGAAGAAACCGACCTCCACCAAGGTCGGTTTCTTCTATGTTATAAATATATTAATTATTATTCTTCAGGTAAAAGAACCGAAATAGTTGCGTTATTAATATTCAAAAATTGTTTTGCAGCATCTTGCAAATCACAAACTTTAATATCTTCAACAATACCAAGATAATCAGTCACTAATGATAAATCATTACAAACAGTCATATAGTACCCAATATTTTCACCAATTTCAGATACAGTTTCTGCATTAGAGGCAAATCTGGATTTTATTTTCTTCTTTGCTTTGTTTAATTCATCATCTGAGATTGTTGTTTTTACAGCTTCAATTTCATTTTTTATCAAATCAATTGCAATATCCTTTTTATCAGGAGAGAAATTTGCCTGTATAAAGAAATTGCCGCCATCCCTAAATATATAATGTTCAGAATCTACAATATTAAAAATAGCCTCTTCTTGTTTTTCAATTAAATTTCTATATAATCTTGAACTTGCACCTTCTCCTAATATAATTGACAGCATATCAAGTAAAATACAATTTCTTATATCTTTTGCTTCTACCCCTAAATACCCAAACATTAAAAATGCCGAATTAATACACGCTTTATTTTCAATAAATTTTGTTTCATTAGTCGGTTTATCAATATTATATGTTCTATAACCATCATTTAATCTATCACCAAAATCAAACAACGTTTCAATTTTTTTCAACACTTCATCATGATTAAAGTCCCCTACAACAATAGTTGTCATATTATTTGGCGAATAAAATGTTCTGTAATAGTTCATTATATCTTCTTGTTTCACTTGAGATATAATCTGAGGAGTGCCTATAACATCACGTTTATATGGATGGGAAGTATACATAGAACGATTACACGCATTATAAACCTTTGTCCAAGGCTGATCTTCTCTCATTCTTATTTCTTCAATTACAACATGACGTTCTCTTTTGGTCCCTATATTTTTATCATTTAAATCAAACGGTGCACCAATTTCATCATAAGGAAGAACAGGATCAATCATCATATCAGCATGTAATTCTAATGCAAGATTGAAATCCTCGTTATTCTCACCCTTTGGTAAAGTAACATAATAAAATGTATAGTCTTTCCATGTAGCAGCATTGACAATTGCTCCCTTTGCTTCAAGTATTCTGTCAAACTCACCTGCTGGATGTTTATGAGTTCCTTTAAACATCAAATGTTCAAGAAAATGCGAAATACCATTATTATTCTCATTCTCATTTATAGAACCGGTTCTAACCCAAGTGCTTATATTTACTAGTCCGCCTTCTTTATGAGCAAGAACTATTTTATGTCCGTTTTCTCTTTCATATATCTCAACATCCTTAGATAAGAATGGATATTTAACAGTTGTTTTATTCATTTATCTTCTCTTTCATCACTATTACTAAATCAGTTTAAACCCCATTTACGTTTTAATTGATTAAATATACCTTTATTATCCATATCAGAAATAGCATTATTAACAATCTCTAATATATAATTAGATTCCTCACCCCTTCTAAAGGCTATTGCATAGGAATCTCTAGAGTATCTTTTTGGCAAAATTTTCACTCCGGAATCATTAAGTGAAAAATTTCTTAATATTGCCTCATCAGAGGTTATTCCTAAAATATGTCCTGCCTTTAGAGCATTATAAGCTTCTTTATATGTTTTATATCCCATAACATGTGCTGTGGGTAATAAAAATTTAATAGTTTCTTCTGCGGTCGAGCCAAATATTACCCCCACATTTTTATTGCTCAAATCTCCCAATGATCTAATATTGCTGCCATTTCTAACTAATAGTGCTTGACCTGTTATATAATAAGCATTTGAAAAATCTGCAAAATGCTGTCTTGTAGGTGTAACAGTCATTGTTGCAATAACCATGTCAACTTTACCAAGATTAAGTTGATAAAATCTATCAGAATCAGTTGTTGGAACGAACTTTACTTTACTTTCATCATGTAAAATATCTTTTGCTATGTTGCGTGCAATATCAATATCAAACCCTGCATTTTCACCTTTTTCATTAATAAAACCAAAAGGTTTGACATCTGTTTTTACACCAACAATCATATAACCACGTTTAACTATTGTTTGATATAAATCGCCACCTTTTTTGGTTGCGCCGTCTTTATTGTAATCATATAACCAAAAAACTGTCCATCCTACAATTAAAAGGATACCTAATATTATTAAAAGCTTTGTCTTCATATAAATATTATCGTATAACTATAAGGTTTTGTAAATAAATTTATAAATTTTAGTAATTACATAATAAATATTATTGGAAATGATTAGGTGATTTTTTATTAGTTTATCCCCTCTACTAAAGAGTAGGAGAGGGTAGAATTTCTTAACGAGATACGAGTTTAGAAATTCGGGTGAGGTTTGAATATAAAAATTTTATAAATTTATAATTTATAATTATTTATTTTTTGTTATGTACTTTTCTTTTCTTTATATTGCGACGGTAAAGAAAAGAAAAGTACGAAAAG
>CADBUZ010000029.1 GCA_902797985.1 uncultured bacterium
CGCAATAGCATTAATTGCCGATAATTCACCGACCCCAAAAGTTGTAACCAATGCTCCATATCCTTTAACTCTTGCGTAACCATCGGCAACGTAGCCTGCATTAAGTTCATTAGTGCAACCTATCCAATTTGTATTTTTATTTCTTTCGATTGCTTCAATGATATTAAAATTAAAATCACCGGGTAAACCAAATATATCCGTTATTCCTAATTCTTCTAGTCTTTTAATTAAATAATCAACAACTGTTATTTCTGACATAATTTATCTTTCTCCATTTTCTTGCATTATTAATAAAGGTGCATTTTCGCACCTTTATTTTGTAACTATTACTTTACATTCGCTAAGAACGAAGTTCTAAGCTCATTTATTCCTTTTCTTTTGCAGAAATAAATTCATCATAAATATGCTTACCTAAAGAATCTTTGATAATCTCATCATCGTCTAATAAATCTAAAGCTTCAACTAAACTTGCAGGAAGTGAATCAATCTTTGCTCTTTTTCTTTCTTTTCTTGTCATTTGATAGATATTTTCTTCAACTTGAAGCGGTGGTTCTATTTTATTTTCAACACCATCTAAAATTGCACCCAAAATTACAGCTAATGCTAAATAAGGGTTACAACTCGGATCAGGAGAACGAAGCTCAACTCTTGTTGCATTACCTCGTTTTGCAGGGACTCTGATTAATGCACTTCTGTTTGCCAAACTCCAAGCTAAATACACAGGAGCTTCATAGCCTGGAACAAGTCTTTTGTAACTGTTTACAATAGGATTTGTTATAGCCGTAAAGGATTTAACGTGTTTTAATAATCCTCCTATTGAATACAATGCTTCTTTTGATAATTGATAAGTTTTTTCAGAGTCAAAAAATAAATTTTTACCGTCTTTAAATAGGGAAATGTTACAATGCATGCCTGAACCGTTTATACCAAATATCGGTTTTGGCATAAATGAAGCAACTGCACCATTTTGTTCAGCTATTGCAGTAACTGCATACTTAAAAGTCATAATATTATCAGCTGTTGTAAGAGCATCGGCGTATTTAAAATCGATTTCGTGTTGTTAAAAATAAAAAATTCTGCCTCCGGCCCTACGTTCATTGTGTAGCCTAATTTTTCAGCTCGAGCTATCATCTTTTTAAGATTACATCTAGGGCACCCTTCAAAAGGGGTTCCGTCTGCGTTATGAATATCGCAAATAAATCTTGCAACCTTTGTGTCATCATCACTTCTCCAAGGAATAATCGCAAACGTTTTAAGGTCGGGATAAAAATACATATCAGATGTTTCAATACTTCTAAAACCTTTAATAGAAGAGCCATCAAGCATTATTTCATTATTCATTGCACTTTCCAATTGCTCGGATGGAATTGATAAGTTTTTCATTGTTCCGTTTATATCGCAAAATTCAAGTTTTATAAATTCAATGATTTTAATAATTTCATCTTTAGTCAAAGTTTTTTTGTAATCGATAATGCTTCGTGTTGCCATATTTCATTTTCTCCCATTTTCTGTTTATGTTGTAAATTATATATTGAGCCGTTTTTGTATGTCAAAAAATACCTTTTTATTTAAATTGTAAAGTTAAAAAAAAATCAAAAAAAATTTTAATTTTGTACTTTTAATATCGTCTTTTCTTTGATTTTTTCAAAATTTTAATAAAAAATTATATATAAAATTGATTTTTCAAATAATAAATATAAAATTTTTAGAAACTTTACATTTTGTAATATTAATATTTCTACATTAAATATATTTATAAATATTAAAAATCAGTTAAATAAAAGATAAGTCCGATACTAAAAGACTTTCATATTAATTTAATAAATTTATAAAAGAAGTTACACGATAGAATATAAACAAAATTTTTATTAATTTTACAACTTAAACTATTTTTGTAGTTCAACCATATAATAATACATTTTATATTTTCTGCTCAAACCTAATGCATTTACCAAATCAGGACGGTATAAAGATGCTTTTATTTTAATATTCTTATCTAAATATGGACAAGATAACCTTGCTGCTTCTTCGATTTCTCCCTTATGTTTTACAATTATTAATGCACCATATTTTTTCAAATCTTGTTTATCAATCCAAATATTATCCGCATTATATGTATCCATAATATTTATAGGATGAGATGGTGCATATATTGTAATCGGATATGTAAAATCAATTAATCCACCGATATATTTTAGAGGAGAATGATATTTCTGCTCCCACATTTTACTCAAATCACCATATACTTGTGAAACAGGATATCTGCTTCTATAACTCTTTTCAACAACTAACATTGTTCCAAATGAAAGAAGAATAATTGTCATAACTATATATGATGATTTTAAAATATTTTTAAAACTATTCTGATTTAAATCATAAGATATAAAATAAAATAGAATTATACCTGTCAAATACCAGAATACAAACCCCCACTGAGGTCTTATATTTCCGCCGGAACACAAGCCCATAATCATATGTATTACTAATGGTGTTACTGTCAAAATAACTAAAAACCACCCGTTTTTATCAAGTTTTTTGTTTATTTTAAAACTTGATTTATCAATAATTTTATTTATTACAAATATAAGCACAGCCCCCGCTATCATTGCCATTTGCATAAATAAAAACGAAAACGGTGCAACAAGATGACTTACAAAATCAATTGTTGTTAATTTTGAATCATAATACATTAACGGCATAAATTCATGTTTAAATAACCACATTAAATGTGGAGAAAACATAACAAATGCTATCATCACTGCCAAATAAAAATATTTATTTGAAAAAGTTTTTCGATTAAATATTATTGCCCAAATTGCCATAGGAATAAGAACAAATAACGTCTGATATTTACCCAAACAACTAATACCAACCCATATACCAAGCATTATCCAATCATATGCTTTGTTGATATTCATACTTCTATAAAAATAATATACAACGGCCGGAAGAGTAAGTAATAAAACCACGTCAGGATTAAATCCATAATAACCGGTAATATAACTATATATCCAACAGCCTTCCAATACTATTACGGATAACATTGCTTTATTTTCATCAACAAAAAATTTTGCCAATTTATATACAAAAATAAACCCACCAATTATAAATGATTGGCTGAGCAAATACATAAAAATATCTATTTTCCCAAACATATTATAAACAAAATACGAAATCCAACCTGCTAAAGGAGGGTGTTTTGGATTTCCGAATGATTCTAAAGATCCCCACCAAATACCTTCTAATGTATCAGTAGGTAATACCAATCTTATACCGCCAAGCAAACCCCATACTAAAAAATGTACCAATAAAAATATCAAAAAATTTTTCTTTTCTACACTTATATTTTTTAACATACTACCTTCATAAATCTAACATTAATGTATAAAACATTATTAATCTTGTATATTCTATCACGAAAAAGACATTAGATACAAAAATAGGAAGTAAAAATTTACTTCCTATTTTTAAAATCTATAAAGTTAATAATTTATATAACTTATCCCTTCATAGCGTTTTCAACGGCAACAGCAACAGCAACGGTTGCACCAACCATAGGGTTGTTACCCATACCGATAACACCCATCATTTCAACGTGAGCAGGAACAGATGAAGAACCTGCAAATTGAGCATCACCGTGCATTCTTCCCATAGTATCAGTCATACCATAAGAAGCAGGACCTGCTGCAACGTTATCAGGGTGAAGTGTACGACCTGTACCACCACCTGATGCTACTGAGAAGTATTTTCTACCATTTTCAAAACACCATTTTTTGTAAGTACCTGCTACAGGGTGTTGGAAACGAGTTGGGTTAGTTGAGTTACCTGTGATAGATACGTCAACACCTTCTTTAATCATAATTGCAACACCTTCAGAAACATCATCAGCACCATAGCAACGAACTTTTGCTCTTTCACCGTCTGAAAATGGAGTTTCTTTAACAACCTTTAATTCGCCAGTTTTGTAATCGTATTCTGTTTCAACAGCTGTAAAACCGTTAATACGAGCAATTACATAAGCAGCATCTTTACCTAAACCATTCAAGATTACTCTTAAAGGTTCTTTTCTAACTTTGTTAGCGTTTCTGGCAATACCAATAGCACCTTCAGCAGCAGCGAAAGATTCGTGACCTGCTAAGAAACAGAAACATTTTGTTTCTTCTCTAAGTAACATAGCGCCCAAGTTACCGTGACCTAAACCAACCTTACGGCTGTCGCCAACGGAACCCGGAACTGCAAATGCTTGTAAACCAAGACCAATTGCTTCTGCTGCTTCTGCTGCGTTTGTAATACCTTTTTTAATAGCGATAGCGCAACCTAAAGTATATGCCCAAGATGCGTTATCGAAAGCGATTGGTTGAATGCCTTTTACAATAGCATCAACATCTATTCCTTTTGACAAACATAAATCTCTTGCTTCGTCTAAAGAACTGAACCCATATTCAGGAAGAACTTTAGCTAAAGTAGCCTCACGTCTGTCTTGTCCTTCAAATTTTGCCATTTTTATTTTCCCTTTTCTATTTATTTTGTACTGTCATGCTGAACTTGTTTCAGCATCTTGTAATCATTAGCCCCTGAAACAATATTTACCCCTTCAGGGTGACAATATATATTTACCCCTACTCCTGACGAGGATCGATATACTTAACAGCGTCAGCATATCTGCCGTAAGTACCAACATTCTTTTCAAATGCTTCTTTATAATCAGTACCTGCTTTAACAGCATCCATAAACTTACCTAAGTTAATGAATTGATAACCGATAACCTCATCATTTTTATCAAGACCGAGCTTCAAGATATAACCTTCTGTAAGGCTAAGGTATCTAACACCTTTTTGCTTAGTAGAGTGGATAGTACCACACATTGAGCATAAACCTTTACCTAAGTCTTCAAGACCTGCACCAACAGGAAGTCCGTTTTCTGAGAACGCTGTTTGAGTTCTACCATAAATGATTTGCAAGAATAATTCTCTCATTGCAACGTTAATAGCGTCACATACAAGGTCAGTATTTAAAGCTTCAAGGATAGTTTTTCCGGGAAGTATTTCACCCGCCATTGCTGCAGAGTGAGTCATACCAGAACAACCAATTGTTTCAACTAAAGCTTCTTGTATAATACCGTCTTTTACATTTAAAGTTAATTTACAAGTACCTTGTTGAGGTGCACAGCAACCACAACCGTGAGTTAAACCTGAAATATCTTTTATTTCTTTACATTTTGTCCATAATCCTTCTTGAGGGATTGGAGCCGGAGAGCCTTTAACGCCACGTCTTACGCAACATTTTTCAGCAATTTCCGAAGTTACTTGAATATGATCCATTTTTCCTCCTTATTACTGTTTATATATACAGAATCACTTCTCTCTATAAAATATATTATATAAGAAACATGTTTTTTTTCATAACAAATATTAAAATCACATGTCTTTTGTCTAATATCTAATTTTCTTATACTGGATATTATTTTATTCTTGTTATAAACTTGTGAAAGTATAAAAACCATAGGAATAATAAATGACAAAATCTATCAACAACGAAAATGAACAATGGAGAGAATCGAGTTTTAAAGCACTAATACCATTTATAGTATTTGTGTTTTTCTATTTTGGATTTTCTATAGCAACAAGAGATTTTTCAAAAGTTCCAATGACAGTTGCTTTTATAATATCGTCTGCTGTCGCTTTAATTTTAAACCATAAAGAACGCTTAAATAAAAAAATAGAAATATTTGCACTTGGAATGGGGAACAAAGATATAATGATAATGTGTCTGGTATTCATTCTTGCCGGTGCATTCACTGCAACAGCCAGAGCAGTAGGCGGAGTAGATTCTGCAGTATTAATAGCTCAACATTTTATTCCTGTTCACTTTTTAGTTTCAGGATTGTTTGTAATTGCAGCATTGATATCTGTTTCCATAGGGACTTCATGCGGAACGATTGCTGCACTTACCCCTATTGCAGTTACTCTCTCTCAAACTTTTGGATTTAACCCTGCGGTAGTTATTGGAGCGACTGTAGGTGGTGCAATGTTTGGAGATAATATTTCGTTAATATCTGATACAACTATTGCATCTACAAGAACTCAAAATGTTGATATGAGAGATAAAATGTTATATAGCTTGAGAATTGTTATTGTGCCTGCTTTGATTTGTGTTGTATTATATATGCTTCCTATATTTTCATCTGTACCCGCAATAGATATCAATACAACCGTTAATCTCGACTCATATATAAAAATTCTTCCATATATGTTCTTATTAATCTTTGGTATAGCCGGAGTAAATGTAATGTTTTTACTTCTTTTCGGAACAATTTTAAATACCATAATAGGAATTCATTATGGCGTTTTTGATATATTCGGCTCATTTACCTGTATAGGTGACGGTACGGTTAGCATGGCAAACACTCTTGTAGTAGCAATGTTAGCCGGCGGATTACTGAGAATGGTACGCTACAATGGCGGAATTACATATATCATAAAAGAAACCCAACACCTTATTACTAATAAAAAATTATGTGAATTTGGTATATGTATTCTTGTTGGAATAATTAACTTATTCACTGCAAATAATACTGTCGCAATTATAACAGCAGGACCAATCGCAAAAGAACTTTCTCAAACATACGGAGTCAATCCGAAACGTACTGCAAGCTTATTAGATACAACCTCTTGCTTTGTACAAGGATTAATCCCATACGGCGCTCAAATTCTTATTGCGACAAGTCTATCCGCAACCATAGGATTGAGCTCTTTTTCAATAATGAAAGGACTTTTTTATCCGCTAATTATGGGATGCGGATTAGCTGTATCTGTTGCAACCGCTAAAAAATAAAAAAGGAGGGTTTTAGCCTCCTAATCTAATTTTCTTGTAATCGTCCGTTTATTTTTTGGCTGTTTTTGATCATATTTACGTGGATCAAATCCTGTAAGTTCAAGTGCCATTGTGGCCATTGTATTTGAATAACTTGAATCTGCACCACCATCACGATCATGATGTTTTGAATAATTATATTCCTTCCAAACATTTTCTTCAGCAGGGGATAAAGGTTCGTGAGCTCTTACCTTACGCAAAACATCAGTTAAAGACGGTTTATCGGAAGATGTATCTTCTGAGGGAAATTCATCAACGCTATTATGCCGTTGAGAAATTTTAAGAAGTTCGGTTGGATTCATCCTTGCAGAATGAGCCTGCATATAAATAATTTCTGCATCATCTACTGCTTGTTTCGTTATAGTAGAAGCACCTTCTCCATATAATTCTTCAGAAACAGCAATATCTATTAATCTGCTCATAACAGTAGACGAACCGTTCTTTTCATATCCAAAATCATTATAAGCTGCTTTTACCCAATATATCATTTCCTTTTCAGAAGGATTCTTATCTCTTATATGCTTAGAAAATGTATCATCAGCATCACCATATTTTGATCTTGTTTTTAAAACATCTCTATCACTTCTTTCGTATGCCTTCATAAAAGCTTCCTTTTCAGCATCAGTAGTCAATGTTTTTATGGCATCATCAAAAGATTTTCCTTCAACAAAAACTGTTTTCATCGCATTTAAAACGTTTCTTTCTTGCTGAGTCATGATTTTTTCATTTAATTGTAAAAGTATACTACCTGTAGTATCTTCAAGATTATAAGTTACGTCACCTGAAAAATCAGTATAATTTTTCGAAGCAGCTGCTTCTAAAAATGCTATGTTTTTAGTATTTATTGTTTTATATAAATTATTAACTAGTTTTTCTTGATCAGGAGTAAGCTTAACATCATCAGAGCCAATAGAATAAATAAGGAAAGTATAATCGTCACTCCTAATAATACTATCAAATTCGTCTTTTGATTTTACTCTGGAAAATTTTTTGGTAAAATCCTTAACCAATGCAACATCTTCTTGAGAGAGAGGTTCTTTATAACTACCAAACCCATCGCCAATAGGTTCACCTTCTGCAAAATTTCCAAATGCACCGGAAGATTGCCTACCTTCTCTAACAGTTCTATCTCCGGTATCATAAAGCATAGGATCCATACCTTTTACATTACCAGAACCGGATACGCCACCGAATTTAGCCATATTTACTCTCCTTTTAAACTTCACTTAGATATATAAAGTTAAATACAACGCTCCAAATTTCAAAATTAAAAATTTTGTTACATATTTTAATACACAAAACTAGGCATTAAAAGCTAAAGCTGTTCTTTCAGCACTACCTAATATTTTTCTTGAAGAGCTTGATGTTGAATCAGCAACAATAGTTTGTGAAACAGTTTTAGAAACATCTTGTCCTACATTATTAGATAAACCATACATGCCTGCTCCGACAAAACCACCAACAGTACCTGATACAAAAGTTGATGTAGCAGTTCGCTTTACTAAATCACCTATATTAAAATATTTATCATCATCAAAAGTAACATCAGTCATATAACTTGCAGAACCAGCTAATGCACCGCATTGAGCCCCACATTTAGTACCATTTTTAATTGACAAACTTATCTTACCGGCTTTGATACCTGCTCCTACACCTGATGCTACAGCACTTGTTGTACCTGTTATAGCACCTGAAATTGCATCTTTTGCCATTTGTTTAGTATCAAATTCATCACCTTTTTTATTGTTTGAAGCTCTATCTAATACTTTAATACCTGTTTTTAAAACAGCACCGATAGGAGCACCTTTAGCAAATGCAAATGCCCAACCGATTGGTCCTGCACTTGCTGCAACTGTTGCTGCTGCAATTGCCCCAATTCCTGTTAAGATATTTGCACCTAAATCAGACATTTCATCTTGTTTTTTATCAAAAGACTCAATTATTTCTAAAGCTTCATCAAAAGAAATTTCGCCTCTTTTATATTTTTCTAAAGTACTTTCACAATCAGATTTACTCAAACCTGTTCCGGTTATTTCTTTAAAGCCGTTCCAAATACTACCCAAGAATCCTTGTTTATCTTTTATATCAGAAAACTTAGCTTCTAAAACAGCAGTATTTTTAACTGTTGGAACATTTGTATTCAGATTATTGATTGCTTCTACCATACTAACTTCATAACCTAATTACTTACACACATAGATATAAAGTATTTTTTTATAAGAGAATTGCCCTCTAAACACAATATGTTACAAATTATTACAAACAAAAAACATGCCTGAGCCATAGACCAGACATGTTTTTATATAATCTTTTTAAATTAAGCTAACACATTAACTTTTGTAGGTGCTGTTTCCGGCATAAAGAACTCCTCAACAGGTTTTTCAGAATTACCTGTTGGAGCAAATGGACTGCTATAAGGATGAATTTCTGTAGCTCTTCTTGATTCCATTTGTTTGAACATTTCTTTTGCTTCAGCAATTTCTTCTTTAGAATATATTTTTCCTGCAGAAACATATTCATTAACAACTTCTTTTGCTTTTGGAGCAGATTTTGTTAACAAAGTTTCTCTACCTGTAAAATTAATTTTGTTTATCATCTCTGTTATCTCCTTTAGTTATACAACATGCATGTGCAAAAACGCATATAAAAAATATTTTTGCTACAGCGCAGGACAAAGTTTACAATAATTAATAATTAATATCAAGAGTCAGATGAATTAAATTTGAAAATTTTATTAATAAATATTTAATATAAAATATGCAAACATCCACCAAATAATACATTGAAATAAATTTTTCTTTGTATTACACTAATAGTGTGAAATCAACACTTAAAATATGGAGAAAAAATATGGAAACATTTGGAATTGAAAAATTAGGAATTACTCCTTCAGCAGTTTATCGTAACTTAACTCCTGCTCAATTAACAGAAGCAGCTTTAAGACGTGGTGAAGGAACATTATCAAACACAGGTGCGCTTGTTGTAACAACAGGAAAATACACAGGTCGTTCACCTAAGGATAAATTCATTGTAGATACTGATGGTATCCACAACGAAATCGCATGGGGCAATGTAAACCGTCCTATCAGCAGAGAAGCTTTCAACTCAATCAAAGACAAAATGATTAACTACTTAAACGGAAAAGAAGTATTCATTTTTGATGGTTATGCAGGTGCTGATAAAACTTATACTCAAAAATTCAGAGTTATCAACGAAATGGCATCACAAAACATGTTCATTCACCAATTGTTAATCAGACCAACAGCAGAAGAATTAGCAAACTACGGTGAAGCAGATTATACAATTATTTGTGCTCCTGGCTTCAAATGTGATCCTGCAGTAGACGGAACAAATTCAGAAGCTTGTATCGCTATTGACTACGAAGCACACACTATCATTATTGCAGGTTCTCAATATTCAGGCGAAATCAAAAAATCAGTATTCGCTACAATGAACTATGTAATGACAAAGAAAAATGTATTACCAATGCACTGTTCAGCAAACATGGATCCTGAAACTCATGAAACAGCTGTTTTCTTTGGTCTTTCCGGAACAGGTAAAACAACTCTATCTGCTGATCCAAGCCGTAAATTAATTGGTGATGATGAACACGGTTGGTCACCTGATGGTGTATTTAACTTCGAAGGCGGATGCTATGCTAAATGTATTAACCTTACAGAAGAAAACGAACCGGATATCTACAATGCTATCAAATTCGGTTCATTAGTAGAAAACGTTGTTATGGATCCTGAAACAAGAGAATTAGACTTCTTTGACGGTTCATTAACAGAAAATACTCGTGTAGGTTATCCTGTAGACTACATCAACAATTCAGCTATCCCTTCAATGGGTGGTATTCCAAAAGTTGTTGTATTCTTAACAGCTGATGCATTTGGTGTTCTTCCTCCAATCTCAAGATTAGATAAGAATGCTGCTATGTACCACTTTGTAACAGGTTTCACTTCTAAATTAGCAGGTACTGAAAGAGGTGTTACAGAACCACAACCTACATTCTCAACATTATTTGGTGAACCATTCATGCCAATGGATGCATCAGTATACGCTAAGATGTTAGGTGACAAATTAGATCAATATGGTACAAAAGTATACTTAGTAAACACAGGATGGGCTGGCGGAAGTGCTGCATCCGGTGCTAAGAGAATGAAACTTGCTTATACAAGAGCAATGGTTTCAGCTGCATTAAACGGTTCATTCGATAATATCGAATTCAAACACCACGATATCTTCAATGTAGATTATCCTACATCTTGTCCTAACGTTCCTGATGAAATGTTAGACGCTAGAGGAATGTGGTCTGATAAAAATGCTTATGATGAAGCAGCTAACAAATTGGCTCAAATGTTTGCTGATAACTTCTCTAAGAAGTATCCAAACATGCCATCTGAAATTACAAATGCTGGCCCAAAGCCATTAGCTAGAGTTTAATCTTATAAATTCTAGCATATACAAAAAGTCCTTCAGATAATCTGAAGGACTTTTTATTTATAAAATCTTTAATCCATATTTATAATAACTCTGCTAGGGACAGTATTTTCAATTTTTATTTTATCCATTTTTAATTTAGAATGCTGCTTTAATTTTGGCTCAAAATCAATCTGTATAACTTTTGCAGGTTGAGTCATCTGCAAATCGATTTCTTGATACATTTTTCCTTGAGGAACACCAACTTGTTCTTTAGCTTCCTTAAGTGCTAGGTCTTCGTTTAAAACAATATCATTTGAAAAAACCGGTGATGATATTAATAATCCGATAAAAAATAAAATTGATAATTTTTTCATATAAAACCTTCCTGCAACTATTATACAAAATTTTTAAAAATATACAAGTTAAATTTAATGTACTAACAAATTTTATTTTTAGGGTTTTTAATTTCCATATGAACGATATATCCTTCAAATCCAGAATAAATTTTGTAGATAGGAAAGTTTTTGACAAATTTCAAAAAGGTATCTATGTAGATTTTAGGCCTAATAATGATTTTAGTGCACTAGATATGTTAATGACAAAACCGTCCCCAAAAATTAAACATCCCAGAATGGATGTCATAAAAGCAAAAGAATTTTACACAGATACAGTAAGAACGTGCACAGCAGGCGGAGTTATTAACACAAAAACCGGAGATGCCGTAGGTTTTCATATATATGATAGTTTAGATAACTTAGAAAAAACAGATGACATACTTGAAAATATTTTTGGCAAAATTGAAAACCCTGATAGAGCTTTAATTATAGGAAGTAAAAATTTAAAATTTTCTTATTTTTCAATACCTATTTTCAAAAAAATATTTGAGGGAATTAGCGAACGAATAAAAAATATAACTATTTTTAGAGAGCACACTTTCCCATTTTCAGAAAGTGACATACATTATTCTGCTAAAAACGACACGTGGACAATTCGTTCAATGTACAGGCCATTAACAGACATAAAAGAAATTGACATACAATCTAATGAAGATTTGAATAAATGTTTTAAAGAAATAAAGCTTGCAAATGGCGATGAAATCAGCTTTGGGAAATAATACATTTAACTTTTAAATTACAAACTTTTCAGATACCCAATTTTTACGGTTGATAATCATATGTTACTGTTGTTGTTATATCGCTTGGATCAACAACAACTACAGTAGGTTCTTCTTGTTCGTCACCGGTTTTATATTTTACAGAAATATCTGATATCATATCCATTCCTGTAGCAGGATTTCTCCCTACAATCGGTCTGGAAATTATACCGTCAGCTGTTCTAATTATTTCAAACTCATTATCTTTATTGTATGTATATTCACCATACTTACCTCTTTCAGATGAGTTCGTAGCAGGTCTAAATTCATGGAATACTGCCTTTGGCTCTCCGTTGACAATTTCCCATCCAACTTGCTTAATATAAGAATCGCTATGAGTTTTATTATACCAAGTGCTTATACCAACTTGGTTTTCAATCAATTCATTACCTTGGAACAATCTCATTTTTGCATAACGTTTAACACCGTCAGCACCTTCTACAGTTCCGCTAAACTCCGGACCGCCGGAACATTCACCAACAACATTAAGAACATATTTTTCACCTTTTCCGTCAGTAAAAGACAACTCGGCAATATCATTTATACGCTTATCCTCATCAATTATACCCAACTGATGGAAAATAAAATTAGTTTTTTCATTAATATCATTATATTCATCCAGACAATCCGTACTAATTGAATTATTACCAATTATTTCAGTATTAGGATACCTTTCAAAATCTTCTTCAAAATCACCCTTACTACAAGATGAATTAATTGTTGTCATACCAATCATCGCAAGAGCCAACAGAGCATTCCTTATAGCATTTGAACTGCTAACATCCTCTCTTTTATCAACATTTGCAGAACTTTTAAACATTGTCTGCGGAGCAACATTAATCGTATTAGCCGGGGTAATATTAGTAATCATAAACACACTCACATTCTATAATTGGTTATCACGTACTTACATAAAACTAATGAAGATTAATTTTTGCCATTTTTCATAAAATTATTAAGATATTTTAATTTGAAAAAATTTTAAAATTGCTCCGAGTTAAGAGCCCATTTTATTCAACAAAGTTGAATAAAAATGGTGCCGCAACTCGGAATTGAACCAAGGACACAGGGATTTTCAGTCCCTTGCTCTACCAACTGAGCTATTGCGGCACACATTACTATATTTATTAAATTTTCATCAGCTCAGTCGGTAGAGCAGGCTCTACTTTTCCTGAACCGTTCCGCTCCGCTCCACTGGGGGAGCTATTGCGGCACACATTATTGTGTTTATTAAATTTTCACAAAGAATCAACTCTCAGCTAACCCTCTGTAAAACTATTCTACAATATCAAGATTTTTAGTCAAGAAAATTTTATATATCACATACAATCAGTGATTCTTAGTTCCATCTTGCAAACACACAATTAAAAACATTTACCCTGCAGGAGATAGGAATAATGTAACGTTTCTACCTTCAAGTTGAGGTTTTTTCTCAACTACAATAGTATCGCCGACCAAATCTTCCATGAACTTATTAGCCAAATCAAATGCAAGGTTAGAGTGTTGCATTTCACGACCTCTGAGCATTACGACAATTTTAACTTTATTACCTTGAGAAATGAATTTATTAATATTTTTAATTCTTACTTGATAATCGTGAGTATCTATTTTATAACGAACTTTTACTTCTTTAATATCAACTGTATGTTGTTTTTTCTTAGCTTCTTTAGCTTTTTTTTCAAGTTCGTACTTATATTTTCCATAGTTAAGAATTTTAGCGACCGGCGGTTCTTGATTTGGACTAACAACAACGAGATCCAAATCGGCAGCTTCTGCCATCTCCAGAGCTTTAGAAGTTGCTACAACTCCATGATTTTCACCATTTTCATCAATCAATCTAACTTCTGCTGATCTTATTCTATCATTTATTAATGCTTTATCTTTATTATCTCGGCCTCTATTGCCAAATCTTTTATCTTCGGGTGCTATAATTCTTCTCCTTATATATACTATAACTCTATAATATTACCATATTTTAAAAAAAATTTGAACATAAATATTATATTATAAAAAATAATTCAACCTTTTAGTTGATAAAGTAAGTAATTATTTAATAATTAACATATTTATAATAGAATTATAATAGAGATAAAATAGGGGGAAATATGTACGAACTAAAAACTCAAATGTATTTTTCAGCGGCACATCATCTTTTAAATTATGAAGGTGAATGTGAAAACCAACACGGTCATAACTGGCTAGTGGAAGCGTATGTACAAGGAACAGAACTGGACAAGAGCAACATTCTTGTTGACTATAAAGTATTAAAAAAGGCTCTTAAATCAGTATTAGATTTATTAGATCACAAAGACATCAACGAGTTACCTGATTTCAAGGGGATTAGTCCAAGTAGTGAAACTTTAGCAAAATATATATATACAAAGATGAAGGAGCAAATCCCTCAAACGAGCAAAATATCTATTTGGGAAACATCCACATCATGTGCAAGTTATTATGAATAAAAAAGGAATAAAGAATGATAGAATTATTTAAAGCGATATCAATGGGAATAGTTCAGGGTTTGAGCGAATTTTTGCCGATTTCAAGCTCAGGGCATTTAGTATTTACATCTAATATAATTCAATTATTTTCGCACAGTCCAATTCAAGACAAAAACAGTTATGACATAGTATTGAGCATGATGTTACACATAGGTACACTAATAGCGGTATTCATTTTCTTTTGGAAAGAAATAATAGAAATATTCAAAGCATTTATAAATGGCTGCAAGGTCAAAAAGTTTGAAGATTACAACTCAAAAATGGGTTTATACATATTTATAGGTACAATTATTACGGTAGCAGTAGCTTTATTATTAGACAATACAGCAGAGAGATTAATGGAATCACCTGCCATTGTTGGAACACTTTTAATAATAACCGGTATAGTATTAATTAGTTCAGAAAAATATTCTGATTCATTGAAGGAAAAATCGACAAAGATATCAAAACGGACAGCAGTAATCATGGCTATTGCACAAGGGCTTGCGGCATTACCGGGATTCTCTCGTTCGGGTTGGACAATCGCTGCAGGATTGTTCTCAAAAACGGATAGAATCACTTGTGCAAAATATTCATTTTTATTAAGCATCCCAATTATATTAGGAGCATCAATAGTATATCCGATAACAGAGGTAAATATACATGAGCTTATTTCATACAATTGGACAAACATAATAATAGGAACAATTGTATCAGCTATTGTTGGATATTTATGTATAAAATATTTTCTACAGTTTTTGGGTAAATATTCATTAAGGGTATTCGGATATTACTGTATAATAGTAGGTATTTTAGCATCATTAGTTTTTACATTTATATAAACGAAATGTAAATTTTAGCCGGATAAGTAATGCATAAGCGTGCATAATATTGTATAATAGACTTCTAGTATAAATAGGAAAGGAGCAAATTATGGCAGTATATGTATGTACAGTATGTAATTGGGAATATGATGAAGAAAAGGGATGTCCTGAAGAAGGAATTGCACCCGGAACAAAATTTGAAGATTTACCTGATGATTTTGAATGCCCAATTTGTCATGTAACAAAAGACATGTTTGAACAAGCATAAATGGTTAAAGGGATAAATAGTTAGGGGTAAATAATTAAAGGGGTAAATAATTAAAGTGGTAAATGCAAATGCAGTAAATTCAAATAGATAAACCTGACACAAAATAGGCATTACCAAAAGTATAATAAGCGAACAAATTTAACAATTTGTTCGCTTTATAAATATAATACTTGATTTTAAAGTTTGTCCATGATAAATTAACACTTGTCGAGGTATTTTGTAGCACAAAATAAAGACGATATGGGCTGCTAGCTCAGGTGGTTAGAGCGCACCCCTGATAAGGGTGAGGTCGGTGGTTCGAGTCCACTGCGGCCCACCATATAAAAAGAAAGAATACCGTTGAGGTATTCTTTTTTTGCATAAATGTGTCAAATGGACGAGAACCTACCAAGCGGAGCTTGGTTTGGTTCGAGCGGATTTGCGGACGGACGACACGAAGTTAGTCCGGATAGCGAACAGATTTTGTTGTCAGGTACGAAGTACCGTATACAAAACTCTGTGAGCGTGGAGCAAATCCAAGACAGTCCACTGCGGCCCACCATATAAAAAAAGACAGGTATAAAACCTGTCTTTTTTTATATGGTCTGCATTGACCTCACCCTTATCTTAGGGATGTTCGCTAAGTATTCAGTATGTGGTTAGAGCACTCTGCCGAGACAAAC
>CADBUZ010000030.1:0-664 GCA_902797985.1 uncultured bacterium
GTTAAAATTAATAATAAATATTATCAACAGTAAAAAATAAATTCCGACCTTATTCGGAGTCGTCCGTAGATGTTGGATTTTACTCAATGAGCTCACTGTCTGAGCGATTTTACTAACATAGAAGACATCTGTAAAATCGCGAGTTTGAGCTTCTCGATGTAAAATCCTTACAGCTTCGTGACGCGGAGAATCTAGGGAGGAGAGTTTCTTTGGGTACCGTTTCTTTGCGGTCAAAGAAATGGTACATCCATATTTTATAAATTCTTAATTATCGTTGATATATTTAAAATTAAATTGATAATATTTACTATCGATTTATAATCGCTCACCTCTCACACACTTCGTGTGTTCGCTCTGAATTATTCGGCTAGTCGCAGAATTCAACATTCTGCTCCTCGTTACGAGTTTCGTGACTCCATCACTCACTCTACCGAAAATTCGGCTCTGCTCGGGGCTGCCCCTCGCGCTAAACGGCACCGTTCTCAATTAAAATCAAAAGCGTGGTTTTGATTTATAATTGCTCACCTCTCACACACTTCGTGTGTTCGTGCCTCTGCTCGGGGCAAAAAAAAAGTTGCAGTTTTGAGCGCTGCAACATTAAATAAACACGAGGATATTAAGAGAGAGTATAAAAAGAAATTTTGTTTTAGTCCTTACCCTTTTA
>CADBUZ010000030.1:693-15568 GCA_902797985.1 uncultured bacterium
TTAATTCCCGTACTTATATAAAGTTTTTATTTCTTCCTCAATTGCCTTTTTTATATTATTTTGTTACAGTCTGAAACATAGTATATACTTGGTATATACTATGTTTATTCAAAATTATTTTTTATTATTTACCCTGCCATATAATCTATTTTCTTACCTTGCTGAGTTTTGTCTTGAGCAAACGGATTATTTGGCTGTGCTTGTGCTTGTTTTTCAGCTTCAGCTTCAGCCTTCTTCTCACCGTATGTTTTACCAAACACCGCTCCCGTAAGCATGCTTGCTACTATTGGAAGTCCAATCATACCACCTAACCCAAATGTTGCACCTACTGATGCTGCTAATGATATAACTGCCATATTAGCTAATGCTTTTCCTGTTTCTTTTATTCCGCCCCAGATACCTTCTTCTTTTGTTCTGCCAATTATATCAGGTATCGATTGTGCCAGCCACAATGCGTTCATTGCAAATGGCATTATTTTCCCTAAAGGCTTAATAGCTTTTCCCAATTTGGAGAAAAATTTTGTGAATAAATTCTTTCCATCACCTTTTGCCCAACCGGCCGCCATATTTGAAGGTAATTCCTTAAAGGTTTTACCTAAATTTTTGAAAAACCCGCCTGATGCAACCATTTGCGCATTTGTTTTATTATATCCCATTTTAAATCCTGCGCCAACAGCTTTTGGTAAACTCATACCCGTTTTTGAACGTGTTTTTATTGCTTGACCAATTTTCTTACCCATAACTGTTGAACCGGTACCTAACAAGAAATTCGCACCGTATTCACCATAGCGCATAGCCGTAGAAAAGACACCATTAACCATAAAATATACCTTATATAACTAACCTTACACCATGTTAAAGTTATTTTTTTCATTAAAATTGCCTTTTTTTGCATGTTTATGTAACATTTGTTACATTATTGTCTATTCTTTTGGATAAGCGTAATAATTTGTTATTTCTCTTTAAACAAGATATAATTTTTTTATTAAGTAAGTTTGGAGAGAAATATGGATAAATTAATAAATGAACTTTTTGAAAAGAAATGGTTCTTTTGGTTATGTTTTGGACTAATCATAGTTGGCGGATTTGCACTAAGATTAACGTTGATTGAATTTCCGCTATGGTATGATGAAGGGTGTTCTATAGCAACAGCTATGCATTCGTTCCCTCACGGAATAAATAATTACCTATGGACTCACGATTTACAACACACTCCATTTTATTTTTATATTCTTCACTACATTATGCAATGGTTTGGAGATGGGGTTATTATACTAAGAGCATCTTCTTTATTAATTTCTATGGCACTTTTACCCGTTACATATATAGTAACAGAAAAACTGTCATCTAAAAAAGTTGCTCTTTTCGCTATGTTATTGATGAGCGTTAATACTTTTCAAGTTCTTTATTCCATTGAAATCCGCATGTATCCGTACGTTATATTGTTAGCTCTTTTATCTGTTAATTATTTAATTGACTATGATAGAAAAGGTGATAAAGCGTCTTTAATAAAATTGGCTATAGTCAATATTCTAAACCCGTATTTTCTTACAGGTTCTATTGTTTGGGTAATAGCACAATTTATAATTTATTCTTCATATCTTGATATGAAAAAAGCAGATTCGAAAAAAATCTCAAACTATATTATTTCTAATTTAATTATGTTTCTTTTCTTTATCCCGTATATAGTCTTAATTGTACACTATGCAATGGTTCGCAGCACGTTTTTAGTTACAGACTTATCTGAATTTTCATTAATAAATTTTTGGGGAATGTTCCAAAATCTTGTATCTTGTGATCCCGGTCACATTCACGAAACAAGATTTGAACCTTTTGCAAAAAATCCAAATACATTATTTTTAATATTTTTGCCAATTGCTATTATGTTTTTAGGATTATTCAAAACACTTCAAGATAAAGAAGCGTTAAACAAAGTTATTTTAAGTATTGTTGCTCTTTGTTTTGGAATTTTTGTTATTCTTGCAAATTCTAAAACAATAGCTTTTACCGGAAGATATTTAATTTTTCTATCGCCGTTTATATTTATCTTAACCGCTATCGGGCTTAGTAAACTAAATAAACACATTGTTATATTTATTATACTGTTATACTCAATAGGATGTTGTTATGGATTTTATTCCAAATATAAGTATTACAAAGATATTGCAGAATATTCTCTAAAATCTCCTGCAGATTTTTGTAAAAATAATTACCCCGGAAAAACAAACTTAGTAATAATGCCTTTTGCATCTTCTGTATCATTTTATTATTTTAAAGGTGATGATATGCCAAAAGTAATGTCACTTGAACTTTTCCATGAAGTAAGAAATCCTGAAAACACTAATATATATAATGAGGAACAAATAGAAGGCTTCAAAAACGGTAAAAAATATGAAGTTTTCCAAAAAATGATTACCAGTGATACTTTTATATCTAAAAATTTAGTTAATTATCTAAACTCATATATTCAACAAGTTCCTAAAGGCGGATATATTATATGGGTTATGTATTACTCTGATAATTATGCACTTAAACCAATACAAGAAGTTAAACGTATTTATGGGAACATAGAAAATGTTAAGAACTATACTATGTCAGGAGTTCTTTCAAAATTCGATTTAGATGTAATTGCACTTCTCTCTACTCAAGCAAAATTTATCAGAAAAGAAAAAGATTTATCTAATTCATTCTTTGTTTTCCAAAAAGGAGGAAATTAAGGGTGTACATAGATAATTTTAAAGTAGAAGATTGGTTCAATGAATACGAAAAATTATCAACATATGATATGGCAGACACATGCGTTGAATCATTTACCCTAAACGAATTATTACAACTCGTTGGCAACAACAATGACGAACTTGAATACATTATGAATAAAAAACTTAATTATGGTGACATTCAAGGAAGTCAAAAACTACACAGCGCAATAAAATCTTTATACAACAACACAAACTTCCCCATAACAATTACACACGGAGCAATTGGTGCTAATCAACTTGTTATGCAAGCTATTATTAACTCTGGCGATAAAGTTGTTTCTATAATTCCCACATATCAACAACATTATTCAATTCCAAAATCTTTAGGAGCTAATGTTAAAACAGTTTTTTTAAAAGAAGAAAATAACTGGTTACCTGATATTGATGAATTAAAAGAGGTCGTTGGTAATAATACTAAATTAATCTGCATGAATAATCCTAATAACCCGACAGGCTCAGTTATTCCGCAAAACATGTTAGAAGAAATAATAACTATTGCAAGAAAAAACAATAGTTATATTTTATGTGATGAAGTATATAGAGGACTTGAACATAATAATATATCCATAGGTAACATCTGGGAAAAAAACAAATCTATTATTGATTTATATGAAAAAGGAATTTCCACCTCTAGTATGTCGAAAGTTTTTTCTTTAGCAGGTTTAAGACTTGGCTGGATTGTTGCACCAAAAGAAGTTATGAATAAAATTATTATTCACAGAGAATATAACACAATTAGCGTAAGTCCCATTGATGATTATTTTTCAACAATTGCATTAGAAAACAAAGATAAAATTTTAACCAGAAACTTGAGTAAAATTATTGAAGGGAAAAAAATAATTTCTGATTGGGTAAAATCAGAGCCACATATTTCTTGGATAGAGCCAAAAGGAGGCACTACCTGTCTTTTAAAATATGATATAAAAAAATCTTCTGTTGATTTGTGCAAAGAATTACTAAACGACACCGGAGTGCTATTCTTACCTGCTTCAACATTAGAAATGGAAGGATACTTAAGAGCAGGTTATTGCAGTGAAATTTCGAAATTAAAAAAAGGTCTAAACTTGTTCTCTGACTGGCTTTATAACACTATATAAAAATATAAATTTGTTTTGCACTGGGAATACAAGCAAAGAAGTTTTTAAAGAAAACTCCGAAAATGTTGAAATTTACTCAATTAAACTCATGTTTAAAAAAATAATTTATCATTATTATTAAAAAAATTTACATAATAAATATTATTGATACAAATTATAAATATTATTATATTTAGGTTTATCATAATTCGAACTATTTTAGTAATGTTCATTTTAGACAAATTTAAAAAATAGTATTACCAATACATTCTCATTATATTTATTATGAATAAAATTTTACCGGGAAATAGTGATATAATTTAATAATGCATTTTTGCTTCTTATATTCCCTGCACAAAAATATTTTTTCTCAATATCATTATTTTACAGTATTATATATACTTAAAAGGGAATATTTGCTATATTTTCAGATATATTACTACATAATTTCTGTAAGAATTTTCCTGCATATACACCTGCTACAGCACCATCAGATGCAGCTGTTATAACCTGCCTTAGAGGAGTTGTCCTAACATCACCTGCAGCAAATACTCCCTCAACAGATGTTTGCATTGTTTCATCAGTAACAATAAATCCGCTCTCATTCTGTTTTAATTGTCCGCTTATTGCGCTAACATTAGGTGTAAACCCAATATATGGAAATATTCCATCCGCTTTAATATTAGTAATTTCTTCTGTTTTTATATTTTCAATGACTATATTATTAACGACATCATCACCTTGAATTTCATTAACTTTACTATCCCAAACAAATTCTATTTTATCATTTTTAAAGGCTCTTTCCTGTATAATTTTATCGGCTCTTAGCTCATCACGTCTGTGAACGATATACACTTTTTTAGCGAACCTTGTCAAATAGATACCTTCTTCAACGGCAGTATTTCCACCGCCGACGACAACAACAGTTTTATCTTGATACAAAGCACCATCACATACTGCACAATAGCTTACTCCACGACCTATATATTCTGCCTCACCTTTCACTTCAAGTTTTTTAGGTTTAGCACCACATGCAATTATAACCGTTTTTGCTTGAAAAACCCCATCCAATGTTTCTATAATTTTGGGATTTGATACTAAATCAACGGATTTAATTTCTTGCATAGGGAATTTTTCCACACCGAATTTATCTGCGTGTTCTTCGAATTTTTCCATAAGGTCATATCCGCCTATAATAGGAAACCCCGGATAATTTTCGAGTTCTAAATAATTTGAAGGTTGTCCGCCCAACATACTAATATCAATAATTGCTGTTTTTGCATTACTTCTTGCCATATAAATACCGGCTGATAACCCTGCAGGCCCGCCGCCAAGGATTACAGTATCATATTCGTATATATTCCTCATTTAGTCCTCCATTTACTTAAGAACCGACGTACCTGACAATTTTTTCCCTTTGATTAAATATTTTGCAGTATCTTTTTTCAATATATGTCCGTCATATAACGATACTGTTTCAAGTGATAGATCATTATATCCGGCAAATGTATTCCCGTTAAGCCTGATTGTAACTGTATCTTTCAAGATTTTATTGTCAAATGTCGATGTTTTTGAGAACACAATTACATTTCCCTCTGTTTGTTTTACCTCAATTTGTGCGTGTGCTTTTGTAAAAGGGTTCTCTAATGTAATGACGTTTCCCAATCGAGATAAGTTCCATAAATCTTTGCTTTGAGTTTTAAAAGTAGAATAATTTGAAGTTTTTTCAAGCTGGGCATCTACTTGCCATACTCCAAAAAAAGATTTTGGGATTTGCTCAATACTAACACCGGCTTTTATAACTTCTGCCATTACAGTAGAACTTAGTACTAATAATAATGTTAATATTACAAAAAACTTTTTCATACTAAATATTATAATAAATTTTTTCTAAAAATAAAACATCATATTTCTGAATGGATATAATTTACTAATCCGTTATATATTGCCATTGCAGAAGTTTGAACAAATTTTTTATTACGATAAACAGCAACATCTTTTGGATTTACCAAATATGCAAGCTCGGCAAGGACACCTATATATTCTGTAGGCCGTATTACTGCAAAACTTGCTTGAGTTGCACCATTATCCTTTATTTTCAAATCTTTAGACACCCTATTAGATATTTCTTTTGCTAAATTTTTTGACTGAGGATTAAAATAAAAAACCACAGTTCCCTTATCCAAATTAGGATCAGACGATATTGGAACAGAATTCATATGGATACTTATAAATATTAATGCATTTTTATCTTGTGCATATTTAACTCTATCTTCTAACGATAAAAACTTATCAATCTCTCTTGTTAAATAAACATTAAATTTGTGCTGTTCAAGAATTGCCTTTAATTTTAGCGCAACTTCAAGATTTATAAGCTTCTCTTTATCTCCTAAACATCCTATAGCGCCGGCTTCTTTTCCCCCGTGTCCTGCATCTATAACTATTTTTACTTTTTTATTAGAATAGGTATTTTTATCAAAAGGTAATTTTTTAAAAGTTATGTATAATATTCCATTTTGCATACATACAGAATATCTTGGAAATTTATCAAGTGAATATTCTTTTGTAAATATTTCGTTAGAATTATCCAAATTATAAACAGTCACAATCAACTTATTATCTTCGACAACTGCGCTATACGGAACATTATCAGAAAGCGTTATTGTATAAGTAGTATTTTTATCTGATTTTATACAATCATAGGAAATAAAATTTTGCGGAACATATTTATTTCTATCTTCTAAATTAACTGATATTAAGTCTTTAGACATTACCCAACCATAATTATTTTCTGACAAATATATTCTTGAAAACTGATTTTTTCTACCATCAGAAAAAACTTTTGTTCCTTTAGGAAGATAGCCCATTCTGTTCATGCCTGCATCAATTGGGGTAGAGCGTAAAACCACATTATCCCTTGTTGTTTCATAATAACATTTTTCTTGTTCTATAAATTTATTATGATTTTCTTCATCTGCCTTATTAATACGAGTAATAATATATTTTAATGTTTCTGTTTTGAAAAAGAAATCTTTCTTTTGAACGGCAAATATATTTTCTCCGACCTTTAAAGGCACACTATAACTAAACGCACCTGTTTTTTCCGGCTTTATGGCAACCCCGTCAATATAAACTTTTTCATATTTTTCGATTTTCCCTGAAAAGAAAATCCCATCTTCCGAAACTGTCATGTACTGATTTTCAGGATGAGTAATTTTCATTGAATACGCAGGATTAAAAAATAATACTGTGCAAAATATAATTAAAAAATATTTTATATATTTATTCATTTATATTATCCGTTAAAAAAGAGGTTTTCTGTTTATTTTTATCTCGGAACAGGAACCTTCTCCTTTAGTTACAAATTTCGCTCTTTGGTCAAATTTAGATGCATAGGCATAAATTTCATTCAAGGTCATTTTATGAGAGTGTCTGTCATAGGTAATTCTTGTATCAACAATATCCGCAAAACTAACGGCTCTTTTTGAAAAAACAAGAGTCGAATCCGAAAATTCATGAACATTGAGAGGTAAATTATTTGCGTCATATACCCCTTGCAGAACAGTATCTACTATGAAATATCTATCTATAAAATAAGTTTTCATAACTTTATTTGTAAGCATATGAACAGCAGAAATCTGTAATTTGCAAGATAAAACAAATTGTTCTGCATTAGCGCATAACGTAAATATTAAAAATGTTCCTATAATAAATAAATATTTTTTCATATTAACTCACAAATAATACTTAATAGAATACCAAAATATCCAATATATCGCAAGTTTTGGTTTGAAAAACACATATAGAAAAACTATTATTAAATTTTATATCAAATTTAGTTAAAAATAATGAAAAAACTTAAAATATGATGTATAATATTAATGTATAGTTGAGCAAAGATTCACGAGGTTTTCGGGCAGAATAGCAGATACAAAAATTTAAAAAATTTTGTTTGTTATTCGGAGTATGTTAATGAGGTATAAAAAATCTCCAATTAGAGTACTATTTGTTATGTTTATAGGATTAATATTTTTAGGAATTAATCCTATCAGCTCTGTTGCTAATGCTCAAGATATTACAGAAGATACAACATTCTCCGTGGATAATCAATCCAAAACATTGAATGATAATTTAAATGTATCTAAAGATATTAACGTTACTTTTTCTGCTATAAATAGCGGTACATATATTATCAATTCAGAAATAAGCGGTAATTCTGACGGATATAATTTATTCTTCACAGGCGATTTAAATAGTGATATTCATTTAAACAATCAAATTAAATATGGAAATGTTAATGTCAATAGAGTCAATATTTTTATAAATAAAGACACTTTTCAATTTGCTAAAAGTTTAACCCTTCAAGATTGTCGAATAATATTATCAGATAGTAGTGTCGGACAGTATGTTTTCCCAATTATACAAACAGCTGTAGCAGGGACTACTATAACAGTTGATTTTAATATCAATGGGAACAATGCAGACAGTATATATTTGCCGGAAACATCAACAGGGGTAATAACTGTTGGAGATATTAATTTTATAGATGGTTTTAGCTCAAGCAAACAAGGTACATACAAATTGCTTGATGGTTCAGGTACAGGTGTAACATTACAAATTTTAAATGAAAATAGAACTGCTTCTAATATTCGCTCTACAATTAATTGGGATGAAGTTATAAATGTTTATGAATACAAACTAACACTAAATGATTCAAAAACTATCAAAATATCTGATATTTATCCTATTGGAATACAAGATAATCTTAATGCTCTAAATACATATAAAACAAATTATAATCGAAGCTACAATTTTAATAATTATGATAATGAACATATAGTTTCAGCAAACACAGGTATAACCTCTAACTTATCATCATTGACAATAAACGGTTTTGGCGATAATGGACAATATTCAACCATTAACTATCAAAATGGTGAAAACAGGTACTCAGGTTTTGTGTTGGAAAACGGAGCATCAATCACCGTCAACAATGTTGAATTTAAAAACGCAAAAAGTACAAATAACGGTGCTGTTTTTAATATGACAGAAACAAATACATCATTAGTTTATAATTCAGGCAGAATATCATTGAGTGAATCCGAAGAAAACGGTGGTGCTATATACATTACTGGTAATTCTTTCCTAACAATAAACAATGTAGAGTTTTCTAAAAATAAAGCTCTTTCAGGTGGTGCATTATATAGTGATTCCGATGAGAATAATACACCTGCAATATCAAATATATCAGGTGTTTTCAAAGAAAATAATGCTTCAATCCTTGGCGGAGCTATTGTTAATACTGCTTACTCTACAATTTCTACATTGAACGCATTATTTGAAAACAACTCTGTTACATCCGAAAACAATGACACAATGGGTGGTGCTATTTATAATAGCGGTACTATAGAAACTATAACAGGCGATTTTAAAGGTAATACGGCACAATCATCAACAATTGCAAAAGGCGGTGCTATTTATAACGAAGGAACTATTTCTAAATTTTCAGGCAATTTAGAAAACAACAAAGCTATCTCAAACACAGATGGGGCGAAAGGTGGTGCCATTTATACAACTTCTTCTATGTTATTAGAAGCAGATAATCAAAACTATAAAATTAGCGGAAACCAAATAGTAAATAACGGAGAATCAGAAGCACAAGCTATTTATATGGACAATTCAGAAGGAGTTCTTTCAATTTCCACTACAGATGGCGGCAGCTGGACCATTGATGATATTATTAGCGGGACAGAAGGATATAGAGTTAACATAAACCTCGACAATCAAGGCAAAATTTCATTGAATAACAAAATAGAAAATGCAAATGTAAGTATTTTTGGTGGAATAACTTCAGAAGATGATAATGCTGAAGTTATATTTAGCGGAAATACTTTTTCTGATAACACAACTTTAGAAATAAGAAATGCCATAGTTAACCTCCAAACAGAATCATCTTCTGAAAAATATACAAATTACCAAATCGGCTCTTTGACCTCTTTTGACAACGTTAGCTACAAAATAGATATTGGTGCTGATATTGATGCTGACAATAACATAATCTTAAAATATGACACAATTTCTGTCGGCAAAAACTCAAAAGGTACTATAAAAATTACAGATATAGGAATTTCAAAGGATGATTTATTCCAATTTGCTAAATTGATTTATCAATCTTCAGAAGAAACTCAAGAGATAAATATTTTAAATAAAGAATATGTACATAACGATATAAAAATTATCCTTGATGAAAATGTACAACATGAACCTACTCCAATTACTATAGAAAACACCTATTTCGATGATACGACAAACACTTTTATTGCAAATGAAGACTCTTTTGTTGGCTCTTTCGGATATAAAATAAATGAACTTACAAATGCTTCAATTACAATAGGTGTTTTAGAAAAATATGATCCTTTAAAATCATTAAACATTTTCATCCCTGAAAGCGGAATTGCAGCGAATAGAGTTTTCAACCTCGGTAAAGATTACACCGTATTTGAAACTGTTGGTGAAACTGCTATTGGTACAATGACTTTGAACGGCAATAACTATACATTGAATTTAAATAATGAAAAAGGGTTTATTTTAAATGACAGCAATGCAAAAATTATTGCTAAAGACCTTACAATAACAAACGCACCTGTTGGAATAGAATCTAGAGCAACTATTTCAGAAAATGAATATAATATTGAATTAAACAATGTTATATTCAAAGATAATGCCGTTTCTATCTCAAATATTGATGGTAGAGTTTATATGGATGGCGTAAACATATTATCCTCGGCAGACGACAATTCTCCAAACACTTTGATAAACTCAGGAGACATAAAATCTAAAGACTCAAATTTCTATAGCTCAATAGAAAACGATGGAAATATCGTATTTGACGGAAGCACAATTGTAGGTAAACAAAATTATGTTGTTGATATTTCTGGCAAAGGGACATTATCAACAACTGATAGTGCTGTATCAACTGACCTTAGATATGTTTTAATTACAGATCCCGACAGCTTAGGTAAATACAATTCATTTACACTAAATTCAGGGAAACTTCAATATGGAACAAGTACTTTTTCAAATTCAAAACTCACATTAAACAAAGGGGTTATAGATTTTTCAGGCACTTCTGACGGTTCTTTCGGCAACATTGATATGCCATATACAATAAACTCTCTTACAATTAATCCTCAAACAGTTGGTAGTGATGATGATTTAGTTAAATTTATTATAGACGTAGATTTTAGAAATAATACAGCAGATAGAATTATTGTTAAAGACTTAAACTCAACAGGTATAATAAATATTTCAGAAATTCATGGGGTAGCTGAAACTCTCACATCAACCACTCAAGAAGGAGATATAAATATTTTAACAGGAAGCGAAAATGTTAAAGTATATATAAAACCATTTTACAATACTTTCTACGTTGATACATATACAATAGTAGGTGAAGGTTACGTATTGTACGATGACTATTTTGTCGGAGAAATTCATATATCTTCAAATGGTGATGGTGATGATAACCTCGGAACAGGTATTAAAGTTGAGAAAAAACCTGTATATAACGGCATTGTTGAATTAAACAGGCTAGGTTTATACTCTGTCGACCAAACTTTACCAAGAACGTTTATTCTTAGAAACAACACAGTTGCAAAACCATACGAAGTACCTGCAAACATTGGCGAAACAGTTCCGGGAAAATTAACAATCAAAGCTGATGAAGGAATAACTACAGCGGGTAATGTCGCTAAAATTGACATGAATAATTTTGGCGGATTTGAAATTTATTTAGATAATGCTGAAAAATATACAACTTTAACAATAAACGGAGTTAGCTTTGAAAACGCAAAGACGTACAATCAATATGAATATACGGAAGAATACAGCAAACAAGAACAAGAAACTACTACGCTAAGAAGTGAAAAACGTGGTTCAGTTATTTTTATGAATTCAGCTAACAATAATGCTTCTGCCACAATTATTGACTCCGTAATGAGTGCTAATGCTGCAGAAGGTATTGGCGGTGCAATATACACCACTAACACACTATCTATTATTGCAGAAAACCGTGACACTATATTATCTGAAAATTATCAGAATAAAAATGATGATAACATCAAAGGCGAAAAGAATGACATATATCTTGGAGCTGACGGAAACCAAACTTTAAACCTTATAGCACATAACGGTAAAAGTGTACAAATTAACTCAGGTTTAGAAATATCAGATAATACTTTATTAACATTAAATATTAACGATAATTCTACTAACAATGGCACGGTAAAATTAACAATGCCAAAATCTTTAGGTAGTAAAAATTATATTAATAGCATAAATCTTAATGGCGGTAAATTGGATGTCGCAGACGGTTACTATACTATAATTTACACAAACGATTTAAACGTTAATTCAAATACAGAATTAAAATTTGATGTAAATCTTCGTCAAGAACAATCTGATAAAATCGTAACAGATAAACTTAGAACAAACTCAGGAAACGGTTTAATCATACTTACAAGAGAAAGCTTTAATATTTTAGGGAAAACAGAAGTTGATTCCGTAAGTATAAAGCTGCTTGATATCAAAGCTGCTACAACAGATTTCTTAAAATTCAGTAATGGAACAGTGCTCACCAATGCAATTTTACTATATACAATTGATGACAAAAATTATTACGCAAAAATCGGTTTAAACGGTTCAATAATTGTCGGATATGATCCTGATTGTGAAGATACACCTATTGTATCAGCTTTGTTAGATACAAAAGCAAAAACTGTCAAATTAAACGAAGATATGGTTATCTTTAACTATGGTAAAGCCGGAACACTCTCCATAACCTCAGGCAAACTACAATCTAAAAAATTAACGATAAAAGGTGATTCATACTCAACAATTTCTACACCTAATGAATTAGAAGGATTTGTTCTTGATGGAACAGAAAAAATTAAAGTTTCAAAACAACAACTCGTTGGAAGTAATTTTGATATAAAAGGCTTTAATGGTGCATTTATAAATAACGGAGGGAAAATAAGCCTTTCAAATGTAAATTTAACAGATAATGAAACTGACAACAATGGTGCAGGAATACGAAACAATGCCGGTACAGCAATATTAAAAGGAACAAAAAAGAAATATGCCCAAGTATATAGAAACACATCGACAAACGGTGGAGGTGCAATATATAACAACGGCACATTATCATTAAATTATGTCCAATTCGGAGAAACCGCTTCAGGCAGTACAACATACGGAAATGAAGCATATATTGGCGGTGCTGTTTATAACGAAAATAAAGCAACAATATCAAATTCTAAATTCACATCAAACACAGCAGAATTAATAGGTGGTGCAATCTATACAGCAGGATACTCAAAATTCACATCAAACACCTTTATCTCTAATACAGCGCCAAACGGCGGTGCTATCTATATCAACGCCTTACTTACAAAGAAAACAACTGTTAACATAGCCAAAAATAATTTTTATTCTAATAATTCAACAGAAAACGGCGGTGCTATTTACATAAAACAGGGTAAAATATCAATATCAAAATCGAACTTTGGTTCAGCTGTAGAAACAAACAACGGCAACAAATCTCAAAATGGCGGTGCTATTTATAATTCACCAAACAATGTACCGGAAGAATATCAATCCATGAACGTAACAACAGTTAGTTCATCAACATTTGTATATAATGAAGCAAACAACGGCGGTGCTATCTATAATGATGGCAAAATGACACTTAAAAGCAACAATTTTGGTATTACAGATAAGGCTAAAAATGAATATGGAAATACAGCAAAAATAGGTGGTGCTTTATATAATACAGGTTCCTTGACAGACAGTTCATCAAAATTTTATTATAATACCGCATCAGATAAAGGCGGTGCAATTTATAATAACGGAGAAATAATTACATATAATAAAAAAGGAGCTGTAACAGGCGGATTAAACTCATCAAAAATAGGATATAATAACGCCCTCGAAGGTGGGGGGATATATAATAATAAACTACTGGCAACGTCAAAAGCATCTTTTACGGAAAACAAAGCTAATATAGGCGGCGGATTATATAACTCAAAAGATTCAAATGCAACAATTATTAGCTCATCTTTCTTCCAAAATTCAGCAAACTATGGTGGTGCAATATACAACAACGGCACTTTGACTGTTAATAAATCTACCTTTGGCAAAGCACCTAAAAAAGAGATTGAATACTCGAATACCGCAAATGATGGCGGTGCTATTTATAATAATTCTTTAACAATGGTAACGGGTTCAACTTTTGCTTATAACAAAGCTGTAGATAAAGGTGGTGCAATATACACATCTGACAATAGCGTATTATCAATTAACAGCTCCAACTTCAAAAACAATAGAGCAAACTATGGTGGTGCAATCTATGTCGGAGAAAACGCATTTGCTCAAATTGCTGATACAAACTTCACGAACAATATCGCAGAAATCGAAGGTGGTGCTTTATATTTAGATAAAAACAGCACTACTAATATATTAGCAATTAAGAAAAATGTTACATTCTCAAATAATACCGTAGGAGAAGGAGAACTTGCCGTATCTAATGCAATACACATGGACAATGCAACATTGAACCTTCAAGCAAATAAAAACAGAAAAATCACTGTTAACGACCTTATTACAGGTGAAGGCGAAATCCATACATCAGGTAATGTTATAATAAAACGCCAGACAGAGTTTGATAGCGGTATAAATATTTATAATGATGGAAGTGGTGCTTTAGTGTTTGAAGATGAAGCTACATTATCAGGAAGAATCCTTAATTTGTCTTCTAATTCAACAACTTCATTTAGCAATAATAAGCTAGGACGAATTGCTTTAAAATCACTGGCATTACCTAATGACACAGTATCAAACATAGCAATAGACGCAGATTTAAAAAGCGGTGCAAGTGATAAAATCACAGCAGAGAACGTTGAAGGAACAGGTACCCTAAACGTATCTTCCGTTAACTTGACCTCTAACAGCAAAGATGCCGTAACTATTAATTTAGGAGAAGAT
>CADBUZ010000031.1 GCA_902797985.1 uncultured bacterium
CTTTTCGTACTTTTCTTTTCTTTACCGTCGCAATATAAAGAAAAGAAAAGTACATAACAAAAAATAAATAATTATAAATTATAAATTTATAAAATTTTTCATATTCAAACCTCACCCGAATTTCTGAACTCGTACCTCGTTAAGAAATTCTACCCACTCCTACTCTTTAGTAGAGGGGATAGACTAATAAAAAATCACCTAATTACTTCCAATAATATTTATTATATACATACATTTTTCATAAATAAAATATTGTATACCTCACTTGTTGAATTTTAATTTTTTAAAAGTAGCTTGAAATTATCATGGACAGTAGTGCATATATGCGTGAAGCGTGTCAGTGTTGATTAAAAATGTACCATAAAACTTATACAAAAAGGTGTATTTTTAATCATAAGCTTTTATTTATTGAATATAACCTATATACCTTAAATTACGATAATAGCCATCGTAATCTAAACCATATCCCACTAAAAATTTATCCTCGACTTCAAAACCAAACATATCAGGATTAATATTCACTTCTCTTTTGCATCTTTTATCTAATAAAGAAATAAACTTATATGATTTAACATTAAAATTATGTTTAAAAAATTCCGTTAGAAACTGGGCAGTATGTCCTGTATCAATAATATCTTCTATTACAAGCACATTTTTATCATTTAAATCTGGCAGAGAAATATCTATAGCATTAACTTTTCCTGATGAAGTTAAATTAGAACCATAACTTGACAACCTTATAAATTCGAGTTTCAAAGGCATATCAAGATATTTAATCAAATCAGTCATAAACATAACCGAACCTTTAAGCACACAAATAACACACACTTCAGAATTTTTATATTCTTCATTTAATTGATTAGCCATTTCTTTTATTCTATTTTGGATTTCAGCCTCATTGATTAATACTTTTAAATCATTTTTTTCTAACGTTTTCATAAAATCACTCCATTCTTGTAGTTCAGTTTTATAAGATGTGTTGGTTTATTTACAACTTTTATTTTGTCACTCATGCCGACTCCGCCTACCCATAAAACTTCTTCATTATTGGTTAATAAAACTAACTTATCTCTTTTGTGTTGAGGGATTTTCTTCTCCATTAAATATTTTTTTAATTTCATAGTTCCTTTAAATCCAAGCGGACGAATAATATCACCATCACGTCTTGTTCTTATACAGAGATTTTTACAATTTGTCAAATCAACCATTGCACTATATTCATCTTTTTGTTTGATATATTCATCACAGTCACAAATAAAAAATTCGTTTTCACCAATAGTATATGTTCCATTTTTTACAATTTCTATAATTTGGTTATTTTGCTCTGTCTTTTGAATTATTTCCATAATGTTACTATCAACATACAACCAATTATCAGAAGATAGTGAAAATTTTGAAGGCTTGTTATCTTCTATTGTTTTCTCAATAAATTCAAGGATATTCTCTATTCTATCCATAGTATAATCAAATTGAGAATTATAGATTAAATTATATATTATTTTTTGTTTGACAGGTTTTGACAAAGTTTTATATACAGAAGTAATAATTTTATCATCAGAGTACAAATCTTTTGACAATTTGCTTATATACTCATCAACAATTTCAGATTCAGATTGAGCAACATAACAAAGATTATTTAAAGCTTTTTTAACATCCGAATTTATTTCTGCCAACATCGGAAATATATCATGCCTAATTAAATTTCTTTTATGAACTGTATCATTATTTGAATTATCAATATTTGGGCAAAGATTATTTTTTGCACAATATGCTTCTATATCAGTCCGATGTACATCTATTAGCGGGCGATAATAACAATCACGTTTAGGTAAAATTCCTTTTAACCCAACAATACCGGTTCCTTTTATAATTCTATAAAGAACCGTTTCAGCATTATCATCCCAATTATGAGCAGTAAATATTGCATCAGCATTATATTTTTTCTTAGCTCTTTCAAAAAAAGAATACCTTAATTCTCTGGCTTCGGTTTCATTTTTTTTAATATCATCAGAAGCCGTTTCTGTATAAAATTCTATATTTCTATCTTCACAATATTTTTTACAACATTCTTGCTCATGAAGTGCAATATCACCTCTCCAATTATGATTATAATGAACAGCAACAAGGTTAAAAAGATTTTTATCTTTATTTATTGAATAAAGAATATCTAACAAACACATAGAATCAGGTCCGCCGGAAAAACCGACAAGAATAGTTTTGTTAAATAGTTGATATTTCTCAATAAATTTAAGAACCTTATTAATCAATATTTATCTCTTTCAAAATACCGTATTTAATTTCGACGGCATCAACACCAAGTTGACCTAACACTTTCATAGCAAGCGAACTGTGTTCAGAAGTAATCGCCATCAATAAATCTTCTGAACTTATACGTTCATGTTTTGCCTCTTGAGCATACTTCCAAGCTTTTTCGAGAACATTTTTAGCTCTTTTAGTAAATACAATTTCGTTATCAAAATACTCATTACCGTAACCCAGCAATTGTTCTACTACTTTTCTTGCATCTTTTAAAGTTATCTCAAGATTATTTAAAACTTTAGCACCAATCCCTGAACCTTCAGCAAGGATACCAAGCAAGAACATTTCTGTACCTACGATATTACGTCCGATTCTACGAGCTTCTTCTTTAGCCAATTTAAGAATAACCAATGTTTCCGGCATTTGTTTTTCAATAGGTTTGATAATTTCTTCGGATAATTCATCAAAATCAATATTCATTTCTTTAAATATTTCACTTGCAATACCTTTTTTAACATCAAGAATGCTTAAAATAATGTGTTCAGGCAAAACCTCAGAAGAACCCAATTCTTTTGCAACTTGTAATGCTTTATTCATAACCCAAAAAGCATTTGGAGTAAAAACAATTTTTCTACCCGAATATTCTGCATCACGAGATTGAAGTGATGATAATTTTTCATCAAAAGTTGCTTGAGTAATCCCATATTTAGCAAGAATATTAACAACATTTGTATCATTATTTTCTAAAATAGAAGATACAATTTGCTCTGTTCCTAAAATTTCATAACCTGAAGTTGTAAGCTTAGAAATTGCTTTATTAAAAATAGATGAGCGTTCAAAATTCTTATATATTTCATCTATTTTACGAACTTCACCACTTTCTTCGCCTTCGGGGTGAACAGATTTTTTAATTTTCTTTTGAACTAATCTTGCTAAAATATCCTTTGCTTTAAATATATCAAAATTGTACTTATCTAAAATTTCTTTAACATTAGGATTTTTAATATTTAAAAGAGCCAAGAAAAGATGTTCATAATGAATATTAACATTACCCGATTTAGAGGCTAAATCTAAAGTTTGTTTTAAAAGAGCTTTAAATTCATTATTAAACGGAACAACAACATAATTTTTATTAGTAGGAGAAACGTAATCTTTAATTTCTCTTTCAATTATATCAGCATTAATACCTGAATTTCTGAACAATCTCAAAGAGATACCTTTAGCATTATTAACTATAGCCCAAAAAAGATGCTCAACATAAACCTCAGAGCAACCAAGATTTATAGCACAATTTTGCGCATCATATACAGTATCTATAGCAAGTTCCGTAAATTTTTCAAACACTTATTCTTCATCCTCAAATGATTCTAAATATTCAGAAACAGCTTCAAACTCGGCTTCATCATCAATTGTTTCAAATGAATATTCATCCCCATCAGACACTAATCTCATAAGAATCATTTCCGCATCATCATCTTCTTCATCTTCATCAACAGGAAGAAGGAGTGCGTATTCTTTTCCTTCATATTCAATCACATCAAAAAGATTAAACTGAATAACATTACCGTCTTCATCAACTGTTTCAATAATATTTTCTTTTTCTTCTGTCATAATTATAATTTCCTTAAGTATTGTTCTAATATAACACAAGCACTTTCTATATCAACAAGAGATTTATTTTTTCTAAAATCAATTTTTTGTTCTCTTAATCGTTCTTCTGCCACATCAGAACTAAGTCGCTCATCTTCAAACATTATATCACAATCAGAAATATTCGATTTTAACTTATTACCAAAACTCAAACAATCTTGAGCTTGCCCGCCTTTTGTTCCGTCCATGTTAACGGGCACACCGATAACAATGAGTTTCACATCATTTTCTTTAATCAATTTTATAATTTCATTAATTGCATTATTTTCAGGTTCTCTTTGTACGCAGCACAGTCCGTTAGAAAGTATATGCAAATAATCACTAAGTGCAACACCTATTCGTTTTGTACCTACATCTAAGGACATTATTTTGTACATTTTTATTTCCTTTTGATAATTTAAATAATACAAAGTTAAATAATAACTAATCGGCTAAAATAATTCTAAATACTTGTTGGATAAAGCTCCAAACATATTTTCTATTTCAAATTTCAACTTTTGGTTACTTAACCCACTTAGTTTCAATAGTAGATATAATCATATCTAACTGCATAAGTTCAAATTCAGAAGTTTCGAGTTCATGACGTTTGAACATATTTGTAGTATTTTTAGCATTTTTCAATTGCCAACGTTGAAGAACATAATACTCATAAATACTTTTTCTGAGTATATTGGTTAAAAAGCTATAATTACCTTTTAAAGAATAGAACAACTGAGCTTGACGTTTATCACCTTTAAGTTGTCGAAGAAATGCAGTAATATAAAATCTGTTATTCCACATTTCAATTTCTTCAGCTGTATATATAACATTATAATTATCTGATATAAATTTATCCAAATCAGTATCAAAATTATTAGCCTTATAAATGTTGTTCAATTTTTCAATCATAGAAGCAAACGGCTTAGATGTATTTGCATCATAGAACCAAGTTTGAGTATATTCAGAAAGACAAAGCTCATCAATTTCGGATGGATTCAAGTCTTTATTTTCAAGAATACAATTAGGTTTTATAGGTTCAATATCAAGCAAGGTATTTTTCCAGCAAACATACTCATAAGGGAGCATATCTCTATTGTAACGAGCTTGTTTTTCAGCTCTGTCGACCAAGTATTTAACAATGCCATGACCTACTTCAACACCGCCTTTTTCACCATAAAACTTACCTAAGATTTTATTCAAATCTACCTTAGTAATTTCGTTAAACCCAAAACAATCTAAAATACCGTATATATCATTTAATACCATTGCAACAAACTGAATAGTTTCATCTTCACGAATTCTTGTAAACACAACAGCTAAGTTTCCGTGTCCGTCGGGGTAACTCATATAAGACTTAAACGGTTTAGACGAAGTCAAAATACTTTTATAAAAATCGACTGCGTTATCAACTCGTATACCCGACAATTTTAGAGAAGACAAACCTTTATTCAATAGAGGAATTAAATCTTCGCCTACAAAATCTTTAGCTTCTTCCAGTGCGTGAAAGGCTAATTGAGATTTAGATTCACCAAGTATATTAACAACTTCTTTTGCCAATTCTGTTCTGGGATTATACATAAATAACGGGATAAGAATATTAGCAAGAGCATCTTGTGTATAATCTTCATTTAAAGCTTTTACCAAAACCAATTGGTCTTCAGGACTAAGCGCATATAAGAAGTCAATAAAATCGATTTGTGCTTCAGGATTCATTAATGCCGAATTAAGCATTTCTTTAGTTTCTTCTTCTACTATTTGGTCAAATTCCGTAAAATATCCGTTCACATCATCATATTTCACTTCACTACCCAAATCACGAAGAAGATTAAATGCAATCATTTTAGCATAATCGCTAATTTTTCTATCACGAATAAATTCTCTCAAATTATTAACTAATGTTTCTTTATCAAATAATCTGGTTAGAATATAACAAATAACAAAAGCTTTTTGTTCCTTAGCTCTCTGGAGTTCTTTTAAAAGAACATCCATAATGGCTTGTTTATCAGGTTCATTATCGAGAGCTGCAAACATCTCATCAGAAACAGCAGTTGTAGTTTGTAATTTTGTAATAAGTGTTAAAATTTCAGCTCTTATTTGTATTTTATTCATTTTATGTTTCCTAATTTAATATCAATATTTATAACTTACACAATGTTTTTATCTATCTTTATCTCGGGATTTATCCTTATACATTTGCTCTTATACATCTACCCTGTATATTTACCCCTGTATATTTACCCCTATATATTTACCCCTGCTCTTATTTGCATTTACCCCAAAAAGCATCAAGAATAGCTTGGGCTTCAGCAGAAGGCATTCTGTCATTCAGTATAAGGTATTGCACGGCAATCATAGTACACTCTGAACAAATATTAACACCCGGACCTTTAACCATTTTAACAACTTGAGTGTTAGGTCTTCCACAAAAACTGCAATAGACAACATCATCAGATTTTGTTACTTCTTCTTTAACATCTTCTTGTTTTTTAATTGGTTCTTCTTTTTGTTTAGAGCGTTTTTCGCCAATACTAACAACTTTTTTACCGGACATTCATATCTCCTATAGGTAATTTAAACGTTATACTCTTCTCAAAACAATTGTACAATAATATCATACATTTGTGAAGAAGTTAATAAAAATACGCTATAAAAAAATTTTTGGAGTAAAAAATGAGCGATTAACTTTACATAAGTATAAATTATCTGCATATATTGAGCATGTTTTTGATATAATGTGAAATATGCAAATATCAAAGTAAAGGAATATGAATAGATGAAGAGAATATTTTGGCTTTTTATGGCAGTAATAGTTAGTATGCAAAAAGCTTTTGCATTCAATGTAGATGCATTTATGGATAACACTGTAGCACCTGTATCAGATGCAATAGCAAAGGTTATATTTACAACAGTGCCATTACCCGGAGGTGAAATACCAATAATTATATTATGGATATTATTTGCCGGAATATTCTTTACAATATATTTCAAAGGTGTAGCAATATGGGGGCTAAAACACGCAGTAGAACAATTAGTATCACCAACAAACAAAGGTGATGGTAGTGGAGAAGTTTCATCTTTTCAGGCACTGGCGACAGCACTTTCAGGCACAATAGGTATCGGCAGTATAGCAGGTGTAGCTATTTCAATCTCCATTGGCGGGCCGGGAGCAGCTTTTTGGATATTTTTTGGTGCAATACTAGGTATGTCAATTAAATTTGCTGAAGCAACTTTAGCAGTAAGATATAGAAGATTTAACCTTGACGGCTCAATATCAGGCGGACCAATGCACTATATTGCACACGGTCTTACCAGAAAAAACATGCGTTGGTTAGGACAACCGCTTTCTGTTTTATTCGCCATTTTATGTATTGGTGGCGGTATCACAGGTGGTAATATGATTCAAATCAATCAAACAGCACACCAAATTGTATTTATAACAGGAAAGGAAACCAGCATATTTCACGATTGCACATGGATTATTGGTTTAATAATTGCTGTTTTGATATGGTTGGTAGTTGTTGGCGGTATTAAAAGCATAGCAAAAGTAACTACTATATTAACGCCATCAATGTGTTTATTATATATAGTTTCAGGGTTAATAGTAATTGCCGCAAATATTCCACAAATTCCACATGCATTAATGTTAATTTTAAGAGAAGCCTTTCATCCAACAGCAGTTGCGGGTGGATTTTTCGGAATTGTTGTAATAGGACTTAGACGATCAGTACAATCAAACGAAGCCGGTACAGGTGCGGCTGCTATTGTATATGCAACAGCTCAAACAAAAGAACCTGTTTCACAAGGATTTGTTGCATTGTTGGAAACATTTTTAACAGGTATTTTGTGCCTATTCACATCCTTTGCAATTGTATTTTCAGGAGTACTTGACAATACAACAATAGGACAGATTTCTGGAATTGAACTTGCATCTAATGCATTCCAATCTGTTATTTCATTCTTCCCAATCATATTATCAATAATTGCAGTACTATTTGCATTATCAACATTGATTTCTTGGGCATATTACGGACAAAAAGCTTGGACATTCTTGTTGGGTGAAGGGAAAAAACGTGTATTATTATTCAATGTTATATATTGCGCATTTATCGTAATTGGTTCTTGTTTAAATGTTCAATCAATCATTAACATAACAGATGCAATGATGCTTGCAATGTCAATACCAAACTTAATTGCAATATATATTCTTGCACCTGAAATCAAAAAAGCACTAAACGATTACTACCAAAAAAATCTGGCAAAAAAGAAATAATTATTAATAAAACATAATTTTGTTTGTTATAATAAATTTATGGATAACTTTCAAAATAATCAGAAAAGAAATAATACACTAACGGCTTGGATGTTTATTCTTCCGGCTGTTTTAGGAACTTTTATATTTATTATTATTCCAGTTGTTTGCTCATTTTCTTTGAGTTTTACTGATTGGGATTTATTAAATGATATTAAATTTGTCGGATTGGATAACTACAAAAACATATTAACAGATGGTTTGTTTTGGAAAATGTTAGGAAATACGTTTGTTTATGCAATATCTGTATCTGTTTTTGGGGTTATCATACCTTTAATTCTTGCTTCAATGTTAAATAATAAAATTAGGGGAAGTGAATTTTATAAAACAGCATATTTTATTCCGTTTATTACACCTATGATTGTTATTGCATTGGTTTGGCAATGGATTTTTGATCCTAACATAGGCGGGATAAATACCTTACTTAATTTACACGTAAATTGGCTGTACGATAAAGCATTTGCCATGCCTGTATTAATTGTAGTTTCTGTTTGGAAGCTTATCGGATACAATATGATAATCTTTTTATCCGGTTTTGCTTCTATAAATCAAGAATTGCTAGAAGCATCAAAAATAGATGGTGCAAATTCTTTTAACACTTTTAGACATATAACGATTCCACTATTGTCCTCAACTATCTTTTTTGTAATAGTAATTACTTCTATAAGTTCTTTTCAAGTGTTTGATCTTATATATATGATGACAGAAGGCGGGCCGGAAAATAGCACAATGGTTCTTGTATATTCTATCTATAAGTATGCGTTTGAATATTTTGATGTGGGACGTGCCAGTGCAATAGCTTATGTACTTTTTGCCATTATTTTTATTCTTGTATTGTGTCAATGGAAATTACGCAAAAAAATGGTCTATAATGAAGAATAAAAAATTTAATATAAAGTGTGAGTTATAAACAAAGGTTTAACCAACACAATAAGAAGATTTGCTCCTGATGCGACGGTGACGTGTTCACCCATTTTTCGTGTTGCACCCGGAACATATTGCTGTACTCCAACGAAATGTCTTGCTATATGTTTTTGGTAATGCGGCATTTTGTCCCACTTTTCAGGCTCGGTCATTTGCCCGCCTATCAAATTACCATTAGGAGTATGTATATATCCGACCATTGGAATTGTAAAACCGTCAGCGTATTCCATCTTTGTTATTCTTACTATCATGGAAGCATGCGTTCCGATAACAGGTTCGTTCTTTTTCTCTATAAATCCATAAAAGACTGTTCCTTTTGGAATAATTACTGTTTCAAATTCATAGACATCGTTATAGCATACAAATTTTAATGAATTAGTACTATCACTGTATGCGGTGGAAAAATCCTGTAATGAAATTACAGGAATAAAACTTCCGACAGGAACTTCTATCCCGTCATAATCACGACTAAGTTCAGGTTCTGCAAATACTAAACCTGATACAAAAAAAAGTGATAATAATATTACTATAAATTTTTTCATAACTAGTATTATATATAATATTTTTTGTCCTGATATCAAGCATTAGTAGGAAAAATGTATTTATTTTTAATTTTCTGCACGTTGTTGTTCACGTTTCAAAAATTCACAATCTGCTTCAAGACGTTTGTCTTCCATTTTATCAATAAGTTCTTCAATATTATTTAATTGTTTAAGCTCAAATCCGACCTCTGCAAGAAGGACACAATCATTACACAAACGATAATTTCCATACTGTATAGAACCGGCAAGAGGAGCATCCTGCCCGCAGGCATCACATTGAAAAAACTCATTTGCACTATCAGGATTATCTTCTATATCATCAAGTCGCATTTGTTCTACGACTTTTTGCATTTCTTCAATAACTTCTTCCTTAGTTTTTTTAGTCATTAACTAACTCCTTCATTTCTCTAACAGCTTGTGGTAGTCCGACAAATACTGCTCTGGAAATAATACTGTGTCCTATGTTTAGTTCATATAATCCATCAATTTCATGCATTCTAAGAACATTTTCATAATTTAAACCGTGCCCTGCATTAACTTTTAAACCAAGAGTGTGCGCAAATTCAGTTGCTTTTTTTAAATCTTCGAAAGCTTTATGCTCATCAGGTGTTCCGTATGCGTTTGCATATGCACCGGTATGTAATTCTATAAATTGAGCACCTGTTTGATATGCTGCCGTAACTTGTTTTATATCAGGATCAATAAACAAGCTGACTTCAATCCCTTTAACAACAAGCTCTCTTACGAAGCTAACCCCTCTCAATAATTGTCCTGCAATATCTAATCCCCCCTCGGTTGTAACTTCTTGTCGTTTTTCGGGTACTATACATACTGCATCAGGTAAAAGGTCTAATGCTATTTTATGCATTTCATCGGTCATTGCCATTTCAAGGTTTAATTTAGTTTTTAATGTTTGACGAATAAGTTTTACGTCTTCATCCTTTATGTGACGTCTATCTTCTCTTAAGTGGGTAGTAATAGAATCTGCACCATTTGCAAGACATATTTTTGCGGCTTCAAGCACATTTGGTTCAATTCCACCTCTTGCATTTCTCAATGTTGCAACGTGATCTATATTTAATCCAAGTTTCATACTTATCCTTCCTTATTTAAACTAACGCTTCTTGATGTTTAAATTGCATTTCATAAAGCAATCTGTACTGACCGTTTTCTATACTCATTAATTCATCATGTGAGCCAAGCTCAACTAAATGTCCCTCATTTATAACAGCTATCCTATCAGCATTTTGAATAGTAGATAATCTGTGTGCTATAACAAATACTGTTTTATTTTGAATCAAATTATCCAATGCTTTTTGAACTACTGCTTCAGATTTGTTATCAAGAGCACTTGTAGCTTCGTCCAAAATAACAATAGGTGATTTTCTAACCATTGCACGAGCAATTGCAACACGTTGGCGTTGTCCGCCTGATAAAGATGTCCCTCTTTCACCTAATTCAGTATCTATTCCCATTGGCATATCTGCTAACATTTCTTCTAAGTGTGCAGATTGAACCGCATTTTGCAATTCTTCCTCGGTTGCATTAGGATTACCCATTAGTATATTTTCTCTTATAGTTCCTGTGAATAAGAAATTATCTTGAAATACCATTGCAATATTTTTTCTAAGACTATTCAATGAAATATCACGAACATCAACCCCATCAATTGCAATTACACCATCTGTAACATCATAAAATCTAGGTATAAGATTAACAAGTGTTGATTTACCTCCTCCGGAATTACCAACTATTGCAATTGTTTCTCCCTTGTTTACTTCTAAATTAATGTTGTGTAGAATTTCTTTTTCTTCATTATATGAGAAGCATACATTAGTAAATTTGATAGAATTATTCAATTCCTTTAACTCAAGAGAATTTTCTTTATCTTTAATATTTGGTTCAATATCAAATAATTCAAATACACGACCAAGTGCAACAAATAATGTTTGAATAGTTGTTAATGTACCGCCAAGAGTTTTTACAGGTTTGTATAATAGCAATAAAGATGTTACGAATGAAGCAAAACTTCCTGCAGTCATTTCTCCGGACATAATTAATTGTGTTCCGAATCCTAAAACGATAGCAATACCTATTGAAGCAATACCGTACATAATAGGAGACATCCAAGCAGAACGCTTTGTTAATGACATTGTTATATTAAATGATTCATTAACTTGATCTACAAATGCATCGTGTTGTCTGCCTTGCAAGCAATAAGCCGTAACAACTTTGTTTCCTGAATATGTTTCATTAAAATTAGTAGTAATATTTCCGCTAACTACCATATTTTCATTTGAAGCTTTTTTAATGCGTTTTCTAATTAGTGCAACCGGCACAAATGCTACACACAATACAAAAACCCCAACCAAAGCAAGTTTCCAAGAACTATACAACATAACACCTATTAGCCCCAGAGAACCAACAAGTGACATAACAAGGTTTTTACATTTATCAACCAACCCTTTTGATGCTGTATCCGGATCGTTCAAATAACGAGATATAATTATACCTGAAGGATTTTCATCAAAAAATGAAGAATCCATACTAATCAATTTTTCATATAATCCGATTTTTACAAAGTTAGTAATTTTTTGGCTTGTCCAAGTTGTAAGATAAGAATTAAGATATTTGAACACCCCTTGAATTACTGCGAAAAATATAACGGCAAACGGAATAGCAGCTGCAAGTACAAGATATGGTATAACAAATTCGTGACCTAACAACGAAAATGACCAATTATGTTTTCCTACAACGTAATCCATATATGGCTTGAGTGCTAACGCAACAATACCGTCAAGCAGTCCAACAGGAATAGCAACAAGAAAACCCAGTATCAGTCTGCCAAGTACCGGTTTTACATATGGGTATATACGTCCCATTAGCCAACTATATTTAAATGAATTTTGAGCAGTTGTTTTACTAAGCTTCATAAAAAAATCCTCATGTAAATAATATATACATTATTAATTATACTTTAAAGAAAAACGGGTTAATATATTTTTAATATTCTAATTGAATAAGTGAGCAAATGGAAATACTTGAGCGTGATTTGTTCTGCAACGCTTTCCCTCAAAAAAAATTCTTCTCTCAAAAGGAGAAAAATATATAAAACAAGTATTTCCAATCTCTCCTTAAAGGAGAGACAGACTTTTTGATTAAAACCCATACCCCAAAATGTGCATGGCATGGGAAATTCATCCAAAAATATGAAATATTTTATTGATTTTTAACTTTTGTTAAGTTGCGAAACTCAAGAATAGCAAGCATTTGCAGGTTTTCTGAGCCAGAAAACATAATTATTGCAATAAAATTTGTATCCCCTATAATAGAGTTGTGGTACATAAGAAAGGAGTTTTATAATGAACAAAGAAGAATTAGTACAAGAAATTTCAAAAAAAGCTAAAGTTACACAAAAAGATGCAGGTGAAGTTTTAAATGCATTAGTAGATACAATTCAAAAAACTGTAGCTAAAGGTAAAAAAGTTACTTTAGTAGGTTTCGGTACTTGGGAAGCTCGTAAGAGAGCAGCTAGAACTGGTAGAAACCCTCAAACTGGTAAGGAAATCAAAATCCCTGCTAAGACAGTTCCTGTATTCTCAGCTGGTAAGAAATTCAAAACAACTGTTAACGGCAAGTAGTTTTTAATTTCTTGAGAAGAGATTTGAATGCGGAGTGTTCAAAAGAACACTCCGCATTTTTATTAAATAATCATTATTCTGACATATTAATTTTCTATAAAAGAAAAATTTTCGCCGAGCTCTCTTTCAACATCAGCTAACAACTGCGATGGTTTAACATATAATGCTTCTGCCACCCTAAAAAGGGTTGTCAATTGTGTATCACGTTGAGCTTTTTCAATCATAGACCAAATAGATTTGCTAACATCTACTTCAAGTGATAGTTGAGTTATTGACATTTCACCACGTTTTTCTTTGACAATTTTTGCCAAAGCTTTTAAAACCATTTCTTTTTTATCTTGCATATTTTTTATTATTGTTCTAATATGAGAACAAAGCTGTTCTCGTACGAGAACAATTTAAAAATACATTGAAACTAATACAAAATAATTGGTCAAGTGTGTAATAAAAATGGTGATAAATGGAAGCAATTGAATTAGGGGAAAACATCGGTAATTTAGGGAGTTTAGTCCGCAGTAAACGTCGTACAATCGGATATACTCAAGCAGAAGTTGCACAAAGGGTAGGTGTATCAACTCAACATTATTCAAGAATAGAAAGAGGTGAGTACATCCCAAGCTTGCAGACATTTATAAAAATATCGCAAGTATTAGAGATTGATATAAGCGGATTGAATTTAAACAAAGGAAAGGGAATTTCATCAACAATGTATGAAATAGTATCGTTGTTAGAAAAATTTGATATAACGCAACAAAAAGCGGTGTTGACATTTTTAAAAACGATGAAAACACCTGCATAACAACTGTCATTCTGAACTCGTTTCAGAATCTTGGACAAAGTCCAGTCATAGCGAGGAGCAAAGCGACGAGGATTCCCGACACATCCCCTCGCCCATATGGGGAGAGGGTAAGGGAGAGGGGTAAGTAAGAACAAATTTGACAAATTAAAAACAAGAGGGAGTAAATGATAAAGATATTAGAGGACATATTTTCAATAACAGACTATGGTGAAACCCATCATTTGCTAAAACTTTTCGGGCTAAAAATCAAATTCCCGAAGCGTGAGTTTGCAAAAAAGAAGAAGGAAAGTCCTTACTATTACTACAAAAAGAATAATATTGATATCACAACTATCCCTCCTGCAACAGGACAGATAAGAGATATTCAGCTTGCTAATTTAGCATTACTTAAAGAGTTAGATTATGTTTGTAAACAAAATGGTTTAAAATATTGGTTAGATTTTGGAACACTTCTTGGGGCAGTAAGGCACAAAGGATTTATTCCTTGGGATGATGAC
>CADBUZ010000032.1 GCA_902797985.1 uncultured bacterium
TCTATACTCTGTTCTGTATGTAGTATCTGTTATGGAAAAAACCTTTTTTAAAAAACTCATCTACGCACCCTCCTTTACAGTCAAGAAAGGAACAAGTCCTAGCAGATAATATCTTTTTGTTGCACGATACTTATACACTTTTAAAATATTCAAGCCAAAAAGTTTATATATAATTTTTTTCTCAAGAGATTCTTTAAAATCAACATTAACGTTATTTTTTTGACAAACTTCCAGTAAATATTTTTTTGCACAGATTTTATCTGCTCTGTTTTTATCAGACTCCGTTTTTATAATTGAATTTGGGTTTTTCCAATAGTGATACCAAACATCAGGAACTGTGATAAAATCGTCCAATTCTGCAACAACATCAGGGGTATAAATCATATCTTCATACACCATTTCTCGTCTAAAGGTTATCCCTGAACTTATTAGTTTTTCTCGGTTATAAATCTTGTTCCAAATGTAGCAATGCTCAGGAATATGCGCCAACTCAAACTTCTCTTTTACATCCTTTGCAATAATCTGTTTGTCATACTTTATCAAAACTTTTTTCTTTTTATTGTTTTCTCTGATAACACTTGCACAAGCTATGTCACAATTATTATCTTTTGCTGAATTATACAACTTTTCATAAAAATCGGGTTCAATAAAATCATCAGGGTCTACATATCCGATAAATTCTCCTGTTGCCTGTTTTACACCGACATTTCTCGCTTCACTAACACCTGAATTAATCTGTGTGGTTACTTTTATTCTGCTGTATTTTTGTGCAAATTCTTCCAAAATCTGCGCAGAACCATCGGTTGAGCCGTCATTTACACAAATGATTTCTATATCTGACAAAGTTTGATTAACAAGAGAGTCTAAGCATCTTTTCAGATACTTCTCTACATTGTATACCGGTACTATTATTGAAACCTTTGTCATTTACTCCCTCTTGTTGCTTTTTTGTTTTGAATATTTTATCCTCACCCAAATTTCTAAACTCGGAACTCGTTAAGAAATTTTTCCCTCTCCGCCTTCCGTTTCACTTCCCGGAGAGGGGATTGGCAGAAGAACAACAATTTTGTTTTTCTTTGTCATACAGAGGACATTTGCCCAAAGCCTCTATTTTGTTATACCTTAACGCATATTTACCCAAAAAACTATACGTTTACATATAGTTTACCCCAAATTCGTGTAGATGTATATGTATATTAAGAAATTGTTATATATGTTCGCATATACAACAATTTACTCTCATTTCTAACACTATTGTTTTATTATTTATAAATTTTTAACAAAATCACCCTGTATTATATGATACAGGGTGCTTTGGTTTATGCTTTGTTTACTTTTTATCTTTATCTTTATCTTTGTCCTTGTCGTCATCGTCATCTTTTTTACCGCCACCGGCTGCAACACGGTCCTTAGCATTTCCGACGGTTTCTGCTGCGGCTCCTTCTGCTTTACTGCGAGATTCTTCTGCTCCTTCATCTGTCTCATCAAAGTTTTCACCTGTTGACTCAACATATCCTTCTTGTTGAGTAATCATATCATTAAGAGTTGAAACATGTCCTTCCATATCACGTCCGGATGAACCGCACTCAAATTCTTTTTTAGATTTTTCCCCCATTGTATAACCGGAAGCTGCAAGAAGTGTACCAGCTACAACAAATGCAGCTGCACCTACATATGCAGCAGCCGCCGCTGCCCATGCCCAAGGTCCTTTTGCCGAATTAGATGCACCAGCCATAATAGATTTTTTAAGTGCTGATGCAGACATAATTGTAGCGACAGCTATCAATGCTGCATCAAGAGCTGCTACAACACCTAATGGGGTACCTTCTTTTAAGAAGTCTGAAACAGTTTGACCGCCATCCTTAACACCAAGTGCTTCGTCATTACACAATTTATATTCCTCTAAGTGTTCTCTTGTTTCATCTATTTCTTCTTGTTGTTTAGATAAATCTACTCCATTTATCCCTTTTATTTGTTCTTTTAATTGTTTTACTCTATTTGTGTCACCAGCAGCTTGAGCGTCAATAAGTTGTGCTTGAAGATCGGCTTTGGCAGAAACATTATTATTGAGCATATTTGTCATTGAATCCTGTTGCTCTTTGTACAAGTCCATATCTTCATTCATAGCATCCATTGTTTCTGCAAGAGCATTAGTTGTATTATCCATTGTTTCATTAGTGCCACCGGCATTGTCATTAGCTTTTGTTCTATCATCATATCCATTATCAAAAGCTCTTGCAAACGCTAATGAAATTAATGCTGCGGCTGCTGTTGCAATCCCCATACCGAGGGCTATAAACCCCCCTGGAATTGTGTTTGTAATTATCTTTGCTGATACTTTAGCTAATACCATCACACCAAAAGCACCACCTGCAGTTCCAACACTTGTCACAGCAGCATTACCAGCTTGCCCGCCGTGTTCATCTGCTTTTTTTGCATCGCCTATTTTATCACGCCCGTCATTGAAGGCATCGCTATGAGAATTACCGGTATCATACCTGATTTGATCGATTTCTTCTTCATTTAAAAAACTTCTTATTTTTGCATTTTGCGCGTAATTGCAACAGTCCGGATAAGATGAATCTCCGACAATTTTTCGACAATTCTCTTTGCTATCAGGATATACAACTTCGCCTGTGCTTAGCGTAACAGCTGCTATGCCGTTGCCCATAGATACTCCTTTATTCTGTCCACTATTGTACTCGTCCGCACCCCGAATGTAACAAAAATGTTATTGTGTTACATTCGAAACATGCGTTCCATTAAAACATGTTTTGTTACATATATTTACAAAATTTTTAAATAATTTCCTTCTCCAACGGAGAAGGTGCCTGAAAGGCGAATGAGGGGCGATAAAATCTTTTCCCTCCCTTGGGGGAGGGATTAAGGGAGAGGGTGAATTCTTTTTAAATTAATAACATCTCCCCTACCGCTATTATAGATACAGAAAGAGTAAAACAATTAAAAGAACAACTCAAAGCATTAAGTGAAACAGATTTTTCTAAACAACAAGAAGAAATAGACGAAACAAGAGAACACTTAGAAGAATATCAATTGTGTAATGATGAAGCTTTGGGTGTTGCTGATGGCGGACAAACAGTTTCAGAATTCTTACAAGAAGGTACACCATTGGGTATAGTTGCTGCTATTAACACAGTAATGCTCACGGTTGCTTCTGTTTTCTGTGGTGTTTGTATTGCATCCGCAATGTCTGGTGCTGCAAAAAGTTTTGCAGCATGGGATTTTGGTGGCGGTTCAGCCGATGGCGGTAAAAAAACGACGATGATGACGACGACAAGGACAAAGATAAAGATAAAAAGTAAACAAAGCATAAACCAAAGCACCCTGTATTATATAATACAGGGTGCTTTATTATTAATTATTATTTATAATTTATGAAACTTCCCAAGTTGTTCCTTCTTTTGAATCTTTTAGGATAATACCTTTTTCGTCTAGTGCTATCCTTATCTTATCCGCTAAATCCCAATTTTTTTCGGCACGAGCTTGTTTTCTGTCTTCAATGAGTTCATCCATTGAGGTGTACGATTTTCCTATTTTTGCATTAACATCAGATAGAATCTCTTTTATCTCATCATCAGAAAGGGTTGCTTTTTCAAAAGTGAATCCTAAAGTGGTTGCAAGTTTATACAATATTGTGTAAGCGCCATCTACACCTTTATTAGCTTTTGTTACTAAATCAAACAGAACGGCAAGTGCCTTAGATGTGTTTAAATCTTCATCCATTGCTTCTACGAAATCATTGTATTCAGGAGTTTTTGTTATATCAAGGCTTTCATCAACTTTACCTTTAACATTAGTCAATCGTTTTACTCCTGCTTGAGCTGATTGTAGTGCTTCATCAGAAAATTCAACAGGCATTCTGTAATGGTTTGTCAAGATAAAGAATCTCAAAGTGTTAGCATCATAATTCTTCAACATATCATCTATAGTCAAAAAGTTGCCAAGTGATTTTGACATTTTTTCTTTATTTATAGTAACAAAACCATTGTGTAACCAATAATTTACAAATTTACAGCCGTTTGCGCACTCAGATTGGGCTATTTCGTTTTCGTGATGAGGGAAAATTAAGTCAGCTCCACCTGCGTGAATATCAATAGTTTTGCCAAGATATTTTCTGCTCATTGCAGAACATTCTATGTGCCATCCGGGACGACCTACACCCCATGGTGAATTATATCCAAATTTCTCATCTTTTTTCCATAATGCAAAATCTAAAGGATCTTCTTTTTGTTCTCCAACTTCTATTCTTGCGCCGCTTTCTAACTTATCTATAGGTTGTTTTGAAAGCATTCCGTAGTTAGAAAATTTTTTTACTCTAAAATAAACATCTCCGTTTACTTCGTATGCAAAACCTTTGTTTATTAAATCTTTAACTATTGAAATCATTTCGCCTAACGTTTTTGTAGCAAACGGTTCAATATCAGGTTTAAGATTATTTAATGCATTCATAGAATTTGTAAATTGGCGATACCAATATTGAGAAACTTCTTCCGGTGTTTTACCTTCTTTTTCGGCTTTTTTCAATATTTTGTCATCCACGTCCGTAACATTACGGCAATATGTAACATCGTATCCTTTGAATTTTAGATATCTGTATAAAACATCCCATGTAATATAGCATCTTGCGTGTCCTAAGTGCGCGTAATCATAAACCGTTGGCCCGCAAACATACATTTTTACTTTGTTTTCTTCTATTGTCTTAAATTCTTCTACCTTGTTTGAATACGAATTGAATAATTTCATTTTGCCCTCTTTTTATATAAATTCAACAATTTAATTTTAACATAAAGAATAATCTATTGAATAATTAAACTGTTGTTTAGTAATTCATATCTATGAAAAATTCACATAATTTGCGGATGCGATGTATTCTCTTAATTTTGAAACAGGAATTTCTATAGTTTGTCGTGTTTTAGAAGAATCTGCTAATGTTACATATTTTGCATCCATTTTTGTAATTGTATACGGAATGTCTGTTTTTATATTTTGAATTCTTAAATATTTATCTCTAATGGTGAGTTTATTGTTAGGCGTTTCTTTTAATTTGATTTCGGCAGAATATTTTTCAGGGTTTTTAGAATAATCACTTAAAAATTTGTTTAGGCTTGCTTTTGCATATATTTCAGAAATATTATCATGGTTATCAGAGTTTATGTCAAATGAAGAAGTTTTCTTTCCTGTAAGAAGATAATATAGTTCATTTACAGAGCCATCTGTAAATAACATATCACCATCATTTGTGATTTTTTGAATAGACATAGGGAGATTTTTATCTCTTTTTATCACACCATTGTCTAAATCATTGCAATATTTTTCAAAAGCTACTTCAAAAGCTAAAACATCTCCATCACCTTTTGAAAATTTCTTTTCAAATTTTGTTACTTTTCCTTCTTCGTTTGAGTGAGAAATGTATTCTTTACTTGCATCTTTTAATTCTTTTTTAGAAATATTGTATTCTTTGTTAATTCCGTTAAATTTTACGGTTATGCTGCCATCAGAATTTTTGTGAATAGAATTTTTAATAATTTCTTGTCCTTCTTCTGTTGAAGCTAACGATTTCAATCCTGCAGATATCCAACTTCCTTCAGCACCCGCTTTAGTGTTAGAAATTTTACCGTTGATTATAGTATTTCTTTCTGTGCTATACAAAGCACCACCATATCCGAGTAAAGCCCCCGTTCCCATTGCGTACAAAGCTTTTGCTCCGAACGCAACTAACAATTGATGAGCTTTACTTTTGTTTGGATTGTTTTTCTTTGCAATATCAATCCAATGGTCAAAGTTTTTAACGACAAATTTGTTGATTAAAGGAATGTTTAGTTTTGGAAAAGCTTTTACTAATGCATAAATTCCGCCAAGTGCAAACATCTGCAACAATCCTGCATTTGCACCAATAACGGCTGCGCTGGCTCTCTTCTTTGAATTTTTGTCGTTTGCAAGGTTTACTGCTATGTAATTATCTTTGGTTTCCATAACTTTGTCGTACACGTCTACTAAGTCAGATGCATTGACTCCGACTTTCGGTACGCCTACGGCATTAAAATTTAATGAACCAAAACCTAACATAAACCTTTTCCTTAATAATATAAAGTCCGGTTTATATAAAAAGTTGCCATGTCTTGCGCAACATGTAAAAGTTTATTTACATAAAGTTACGTTAAGGGTAAATAAAAAATTTAAACATTTGGACTTTGATAATCAATTCCCATTTCTTTTAATGCAGAAATAAATCTTTCAGCACAAGCACGTTGAACTTCAGGAGGAACAACTCTCAATATTTCAACAGTTTTTGAAATTGTAGGATTTTTATCATACCAACGACAACCATTAACAGGTTTTATAAGTTCGTAAAAATGATCAATAGCTTCTTTTGAAACTTGTTCTTCAAGCTTTTTCAAGAATTGTTCAGCTTGTTCCATAAGTTCGTCTTGATAATTTCTAAGAAGCTCAATAACCTCTAACAATTTTGGATCGTGATCATACCATCTTTTATACACGTGACCCATCTTGCACCTTCATTTCTTCACTTGCATTATCTTCACTGTATCTGATAATATTTCCACCTAAAGCTCTTATTTTTTCATCAAATTTTTCATAACCTCTATCAACGTGATGAAGGTTTTCTACAATAGTTGTTCCATTCGCCATAAGCCCTGCAACAACTAATGATGCACCAGCTCTTAAATCGCTTGCGGCAACTGTTGCACCTGTTAATTTTTTAACACCTTTTATGATTGCATGATTTCTATCTTGATGAATATCTGCCCCCATTCTTAAAAGATGTTGTACTTGCATAAATCTGTTTTCATAAAGACTTTCTGTGATTATTCCAACACCGTTCGCAGTTGATAATAATACCATTGCCATAGATTGCAAGTCTGTAGGAAATCCCGGATATGGCTGTGTAACAAAGTTTACGGAGTTCATTCTATTTTTACATGAAACTTCAATCGCAGTTGGCTCTATAAGTTTTATATTTGCACCCATTTTTATTAATTTATCCGTAAAGAAGGTTAAATGAGCAGGATAAATATTTCTAATAATGGCTTTCCCTCTTGTTCCGGCTACGGCAGACATAAATGTGCCGGCTTCAATTCTATCAGGGATGGTAGTGTATTCAATCGGATGCAAATCACTTTGTTTTACACCATTAATAACTATTTCAGATGTTCCTGCTCCAACAACATCAGCGCCCATAGTGTTTAAGAAATTTGCTAAATCAATAATTTCCGGCTCTTGTGCAGCATTTTGTATTCTTGTAGAACCTTCCGCTAAAATAGATGCCAACATCAAGTTTTCTGTTGCACCAACAGAAGGAATGTCTAAGTAAATATCAGTACCTACAAGTTTGCTTGCTTTTGCGTGTACATAACCGTTTTCAATTTTTATTTTTGCACCAAGTGCCTCTAAACCTTTTATATGGAAGTCAACACGACGTTCCCCAATTGCACATCCCCCCGGAAGTGCCACAATTGCTTCTTTACAACGAGAAACCAATGCGCCTAATATAATAAATGATGCTCTCATTTTGCTAACATACTCATATTGAGCTGTTATAGAGGTAATATTTGTAGCATCTATAGTTACGGATTTTTCTTCTTTGTCGTGGAAAGTCTTAACTCCTAACCCGTTTATGACATCAAGCATAATACTTACATCTGTTAACTCGGGAACGTTATAAATTTTAGATTCACCCTCTGCTAAGATAGCACTAGCCATGAGTTTTAGGACAGAGTTCTTTGCCCCACCTATTAAAACTTCCCCTTTTAGTTGATTGCCGCCTTGTATTCTATACTTGTCTGCCAAATCCACTCCAATCCATACTTAACGTATTACTATAATACAATTTACATAACGGCTTGTAAAGTATTAATTTTAATTTGATGCTTTAAATATAAACTATCTGTACTAGATATTATATGGCTTTTACTCTGTTAAATAGTTTTTATTACATCAATATTTGTATCGCAAGATAATTCTTCATGTGCAATAACTGTTAAATTATTTATAAATTCTGAGAATATGGCAAATGTCATATGACGAATTTCCATAGGTACAATAAGTATAATTTCTTTTAAGTCATTTTCTTTTGCGGATTTCTCTATTTTCTTCGCAATTTTTTCTGCGACTTTGCCATCAACTTTTATTATTGCTTCATCATCATTTTCTGTTAATTTGAAAAGCGTATCTAATGTCGCACCGGTAAATTCCATTACAGGAGTTGCCTCAGGTGTAACAAATCTTCTTGAAATATGCTTCGCTAAAGATAATCTGATTCTGTCTAATAAGCCGTCTTTTGATATTTCATCAGAAAAATCATTGATTTTTTCAAAGATATAATCGATATCTTTGATAGAAATTTTTTCTCTGATTAAATTGATAAGAATATATTTTAATTCAGCCATTGAAATAAAATCCGGAATAATGTTGTTAACAACATATGGACTTCTTTTCTCAACAAGTGTTACATATCTGTTTACATCACCATAATCAAGAAGTTCAGACACATATTTTATAGATATAAATTCAATTGCTCGAGCTATATATTCTACAGGACTAAATCCATCAGCCCAATAATCTTCTGACGCTTCTGTTTTAATCCACCAAATATCTTTCCCTGTTATTTCATCTTTTATTTCAATAGCACCGGACGGTTTACGTTTTAACTTTAAATCATCTTTAAAAAATGCAGTATGTTCAGGGACTGCGGTTGACTTATAAACTTCTAAATCATGAACTTTTATGCTAAATTCGTAAGGTTGTAAGCTATCATCATCTTGAAAAATCATTCTAGGTATTACATAACCCAATTCATCCGTTAATTTTTGACGAGATTTTACAGTTTCTGATAATAAGTCATTTGAATTATCGGGACTAACAAATTCTAATAATTCTTCTCCTAAATTTACTGTAAATTTTTCTTCTCCAATTCTTGAGAACATAACCCCCGGAGATAACTCTCTTACTAAATCTTGTTTTAAGTCTTCCAGTCTTTTAAGCTCATCTGACATTTGCGTATTTAATTTACCTCTGTCAGACCAATCTACTTTATCAATTTCTGATTTTATAAGAGATACTCTATCTTTTTGCGCACGAATTTTTCCCATTATATCCTTACATGTTTCATAAGGACTAAGATTATTCGAAAGCATTTTTTCCATCTGCGCCTTAAAATTTTTGACATTAACCACTTTGTCGAAAGATTCTTTCTCGTCAGATATTGGACGTTCTCTCATAAATATACAACTGTACACAAAGTCTTCTTCCATTTCTACTTCGTGCAGGGTATATAAATCCCAGCCTTCCATAGACATTTCATTTAGCAAGTCTTGAAGAGCTTGTCTATCTTCTGTTGAAACTTCTTTTATAACATACTCTAAATTTCTGCTAAACATATCTATCCTTTCTCTCGATAAGAGGTTATATTTTTGTTTTAATAATTATTTAACGCCTTTTAATCTGTTTATAAGAGTTTGTGTTATATCAACTCCCCCACAAAAAACAGCTTTGTCACTAATAATTGCATCTAATTTTTGTTCAACCATTATTTCTTTTGCAAATTCTCTTATTTTAGTAAAAATTTCTTGTTCTGTTTTTGCTTGTAATCTTAAAAATTCGTTTTGTTTTTGTTTCATTTCAGCTGTTACTTTATCTTGAAAATTTTGTTTTTGAACAGGTGATTGAATTGCTTCGTATTCTTTTTCTTTGTCAAACATATATTGTTTTATAGCGAGAGCTTTAGAATCCAATTGTTTTTTTGCATTTAAAGCAAATGAACAATTTTCAATAACTTGTTCATAATCAACATATCCAAGACCGCCAGCAAAAGCAAATCCATTACACATAACAGTTAATAACATTGTTAATATTAAAACTTTAAAATTTTTCATATTATACTCCTTTAAATTACCCCTAATACATCATATCACCAACACCAAAAGTAAAGTATCCGTTTTTGCTGCCGTATGAACCGCTTCTTGTAAGCGGAATACCGTAATCAACTGATAACGGACCAACTCCCGGTATATACAATTTTAAACCAACACCTGCCGTAATAGCTTGCATAGGTCTGTCATATAATTTGTCAGACATATAACCGCCAAATACTTTACCTGCATCAACAAAGAATGTTAAACGAAGGTTTTGGAAGAAATTAACTTTCAATCTGTCTAAGAAGAATACAGGAGTTGCAAGTTCTACAGAACCCATTACGAATGCGTCACCTGTACCAACACCGTTAATTTTGTAACCTCTTACTGTATATGGGCCGCCAAGTCTAAATGCCATAACTTCAGGCATATGATCTCCGTATATTTTTCCACCGGCTTTAGCTGTAAATGATAATGAAGACTTGCTTGCTACAGGGAAGAATCGTTTAATCATACCTGATAATTTTCCGTGCGTTTTATTGAAACCATCCATCCCAAAAGCTTGGTCAAATCTTACGTTAGCTAAAACACCATTTCTTGGGTTAAGAGCTGAATCTCTTGTATCATAACGAAGTCCGGGACTAAATGTTAAGAATAAACCGCCCTCTAATTGTTTTGCACGTTCTGAGATACTAACGTTTTTGGCTCTGTACATACTCTTAATTCTGTCGCTGTCGCCTTCACGTACTCTAATATTTTCTACCCCAACCGCAAGTGTTGTTGTTAAATTAGGATTAGATTTTACTCTGTGCGACATATTAGCTTCTATACCAATTCTATCTTCAACGGCTAGAGGTACATTATAGCTACCAAAATCTCTAAAGAAAATTTTACTCATAAGTGAAGTGTCAGCATTCAAAAAGTATGGTTGGAAAAAGCTCAATTCTGCTTGGAAGTTCATGTGGTTTTTAACAGTTGAATCACTCATGATAACACCTGAACCAACCAAACCGCTCAAGGATACTCTTTGATTTAATCCACGGAAGTTGTTGTCACTGATACCTAATGAACCGAAAACCCCTGTGCTAGAGTCCAAACCACCGCCTAAAGAGATAGATGCAGTTCTTTGCTCTGTAATAACAATTGTTACATCATATTTATCTGGATCGTCCAAGCATGCATCAATGTTTCTGTTAACATCTTTAAAGGCTTGTGTTGAATACAATCTGACCAAATCTTCTTTTATTTGATTTTCGTTATAAACCATGCCAGGTTCTGTCAAAATATTACGAGTAATAACGTATTCTTTTGTTTTGTTGTTTCCGGAGATAAGAATCCTGTTGATTTTACCTTCTTTTAATCCAATGTTGATAGTTCCGTCAGGATCATCATATATGGTATCTACCCTTGCAAGAATATAACCTTTTGAGGCATAGTATTCATTAATTCTACCTATAGCGGCATTTACATCCTCAATATTTTGAGGCTTACCAATCAATGAAGACACAAGAGGCATGAGCTCCTCTGTTGCTATTACGGTGTTCCCGTCTATTGTAACATCTCTAACCGGGATATTTTCTTCTAAAAGGATTTTTAATGTTATTGTTCCATCCGGATTTTCGATAGGAATAGCCTTCATTTTTTCTGTAAAAAATCCCATTTCATAGATATTTTTCAAATCTCTTTGAACCATATCAGAATCAAACGGATCACCTTTGTGCATGTTCATTTTAGAAATAACAACGGCAGGCTTAATAACATTAGTACCGTATACTTCAATATCTTTAATAGTTTGAGGTTTCGTTAGGGATGTATTGAAGTAATCGCTAGAATCAATAGTTTGAGGGGTGTCTTCAGGTAAGCCAAAATTAGACGACTGTCCGTTTATGAATGTGTCAGCATTCGTTATTCCGGCAAGCGCAAAAAAAGTGCACAAAAATATTAAACTTTTTCTTAATATATCAACTGAGTTCAATGACTCTCATCCCCAAACTAATAATTATAATAATAGTTTACCATAACAATATTAAGAGGGCAAAAATAGGTATTTAATTTGCAATTTTTCCTGCAAAAACGTTATATATCTTTACATTTTGTAAAAAATCATCGTCAAACAGTAATGTATCAACAGATGTTATGATTGTTTGTGTTGTGTTTGAAATTGATTTTATTAAATAATTTTGTCTTAAATCATCAAGTTCGGCAAGTACATCATCCAATAGTAAAATAGGGCTGTATCCGTTTTTTTGAATAATCAATTCTATTTCGGCAAGTTTTAGTGCAAGTACAATGGTTCTTTGTTGTCCTTGTGATGAAAATTTGGTTGCATCTGCATTGTTTAATGTAAAAATTACATCATCTCTATGTGGTCCAACACAAGATTGGTGTCTTGCTATTTCTTCTGACCTTCTTGAGTGTAATTCTTCCTTGAGTTTTTCTGATATTTCGTCTAATTCAAAATATGGAAAGCTATACTGAAAATCAAAAACTTCGCTATCTGAAATTGCCGAATATTTTTGAATAGCAAAATGTTTTAATTCTTTTAAAAATTTTTGTCGAACAAAAATTATATTTGCTCCCACAATTGCAATTTGATCATTAAAAACATCTAATAATGCATTATTTATTTCAGGTTCTTTTAACAAATTATTTTTTTGAATACGTATTTTGTTATATTTTGATAACCTTTCGTCATGCGCAGGATAAATTTGAGAGATTGCATTGTCCAACCAATCTCGTCTATCTTGTGGGGTTCCTCTGAGTAATAGTAAATCTTGTGTCGAAAACAAAACAGTATTTAGTGTTGATTTATAATTTTTCGAGGTTGTTTTTAATCCGTTTAATCTTAGAGTTTTTGTCTTGTTTAAATTATACTCAACAGCTAAATCGATTTCTGTATCAGATTTATACAGAACACCTTCTACAGAAAAATAATCTTTTTCAAATTGTACAAAATCTTTAATATTAGATGTCCTAGGCGATTTCAATGTTGAAAGAAAATAAATACTTTCTAAAATATTAGTTTTACCCTGAGCATTTTTACCAATAATAATAATCTTATTATGATTTAAATCCAGTTCAACATCAGTACAATTTCTATAATTTTTTAACTTTAAACGAGTAAGTTTCATTATTAAATTATATCACAACGGATAAATATTTACTTAGCCGCCTTGAACAGATACACTCGAAACCCCAACACTGCGAGCAACGTCAATCAATTTTACAACTGCACCATGTTCAGAGCTTGGTTCAGGGATAATTAATAACCCATCCGGACATGTTTTCATTTTATTTGTTATTGCTGTAGACAAGTCAGAAAGTTCAACTTCATTTCCGTCTAAATAATATTCACCATTTGCTGTAACTACGAAATCAATAGTTTTAAACTCTTTGTGACTTTGTTCTTTTACAGCTTGCGGAACAACCAAATTCAGACCTTGCTGATCCATCATAGGTGCAATTACCATCATTATGATTAACAGTACAAGGAAGATATCTGTTAATGGCGTAATATTTATCTCGTTAAAACTTTCTCTCATTTTATTTTCCTATTTTAATTTTGTAAACTTTCCTGTTCTCGGATAAGTTCTTCATTTTCAGCTTCAAGAGCTTTTTGAGCTTTTTTAGTCAAAGGTTCACCTGCAACAACAAGTTTTTTATATTGAGCTTCCTGTGCTGCATTCATAATATCCATTATGACAGAGCTTTTTGCTTTTTCATCAGCTCTGACAACGACTTCAAGTTTTTGCACATTTGGTTTTATTTTTTCCAATTCTTGAGCTAAATTATCAGCTGTAACATAAGTTTCGTTTAAAAATATTCTACCGTCTTTTGTCACAGATACAATAGCATTATGTTCTTCTACAGAAGTTCCGTTGTTAATTTCAGGAATAGTAACATTATTATTCATTGATTGAAACGTAGGTGCCACAACCATCATAATGATTAACAGAACAAGAAAGATATCTGTCAACGGTGTAATATTTATTTCTGTAAATAACGCATTTTTACCTGATTTAATAGCCACTTTTAATATCCTTTTTTAGCTTTTTATAATGCAATACTTGAAGAAGATTTTGCATTAGGTTCTTCATCTGAATCAACAAAACTTAAGAATAACAACTTAATTAATTGGAAGTCATCTTCATATCTCTTAACAATTGATTGGAAAGAGTTGTAAGCAATAACGGCAACGATAGCAACCCCTAAACCGAAAGCAGTAGCGATAAGCGCTGAACCGATACCCATAGCAACTGCAGCGGATTGGTTACCTTGTGTTGCCAAATCTTGGAAAGTATAAAGAATTCTTACAACTGTACCAAACAACCCTAGGAAAGGAGCAACCCCACCAATTGTACCTAAAATTGTTAAGTGATTTTCCAATTTTCTTGTAGCAAGACTTGCTGCGATGTCAAATGAACGTGAGAAACCTTTCTTTTGCTCATTGAAGATTCTAACAGCTTCTTCTGTTACTTCACCGATAACTCCACCGCATTGTATAGCAATATTTTGAGCACCAACAAGGTTACCTTTTGCTAATTCTTTTTGTAATTTTGGAATAAACAAAACAACGTCACGTTTGTTTTTGTTGTAGAAACTATACCTGTTAATAACGGCAGCCAATACTAAGATTGAACAAATCAAAATCGGTAAAAGTACCGGCCAATCCATTTTAATTGAATGTAATAATAAATCCATAATTTTATCCTCTTTTCTGTTACTCGCTAAATTATCTCATCGATGCTCCGAATACGTTATAATCGAACGTAAACTGAATATCTATATTACTGCCCTTATAATCAGCCGGTAAAGGTCTGAAAGGTGCTGTCATTTTAACGGCATTTAGAGCAGCCTGATCCGCACTAGGAAGTCCTGAAGACTTATAAACTCTGCAAGAAAGTAGTTGACCGTTTTTAGCTATTTTGAATAATAGAACAACTTTTCTGCTTTCGTTTCCTTTTGGCGGATGCCAATTATATTTAATTTTTCTTTGTAATTCTCTCATGTAAGGACCAAAGTCCGGTTCACGAATGGCATCAATACCGGGTCTTCCACCTCCACCTCCGGGGTTGCCTGCATAACCACCGGTACCTCTGGCACCACCACTGCCACGAGATGAGCCTGTACCACTACCTGAGTATGTTGATAAAGACGGTGTTGGTGCATATTTTCTGGCACCCGTAGAACCGGTACCTGATGCGTGTCCCCCTGATGCAGAACCTGATTTTGCACCAGTTCCGCCAACAGGACCTGTCGCTAAATAACTACCTCTAGGTGCTCCTGATGGAACAGGAACCGCAAATGGTGTAGTTTGTTTTGGCGCAATTGTCTTTGGCGCTGATATCGGACGGTTTGACGGTGCCGATGTTGGTCTTACTGCTGGTGGCTTTGGCGACGGTTTTGTGAACTGTCTTTGTGTTTCAACATGTTTTTCAGCTGCTTTTTGTTGAACAATTTTCTTTTGTTGTGTTTGTTCTTTATGTATGGCTTTTTGCTGTTTTTGAATCATTTTTTGTAAATCGGATGACGCAGCAGATGGTTTAGATGGCTTTGAACTTGCACCTGTAGGTAGAGATACAGGTTTTGTCTTATCTCTTTGTCCGCCTGAGCGAGAGTTCATATCGGCTCTGTTTTTTGTATTTGGATCTCTTGGAGGTGCCGGTTTATCGACCAGTACAAATTCTAAATCCTTTTTATCAGGCATTATTGGACTTTTAAATAAATCTATACCAACATAACCAAGTATGGCTATTACAAGAGCTATCAACCCTACTGTTAAAGGGTGGAGAGCTGTTGAAATTGCAACAGACTTCTTAAAGGTTAATTCCCTTGCGTCTTTTTTTGTAACCGCAGGGAGTGTATAACCCTGATTTTCTTCCTCATCCAATATTTCGTATTTATTTCCTAATATACTCATTTTTCTTTCTTTTCTTTGGAAATTCTAAATCAAACATGATTTAAAATTATCCTCCAAATATCTTAAATCGTATGACTAAATATTAATATCCGGTAGAAATAGGTGTTGTAGTGATTGGCTGTGTTAATTCAAGGTTAAATGATGCTCCTGCAGGGATTTCAACATCAAGACCTTTATCCCAAACTGACTTAACAAGTCCGCCACCTGCCCCTACTGCTGTTCCCAGTGCAGCGCCTCTACCAATACTTCCACCAGCAAGAGCTCCAAATACAACTCCTGATAAAGCACCTACAGCAGAACCTGCTACTATATCTTTACCGTATTCTTTAGCAACATCTTTTTTTGTTCCGCCTACCAGCACTCCTGTACCGTCTTCTGTTTTTATAACTGCAGATATTGGTATTTGAGTACCTGATGGAGTTACTATTTGAGTAAATCTTATACTTAGTTTTCCGTTTAAGCTACCGTGTTTTGCGTGTGTTACTTCTATTACATTACCGATAACAGAGCTGCCTGCCGGTGCTACTAAAGCTCCGTTATAATAAAAATCTTGAGCAAGCGCTATAGAACACACTTGACCTAAGTATGCACTTGCCGAACTGAGAGGAGCGGTTGTTATTGCAGGAAAAATCTGTCCTGCAGGCACTGTAACAACCCTTCCTTTTAAAGTATTATTATGTGCATATTGCGGCACTTCATTATAATAACTTTTTTGATTGCTCATGTTTTGCACAGGTTGACTATATGTATAGTTCGCTCCGGCATATGAAATATTTACGGATAACATAGTAATTGCCAACAATATACTAATTTTCTTTTGCATTATTCTCCCCTTTTATAAGTAGTAGCTTAAACCTATATAATAATATTTTATTATCAATCTTAATTATGTCAATTTGTTTACATTTTATAAATTAAAGTTTAGCTATGAACTTCGTTCATCGCTAAACTATGGTCGTTAAGACGTTAAGTCGTTAAGACGTTAGGTTCATTTAGTCGGCAAAGCCGACTATTTTATAATAATATACAGCCAAAGGCTGTAACGTCCTAGCGTCCTAATATCTGTTTAGCTCGATAAACTATAATTTAAATAATATTCGCAAATGATTGAAAATAGTCAGTAATTATATTGACAAGCATAGGTAATATCCAGACCATAATAGCCGCACCGAATACAGGTTTAAACAGGAATGAAAGTTGGAAAACGTTTACTTGTGGTGCTGTTTTTGAAATTACACCTAAAATTATATCTTGCCCCAATGTAGCTAAAAGGACGGGTGATGCTATTTGTAAACCCATAAATAAAACATTTGATGTCATTTTTATTAAATAATCCATATTAACAATTTTATCCAGAGGGATACTTGTAGCGTATAAAGGGAATATTTCAAAACTTCTTATGAAAGCGTTAAACAACCAATACATACCACCTATTTCCATAAAAATAACAATACCTAATAAAGATATTAATTTTGCCAGTATAGATGTTTGAGCACCCATAGTAGGTTCAAGAACCATAGCTGAGCTTAACCCCATTTGCATATTAATCATATCTGCTCCGGCATCAATAGCTAATAAAAGCAATTGCGCCATATAACCTAATAATGCGCCTGCAACATAATTCAATAATAATGATAAAATAAAACTATTATCGGATGGTGGAGCGGAAGGTTTTTGTATTGCTACAAACATTATCGTAAGAAGTAATGCCAAGGATAGTTTTACTAATCCTGGAATCTCTTTTCTGTTTAAAATTGGTGCTAGTCTAATAAATCCCATTATCCGAGCGAATATAATAAAACCCGTTGTTAAATAAACTGCAAACAACGGAAACATTCTGCCTAATTGTGATATTACATCATTTGCTATCACTTAGACTCTCCCTTTTGACATTCATCGCAGCTGACAAATTCAGGCGGTAAATCAATTGGCAAAATTTTTATATATCTATCACCTGTTATTTTTAGTTTTCCATCGGATACTGTAACTTTATAATCGCATTTTTTATTTTTTAATTTAATATAAAATGTTGTTGAACCATCTTTTTTAGATGAAACTATTACTGATTTCTTTTCATTACTTAAATCATTTAGGACGTGCATTTCTATAATTTCATTAGAATCGCATTCTACTTTTGTAATGTTTGCAGGTGAAATCATAATATAACTATCAGCAAATACAAAATTTGGCGATATAGATAATAATAAAGTTATTAAAATATTTTTAAACAATTTTTTCTTTTCCATTTATTAACTATCTCCCAATAATTTTATTTGTTTCTATAAAGTTAGGTTTTGGCATTGGAGTACGTTGAGATTTGTCGTATTTAAGTTTGCCGTCATGATTAAGGAATGGTGCATCGCTAGGGCGTTTTACGACTTCTTTTAACTGCAAATTATGAGGATATTTGTCTGATAATTCTCCTTGCATAAAAGGTGAAGTATATCTGTAGTAATCTGATGCCAGTGCATAACTATCGTTTTTAGGAATAACATTAAACGCTATTCCCATACCATCGTTAAAAAGATTTGTAAGTAATTTTATAAATCCCATTCCGCCAATTATAATAACTAAAAATACTGCAAAAATTTTAGGAGCAGCTGCAATAGTTTGTTCTTGTACCTGCGTTACAGCTTGAATAATACCTACAACCAAACCTATAGCTGCCGCTGTTAGCACGCAAGGCATTGATATAGACAACATTGTCATAAACCCTTTTGCCAAATATTCAACTAATAGTTCCAATTTTTTATTTCCTTTCCATTTGTTAAGTATTGTAGCTTTGAACAAGTCCCTGAACAATTAATGCCCAACCGTCAACTGCAATGAATATCAGCAATTTAAACGGCAGAGAAATAATTGTAGGTGATAACATAAACATACCAAGAGCCAGCAAAATATTTGCAACAATAAGGTCTAATACGATAAATGGTACAAATACAATAAAGCCAATCTCAAAAGATGTTTTAAGTTCACTTAGTATATACGCAGGCGCAACTTGCCAAATAGTTATATCTTCAGGACTTTCAGGCGGTTGCTTGTTCGCAAGTTCTACAAAAAATGCCAAATCACTCTCTCTTGTTTGCTTCATCATAAATTCTTTTAACGGTTTTGAACCTTCCACTATTGTTTGAGCAAAATCCTGATTTCTACTGAAAGGAACTGAGCCTAAATCATACATTTTTTGGAAGACACCACCCATAGTATAAAAGGTCAATATCATACTTAAACCGATAATTACAATAGAAGGTGGTACTTGTTGTGTACCCAATGCTGTTTTAAGCATTGAAAAAACTATTGTAAATCTCAAGAAACTTGTCATACAACAAAACATAAACGGTAACATCGAGAATGCCGACATTACTATTAACATCTGTAAGACAGGATTAAAATTTGCAAATACATCCATTATTCTTTATTTCCTTATTACCTAAAATAATTTACTCTTTATTTCTTTCATTATAGGACGCTTCATTGGTGCTACATTATCTTGCATCCTTATTCCTTCATCAGACAAATCAACATTTTTTCTTTGTCGTCTTTGTTGAGGTTCAATATAAACCTCTGAATTGTTATCCAGTTTTGATATTAACGTAGTTCTTTCCATATCAGCTGCAATTAAAAATCTTTCACTTCCGTTTCGGATAACATAAAGAGTTTTTCTTGCAGAAAGGCTTAGCGCATCTTCAATTTTTAAAGAATGATTATTTTTGATACCTAAACTGTTAACATTGAATTTTTTATAGACAAACAATGCCAGAATAATAATTCCGAGCATTGCTAATAAATAAACAATAAAATTCATCATATATCCCATCACACAATTCCTTAATTATTCGTCCATGTCAAAATCACTATAATCAAATTCGTCACCGCCATCAGCAGCAGGAGCTGCATCACCACCTGCTTGAGCAACAGGTTGATTTGCAGGAGCAGATACCCCTTCTGCAGGAGCAGGTGCTACACCAGGAATACCGCCTGCCATAAAGTCATTAGCAGTGACTTTTGATATTTTTACACCATATCGGTCATTTACTATAACAAGCTCTCCATCCGCTACAACTTGTTCCCCTACTTTTAAAGAAACTTTATTGTTATATACAGAGCTTATATCAACAACAAGACCTTCTTGAATGTTTTTTAATTCTCCGAGCGAAACTTTTATTTTTTCAAACTCTGCGCACATTTCAATCTGAAGACTATCCCATAGATTTGTTATACTGCTTGTATCCATATTTTCTTCCTCTCCGTCATCTTCTTCATCGTCATCGTCAACAGGAATTATTATTTCCTTGTTCGGATTTACTCCAAATTTTTGCCATATATTGTCATATATTAAAGTCATTTCATTTGAATTACTGTTATCAAAAACAACAATATCGCCAACCTCTAATTTTTTTACATCATTAACTGAAAAGAAGGTTGAACCAACTAATAGATTGACTTCTACAGGGCATTTAGCAAATATCATTTCATTAATTCTTTTTTCATCAGGAATTTCCGGCAAAACTTCAGGATGTAACACTGATTTAGGAAATGATAGTACAAATCTTGCACTTTCATCTGATGATAAATTCCTAACAAAATAACTCAAGTTAATTGTTACAGGGTATTTTTCAAGAACAGATTTATCAATATTTCCGGCAACCTTTTCATACAAATACTCATTAAATGTTGTAATAATTTTAGCTTCCAAGTCTGATATATTAGATAAATCGAATTTTTTGTTACTTTTTCCTAAAATCTTATCAAGAATAATCATAATAGCATTTTGGGAAATTCTTATAAACACGTCATTTTTAGGATCAAGAGAAACCTTTGTTACAAAGAAACTTTCATTCTGAGTTAAGACATTCATATTTTCACTAAGTCCAACCAATTTAAACTCAAAACCAGAATCAAAAAATTCATCACAAGCCTCTTGAACAGGTGCTTCAAAAGTCTTTTTGAACCATTCAAATTGGTCATATAACTCACTTGCAAATGTAGTTTTTATAGCTTCTTTATTAGTTTCCATAGAGTACTCTTCCCCATAAGTATGGTAGTACAATATATGGTTAACAGACATCAACTATTTGTAGGAAATTTATTAATATATAAATTGAGAAAAAACTTTGTAATACATATATAGTGATGCAAAAACTAATAATCCGCCGGAAAGTTTTATCATTATTTCTGAAACAGATACAACATCTCCAAAATGTTTAATAATATTCGTAAACATTCCTGCTACAACGAGTATAACCCCTTGCCCAAGAGCAAAAGCAAATAGCATTAGTATTGATAACAAAATGCTATTTGAAATAGCTGCAAAACTCATTATTCCTGCCAATATTGGGGTGGAACACGGGGTGCCTGCTATCGCAAAAACAGCCCCTAACAACATAGGATATAAAAATTTTGAATTATTAGAATTTTGCGGGATTTTGCTTATTAAAGTAGGAAAATTTAAATCTAAAACTCCTATTAAATTAAGTCCCAGTGCAAATAGTACAGATGCCATAATAAGTATAAAATAATCACCTGCAAAAGAGATAAAAACTCTTCCCGTTAAAGCACATATTACTCCAATAACGCTAAAAACGATTGCTGCTCCCAAAATAAAAGACAATAATTGCCAAAATATTTTTTTGTTATCTCTATCCCCATATCCTCCGATATATCCTATTACAACCGGTAACATCGCAAGCGAACAAGGAGATATTGAAGCTAATATCCCTCCTAAAAATGATACTCCTATAAATAATAATTGAAATTGTCCGCTTGATACTTGATTTGTGAAATAGTTGGTTATATCTATCATTTGCATAAACCTCTAAGATAACCGTCTAATGTCTTTTCATCAACATAACCTTCAATACGTTGAACAATCTTTTGATTTTTATCAAGAATTATGATTGTAGGTACAAGAGTAATATCATATTTGTTCATCATATCCTGATTATATTTATTACTAACTTGAACAGGTATAACCGAATATTGAATGCTGTCTTGATATTTTGTCATAACTTTTTGAACAACAGGTTCTACACGTTTACATTCACCACACATATTTGAGGTGAATTTTATCACATGCGGTTTTCCGACTGATGCTACAGATACAGTACTATTGTTGTTTTTTGATAAACCGAAATATGCAATTATAGGTAGTGCAAAAATCAAAACAAGTATAATAATATTCTTATTCATAAAAAACTCCTTCTGAATTATGTATAATCTTTAATCAACAATTTTTAAATCACCATGTTAGAGTGTATGACAGGTAATATAACATATTTTTAAATTTGGAACAATATATAATGAATTTTGCAATAAAAAGTTATGCATGTTATAATCTGGGTAAATAAGAATAGAGGGTAATATGAGATTTTTAGCAACATTATTAACGTTTTTAACATTAACAATAAATATAACATACGCATTGCCATATAAAGCTAATGCAAAAACAGCCAGAATACCTGCAGGAACCAGATTGCAGCTAGAGTTGTTACAGACAGTTGACACAATGGCTAATCAAACAGGTGATTCATTTAATCTAATGTTACTTAACGATCAAAAGGTTAATGGTATTGTAGTTTTGCCGTCAGGTTCTGTTATTAGAGGTTGTGTACAACAAATAAAACCTTCAAAAAGATTATCAAGAGGGGCTGTTTTATATTTAGATTTCGATCATGTTGTGACTCCAACAGGAAGACAACTTCCTATAAGTTTAAGTATGTATAACCTTACTACTGTTACATATGATGGTGGGATCTACAGAACTCTCGGTTATGGACAAGCCCTAAAAGATAACTGGACAAAGACTTGCGATATAACGAAGGTTTGTGCAAATTTTGGGCGCAGAGCAGGTAATGTGCTACCCGGTTCACAATATGTAACTACTCCAATATGTGCAATAGGTGGTGCAATTGGAGGTTTTGGTTATCTGGTTGGCGATAGTGTAATAGATTTATTTAGAAAAGGCGATGATGTAACACTTCCGAAAGGTTCTACCTTGGAAGTTATATTAGCTCAACCGATAGATGTTCCTGTTAGTTAGGCAATTGCTTTCTTTGCATCAGAAATAACATCAGCAGGAGCACCTTTGCGCCATTCAACTAAAGTTACTGCTTTTCCATCAATAAAATATTGATTTGTTTTTGTTCCGCTTGCTTCAGTTGTTGTTTTAAAAGTATATCTTCCAGATTGAGCGGATTGAGAACCATTATTATCGGAACTGTTTTCTGATATAACTTGGACACCATTATCAGTGCCTTTGATTGTTATTTGTGCACCTGAACCTGAAGCAACAGATGGGGTTCCAAATGAATTGTCATATATACTCAAATGCCAAGGATTAATATTTAATGAACCATTGTAGCCGGTTTCTCCACCTACTTGAAAAGATCCTGTTGTTAAACCTGTATTAGATATTAATGAACCATCGCCCATTATGCTTCCATAAGATGCATCGCTTCCTTGATATGTAAAAGTTGAACCATATAACAGTCTTTCTCCTTCCGGGGTTAAATAGCTTCCGGTGGGATTATATCCAAGACCTGTTAATAAGTTATACGAATCAGCTCCTGTGTTTTGGATAAACATACGTATTGCATCTTCTTGTGCGCCCATAAAAAGCTCCTTTTGATTCTCTCTACATATATATAAAAATTTTTTATATTGCTTAATTTCATACGTAATAACATTTGTTACATAACTTAATTATTATATTAATTATGCAAAAAGGAGTTGATATATTATCAACTCCATCAATAAAACTATTAAATTGTCCTAAATTCTACTCTGTTAAAGCCTCCTCAAAATAATCTACTACTGTTGACATAACACTGTTAAATAATGTTTCAATTTCAGATGAAATTTCTGCCAACTCTAAATCTTTGTTCAACATATTCTATTCCTCACTTAACTATTACTTATACTTTGCCGTTCTGTTATTTACATAATGTTTATACGGTATGATTTCTAAAAAACTTTAATCTTTTTATCAATTTTGTTACATTTGTTCATGAAAAACATGTCAAATCGAATAATAACTAAAAACTAATTGTAACAATTCTCTATGATATATTCGTAAATTAGCAATTTTTTATAATTAGATAACTTTATACAAATGTAGTCTTTTAAGGTAGTGTTATGTCTATTTTAATGAAATCAACAATAGAGCAAGGTGCTAAGGCCGTTTCAAAAGGTCAATTCAGTTCTGTTGCTAAAAAGACAGCTCAAAGAATGAATAAGCTTGCTATAAATGCGTCTAAATCGGCAGATAGTATGTCATATACATATTCTAAGGCTACTCCTGAAGATTTTGCAAGATTAACTTCAAAAAACATAAAAGATAGCTATAAAAGAGTAACATGGACAAACCCTGAAGACGGAAAGGTGTATCATATATTAGAAGAAGGGCGAAATAAGGGAAAAGTTCAAGTAAGAATTTTAGATAAAGATGGAGCCTTTATAAAAAATGCTGAAATAACACCTAAGACTATTGTTATTTTTGATACGTTTTATAGTCCAAGAGGAGTTACTCATGGTGAAATGATGGAAACTTTCGTAAAGCGTTTTAATCCTTTTGCTAATGTAGAAAGATTAGAACATAAAAAAGGACTATATGAGCTAATTAAATATCGTGGAGAGCTTCCTATGGAGTTGGAAACAAAACGATTTAAAGAGCTTGCTGATAAAATGGATAAAGGGAAACAGGTAGACTACATTTCAGTTTCTGAATCTAATTTATTAAATTGTCTGCAATTAGTAGGAAAGACAGGAGAGCAGCAGCGAGCTATTCTTTCAACCAGTCCTGCCTTAAAAGATATACGACCTATTTTTGAAAGAATTATGTCTAAGGGTACAAGAATTTTTGAAGCAGCCGGAAATGATGCAAGATTTTCAAAAGTAAAAACATCTGATAGGCTTGCAATCGAAGGTGTAGAGGGAGTTGGTTCTCTTGTGAATGGCAAAATTGCAAAAGAATCTTGCTCAAGAAATTCTGTTTTTACACAACATTATGAACGACACAGTTATAGACCGCATTTAGTAAAAGATGAAAATGATAAAATTATTGGAGTTAATGTCACAGGTTTGAGTGGTACTGATTTACCACTAACCAGAAAAACCAGAAAAATAGCTCCACAGGTTAACGGAACATCTTATGCAGTCCCTGTGAGAACCGCAAAAATTGCTTTAAATGATATGTTGAAAGATGTTATATAAAAGAAAAAAGACCTTAAAAGGTCTTTTTTTACGCTCCTTGTTTAATAGGTTTAATGCTTCGATATTTCGCCGCTTTTGTGTTAACAGCATAACAGGCAATTGCCAACCTCTGCGATAGCTTAAAATAATTA
>CADBUZ010000033.1 GCA_902797985.1 uncultured bacterium
CTATATATCGTTTTTGAAACCGTACAGCCTTTAACTGTAGGATTATCATTACTTATTGAAAATATTTCACCTGTTTTTTCTTTCATTATATTTACCCCTTACACTTCGTTTTGACTTAATGTATTTTTTAAAGTTTGAGCCGATTGTTGAAGTTTAGATATTTCTTCTTCATTTAATTGAATAGGAACTAAACACTCAACCCCATCTTTACCGACTATTGCAGGCATACTTAATGAAATTCCTTCAATCCCGAAATCACCTTTCATAAGTGAAGAAATCGGAAGTATTGATTTTTCGTCTCTTACAATGGCTTCACAAATGCGTTTTACAGCCATTGCAACACCATAATATGTTGCTTTTTTCTTCTCTATGATTTCATAGGCACTATTTTTAACATTTTCTGCAATTCTTTTCATTGCTTCATCATGGTTAAAATGCCCTCTCATTTCACAGAATTTATTTAAAGGTATTCCTGAAACATTAGCAGATGACCAAGCAGCGATTTCACTATCTCCATGTTCACCTATAATAAATGCGTGAACACTTCGGGAATCAACATTTAAGTGGTTTCCGAGTTCATATTTTAATCTTGCTGTATCAAGGACAGTTCCCGAACCAATGACTTTATTTTCAAATTCTTGCGGTATTGGTGCTAAATCGTGAGGTTTTCCTTCATAAATAACCTTTCCCTTATCCAAAACGACCGCAGTATCAAAACTGTGAGCCTCATCTAAATATGCTGTTGACCACAAAACCGTTGTTTCGGGGTTTATCATTTCACGAACCATTTTCATTAAATCTCTGCGAGATATAGGGTCAACACCGACAGAGGGTTCATCTAAAAGTAAAAATTCGGGATTTCCAAGCAAAGTACAAGCAAGTCCCAATTTTTGTTTCATTCCACCGGATAGTGCCCCTGCAAGCCTGTCCTGAAAAGGGGCAAGTGTCGTAAATTCAAGCATTTTGTCAAAATCATGCGCAACACCTTTTAAATCGGCATATAATCTTAAATTTTCAATAACCGTTAAATCTTCATAAAGTCCAAACTTTTGAGGCATATAGCCAAGGGGTAAATGAATTTTACCGTCCTTAGTGTAACCCTCGAGCAATTTGTCTTTTTCGGTGACAGGATTAAACCCAAGCACATTTATTTCGCCTTCATTTGGCAGTAATAAACCGATAATTGTTCTTAAAAGAGTGGTTTTTCCTGCTCCGTCAGCTCCAATAAGCCCCGTTATTTTACCTTTTTCTATATTTAACGACAGATTGTCTATTGCAATAACAGGGGCCACAGAAGAACCAAATTTTTTAGTTAAATTTTTAATTTTAACGGTAAATAATTTTCCATTTTCCATTTTCAATTTTCCATTTTTTTATTTTTACCGTCTGATTTTAAATTCACCTTGATTGTAACAGGCATTCCCTGCCTTAGAAATTCATCTGTATCATAAATATAGACTCTTATTCGGTATACCAAATCTGTTCTTGTATCTGTTGATTGAACTGTTTTTGGAGTAAACTCCGCAACAGGTGAAATATACCCGATTTGACCTTTGTATTCTCGTTTCTTTCCTGTTTGAGGGTTTACTGTATCAGTGAATACATTTACCCTCTGTCCGTATTTAATGTTGCCCAAATCTTTTTCATTAACAAAGGCTCTAACCCACACAGGATTAGTTTTTGCCATTGTATAAACAGGCTGTCCTTTTGCCACATTACTTCCGGGTTCAATTACACGAACCATGATTACACCGTCCTCTGGCGCGTATAATTTTGTATATTTTAATTGGTTGCTTAAATAATCTTTATTTGCAACTGCTGCTTTATAATCTGCATTTGCTTTATTTTGCGCATTATACAATGATTCGACTTCTTGTTTAGAAACGGTATCGTCAATTCCTAATGGAGCGTATCTGTTATATTTATCAGTTGCATCTTTTTGTATTGCAAGTGTTCTGTCTAATTCTGCTTCTGCTCTTTTAAAATTTGCATCATAGTCAGATTCATCAATAACTGCAATTAATTCACCTTTTTTAACAGTGTCCCCTTCTTCTTTTAAAAGTTTTGAAACGAGTCCTGAAACCTGAAAAGATAAATCAACCTGCCTTATTTCAATATTGCCAAACAATGTTAAATCATCCAATGTATCTTTTTTATTAGCTTTATAGAAAAAAATACAAAGTCCTGCAATTAAAATTATTAAAACTACTAATGCTATAATCTTTTTCTTCATTTTTCTCCTTTTTTTATCAATTCTTATATATTATGATACCTCTCCTGTTAGAGTTTACCCCCTACGGTCTTATATAGTGTGTAATAATTAACTAACCTTCTTGTTTTTGCTTTAGTCAAATCCATATCTTTGTTTATATATATATTTTCAGAGTTGATGTGCTGTGTTTTTGAGATAACTCCACGATTTAACATTTTTTCTGCATTATGCAAATTTTGGGTTTCCAAATTTAATTTTTCATTTACCCCATTTTCAATTTCTTTATCGTGTTTTATGATACAAAGCGAAGTATTAACTTCCTTTACGGCATCTAAATCGACTTGTCTATACTGTTCAAAAAGTTCTTCATACTTTGCTTTTTGGAATTTTAAATTAGCAATTTTTCTTCCCCCTGCGAATATATCCTGCGTCGCGCCTACAAGCAGTGCTGCTAAAGATGATTCCCAAGAGAAAAAAGAGCCCGGAGCAATAGTATTAAATGCCCAAACTCCTGTTATATTGAACTTTGGCAAAAATTCTTTTCTTGCAACACGAATATCTATTTTTGCCTTTTCCAATGCCATCTCAGCTCGTTTAACATCAGGTCTAGAGAATATAACATCTGACTCTATTTCGCTTGGGATTACTGCATTGTATTCAAAATCATCTATATTCCCACGTGGAATGTCAGAATTAATCGTTTTTACATTTGCCCCGCGGCCTATCAAAACCGCAAATTGCATTAAAAGGACTTCTCGTTGTTTAATAAGATTTTCCAGTGTTATACTTGCCTGTTCAGCATTAATTTTAGAGTTGTTTAATTCGGTTGTGTTTATAACACCGCGAGCGAGTTTTTTGTCATCATCATTTAAAATTTGATTATAATTATTAACAATTTTTTCTTGTTCTTTTATGAGTTTGTCATACTCTAAAATATTTGTATAAACCGTTGCGACATCTGATACTAATGCTAAATATGCACTTTGCTCATCAAATTTACTCATTTCATAAGTCTTTTTAACACTTTTTGTCTTATCTCTGTTTTTTAGAAGCAAATCTGCCTCGTAGCTTACTACAAAAGGTAATACAAAAGCGTTTTTGCTGACTCTTAAATTAGGATTAAACTTTGGTGAATGAATCCCTAAATAATTTGCTGAAACACTAAAGCTTGGTAATTCGTTTGCAAATTGCATTTTTACAGCCTGTCTGTATTCTTCCACCCTTATCGTTGCCTGCTTTGCGCTATGGTTATTATCTATCGCTTCATTTACATATTGATACAAGTAATTATCATTGAAACGATTGAAAAACTCTACGTTCAAATCTTTTCTATCAACTGCAAAACAGGGGGAAATCATTAAGTTCGCGAAAACTATTAATCCTGTTATGATTTTTTTATACATTTACCCTCTCCAGCATTCTTTAAAAACGCGTATATATAATTTTAAATACACATTGAAATATTTTTATATAATAATTTATTGTTTGATTTTTGTCAAAATCAGCAATCTTTTTTCAAGATTATAATTATTTTACAAACAGACAATGATATTATATTATATTATAATATTACAGATTATCATAAAAGGGAGAACGGTATGAAAATAATCGACTGTGAATTTCACTATTACTTGCCGGAATTGATGGAATATCTTTCTAAAAGAGATAATGCAATGAAATATTATCCCGAATCTAAAATTCTGGAAGTTAGAGATAAAGTTTTTGCTCATTTTGACGGGGTAACGAATGAATACCCTGTTATTGATGAATTAACGAATTTTGGAGCAGAAAGAATTGCCGTTATGGATAAAAACGGTATTGACGTTGGTGTTATGGCATCTTCTCCAGCATTGGAAGAATTACCAAAAGAAGAGGCTGTGTATTTTGCAAAGAAATCTAACGATGCAGTTGCAGAAATTATAAAAAAATATCCGAATCGTTTTCTTGGCGCTGCTGTTTTACCAACTCCTTATGTTGATGAGGCAATTAAAGAACTTGAACGCTGTGTAAAAGAGCTTGGCTTCAGATATTGGCACACACATTCTAATTATATGAATGAACATTTATATGAAGAAAAATATCTTCCGCTTCTTGCCAAAGCTGAAGAATTTGGTTGTGCGTTTTATGTTCATCCGCAAGCATCTAATGATGAAGATATGAAAGATATGGGTTACGTATATTCTTCACCGGGGCTTGGTTTTGGATTAGATGCAATGAAAACATCTTTAAGAATTATATTAAACGGAACATTTGATAAATTCCCTAACTTAAGAATGATTCTTGGTCATTTAGGTGAATACTTCCCATTCATATTAGATAGAGTTGATAATCGTTTTGAATGGATTAGGGATGATGAAGTAAAAATGAAACATCCTGTTTCATATTATTTTAAAAATAAAAATGTTGTTGTAACAACAAGCGGAAACATGTCTAAACTTGCTTTTGAATGCACTAAGAAGGCTCTTGGTATAGACAGCATTATTTTTGGTTCTGATTATCCTTATGAAAGTTTGTCAGATATGATGAATTTTATGGATACCTTAGAATTAACCGATGAAGAAAAAGAAAAGGTTTTTCACTTGAATGCTGAAAAGTATATTTTAAATGAATTATAAATAAAAGTTATAAATTTCCATTAAATAAATTGAATAATATTTAAGTTTTATATGTTATTTATTATGTTAAAATAATAAAAGTTAATAGGAGAAATTATGATTAGATTGTTTAATTCAGAAATACCAATAAATGTCCTTCTTTTTGGATTTTTTATGGTACTTTGTTTATTTTTTATGTTTACAAATGTTGATATAGCAATAATGTTATTTATTTCACTGGTATTTGCTTGCTCATTAAATCCAATCGTTGACAAATTAGAAAAGAAAATGCCAAGACCTGCTGCCACATGTATTGTATTATTTGGAGCATTATTTATATTAGGGTTATTATTTACTTTCATATTTATGTTAGGCGCATATCAAATTAATGAATTAATAAAAGAATACCCAAATTATGTTAAAAACCTAAATGAAGCTATCAAAGGTAATGCTTTATTTCAAGCAATGGGCATAACTAAAATAGACATTGACGGAATGACCGCTTCTATGGCAAGTTCAACAGAAGGAGCAATAGATTATGTTGTAGGATTAATGAAAGGTATGGGCTCAAGTTTTGCTTATTGCTTAACAGGGTTAATATTTTTATTTTTCTTTATGCAGGATAAAAAGAACATTAAAGAAACTGTTTTAAAATATTTCCCATTAAATATTAAAAATAGAACAGAAGAAATCATTGACAATATATCTTCTAAAATGGGCGGATATGTATTCGCTCAAACAATGGCTGTATTAAGTGTTTTTGTTGTCAACGCTGTCGGTTTATTAATCTTGCAAAACCCATATGCAATTTCTATCGCAATCATAGCTGCGATTTTAGACATAGTTCCTGTTGTCGGGCCAGCTCTTGCAATTATAATTTGTCTAATAGGTGTTTATGAATTTGGTGCAAAAGTACTTATTTCAACACTTGTGGTTATGGTTTTAGCACAACTCGTAGAAAACAATTTAGTTAGACCTTATGCATTCAGCAAATTAATGGATTTACATCCAACAATTATTTTCTTATCATTAATTTTAGGTGGAAAATATTTCGGATTTATCGGGGTTCTTTTTGGTCCGGCAATGGCTGCTACAATTTGTGTATTACTGGATGAATTGTATGTAAAGAACATAAAAGAAAAAGAAGAAAATGCAGAACTAATAACAAAGGAGAATAACTAATATGAAAAAACTATTAAAAGGTCTTTTTATAGTATCTTTACTTATGTTATTCACCACAACTGCAAATGCAGCCGGTATGATTAAAGACTATCATGTATACAGAATAAAAAATCAAAATATAAGAAACGTTATTCCTATTGTTGATAACCTTTTAAGTAGTGAAGCAGAAGTTAAGAAGCTTGCAAGAAATGCATACTATGCGACATACGATAATGAACACTATTATATAAAATTCTACCCGGCTTTACACGATACTGATGTATATATAGTATCCGATACAAGCTACGACAAAGAAAATAACGGTGTTACAGATTTCTTTAAAAGTCAAAATTACCAATATGAAAAACTTGAGGATAATGAGGCATATAAAGAATATAAATTTGATTTTATAGATTATGCCAGATCCGGAGCTTTAGACGGTTTATTTACTCTTCCTGATGGTTTAAAACCTCTAAAAAAAGGGATGAGTAAATTAAATGATAAAATGTCAAAGGGAAATGACAAAACATCTTCTATCCCTTATTCAGAGGACAATGATCCAATTGATTTAACATGTATTGATTCAGAAGAATTTTATAATGCTAATGCTGATGTTACGGTTACAGTTAACGAATATCGATTAAAAAATAAAGAAAATAAATATGTTCATGCGTTTGAATATGTTGTCAAAAACAATTCAAATTCAGATATAAATGTAGAAAAAGTTTATTCGGAAAGACTTGCCGGAATAAAAGATGTTACAACATCAACTTTTGTTGATATGGATAAATTAGACCTTGCAGACAATTTAGGTGTTCCATTAGCAGTTGCTACAGGTGGTTTGTCATTAGGTTTTACCGTTGCAAACAATGTAAGACTGGCAAAAGTAATAAAAGAAGCTACAAGATATGCTCATTCGCTGCCTGAAAACTATAACTTAAAAGCAAATTCTTCGATGAGAATACTTTGTTTAAAGTTTAAGGATGACCCGAAACCACTTCAATTCACGGTTAATAAGCAGGGACAAACATATAAGTTTTCATATTAATAAATTATTAAAAAAAAATCGGGTGAATACAAAAACATTCACCCGATTTTTTATTAAATCAAAGATTTATCCAATAAAAAAAAACAAAAAAAATATTTTTAAGTAAAAAATAAATTTCGACTATTTCTGGGTTTTAGGTAGTAATTGTAAAGAAATATAAAATTTGATAATTAAATTTTTGTCCTACGGAACTAGAGAAAGGTAAACATAAGCCAACAAAAAAAGAAAGGACAAAATTATGATCAGCAACTTCAACTATTTCAACAATTTCGATTACTACAAGTACCATTCTATGTTTCCAAAAGAGAAATACAGTCCTTTTGAAAACACAAACCCAACAAAATATAATACGATTAATGATATCATACTTCACAGAAAACATGACATAGTTGCAGACCAAGAACCAACAAAATCATTTTCAAAAGCAAAAGAAATTGAATCAATAAAGAATGAAAAACAAAGCATTGATTCAAATAAAATAAAAACTATGTTAACAAAAAGCCAATTTCATTTACCTTTGGCATCTTTTTGGGGGATTGAAGACTAATAGCTGTTTCTAATCCTACGGCTATATAAGCCCCTCCATATTATGGACTATTAACATTGTTTGCAAAATTTATAAAAACAACCATGAAATGAAAGGAGTGAATTATGAGCCTAAATATCAACTTCAACAATTTAACAGACACAGAAACAATGCTTTATAAAAAAACTCAAATAATACAAAGAAATCAGCTTCCGGAAAGACCTTTTGACCGAAAATATAATTCAAATAAAAAATTTGGAATTATTGCATCTAACTCTAATGGAAACAATGATGAACTTCAAGAATTTGCTCAAATACTATCACAACTAAAATCTAAAGAAGCAGTAAATGATAAAAAAATAAAAGTAGTTTCAACCGCAGCTAAAGCAGATTTTAAAATTTTCAAAAATAATATTATTTAGAAAAACTCATAAAATCAAAACAAGAAAAAGACGTTAATAATTTGGATTTTTTAATACATTTATGTAATATATTAGATATGACAAATCAAATTTCAAACGAAACGACTTCTCAAGAAAATAATAAAGTTGCATTAGTTCTTGAAGGCGGGGCTTTAAGAGGATTATACACAGCAGGTGTACTTGATGTCTTTATGGAAAATGAAATAAAAATTGATACCATTTTCGGGGTTTCAGCAGGTGCGCTGTTTGGGATAAATTACAAATCAAAACAAATCGGGAGAGCTTTAAGATATAATTTAAAATATGCACACGATAAAAGATATATGGGGATGTATTCTCTTATTACAACCGGCGACATTATGAATAGAAAATTCTGTTTTGACACACTCGTAAATGAATTAGATCCTTTAGATTTTAAAACATATAACAATTCAGATACAGAATTTTATGCAGTTGTAACAAATATTAGGACAGGCGAAGCAGAATACATAAACATAAAAGATGCAAGAAAAGATATGGAATACTTAAGAGCATCCGGTTCTATGCCATTTGTATCAAATTTAGTAGAAATAAACGGCAATAAATATTTAGATGGAGCTCTAAGTGATCCAATTCCTTTTCAAAAAGCTCTGGATATGAATTATAAAAAGATTATAGTAATACAAACCAGACCAGCAGACTACACAAAACAAAAACCAATTGTGCCGTACGGACTAATATATAGAAAATATCCAAAATTTGTTGAAACAGCAAAAAATATTTATAAAAAATATAATAAAACACTAAATTTAATCAAAGAATATGAAAATGAAGGTAAAATAATTGCATTAAGACCTAGCAAAAAAATACAAATGAAACGCATTGAAAAAGATTTAAATAAACTACGTGCAATTTATGATATTGGAGTAAAAGACTGTAATAAAAACCTTAATAAAATTAAAGAGTATATTAATCAAAACAAGTTATAAAGGATTAAACAAACTGAACACAAACAAAAAAAGGGAACATCATCCTCTTTGTTTTTTGATATATTTAAGCAAACAAACCAACAAAAGAACTGTTAACAAGAATCCAATTATCTCAGAATATTTCAACGGTAAATTAAACCCGATTTTTTCGCTTAAAATAAACGACATCGTGATAAACACATAAAATAGTGCGGGTAAAAAAGTTATCCAGAAATTTTTCTTACAGAGAGCCAAATATATTGTTGCACAACACAAAGTTGGAATAGCAATCAATTGATTAAAAAATGTAAAATATCTCCATATAAATGAGAAACTATCGGCATTTGTTTTGGCCCATATCAAAATAAACAACACGCAGAATACGATAGGGACAACAATTAAAAGTCTATTAACAATCCTTTTTTGGTCGAAATTTAGAGCATCAGCAATAGTTATTCTCAACCCTCTTAATGCAGTATCACCTGATGTTATAGGCAATATTATTACAGCTAAAGTAACAATATACGACAAATTAAAAGGAACAAACTTATTTGCAATAATATTTACAACATTAACCGTACCTATAATATTTTGTGGAACAAGATTAGTACTGTAAACATCCATTGCTGCAGCAGCCCATATCATACTAATCAAAGATTCCACACACATCATACCGTAAAAAATCTGTTTACCATCTTTTTCTCTGTCAACCGTACGAGAAATAATTGTTGCCTGAGTGGCGTGAAATCCTGAGAGAAGTCCACAACTCACAGTCATAAAAAACATTGGTATTAATGGCAATTTGTCGGGATGAAAACATAAATTCGAAATACTCAAATTTTGTAAATTTACACCGTTTACAAAAAACCCAAATAATACAAGTCCTGTACCTAACAACAAAAAGCCCCCTAATATCGGATAAAATTTTCCGATAATTTTATCTATAGGAAACATCGTAGCAAATACAAAATACAAAAGAATAATAATATAAGAACAAGCTACTGTTGGGTTAGTTATACTAAAATCATTAATTCCGAAAAAACGCTCAACCAGCAAATCGCCTGAAGTATAAACAAAAACCGTTGCGAGCAGAAGTAGCATGATTGACACAACAACCATAAAAAACACGAAAAAATTATTCCCTAAATATTTACGAATCAAACCTGTAATTTGAGCACCATTATTACGAACAGATAACATACCTGCAAAGTAATCGTGTACACCACCTACAAAAACACACCCCAATGGAATCAAAATAAAAGCAACCGGCCCAAACAAAATTCCTTGTATTGCACCAATAATTGGCCCCATCCCTGCTATATTCAAAAGATGTATAAGCGCATTTTTATTTTTAGACATTGGGACATAATCTATATCATCCCTACACGCATGTGCGGGGGTTTCAATATCTGCAGGTTCAAATATTTTATCCACATATCGTGAATACAATAAATAACCAATGAATAAAATTGCTATCCCAAATAAAAAAGTAATCATAATAACATTATATCTAAATATTTCTAACGGGCAAAAAAGTGTTACCTTATTTATTAACAGATAGAGGAGTTCCGCATTCTCCTATATAAAACACAATAAGCTCAACAGGTTCATCACCTGTATTTTTACCGTAATGATATTTCCCAATTATCTCAGGTAAACACTCCCCTTCTTTTACTGTTATATGCTCATTTTTATCTGTATAAACTGTTAATGTTCCTTTTTTTACATACGCAACATTAACTAAATCATGTTTATGCAAAGAAAGAGCTTCGTTAATACCTATGTTAATTTTTAGCACAGTAACTTCAGGATTTTTAATTTTTAACCTATTATATTTAACATTATCCCAAGTAGAAGTAGTCTTTAGCAACACTTCTTTTTGTGCTGAATATGAAACATTCGCTATTAATAAAATTGATAACAAAGTTATAAACACAGTTCTTATTTTCATAAAACCTCCTAATATTCACCAACAGTATAATATAAAATAAAAAATTTTTCTTTTACAATCATTTTATTATTTTACATAATTAGTGTATCATATTGAATAAAAAAATGAAAAAGAAAATTCTAACGACCATAATACTTATATTTTTCGCAGGATATAACCTCGCTACTTGCACTTTTGCTTACACATATCCTGACTATGCATATGAATTTCTCGGGCCCGATAAACACGAAAAATATAACAGAAAAATGTTCAACTTTGACCTAAAGCTGAACAAATACGTAATTAAACCTGTACATATTATATGGGCATCAATACTCCCACAATTCGCTATGGATAGAATTTTCGGTATCTCTAACAATATAGAATTTCCTATTCGTCTTGTCAGCAGTCTTGTTCAAGCAGATTTTCAAAACGCAGGCAACGAAACAAAAAGGTTCTTCATCAACACCACTATAGGGCTCGCAGGAATGTTCGACCCCGCTAAACACCTACTACACATAGAAAGAAGCCGTGACAACATGGACAAAGCCTTCTCAAGAAGAAATATAAAATCAGGCACATTCTTCGTTGCTCCTGTAATCGCCTTCACCACCGTGCGTGGGTTGTTTGGAAGACTATTCGATATGGCGCTTAATCCAACAACATACATCGGCACTCCTCTGCTTGCCATAATTAAAGCAGGGATTATGATTAACAGAACATCTTATCTTCAATCTATCGTTTCTCTTGTTGAATCTAACTTTGCAGACCCTTATGAAATCACTAAAAAAGCCTTCGGAATTGACGGATATATAAAAAAACATAACTTCGACAGAGTTGAAGTAAAATCAAAACTCGTAGCTCAACCTTCCGATATAGAAAAATCTCAAACCCCGCAAGCTAACCTCGAAGTGTCTGCCGAAATAATCGGCAAAAAACAAGAACTCGGACCTGACGATATATTAGAAGCTAAACTCGGGCTTGATAAAGTATCTATCACCCCTGATTTATACCTCTTAAACTATTATCCCCAATCGCCATTGGTCGATTCTATGAGAACCTCACTTTTTGTTCTGCCAAAAGTCAACGACTCTATATGGAACGAAATGTCACCTTGGAATAAATCCTTCGCTAAAAGGTTTAAGACCTGCTCTGTTAACATTGTCGAAGGAAGACAAAATTACACAGTTAAATACCTGCTCCAAAAAGACAAAAACTCTCCCCTAGCTATTATCTACCCATCCACAGGGGATGGGGTAAAGGCAAGCCACCCTATTATGTTTGCGAAACTTTTCTACGACGCAGGATATTCCGTCATTATACACGGAAACCCCTTCCAATGGGAATTTGTAAAAAGTATGCCAGAGACCTATCGTCCGGGATTACCGTCAAGAGATGCATACCACCTTAGAGCCAGTACAACTAAAATTATTAACACTATCCAAGAAAAGCATAATTACATATTCTCTGATAAAGTCGTCTTAGGAACATCTCTCGCAGGGATTGATGTTCTATTTATGGCGGAACAAGAATCTAAAGACAATACGCTCGGCAATACTCAATTTATTGCAATATGTCCGCCCATAGACCTTATATACTCAGTCAAGCAGGTGGATAAATACACTGAAGAATGGACAAAATTTTCTAACGATGAACTAAAAGAAAAAGTTGCTATGACATCTGCAAAACTTGTAAAATTGTATCAATCCAGAAAAGATATAGACTTCGAAGCAAACCATCTTCCTTTTGACGAAGATGAAGCCAAACTTATTACAGGGTTCCTTATGCATCAAAAATTGTCAGATATCATCTTCACAATTGAAAATGCTCAAACCAATAAACCAAGCAACATATACGAAACTATTTACAAAATGGGATTTAGCGATTACATGACTAAATATATTATGCAAGATAAAGAAAACTTCGAAGAGGAACTGGAACATGGTTTTGGGCTTGTTGCCATATCCGATTACCTCGAAAACGCTAATAACTACAAAATCTATCACACACAAAACGATTATCTGATTAATAAAATTCAACTTAAACAACTAAAAAGACTTGCGAAAAACAAACTCGTTATCCTCGATAACGGCTCACATATGGGGTTCCTGTACAGACCTGAGTTTCTGGCAGATTTGATTAAAACAATTAACACTATGAAAAATATGCTCTAATATTTTACGTTAACAATTATGAACAAACTATTATTTCTCCTTTGATTTCAAATATTCTTTAGAATATTATAAAAAAAACTACTGTTTATTATATTTTTTAAGGAGATACATCATGGCAAAGAAAAAATCAACAGTTACTACACGTAATGTAGCTTTCAATGAGTACGATTATTTATACAACGAAGACACAATTGTAAAAGCAACTGTCAACTCTATG
>CADBUZ010000034.1 GCA_902797985.1 uncultured bacterium
TTTAAATTAAATTGATAATATTTATTATTAAATTCTAATTGGACAGTAGTGCGGAGAGGGAAAACATAAAACAAAAAATTGCTTTATAGCCTTAAGGCTGTGAATATCATATGTATGAATTTATTAATTTTAAAATATTCAACCCTCTCCCTAACCCTCTCCCTCGGAGAGGGAAAAATGTTAACTTAAAAACTTGATTGTCGCGAAAATCAAAGACTTTCTCACAATGACATAACAACTTAGTCACTTAGTCACTCAGTCACCTAATCACTCAGTCACAATCGCCCCTCATCCGACTTTCATGCATCTTCTCCGAAAGGAAAGTAAATAAACTGCCCCCAAAAATTCACATTTAAATTTTCAAATATTAAGTTTGTAACGATTTTTTGAAGTGTTGAAAACAAGGGGTTTCAGAAAACTTTATATATATAACGTATAAGATAAAGAGCTTTATTTTTTATGACAACACCGGATTCTAATTTAAAATTAAATAATCCAGCACAAGGAACCTGATGCTGTCAATGAAATGCCTATTGAGAAAAAGAAACCAACATCACTGTTTACAGGGCTAAAAAGGGAAGATATCGTTGATAACCAAAAGTTATTAGATGCTTTTGATGAAGCAGACAATATAACTAAAAATGGAATACTTGATCAAGACGAATTCATTGCTTACAGCAATAAAAAACAAGATTATTTTGATAATAATTGGGTTGGACTAAACAGAAAAGAAATCGAAGAGTCTTTTTTATCAGATAGAGTAAGAGAAATATTTCTTGAAAAATTTGACAAATTAGATACAGATAAAGACGGGACGATTACACAAGAAGAATATCAAACAGCTTTTGGGAAAGGTTCTTTAAAAAATCTAAACTCAACCTATTTTTCAAGTTTTGGAGGCCAAATAAATCTTAACAAAATAGAAGATGTTAGAGATTTTTCGCAAGCTTTATTAGAACAAGCAAGAAAAGCTGATGCGAACAAAGATAATATTCTCACAGAAGAAGAATGGAACGTTTATTTCAGAAAAAACAAACTTTGGTTAGAAGAAATAACTGAAAATGAAAGCGTCAATGGAAAACAAATTAAAAACGGCTATTATACGGTACAAAAAGGTGAAACACTTGAATCTATAGCAAAAGAAATGCAAATTTCTGTCATAGATTTGTATAATATGAACGAAGATATTATTGACAAAAGCACACTATCAGTAAATAAAGGTGCCCAACTTAAGATAGCAGGAATTAAAAAGAGAGATACCAATACAAAAGTGCTTGAGACAGACAGTGAAATTTTTGAAATACTTAAATCCGGTAGTAAAGAAGAAAAAATTGAAAAGTTGATGGATTTATACAATAAAATCGAAAAATCACAAATAACAGGATACAAAAGAAACGGCAAACCAGGAGACAAAGTTAAAGTAGATATCTTCCCTGGTATGACAAGAGCTCAAGCAGAAAAAATTGGAGGAGAAACACTAGATACATTTAACCTAATTTGTGGATACGGTGAAAATGTATTATCTCACGATTTATATAAAGCTTATAAATTTAGCCAAAGCGGAATTGATGTTAACAGAACAATGGGTATAATGAAATCCGTTTTGGGTGATAAAACAAATGCTCAAGATACTGCAGTATTTTTTAATAAAATTGTCAAAGATAACTATATCGATGCAAGTTTAGATAAAAATTCAACAACATTACAAGAAAACAGAAAAAAAGTTCAAGATATAACACTTGAATTTGCAAAGAAAAATATAACGAAGGATAATGTTGCAGAACTAAGCCATGAATTTTATGCTGAAATAAAGAATTGCATTAAAAGTGACTTAGAAAGTAAAGAAAGCCGCTCTTTACAATATCATATTGAAAGACTTAAACAAAAGAATTTCACAGAAACTGAAAGAGCAAAATACAATCTTTCTGAAAAAACAGAATTATCTGATGAACAAATAAAACAATTCGCAAAACTTGCTGCAATGGCAGAATACACCAGTGCTATTGTAGAATCAATGCAAAAACTAACCGAAGAAAATAAAAATGGGCAGCACGATGAAGAAATAACATTATTTATTGCAGGGCTTAAAAAAGAACTTATTAATGATGATGATGTTAGAGCTATTATGCAAGCTCATGGTTTAGAATCAATAGAATCAAAAGAATTTTCACGAATAGCAGCGAATGAAATCGTTAACAACAACGAATCTAACTTTAGCGAAACAAATCAAGGTTTTGGTCAAATTTTATTATCAGCAGAAATATTAGAAAATGCGGACGAAGAACACATTCAAACCTACGCAGAAAATAACGCAGAATACATAAACGTTGTAAAAGAAATAGCTAATGCTGTAATAAATAATATGACTGATGGTGAACAAAAGACAGCACTTCAAAACGCAATTAGCAAAGCTGTTGAAAACATTTCTAACGGAACAGTTTCTTCTTCAAATAATAGTACAAAATCATCAAATACAACAAATTCAACTAACGGTTATTCTCAAGGAAGAACCCAAACACCGACCGTAAATGATACAAATTATTATGCTACCAGCCAAATCATGCCACCTGATGCTCAAAGAATAAGAGAATTAAAAGAGGCTGCCGCAAGATATAACAATCAAATCAACGCACCTTCTGCAGTACATCCTACACAAACTTTCAAAACAGAATTAGAAAAATTTATGGACGAAATGCATACTAAAGGTGCCGTAATGAAAGCTAAATTCGAGAATATGCCTTTAGGTCAAGCACTTAGTATGGTTTGCGACAATATTAACAAAATCCCTGAACAATTAAGAGGACCTTTCATTGAAAAATTCACTCAAATGATGATAATAAAAGCAAACTCTCACAAGGATTTAATGTGCAAAGCATATATCACAGGCAGTGAGAACTTAAGACAATTTATGAATAAAAACAACATAATAACAGAACGCATGATTTACGATTTCTTTGATAAAAATGAATCAGAAATTAAATTTGCATCAAAAACATTGCAAGTAAATTATTACAAACACAAAACCGAAGAACAAATTAAAAGTTAATAAGCTATTTTTCTACTGCACTTTCATTAAAGAAACCTGAATGATGATATTCAAAACCTTTTAGGTTGCCTTTTTTGTTGTATATAGGAGTGAATGCTATTCCAAATGCACGACGTTCACCGTCTTTGTACACAGCTTTCTTTTCAGCATACTGTGGAGCATTTTCGACATATCTTCCTACAGCATCTCTGGTTTCAAAAGTAGCAGTAGTACCAGCTCGTCTGATACTTACATTTTTTGCTTTGCCAATTGCTTTACCATATCGCTCGTTAACAACATTTACATCTTTCCCTGTGACAATGTTCATAAAACCTTGAACTTTGTCCTTTGTATTATCAATAACTGTTCTGATTTTAGAAATATTCCAATAATCATAATCCCCGCCGATTCTTTTTCCTGTAGATTTATCGACTTGACCAAACTTGAATGTGTCTATTAAATCTGTATTTGGTGTTTTGACTCGTTTCGAACCGTTCAAATGCGCTTCCATATAATGAATACACTTTTTCATATTGGCATCTGACACAATACGCTTACCATCTGTTGTATAAAAATAAACATGATAGCCTGCACCAAAATTAGTAGAATTACTTTGTGGAGAAATATTCATTATTAGTCAACCTTATTATGACCTGAGCCCCATCTGTGATCAACTGCGGCACTCTTTTCACTGACATTTAAACTAGCCTTGAAAAGTTGATATCCGAAAGTAGCAACAGCCGCTAAACCGGCAAAGAACTTACCTTTCTTAGACAACAATTTTGCTGTCTTTTTAGCTGTACCCATTGCTTCAGGTGCAACATTTTCTACGACATTTGTCATTTGATTATAATTTTTAGCAAGTCCTATAACAGCATCTGCACCTAAAACACCTGCAGCAGCTACTGCCCCATAGAACAAACCTTTTGCTGTTCCTTTTGTGTATTCCCAAGAACTAATAAAGAACTTCTTCATACCTGCAACACAATTTTTAAATCTTTGAACTAAAGAAACTTTCTTTTCCTTAGGTGTTGGTGCATCTTCAACTTGAGTTTTTGGCTGTTCTGCCTGAGCTGATACTTCTACTTTATCCGGTTCAATTGGTGCTGTTTCAACCGACACAGGTGGTGTTTTTACCTCCGGTTTTGGTCTGTTGGAACGAAAACTTTCTAATGATGCGCAATTACTGTTTGAGTCGATTCCGTATGATACTACCATATTCACCTACACTATTAATTTAGTCCACACACTTAGTATAACGCATAAAATAATAAAAAATTGCTAATTAGTTAATAAATGTTTACACTCTTTTTGCATGTAAATAGCATAAATTATTAACTTTTATAACTTATATTAAAAATCTCCTATTTACTATTTACTTTTTCGGGTAAAATATAACTATATATTATTAAAAGGAGTTAAAAATGAATACAGCAGTCGTAGTAGGGAGAGCAGGCAGAGATGCTGAAATAAAATATTATGAATCAGGCAAATCAAGAGCAACTTTTTCTCTTGCAGTAAACCGTTGGGATAGCAAAACATCCTCAGAAGTAACAGATTGGTTCAATATAGAAGTTTGGGATAAGCAGGCTGAATTTGCCAGCAATTATCTAAAAAAAGGCAGACTTGCTGCTGTTGAAGGTAGAATTAGAACCAGTAATTGGACAGACCAATCGGGCGAAAGCCGTCAATCATACATTATTACTGCTACCAATATAAGATTATTAGGTTCAAAGAAAGACGCTGAGTAATGATTATTTCTAATTTAGTAGGCATTATTGCTGATGATTTAACAGGTGCAAATGATACAGCACTCCAATTCAAAAAATGTTGTGCTAAAACAAAAATATTATTGGATTATTCAACACCGCCACAAAACGATTTAAATACGGAAATTTGGGCAATTTCTACAGAATCCAGAAATATAGATTCTTCTGTTGCAAAATTTCGTATAATAGAAACAATCGATAATTTAAACAAAAATCTTAATCTTGAATATTTTTACAAAAAAATAGATTCAACCCTAAGAGGAAACATTGCCATAGAAACTTTAGCAATGGTAAATCATCTTAATTACGATGCGGCCATTATAATACCTGCATTTCCAACAGAAGGCAGAATTACAGTTGGCGGATATCACTTATCAAAAGGATTACCAATAGGCAGAACAGAAATGGCACGAGATCCGCATTCTCCAATCACAGAATCGCATGTTCCATCTCTATTTAAATCACAACTGGACGAAACCGACAAAAATTTAGTTGGAGAAATTGGGCTAAAAACAATAATGAATGGGGCAGGACCTATTCTTATAAGGATAAATGAACTCATAAAAGAAGGTAAAAAACTTATTGTGGCTGATTCTGTATCGATTACCGACATTGAACAAGTTGTACTTGCAATTAATAAATCAGAGTACAAAATATTGCCAACCGGAACGGCTGCAACAGGAAAAGTATTGGCAAAAGTTTGGTTACCTGAAAACGAAAACGCTGAAGATAATCCACCTGTTATAATTCCTAAATTACCAAGATTGATAATTTCAGGAAGTGCTACCAAAATCAATTCTAATCAAATTGAACAACTGGAAAAAAGTTATGATTATGACAATATTCATTCTTACTCACTTAATGTAGAAACAATTCTTGCAGGAGTGACAAACGAATATGTCGAAAATATAGTGTCACATCTAAGAGATGGAGATACCGTTCTTGTACATTCGTCAAATTTACTGGAAAACTTTGATGGGTTTTCAGATGATTCTTTAAAAGAAGAATTAACCAGAGCAAGATTTGCGTCTAAAATTACTGATTTTCTCGCTGAATTAACCAAAAGAGTTTTAGACTTAACAAAGGTAGTTTTAATTACACTTGGCGGTGAAACTTCTTATAAATGCTGCAGCGCAATTTCATCAAAAGAATTAATCATGCAAGACGAAGTCGCACCGGCTATAGCTCTTTGCATCGATTACAAAAACAGATGGATAATTACTAAATCAGGCAACTTAGGAAATTCACAAACATTAATTGACATTCTTAAATACATAGATAAACATGAAGAACAATTATAAAATAGCAATCACAACAGGAGATATTACGGGAATAGGGATGGAAATCACTGCTAAGGCACTAAACCACCTAAATCTTGATACTAAAGATGTTGCTATAATTACAAATGAAAAAATATTCAATAAGTACTACTCCTTAAATAAAAATTACACGATTATAGATATCCCATATAGTGGAGATTTAGATTACGGGAACCCTACAAAAGACTCTGGAGAATTTTCTTTTAATTGTCTAAAAATGGCGTGCGAAATCAAACCAAAAGCAATTGTAACAGCACCGGTGTCAAAAGAGGGGTTACATCTTGCAGGGCACAAATACAATGGACAAACAGAAGTCTTAGAACATTATTTAGCTCACGATGGGCAAAAAGCAGAAATGCTATTTATATCAAAAGGGTTCAACGTCCTTTTAATCACAAGACACTGTGCACTGAAAGATATTTCTATAACAAAAGAAATGATTATTGACAAAGTAACAAGACTGTCAGATTTTTACAAAAAACATTATAAAGATTCTGCACCAAAATTTGCACTATGTGCTTTAAACCCTCATGCAGGAGAAGGCGGAATTTTAGGGAAAGAGGAAATAACAACTATTATCCCTGCCGTAAACCAATTAAAAAGCAGAGGTATAAATATTAGCTTACCGTTACCCGCCGATACACTTTTCATAAAAGCAGGAAGAAATTATTTACAGAATAAAAAAGCGCCATATGACTGTTATATCGCAATGTATCACGATCAAGGTTTAATTCCGATAAAAACAATAGCGAGAGAAAATACCGTTAATACAACAATAGGACTGGATATCATCCGCACATCTCCAAGTCACGGAACAGCATTTGATATTGCAGGTCAAAACAAAGCTAATCCCGACTCAATGATTGAAGCAATAAAAACAGCATTAAAATTGGCAGTCTGACAAAGACCGCTTTTAACAAAAATCAAATAAACATTTACACTCTAACGTGATTACAAACTTTTCCTGCTGTTGCTAAAACAAAACTCATTGCAGCGAGAGATGACATTCCAACAACAAAGGAAAGTCTTTTTAATCCTCTGGTGTACTCTGGATCGTACGCAGCTTCATTACCGATTGCTTTGTACGCACTCTTTTGAGATTTAATGGACGGACTGTGGTTGATTTTGGGAGAAACACCATAGCCAACGCCGGAACATGCTGAAACCTTCACAACACACTCCTTTCGGATATACAGAAACAACTTACACTTTTATTATAAACCATGTTTTTATTTTATACAAGAGTATAATTTTATGTTTTAAAAATTATCCCCTACTTGCCAAAAACAAGAACATGTGTCATAATACCATTACTCTGCATGGGTGTTAATTTTGTTCCTACATTTTTAATAAAAGGGAGAAATGACTCAGCGGTGTATTGAAGTAAACCCGCCAATTACAAAAATAATTGTCAGCGGGAAACGGAGTCACCAAGGCGTTCACCCACCTGTTGAGTATCAGCAGGTAACAAAATCGCATCTGTGCAGAGTTTTATATTGGGATTTTTTATAGTGGATAAAAAAATATCTTTATTAAAAATTTTTTTAGCATTTTTATACTCCGGATTGATATTATTAGGCGGAGGTTATGTAATATTACCAATCTTACAGACCGAAATAGTAAAAAAACGTGGATGGCTAACATCAGAAGAATTAACGGATTATTACGCAATCAGCCAATCATTACCAGGGTTAATAGCTATTAATATCTCAATTTTAACAGGATACAAATTACGTGGAGTAAAAGGAGCTTTATCAGCTGTCACGGGTGTAACATTCTTTGCATTTTGGGCAATTGTTGCGCTTTCATCAGTTATTACTCAATTTACATCAAATAACTACGTCAAAAGTGCATTTTGGGGAATTGAAATAGCTGTTGTAATATTAATCATTTCTGCAATTAGAGAAATGTGGCAAAAATCAATCGTTGATATAAAGACCCTAGTTATATACACAATAGCGCTTATCATAATGCTCTTAACAAACATCTCACCTGCAATAATAATACTTTGTTCAATCTTTTTAGGGATAGGATATAAGCTAATAGAAAGAATGCGAGGTCAAATATGATTTCTGCATCATTCTTAACTCTTTTACATATAGTCAAAGAATTTTTTCAAATTGGTTTATTTTCATTCGGCGGAGGATATGCAACACTGCCATTTTTATTCAACCTTACCCAAACATATAATTGGTATAACACAAACGAGCTTGCACAAATGATTGCTGTTGCAACAATAACTCCTGGTCCTGTAGGTATAAATGTAGCAACATATGCAGGAATAAAAGCAGGAGGACTACTAACCGCACTTATTGCCACTTTTTCAGAAGTTTTACCGGCAATAATTATTGGTATATTTGTATCAAAACTGCTAAAGAAATTTAGTGATAACTTTTACGTTAAATCTGCAATATGGGTTTTAAAACCAACAAGTTGCGCACTACTAACATATGTAGGAATAAAACTTTTCATAACAAATATTGCTAATTTACATAATACAATCGGGTATATATTATTTGGAACACTGCTAACAATTAGCCTCCTAAAGAACAAAGATCCACTATGGTACATTTTAATAAGCGGTTTAGCAGGTATTTTTGCGTACAAACTTGGGATAATTAATTTTTCATAAATATTTATAAAAAAAATAAAACCATGACTTTACAAAAAAATATTTTTTGGTAATATATAAGTATAGAGATATTCCTCAGTAGCTCAATGGTGGAGCAACCGGCTGTTAACCGGTAGGTTGTTGGTTCGAGCCCAACCTGGGGAGTATTTTTTTATTCAGATTACAAATTACTCTGTTATTTTTCACCTCAGATGAGATAAACGCTTAATATGAGATTTTTACCCTTTATGCCCTGTGTGTCGGGCAATTCGCATATAAATAGACAGTTAAAATTGAACAAGTCGGACAATGAAATTGAAAAGTTTAATTTTGTGAAAATTAAGTCGGAAATTGTTTAAATTTGTCTGTCAGACATTTCAAATTAAGCAGATAATTTGTTCAATTCTCTCTGATAATTTTTTATGAAATTTGTCTCTTAATCCATCCCATTATTACTGAAACGAGATATTCTTGTTCTGATTTTGTTAGTTCTCTGTGTTGGGGGAACTTATGCCATTTTTCGATACACCCGCGGCAGCAAGTAGCGGTTGCGTGTTGAGCAATAAATACCGGATGTCCTCGCATTGGGGTTTGTTTGCCATCATTTGCAGGTTCAGAGGGAGCAACTCTATCTCGAATAAAGTCGCAGGCATGAGAACGAATTTTATCAAGTCCTTTGTTCTTGATATATTCAAGTTCTTTTGCCCTGAGCTTAAATCTGCTCCTGAATTTTGATTTTGCTAATTTGTCTAAAATGTCTATAAAAATATTATTTACCCCTAAGCTCGATTTTGCGGTAAGGATTGTCTTATTTTTTCAGGAATTTTTGATTCGATGAAACTTCTTATCTTATCAACATTTTTGTTATACAAAACACCTGCATACAAAATAATTAAACCCGTAACCAAAACAACGCTTGTTAGAAGTGTCGTATTGTATTCAATATGCTCAAACTCAAGATACATAATATATTCAATCACACCAAATATACCGATGATTGAGAACGGTTTGCGCTGAATCATTAAGCCGATAAATATGTAGATTAAACTCAAAATAAAGCATACTAATTGGGTTTGCCATACTCCTATATTCAAAGCATCAAGAAGAAACATAGCATACATAAAGAATCCTGCTGAGCCAACAAAATACATCCATTTTGAATAATCTGCTTTTGCCAATCTGTCTTTTATAAACCCGATTGCGCCAAGTCCTGCTCCGAAAATCATATTACTTGTGAAAAAGATTTTTGGCGTGATGTTTTTATAACCGTAAATAAAATCGACAATAGTCAAAAATATTGCATAAGAACAGAAAATGGTCGGAACTGCCAGCAAAGACACCGATCTAAACTTTTGCAGGATAGTGTTTGCAACGATTGTTAACGAAGAAAGTACAATTACAGGGAATCTGCACATATCCCAGTAGTTAGGAATCTTATCCATATCGGAAAAATGTGGGAAAAATCCTGTCATTTTTTCTATATCCATTATTATCAAGCCGATTGCCGCAACAAAAAGAAAATACAAAATTCCTGCCGGAAGCTTTTCGTTCTTTCTCCACAAAAACTCACCAACTCCGAGAAACAATCCTGCATATAGTGTTCCGAGCATTAAAATCATTGCATAAGTGCTATGCTGCACTGTATCAGACATCAAAGCAACCATTGCACAAAGCATAATGAATCCGCCGATATAATAAAACACTTTTACCACCGTCGAAACCTGTTTTGACTCATTTTCGTTTTGATAAAACAAATCAATCAAGCTGTTTTTCTGAGTTTCATTAATTATTTCTTTCTCAACTCCTAAATTTAAAACACGCTCATAATCCATAAAAATTCTCCTTTATGCATTTATTTTATCACATTATTCAAATTCTATAACAACAATTTCAGGAACACAATTAAATCTGGCATTTAAAATGCTATTGCCTATTCCTTTTGTAACAATCATTTTCTTGCCTTTTTCTTCAATTAATCCAAGAGAATATTTGTTGCCATAATCAGATGGAACAATAAGTGCACCGAGCAAAGGTAATCTAACTTGACCGCCATGAACATGTCCTGATAGTGTTAAATTTATATTAGAAGGAATTTTCGGAAATACATCAGGAGAGTGAGTTAATAATATTACAGGATTCTTAGTATTCTCAAGTGCACTATATATTTCAGGAGTTCTTGTTGTCTTATCCTCAACACCTGCAATATAGATATATTTACCATTTATATTGACTTTAGTATTTGAATTTGCCAAAACCTTAATTCCACTTGAGATCAAAGTATCTGTAATTCCTTCGCCGTCAATCCACCAGTCGTGATTACCCAAAACTGTATAAAACCCATATTTTAACTTAATATTTTTTAGTTGTTTAACTATGTCAGCAATAGGCATAGTCATATCTTCTTCATGTCCATTTACAAAATCGCCAACTGATAATACAATATCAGGGTTTTGTTCGTTAATCAGTTCTACTACTTTTTGTAGTCTATCCTCTTGATTAGGCTTAATATGAAAATCTCCAACTAAAACAATTTTTAAACCACTCAATTGAGAATCATGAACAGAGTAATTTTTAACAGTTAGCATATTTGGTTCTATACAAAAACTGTATATTATCAAAAGTAGTATTCCAATAATTATTAATATCTTTTTCATCATTGTGTCCATTTATTTAATTTCAGGGAAACAGTACTTTATAATTTCTGAAGGATGTAAATCAGACAGACTTTTGTTAGAAACCTTTGCATATTGTATAATTGCACTCTGAATCGTTTGCTTCCAAGTATTAAGAATATTTTCAAGCTTAAATATTAAGACATCACTTGATATAGTAATATCAAACAATATCTCCAGATATCTATAATCCTCTCTATAAGAATACACAATAAACCTAGTATTATTGTTTTCATCAGTCCAAGCTATAAATTTGCAGAAATAAGCATCTTCAAAATACTGCGTTGCAAAGCTATTATTTTTCAATTTAATAATAAACTCATCTAAGCCTATAAATCCATAATCGTTGAAAATAATAACTAAGCTCTGTTTTGGACTTTCAAATAAAACTCCTGAAAAAGTACAATCGTTTGATTTGTCTTCGCCAAAAGCATATTTGGCAAATTTTTCTAATCCTTGATTTTCTTCTTCTAAGTCATTCCAACGATCACCCCATACGCCATCATGATTTACTTTTATATTGCAAATAAAATCATTTATTGCCTCAGATTTTCTTTGTGGTTGTGGTAAATGTTCTATACTGTCTTTATACCACATTTGATTATCAGTATTATATGACCAGTCATCATATTCTGTTAAACCAATTATTGGGTCATATGTGTTAAGTTCTTTTTTCATGATACTTACCTCCATTTAATCTTATCATAAACGAAGGCTATGTCAGAAATGGACATCTCTGCTTCTGAATTTTGATTTTGCTAATCTGTCAAAAATATCCATTATTCTTTTGTTAAATATTTTTTTATTTTTTCAAATAACTCTATGTGCCGTTTTTCTATTCCGTGCCATATTGGCGACCATTTAATATTTTTATAATTTTTTGTTTCTTCCCATATAGCATTATAAAATTGTTTTATTAGCCTATTTTTGTTGATGATTATGTCCAAACAAATGTGAGCATCTGCGAAACTATAATGTTCATCATATTGACAAAATCTCTTATACAATTCATAATCATCTGCTACAACGAAACGAATTTGATTCTCATTGATTGGTACTGCATAAAAAATACCATGTTCCCCTTCGTCTCTTACAAGTGTACATATAGGTGCTTGTATATTTGTTAATCTCAACAAAAATTCTAAAACAAAATATATATCATCATTGTATGCAGTTAAGCGAATCATATTTTCTTCTTGATTCTGATTTTTAAAATAAAAATAATAACTTCCTGCATCTAATTCTGCTTCTATTTTAGTGAGTCCAATATTGTTATCAAAAACAGGATTAGTCTTAGAGATTAATTCTTTAATTTCTGCATCGTTTGCTAGCTTAATTAATTCGTCCACAATGTCACCTCTTTTTAATAATATCATAAATGAGGGTTATGTCAGAAATGGACATCTCTGCTTCTGAATTTTGATCTCTGAGACAAACTCTCATACTTCCTGATAATCCACTCTAAAATTAGCTGCTACTTTTTTGATAAGTTTTGTGTTGAAATATGTTTAATTATTAAATTCCAAAATCTCGTTGTCGTCAGGCACGACAACATTATTTAGTTTTAGAGATTTTATATCCTCTCTTGTAACTGTTAAATGGCTTACTGTGTCCATGTGGCTTGCAATTATGATTAATTATGATTGAATTTTTTGCATAATTTGATATGGCTTTAACATCCTCAATATTCATAATCAACCTTTCACCCTCGCCAACTAATACAGTAGCACCGCAAGCATTTATAACAATTATTTCAGGATTGAAGTTATCAATAACCGTTCGAACTTCATCACACCAAATTGTATCGCCTGCAACGTATAATGTTTTTTCTGCGTCCGATTTGAACACTATCCCCATAGCATCATAAGGCATTCCGATTTTTTCGCACATCGGTTTTACAACTTCACGTCTGCCGTGCTGGCATTGTGTTTTAAATAATTTAATCCCCTCAAAATCTGTTCCGTTTTCAGAAATAATACGAACATCATTGAAACCAAAATTTTTTATAATGTTCAAATCTATTTCATTCTGAACATAGAACGGAATGTTTTTATCCAATGTTTTTACAGCAAATTCATCAAAATGGTCAGGGTGAAAATGGGTTAATATAATCGCATCCAGTGGTAAATGATTTATATCAAAATCTTTTGGCAAATCAAC
>CADBUZ010000035.1 GCA_902797985.1 uncultured bacterium
CGAAGAGACCTTATCGTTCGACTTGCATGTATGAAGCATGCCGCCAGCGTTCGTCCTGAGCCAGGATCAAACTCTCCATTGTCAGAAAGTTTATGTCCACGTCTATCGAGGGCTAACTCGATAAACTGCTCGACTTTAATTTAATTGCGTTGTCTGTCATTTTGAAATCAACAAGTATATTGTCACATAAACTAGTTATGTTGTTTCAGCTATTCTATTTTCAATGTTCGAGAACTTCTTTTTTTACACAGCAAAACTAAAACTATTCTTACCTTCGCCAGTGTCTATTTCGGCCACACATTTTGTGCGCATTATTTATCTTATCGCTTTAAAAATTTTTGTCAAGCATTAATTTTTAGCTATTTACAATTCTTTACTCGACTATATTCTCGGCTTTATTTTGAATGTTCATCGGTGCCTTTTGGGAAGTATCATCATCCCCAACGCGGGTTGCTATTTATATTTCTCGACTATTCTTAAGGTTAGGTAAATTATCACCAGTCATCGACTGTCCCTATAAGCAATCGGTTAAACCGATTAATCCCGCCCCTGAGTTCCTCTGTGTCCCAGGCACATAATCTATATTACTACCTCAATATTTAAATGCAAGGGGGTAAATGCAAAATTTTTCATGTTTTCTGCAGTATTTTGACATGTTGTTGTCCCTATTGAATCATGGCGGTTTACAAAACTTCACAAAACCTTGACAACCCCGCAAACCATGTCAAACTCATGCTTTTAGCCATCAATAATTAATGCAAACGGACATGTTATCCATGCCCGTTTGTTGTTATATTTATTTGTCAGGCTATGCCTGACCTGCTTGCTGTGCGCTATTCTAAATTTTTCAACAAAGATTTCACTTGATCAATTGTTAAAGACCTACCACCTTGTTTATATTCAAAATGTTTACCACCTTTAAAAGAAACAGAAACCTCTATTCCTAATTTTGAAAAGGCATCAGCATTTACACCTAATTTGTGCGCAGCACCTTTAGCTGCACCACCGGAAGTATAATATGCAGCCTCATTAATACCTTTGAAAACTCCTCCGGTACCTTCGGCTTTATACAATTCAGTCGGAGTGCCATTTTTATCAACAATTACATTATGTTTCTCACCATTTTCATCTTTATAAGTAACTATCAACTGACGTTGACCATCAACAAATCGTTCTTTTACGCTAGAACCAGGATGAGAATTCATAAAATCATTCAATCCATTGAAACCATTGGCATCAGCTTTATCAACATAGGATGCAATACCCTTACCATGAATTTTCATTTCACCATTATTATCAAATGATATCTGTGTACTTAGTTGTTCGAAATTAGCATTATCACCAAATTTTTCTCTTAGCATACTTTCTGATACAAAAGATTTTTTACCGCTACCGTCTATCACATTCATAGTATATAATTTATCTAATGTACCGTCGTCTTTTACCAATGCTCGTTGGGTTTCTCCATTTGCATCTTTATACATGATATATTCTTGTTTTTGTCCATTGACCATACGGGTTCTGGTTTTAAATTTTGTACCATTTGCCTTCAAATCGTCTAATGTTTGAGGAGCATCAGATTGTTTAGACGGTTCATTTTTATTAGGTTCTTCTGTTTCTTTTGCTTCTTTTTCAGCCTCTGCCTTTGCCTCAGAAATAGCTTTTTCAAAAGCTTGGGTAATATAATCATTTGCCAGTTTTATTTGATTATCTAATATTTGTTTAGTTTCGCTATCTACTTTTGATTGAGCAGAACTTTCATCTGCCTTCGCAACATCAGGAGAAGAATAAAGTTGACTAAAGCTACCAACCGCCGTATTCCATAAATCTTTCGCATTAACAGTTATTTTAGAAATAACATTTTTATCAAGACCGGAAGTAAAATCAGTTTGAGTTTGTCCATTATCAATATATTGTTTTGTTGCACTATCCTTTTGATAACTCAAACTTTTATCGATACTTTTATCGGTATCATACTTAGAAAATATTGATACCATCTCCGGTTGTTTCTGTTCTCCTTTAACTTGTGGTGCATCACCAGAATTCACAGGCCCAGATCCGGTTACAGGAACATTGTGTTGAATAGAAGTCATATTATCATCCTCATGTTTGCTCTCTAAGGATATAAAACCAAACTAAAAGGGGTTAATTTCATGACACTATTTGCCACATATCATATCATATCATACAATATAGGGGATTATAACTGAGTTTCAGGGGTAAATCTATATATTTATATTTTACATAACTTTACATAATTCCGTAACATGATGTTACATGTTTATTAATTCAACCTTTATACTTTCAATCACATCATCCCAAGTTTTTGGATTTTTTTGTTTAAATATAGTTATCGAATCATACCATTCTGTTTTTTTATCGTTATCGAACCAGCGCCAATCTGTTACATACGGAAGAAGCATAAATGTTTTTACGCCCAATGCGCCTGCCAAATGTGCCACAGATGTATCGACCGTAACCACAACATCTAAATTTTTAATAGCACCTGCTGTTTGCTCAAAATCTGTAAAAGTTTGACCTAAATCAATTAATTTATCATATTTTTTATAACTGTCTAAAGTAGGCTTAACCTGTAGAGAATACACTTGAGCTTTTTCCAATTCTAAAAACGGCTCAAATAATTCAACATTCAATGTACGGTTTAAAAGCTCACGCCAGCCTGTTCCACCGGCTTCCCAAACAACACCTATTTTTAACTTATCTGAATTAATATATTTATTCTTATACAAATCAACCAATTCAGTTTTTGCCTCAAAATAACCTTCTGAATATGGGATATTATCTAAATCAATTTTCAAATAATATGGCAGATTAGACATTATTGTTGATTTATCATATCTTGGTAAATTCTTTTTAAATTCAATAAACTCAATATCTTTATATTTTCTGAAAGAGTATTTCAACACATTATAGACATTTTTATTAACAAAAACCTTAACTTTTTTAAATTTTTTCAATAAAAACGGTAAATATCTTGAAAACATCATACAATCGCCTGCACCTTGATCACCATACACCAAAACAGTTTCCTGCTTATATGTTTTTCCATCCCAAGGTCGTTTTAACTTTGCCATCAAATGATTAGACGCTACGTGTTCTTCTTTATGAATATAATATTTATAACCGTTTTTAAAATCTCTTTTATGAAAATACACTGCTGCTGTCATAAAATTGATTGAACCCCTATCCGGATATTGATGATATATTTTTTTTATGTAACCCAACGCTTTATCAGGTTCACCTGTTTTATCTGCATTAATTGCAAGATTATAATATGCAATTTCCTTATCTCCACATGCATATGCTTTTTCATAACAATTTTTAGCAGCCTTGTCGTCATGGAATAAAATCTCATACACTAAACCCATTTTTATCCATCCGTCGCCAAAAGTTGGGAAATTTTTAACCAACTGTTCAGCCAAGACAAACGCTTCTTTTAATTTCCCGACATTTATTGAACAATATATTAATTTAGATATTGCCTCCGGTTTAAAAGGAAATTTCCTACAGCATTGTTCTGCATAATTATACGCTAATGAAAATTTATTCATCTCCAATAAAGTTTCGATGAACTTATCATACACATCATAATTTTTGGTTGTATTTATAATCGGTTCAAAATACTCGCACGCTTCACCATATTTATTAAGGTAATATTTTACAATTCCTAATCCTTCTGCAGTTGCAATACTTTTATTTATAGAAAATGCTTTTTCAAGATATTTTTCTGATTTTTTAAACTTTCCCACATTTAAATACAATAACCCAAGACACGATACTGCCAATGCATTTTCACTATCTAAAGTTATTATATTTTTATATATTTTTTCGGCATCACTAAACCTTTTTTGTTTAGTATATTCTATCGCCTTCTTAATTTCAGAAATAATATCCATAAGTTCATTGTATCATTATTTTTAATAAGATAGAACATCTTAAAAAAGATATAATAATTAGAATTTACTTACTGGAAAGAATAATAGTAAAGTCACTATTTCCTGCGTTATAATACTTCATTGGATCATAAACATATTGAGTATTTTTCAACATAGGAATTTTTTCTTTCAAAGAAGTATAAAAACTATTTGAAACATTATTATTATGAGCAAGGAACTGATTATGAGGAAGTCCTCTTAGTTGAATCATATTTACAGTATACCCGAGATTATTCAACTGAGTTTTAAGAGCATTTGCTTGGTCATGTTGTGATTGAGTATAAAGAATACCCCCAACTAATTGAGTATTTTTATCGGCAAGCCCTTCTTCTCTATAGATTAATCTATTTACAACATCTTGAACCTTATCAGGATTTAAAATCCAATAACTAACACCGCCTCTCATATTCGGAGCACCTGGTAGCATAGCTATTTGAAGATTGCCTTCATCAAACCCTTTTGCCATAGCTGCCAGTTGAGTTAACTCATATACTGACATATCAGTTTTTATATATTTTTTGGAAATTCCTACAATCTCAGGAATTTTAGTAATAACATGAGGACTTTTTAATCTCTCCATAAATCCTCTCAAGAACCATTGTTGTCTTTGAGTTCTGCCTATATCCCCGAGCGCATCATGCCTGAATCTCAAATAACCGACCGCTTCCCTGCCGGAAAGCGTATGAGTACCTTTTGTAAGATTAATATGAAGTTTTCCTGAAAAATCATCATACTTCATATTTTTTTCAACATAAATAGGGATACCGCCTAAAGCGTCAATTGTTTCAATAACGGCTTCATCATGAACACAAATATATCTGTTAATTTTTATTCCAAGAGTATCCTCTATAGTTTTTTTAGCTAACTCAATACCACCATATGCGTGAGCGGAATTTATCTTGTCTATACCATGATTGCCTGCAATGTAAACTTTACTATCACGAGGAATAGAAATAGCATTAACCGAATGAGTAGCAGGATCAATGTTCATAACGATTATTGTATCGGAACGAGTACCCTTCCACATATCAGTACCGGCACCATTTGAGTCAACCCCTAACAACAAAATGTTTTGTTGTCTGCCAAACAATGACCAACCGCCGGAAGAACGTGTGTGTGATTTTATCGCATTTCCTATAGCCAAAATTTGATTAGATAAAACCGTATCTTGACCAAAAATACTTGTTACTAATGCTTCGTTTTGAACAAACCAAAATCCGAAAGCTAAAACGCAACATACTCCTAACACAAAAGTTAAAAGTGATTTTGCAAAATTCGAAGTATCTTCTCTTTCCTCTCGTATATGTTTTAGAAAAGCTGTATATTCTTCTTCGTCACGTGGACGTCTGTTTTGTCTATATCGCATATTCTTCATAAATTCAAGTTCTCCCAAGTTATAATACTCATAATACCACAACCAAAATAGAGGTAAAATACTTTAATCAAAAACATCATACTATAAGACTAGAACTATTAATTTAATCTTTAACATCATTTAATATTTTTAAAAACTAAAACCGAATGTCTATAATTAGACATTCGGTCTATATTAAAATATTAGTAAATATTTACCTTTTTATCGTTTACGCTTTATTTGCTGCAGCAAATGATTCGTTAGCTCTTGATTTTGTTTCTTCAACAATCTTAGAGATAAATTCATCAATACCGAATGTGCCAACTTGTCCAATACCTCTTGCACGTACAGCAACCGCATTGTTTTCAATTTCTCTGTCCCCGATTACGCAAACGTAAGGTATTTTCTTATCCTGTAATGATTCTCTTATCTTATAATTCATAGATTCTGAGCGGTCGTCAAGGTTCACTCTGATTCCTGCTTCTCTCATTTTCTTGTAAACAACTTCTGCAAAGTCAGTATGTTTATCATTAGAGATAGGAACAATAGCAACCTGAGTTGGTGCTAACCAAGTAGGGAAAGCGCCTGCATAGTGTTCAATCAAAATACCGTGGAATCTTTCCATTGAACCAAAAATTACTCTGTGCAACATCAATGGAGTCTTTAACTGACCGTCTTTATCCTGATATTTGATATCAAATCGTTTAGGAAGGTTAAAGTCTAACTGGATTGTAGCACATTGCCAAGTTCTTCCGATAGCATCTTTAATCTTAAAGTCAATTTTTGGCCCGTAGAATGCACCATCACCTTCGTTGATGTCGTATTTCATTCCACGTCTTTCCATAGCTTCTTTTAAGCCTGCTTCTGCCTTATCCCAATTTTCAATTTCACCGACAAAGCTTTCCGGTCTTGTTGATAATTCTACTTCAAATTCCATATTGAAAATCTTCATAGTATCAGCAACAAAATCAATAACTCCGTTGATTTCGTCAACAAGTTGTTCCGGAGTACAGAAGATGTGAGCATCGTCTTGAGTAAAGCCTTGAACACGAGTTAAACCTGATAAAGCACCTGATTTTTCTTTTCTGTAAACTGTACCAAGTTCTGCCATACGTAGCGGCAATGAACGGTATGAATGTCTGTTTGCCTGATAAATCAAGATATGGAACGGACAGTTCATTGGTTTTACTACAAATTGTTCATCAGAATCTTCATCTTTCTGAACAAAGAACATATTTTCTTTGTAATGATCCATGTGTCCTGATATTTCCCAAAGAGTAGATTTTGCGATTTGAGGAGTATTTACAATAACATATCCCCTTTTTCTGTGTTCTTCTCTCCAGTAGTTTTCAATTTGTTCTCTTACTGTTGCAAGATTAGGATGCCAAAGAACCAAGCCTCCGCCCATTTCTTCACGTGTAGAGAACAGGTCGAGTTGTTTACCGAGTTTTCTGTGATCACGTTTTTCTGCTTCTTCAAGCATAGTCAAGTATGCCTGCAAATCTTCTTTGTTCCAATATGCAGTAGCATAAATACGTTGGAGCATTTTATTTTTTTCGTTACCTCTCCAATACGCACCTGCGACTTTTAGAAGCTTAAATGCATTACCCTTAATGTAAGAAGTATTTGGAACGTGAGGTCCTGCACATAAATCGTTAAATAACACATTACCGTCTTTGTCTTTTGTTACATACAAAGTCGGATTATCATTTCTGTGTTCTTCTAATAATTCTGCTTTATAAATTTCACCTTGAGCTTTGAACTCTGCAATTTGTTTATCAACATCTTCAACAAAAACCTTTTCAAAAGTAAGATTTTGTTTAACGATATTTTTCATTTCAGCTTCGATTTTTTCAAAATCCTCTTGAGTGAAGGTATGACCATCTGTCATATCAAAATCGTAATAAAACCCTTCATCAGTAGCAGGCCCGATAGCTAACTTTGCTTGCGGGAACAACTTTTGAACGGCTTGTGCCAAAACGTGAGATGTTGAGTGTCTCAAAGTGTGTAATGTTTCATTGTTTTTTTCCATAATTTTTGCCTTTCTATCCTTTAAGCGCAGCCATATAAATATTTAACAACCCTTAAATATTTACTTTTTTCCGCCTGTGCAATCAAAGATTGCTTCGCTCATTCCGTATATCTTCATTCGCAACGACGGTATCGTAGTGTTTTGTCCTCAGTTCGCCGACTAATCGTCGCCGAATTCGGACATCTCACCGGTTTACACTTTCCGCCTGTGCAATCAAAGATTGCTTCGCTCATTCCGTATATCTTCATTCGCAACGGCGGTATCGTAGTGTTTTGTCCTCAGTTCGCCGACTAATCGTCGCCAAATTCGGACTTCACACCGGTTTACACTTTCCGCCTGTACAATCAAAGATTGCTTCGCTCATTCCGTATAACTTCATTCGCAACGGCGGTTTCGTAGTGTTTCGTCCTCAGTTCGCCGACTAATCGTCGCCAAATTCGGACATCACACCGGCTTCGCAACGGGTGGATCCCCTAAACTATTTTTACTACACTATTATAAATTGAACGATTTTAAAAGTAAATTATAACTTTATAATATCTATATTATCGTTTGATTATTGTATTTTGATAATTATAAAGGTATAATCAATGTGTTAAAGAATTGAGATAGAGGGTTTAAGCATGTTAATAATTATGAGAGAGAACGTAAGTCAAGAATGCATAGATAGAGTCGTAAACTTTATCGAATCAAAAGGGTTTCAATCTCATGTATCCACAGGTGAACTTCACACAGTTATTGGTGCTGTCGGTTCACAAGTTATCGACCCCAGAAATATTGAACTGTTAGACGGAGTTCAAGAGGTTATCAAAATTTCCTCAGGTTACAAATTAACCAGCAGAATTTTTAAACCCGAAGATACAATAATAGAGGTGAACGGAATAAAATTTGGCGGCGGTCATGTTGGTTTAATAGCAGGACCATGTACAATCGAAAGCTATGAACAGCTCGACAAAACAGCAGACGCATTGAAAAAATCAAATGTGAAAATAATGCGTGGAGGTGCATTTAAACCAAGAACATCACCTTATGCTTTTCAAGGTTTAGGTGAAGAAGGTTTAAAAATGTTCAGAAGTGTAGCTGATAACCACGGTATGGCAATAACCTCAGAAATTATGGAAAGCTCTCAACTCGACATGTTTGAAAAATATGTTGATATTTTCCAAATTGGAGCAAGAAATATGCAAAATTACAATTTGCTAAAAGATATGGGAAAAGCTACAAAACCTGTAATTTTAAAAAGAGGTCTTTCCGCAACATTTGAAGAATGGCTTTTATCAGCAGAATATATCGTTTCTTCAGGAAACCCTAACGTTATTTTATGTGAAAGAGGTATTAGAACTTTCGAAAAATATACAAGAAACACTTTAGATTTATCGGCAATACCTGTAGTTAAAAAACTAAGCCACTTGCCTGTAATAACCGATCCTAGCCACGGTACAGGATTGAGGGATAAAGTAGCGCCAATGTCCAGAGCCAGTGTTGCTGCAGGATGTGACGGACTTTTAATTGAAGTTCACTATGATGCCGATAATGCTATTTGTGACGGGGCTCAATCTTTGTATCCTGATGAATACAATGCACTTTATAATGATTTAAAACAAATTGCACCTGTCGTTCACAAAGAGATTTTTTAGTATAACAGAATTAAACAGAGAACTAATAGCTTAACAAATAGATTTTATTAGCGATTAGTTGTAAAATAAAGCTTATGAATAATATATTAAAGGTTTTAACCTCAGGCGAAAGCCACGGAAAATGTTTAAATGCAATAATAGAAGGAATACCTGCAGGTATTTCTATTTCTGTTGAAAAAATAAACTACGAACTCTGGCGCAGACAACAAGGTTACGGCAGAGGCGCAAGAATGAAAATAGAATCTGATAAAGCAGAAATAAAATCAGGTGTTAGACATGGTATCACAACAGGAGCACCTATCTGCTTAGAGATAAAAAATAAAGATTATGAAAACTGGAAAACAGTTATGTCAACAGAAAAAGTTGACCTGACTGATAAAGATGTCATTAAACTTATTGAAGAAAAAAAATTTACCAAACTTCGTCCGGGACACGCAGACTGGGCAGGTTCTCAAAAATATAAATTTAATGATTTGAGAAATGTTCTTGAACGCTCAAGTGCAAGAAAAACAGCAATAGAAGTTGCTGTTGGCGCTATTGCAAAACAAGTTCTTTCTAATTTTAATATTGAAGGTTTTTCTACAATTTCTCAAATAGGAAAAATTAAAAATGTTAAACAAAATAATAATTTGAAAGAAATAAAAGAACTGTCAGAAAAATCAGAAGTGAGATGCTGGGATGCAGAAACATCTGAGTTAATGAAAATAGAAATAGATAATGCAAAAGAAAATGGTGACACATTGGGCGGAGCATTCGAAATATATTTTGAAAATGTACCGATAGGTTTAGGTTCATATGTACATTATGATAGAGCCATTGATGGAAAAATTGCTCAAGCGGTTATGAGTATTCCGGCGGTAAAATCTGTAGAAATTGGTGCAGGTAGTCAAAGCGCAGAATTAATGGGTTCAGAAATGCACGATTCTTTTTATTTAGAAAATAAAAAAATCGTACGCAAAACCAACAATGCAGGAGGAATAGAAGGTGGGATTACTAACGGTGAAACTTTAGTTGTAAAGGGAACAATGAAACCAATTCCTACTATGAAAACACCATTACCGACTGTTGATATTAAAAATATGAAAGAGGATTTTGCGCATTTTGAACGTTCAGATGCTTGTGCAGTACCTGCTTGTGCTGTTGTTGCAGAAGCAAGAATTGCTGTTGTTATTTTAGACGAATTTTTAAGAAAATTCGGCGGTGATAGTTTAGAAGAATTAAAGGCTCATTATGAATACTAATATTATTCTTACAGGATTAATGGGCTGTGGAAAATCATCCGTTGGCAAACTTTTAGCCAAACAATTATCCGGATATATTTTTATTGATATTGATGACGTTATCGTTGATTTAGAAGGAATGAGTATTCCTGATATATTTGCGAAAAAATCTGAAAATTATTTTAGAGAACAGGAAAAAGAACTTATTAAACAATTTTCCGAAGAAGAAGGACTTGTAATTGCTCTTGGCGGCGGATCTTTTGAAAATGAAGAAAGCAGAAATATCCTGCTTGAAACAGGAAAAGTAATATATTTAAAAGCTAATACGGATACATTATATGAAAGAATTAAAGGAGATAAAAACAGACCGCTTTTACAATGTGAAAATCCTAAAAATAAACTTGAAGAACTCTTAGAAAAAAGAGAAAAAAATTATAATAAAGCTAATTTTATTATTGAAACCGATAATAAAAATTTTGATACAATTATTGAAGAAATTATAGAAAATTTATAGGAGAATAATATGGATTTAACCATAGATGTCAACATTCCTCAAATAGAAAGCAGTAGTTATCCTATTTTTATAAACGATGAAACCATAGCAAAACTAAAAGAAACTCTTGACGAAAAAACTCAAGGTAAAAAAAGATTAGTAATTTTTTCACAAAAAGTGTATAAACTCTATGGTAAAATTCTTAATTTTGATAAAAAAGAAATTTTTATATTGAAAGACGGTGAAAATCAAAAAACTTTGAAAAATTTTCAAAAAATAATTGAAAAAGCCATTTCACTACAGTTATCAAGAAAAGATGTAATTATTGCAATAGGCGGCGGTGTTGTCGGAGATATGTCAGGATTTGTTGCCTCATCATACATGAGAGGAATAGAATATATACAAGTACCAACCACTTTACTTGCTTGCGTAGATTCTTCTGTTGGCGGTAAAACCGCTATTGATATGCCTAACGGAAAAAATTATGTTGGTGCTTTTTATCAACCTTCTGCCGTTTATATAAATACTAATTTTCTTAAAACTCTTGATGAAAAACAATATAAATCAGGGTTTGGGGAAGTTATTAAATATGCTTTTATTGAAAAAAGTTGTAACTGTTCAGAAAATTATAATTTGCTTGAATATTTACAAACAAATAAAGAAAATTATGAAAAACGAGAAGACGAATTTTTATGCAAAATTATTGAAATATGCTTAAACTTAAAAGCTTCTGTTGTATCACAAGATGAAAAAGAAGCAGGTTTGAGAAAAATTTTAAATCTCGGACACACTTTTGGACACGCAATAGAAGAAATAACAAAATATAAACGTTATACTCACGGATATGGTGTTGTTCAAGGTTTGATGTATATTTTCAATTATGCATTGAACAATGGATTTTGTGATAAAAAATACTATGATAAAGCATTTACCTTAATGAATATTTATGGATATCATCCTGATAAATTCTGTTTTATTAATAAGAAAAAAGTTATGCAATTAATGAAAACAGATAAAAAATCAGATAGCACAACCTTGACGCTAATTGTTCCATCACAAGAAAAAGTAGTAGTAGAACATAAAATTGATAAAACACAAGAACTAACATTCTCTGTTAATTATCAAAATTAAGGTAAAAATAATTTAAATCAAAAAAGAAAGCAGAAAATTCTGCTTTCTTTTAACAATATTTTAAAACTATAATTAGTTATCAATTTTACGCATTGTAGGGAAAGCAATAACATCACGGATAGTAGGTGAATTAGTCAATAACATAACTAATCTGTCAATACCCATACCCATACCGCCTGTAGGAGCTAAACCATATTCTAATGCGTTAATATAATCTTCGTCAATAGACATAGCTTCTTCATCACCATTAGCCTTAGCCAATGCTTGTGCTTCAAATCTGTATCTTTGGTCGATAGGATCAGAAAGTTCAGAGAATGCATTTGCAATTTCCCAACCGTTAACACGAGTTTCAAATCTTTCTGTCAATCTGTCATTATCTCTATGAGCTTTAGCCAAAGGCGAAATTTCACGAGGATAATCAATAATATGACAAGGTTGAATTAAAGTAGGTTCAACCTTTTCTTCAAAGATTGCATCAATAACCTGTCCCCA
>CADBUZ010000036.1 GCA_902797985.1 uncultured bacterium
AATCCAACATCTACGGACGACTCCGAATAAGGTCGGAATTTATTTTTTACTGTTGATAATATTTATTATTAATTTTAACTGGACAGTTGCCGTTTAACGTGTGGGGCTGCGGATTTTTTGGTAGGGCAAAGTCTTGGAGTGATAGTCTGTGAGGGCAAATAGCCTTATCAACTGAAAAGTGGTTTTTTTTGATAGTGTCTTATTAAATATGTATTAATATCTATTTACCCTCTTGACTTTATGATATGAGCATGTATTATAATATTACGAATTGCGGGGGTAATTCAGTGGTAGAATGCCTCCTTGCCAAGGAGGATGTCGCGAGTTCGAGCCTCGTCTCCCGCTCCATTATTAAAGAAGCCGCAAAGGCTTCTTTTTTATTATAAGGAGTTTGTATGCCTGACTTTAATCACTATACAGTTATGAAATATGAAGCTGTTGATGCCCTTGAATGTGAATCAGGTAAAATTTATGTCGATTGTACTCTAGGTGGTGGTGGTCATAGTGAACTTATTTTACAAAGGATTTCTCCTGATGGAAAATTGTTTGCTTTCGATATTGATGAAGATGCTATAAATTTTGCATCTGATAAATTGAAAAATTATCATAATTTAACAATTATTAAAGATTCATATACAAATATAAAATCTGCTCTAAAATCGAGAGGAATAGAAAAAATTACAGGTGGTGTGCTTTTAGATTTAGGTGCGTCTTATCATCAACTCACTAAGCAAGAAAGAGGGTTTTCTTTTATGAAAGAAGCACCGCTCGATATGAGATTTGATATGTCTGCTGATTTCTCAGCATATGATGTTATTAATTCTTATAAGGAAGATGAACTTGTTAAAATTTTCAGTGAATATGGAGAAGAGAGATTTTCTAAACGTATTGCTAAAGCTATCGTTAAACAAAGAAGCTCAAAACCTATATCTACTACAACAGAACTGGCTCAACTTATTGTTAATTCAACCCCTCATATTAAGTCAAATATCCATCCGGCAACCAGAGTTTTTCAAGCTGTGAGAATTGAAGTTAATTCTGAATTACAAAATGTAAAAAAAGTTTTGTCTGATGTATTGGATTTATTAGATAATGGTGCTATAATATCTGTAATTAGTTTTCATTCTCTTGAAGATAGGATTGTAAAGCAGTTTTTTAAATATGAGGCACAAAAATGCAGATGCAATGATATGATTTGCAAATGCCCGCCTCCAAGAATAGCATTAGTTAATAAAAAACCTATTACAGCATCTGATGAAGAATTAAAGATTAATCCGCCTTCAAGAAGTGCAAAACTTAGAGTCGTAAAATGTATCAAACAAGCAGGTTAGTATTTTGAGTAATAATCGTATTATAAATAGAAGATCAGTTAGACCTATCCCTGAATTGAATATGGGATATTCTACTGATGCGGTTAGATATTCTAAAGAAGATCACGTTATTAGCGGTTATTTTCCAAAAACAAATTCGGTTAAAGCTATGGCTATTAAAAAGGTTAATAATACATTGTGCGGATTGCTTTTATGTGCAATTTTTATTTCCGCTATTAGTTACTATTTTGTTGTCGCAAGTGAAATTAAGTTGAATGAATATAGTCGTGAAACTACTATTCTGAATGTTGAAAATGCTGAACTTCAAAATAAATTAGATAAGTTAAAATCTTTCAATAATGTTGATTTGACTATGCAAAAAAATAATCTTTTGCATAGACCTGAAAAAGTTATTGAAGCAACTGAGGTCGCTACCCCTAATATAAATAAAAAATCTGTTTCACCTAATATTAAACCGAAAGCATGGTCTATTGGTTATTAGTCCCGCAAATTTTCTTTTTACGGGTTTTAGTTTAGTATGGTTTCATCTTTAACTAATAGAAAAATCATTAATCAAAATATAATTATGGGTGAAAAGGTTTTAAAGAATTTTCATTCTGAGTATCCTTATTATTTGTCTAATACAAAAATCAATCTTAAAATAAAACAACATTCAAAAGATCGCAAATTTGCCCCACTTTTAGGGAAATTGTGCGGTAAATCATATTTAACCGGATTTAAACTTGAAGGTATCAGAGAAGGATTTGAAAAAGGCAGTGAGGAGCTCTCTTATCTTAAAAAAGCAATTCACAATAAAAAAGTTGCTAACTGTGGAGAATGTTCTGCTATTGTTGCTGATGAGTTAGAAAAAAATAATGTTCCATATAAAAATATTATTATGGATGTCTATTCTAATGCTGTTCCAAATAAGAGGATGTTTAACCATAAATTTACTATTATTGGTTTTGATTCTAAAGCCGACATTGCTAATCCAAAAACGTGGGGTAAAAATGCTGTGATTATTGACGCTTGGGCTAATATAGTAAAACGTGCTCAAGATGGTCTTGAGCACATTAAACAATTATTTAATATTAATCCTAATAAAGATACTTGTATATTTAAAAATTCAGCAAAGTATATTTAACCCATTACTAAATCAAGTTCTTTTAGCATATTTTTATCTTCTTCTGCGTTAGAGCCGGCTGTTGTTAAATAATTCCCTACTAAAACAGAATTTATACCTGCAATTATCCCCAGTTTTTGATTGTATTTGCTTAGTCTTGTCGTTCTTCCTCCTGCATATCTTAGCATTGCTTTTGGTAGAATTATTCTAAATAAGCAAATTGTTTTAAGAATTTCTTCCTCTGTTATTTTATCTTCATAATCTTCTAAAGGTGTTCCTTTTATAGGATTTAAAAAGTTTATTGGAACTGTTTTAGGATTTAATTCTCTAAGTGACAGTGCCATATCTATTCTATCTTCAACACTTTCTCCCATCCCGATAATAACTCCGCAACAAGCTTCCATTCCATGTTTTGTGATTGTTTTTACTGTGTTTACCCTGTCTGAAAAATTGTGTGTTGTACATATTTTTTCGTGGTAATTTTCCGATGTGTTAATGTTGTGATTGTATCTTTCCACTCCGGCTTCTTTTATCTGTTTTATTTGTTCTTCTGATAATAATCCGAGTGATGCGCAACAATGTATTCCTTCTATTGATGCAACTTCTTTAATCATTTCCAATATTTTATCAAAATCTTTGTCTGTAGGAACTCTGCCTGATGTTACAATACAAAATCTGGTTGCACCGTTTTCTTTTGCACTCAATGCGGCTTTTTTTACAGTTTCAACACTTAATAAAGGATGACATTCTATTTCAGCGTGATTGTGACTGCTTTGAGCACAATATTTGCAGTTTTCTGAACAAGCTCCTGTCTTTGCACTTATAATGCTGCATGCTTCTACTGTATTATCAAAATTTTCCTCAGTTATTTTGTGAGAAATTTCTAATAGTTCTTCTAATGGTTTATTATACAAATCTAATAATTCATCTTTTGTATAGTTGTTGAATTCACTCATATTATTCCCCTTTTGTTAGTTGTGATAAACAATTCTATTATATCTCAAAAATATTTATTATAATAATATTTTTAAAATATTGAATTTGTGATAATATTACATTCAGTAGAGTAGTCGGATAATCGCGCTTTTTAAAGTGAGGAAAGTCCGTGCATTCAAGAACAGAGCTCCGGAGAAACTCCGGACGGCGTGAGCCGGTGGATAGTGCCACAGAAATGTAGACTGCCAATGGTTCTGCGAAGCGGGTGCGAAGCAGAACACAGGCGATGGTGCAACGGTGAGTTAAGTGCTTCACCAGCGATGCTGAGAAGTGTCGGCTAGGTAAACCCAGCTCGAATGCAAGATTAAATCGAAGGCTATGGTCGTTCGCCTACTTCGAAAATATCGCTAGTGGTTACAAGTAATTGTAATCCCAGACAGATGATTATCTAGAAACAGAACACGGCTTATGAGCTACTCTATATAAAAACCCACCTTATACAAGGTGGGTTTTTATATATTTTTTGTTAACTTTTGTCGGGTATATCTGTAAATATTAATGCTAAAGTACATCCGGCTAATCCTGCCAGTGCGGCTCCTGTAGCTACGGCTTTTGCTTGTACTTTGTTTGCAGTTCTCTTTAGCATATTAAAGACTTCTTCTGTTGTGTTATTGTTTTTCACTAATTTTTGTTCTTTTGCATTGAAATTATCATGAATTAATCTTAGTGTTGCACTTTTACCAAATTTTTTGTTACTGGTGGTTTTGTATTGCAACGATATTAAATCTTGTTTGATTTTTGATTCGTTATTTTGTGAGAATACTCGATTTATTGCGTTATCAACAGATTCTTCTTTGTTTATTTTAATTGCCTCGGATAATTCTTTACTATCTTTAATTAAAGGTTTTAATGTCTCCAGATCTGTTGTAGGATCTACTATTTTTTCTACAAAACGGTATATTTTTGAAGATTCTAATAATTCTTCATTTGTCATATCTTTTTTTAAATTTTTTTTAACATTCTTCACAAAAGAATCTGATGGTGCTCCTTTGTATAACCAATGACTATCTTTTGCTGTGTATAATCCACCTGCTGCTGCACCAACAGCAGTTGCACTAGCTAATCTTGAACCAATATTAGAATTTGTGTCTGTTTTGCTGACGGGTTGTATGCTCATAACTATATTCCTTCTAGTACTTAATAACCTAAACCAAAAACCATTTTATATTTTGTGATTTTATATTGTAGCATAATTTAAACAAAAATGCAATAGGTGATTTATATATCTTTACTATTGTGTTTTAGGTGTATTTCCTGTATTCTGTATTATGATGAGTACCTTAGGAGAGCTTATGACAACAACTAATCAATTTTTAAAACCAATTACTTTTGTTAAAAATAAAAATATTTCTGTTGGTGGTTGTGACACAGTTGAGCTTGTTGAAAAATACGGCACCCCTTTGTATGTTATTGATGAAGCTACTCTTAGACAGGTTTGCAGAGATTATAAAAATGCATTTAAAAATTATCCGCATGCTAAAATGATGTATGCATCTAAAGCTTTGTGCACGAGTGCTATCTCTAAAATAATTGATGATGAAGGCTTTGGTTTTGATGCTGTATCTATTGGTGAGCTGTTTACTATATTAAATTCAGGTATATCTTTAGAAAAAGTATTATTTAACGGTAATAATAAAACTGAACGAGAACTTGATTTTGCAATTAAAAATAATATAGGCCGTATTTCTGTTGATAATTTTGCTGAAGTTGATTTGATTTCTAAAGTAGCCGGCAGATACGATAAAAATGTTGATGTCCTTTTACGTGTGACTCCGGGAATTGAATGCCATACTCACGAATATATTCAAACCGGTCAGCTTGATTCTAAATTTGGGTTTGATTTATCTCAAGTCGATGATGTTATTACTAAAATTACAACCGAACATCAAAATATTATTATCAGAGGACTCCATGCACATATTGGCTCTCAAATTTTTGAACCGCAATGTTTTCACGATGAAATTGATGTCCTCATTCAAGAAATCTCAAGAATTGATGAAAAATTCGGAATTCTTCTTGATGAAATTAATATAGGTGGTGGACTTGGTGTTAAATATACTGAGCAGGATGCCCCCCCTTCAATCAATGTTATTGCAAATGTTATCATTGAATCTTTAGAAAAACATATTAAAAAATATAATACTGAACCGCCTACTCTTTATCTTGAACCCGGCAGAAGTATTATATCTACTTCCGGTGTCACTTTGTATACAATCGGAAGTATGAAACAAGTCCCTAATATGACTAAATATGTTACGGTCGACGGTGGTATGGCTGATAACCCAAGACCTAGTATGTATCAAGCTGAATATCTTGCTGAAATCGCAAATGACACTTCTGATAGAACTTTAGAAAAAGTTACAATCGCAGGTAAGTTTTGTGAATCAGGTGATATTTTAATTAAAGATATTTTATTGCCTTCTCCTCAAACCGGCGATATTCTCTGTGTTTTCAATACGGGTGCTTATAATTATTCTATGTCTAGTAATTATAATCGTGCAGAAAAATCTGCCATGGTACTTGTAAATAACTCACAATCTGATATGATAGTAAAGAGAGAATCTTTAGATGATTTAATCTCACATGATATCATTCCTGATAGGTTAAAATAATGTACGAAGATCTGTTTAAACCGTTACAATTTCAATTCCTAAGTCTTTTTAACCATTTTAATTGGGTTAATGCTTTGGAAATTTTGCTTATTGTGTCTGTCGTTCTTCTTTTCTATAAAAGATATATTAGGCATACTCAATCTGAAAAGCTTGTTAAAGGTTTATTATTCCTTTTCTTCGCTTGGATTTTTAGTGAAATTTTAACTATTCTTAATTTAACTATTTTAGGAATGTTCTTAAAATCTCTTGTTACTTTGATTGCCTTGAGTTTGATTGTTATTTTTCAACCTGAGCTTAGAAGATTTTTAGGTTATCTTGGACAGCCAGGCTTTATTAGTAAAACGTTTTTTGGGGCAAGTCAACATTCTTCTGAAAATGATGAAAATATCGATGTCATTAAAGAGTTAATTGAAGCGGTTAAGTATTTTACTAAAACTCGTACCGGAGCACTTATTGTTTTGCAAAATGAAAATACTCCGATAACTTTTTCGGAAGTTGGTACAACTCTCAATGCAGATGTGTCTGCTGAGTTAATTTTAACTGTTTTTCATCCAAATACTCCTTTGCACGACGGTGCTATGGTTATTTCTAATAATAAAATTTTGTCAGCCGGTGTGCTTCTACCTCTTACGGAAAATCCAAAATTGAGTTGGAAATATGGAACTCGTCATAGAGCCGCAATTGGGCTTACTGAGGTTAGTGATTGTGCTTGTTTAGTGGTTTCAGAAGAAACAGGGGATGTTTCTATTTCTATGGATGGTTCTCTGAAAAAATATGACGATTTAGTCACGCTAAAAGATGATTTGGAAAAAATTTTGAATATTTCTCACGATACTAATGAGAAGAAAAATGGTTTCTTTGGGTTTAATACATTTATAAAAAAGTAATATAAGGATTTTTTAATGTTCGGGTTTAGACAAAAAAAGAAAGCTGTTGTAAAGAAAAAAACAAAGCTTGAATTATTTTGGGAAATTGCTCTCAGATTTGTTATTTTAACAATTGGTGCATTTATTGTTGCTTTTGCTCTTGAATGTATTTTGCTCCCTAATAAAGTTATTGATGGCGGAATAATCGGTATTTCCATGATGTTAAATTATAAAACTGGTTTTAATCTCGGATGGATTATTTTCTTGCTTAATTTACCGTTTATTTTCCTTGCTTGGACTAATCTCGGGAAAATGTTTGTTTTGCAAACGTTTTATTCAGTTATTGTTTTAGGGTTTGCTACAACTTTTTTTGTTAATCTCCATTACACAGTTATAGAAGCGCCTCTTTTGGTTGTCGTTTTTGGCGGTATTATTCTTGGGGTGGGAGTTGGTCTTATTCTTAGAAATAGCGCTTCTCTCGACGGTACAGAAATCTTATCTATTAAATTAGCTAAGAAATTTTCGTTTTTGAGCATTGGTGAATTTCTTATGAGTATAAATTTACTTATTTATACTGCTGCTATTTTTGTCTTTAACGTTGAACAAGCTATGTATTCCATTATTACTTATTTTATTACTTCAAGGACAATCGATGCAATAATTGACGGCTTTAATTCTTCTAAATCTGTTCGCATTGTTTCCGATTATTATAAAGAAATCGGAAACAAGATAATGAAAGAATTAGATGTTAGTGTAACTTACATAAAAACTAAAGGTGGTTACTCAGGAGAAGAAAAAGTTATGACTTATTGCGTTGTATCTCGTCTTGAAATGGCTAAACTTAAAGAAATGGTTAAGTCTATAGATCCAAAATCATTTTTAGTTATTGAAGCTGTTCACGAAGTTGAAGGTGTTCGAGTTAAAAGAAAGTAATTATTTTTAACAATTTAAAAATTTATACTGGAAAAATTTTTATGTCTTATGTATTATATTACTCATAATACTTTTGAGTGGAATGTATGAGCATAGAAAACAACAACGACGGAATTTATAATCTTATAGCAAAAGAAGTAAATTCGACTGATAAAATTTTTAAACCTGATTTTTCTCAAAAAACAGGACGTGAGCTCTTAGCGTTTTATCTACAAACTAAATTTAAACAAGCTCTTGCTTATGACAAAAAAGCTGAAAAGTCTGTTATAGTCAGTATTAAAGATGATTTCATTTCAAGATTTGCTAAAAGATTAATCAATAACCCTCAAAAACGTATCCTTATCGGTATTACAGGTGAGTCTGCTTCCGGTAAATCTACAATTTGTAGCGAAATATCTAAATTTATTAGCAGATTTAATCAACCTGTTGCTATTGTTAAAACTGATAATTACTTTAATGATATTTCTGATTTGATTAAAAAGTACGGCTCTTTTGATGCTCTCAGAGATAACGGATATGATATCGATTCCCCTCAAAACTTCCAATTAGATGTGCTTAGAGCTGATTTAGAAGCTATATCTCATGGTGATGATATTGAAATCCCAAGATATCTACTTAACGGAACAGGTATTTCTATTCCAAAATCTATGTTGATTAAATCTAATAAAATTATCATAGTTGAAGGTGTAGCTACTATGTACGAAGCTATTCAAGATGTTTTTGATATAAAATTATATGTCGAAACTGATGAAGAAATTAGAAAAGAAAGATTTATCTCCAGAGCTGTTAATGCTAGAAATCAAGATCCCGAAAATGCCCTGAAACATTGGAAATATATCCTCGATGCAGGTAAAAAATACATTCTTCCTTCCCGCCCAAATATGGATATTATTCTTAACGGCGATTGCAATTTACCTTACTTTACCCAAATTTTGGAATATCTATACACAATTACTAATAATTTCGAAAAAGAATAATGTTATGATGAAAAACAATCTATGTGTGATTGTCTGCGATAATTGGTTATATGAATGAATTGTTGTGTTTATGCTATGAATTTATTAATATTTTATTGAACGATAAATTCTGAATAATAAATCTACATCAACATTATCGTTTTCAATAGCATTTATTAATTCTTGTTTAATGTTTTTGTTTTCTTGGTACAGTGAAAACTCAAATAACTCTTGGGGTTCAACTTTTAATGCTGTAATAAGTTTTGAAATTGTAGATGCTTTAACAAAAACATTTCCACACTCAATTTTGCTAAGATTTCTTTCACCGACTTCAATCATTTCGGCTAATTGTTCTTGTGTAAGACCTTGTTTTATCCTTAACTCTTTTATTCTTTTACCAAATAATTTTTTAAAATTAGGCTCATTCATTATTAATCCCTCTTTTTTATTCTAAATTATTTAGCAAGATAAATAAGGTAATAATATGGTGTATATTCCCTTGACGGAGAGTATAATATGCCTTATAATCATAATAGTAATACTATTTATCCACAGCTAAAGAGCATAATAATATGTGTATGAGGTATCGTCATGGCAACAGTAGTTAAATACAACGCAAAGAAAAGAACATATACCGGAACAAACGAAAATGATGTTTTAGATGCATCCATTTTGGGTTATGAGCCAATAGGCAAGACTAATATAAAAAAGAACAGAGGTTTAACTATCACAGGTGGAAATGGTGACGACAAGATTACAGGCACAGACTATAACGATACAATAAAAGGCGGCAACGGTAATGATACTATTGAAGGTGGTTTAGGTGCGGATACTATTACAGGTGGTGCAGGGAAAAATATAATTGTTGTGAAAAATACTGAGTTTGGTAATGATGTTATTAATCTTACTAAAAATGAAGAATTGGTTATTGATTTGACAGATTGTACGGATATAACAGACTTATCTGATTTGAAATATAGTATTATTGGTAAAAATCTTATTATTACCGTTCCTGAAGATGATGAATACAACAAAGGAACACTAACGCTAAAGAACTATACAAAAAACATTTTAAAATCTTTAAGTTTTAAGCTATATGCACAAGATACAATTATATATAATAATTTAACAGAATTTACTAATGATGTTGTTTTTAATTATAACAATTCTAATTTAAGCAATAAAAGAGTTTTAACGGGCTCTGCTTATAATGATAAAATTGATGTTGAAAATACAACAACAAAAAAATATACAATTAATGCAGGTAACGGTAAAAATGACATCACTATATCAAGTGGTACTAATGTTATTAATTCAGGAAAAGATAACGATACAATAAATATATCACTTGATGGGGACTATACTATTAATGCAGGGGCAGGGGTAAATACTATAAATATTGATAACTCAGATGATTTCGGTACGGTTATTATCAGTGAACAAAAAGTAAATGCAACAAACAAAATAGTGTTCTCCGATAAATTATCAAATCCTGAATTTCAAAAAGTAGGTAACGATTTATATATTACTGATGATAGTGGCATGGTTATTGTCAAAAATTATTATAAAACATTAAAAAATAAATCTACTGTGAATATATCATTCAAAGATGGAACGGAACAAACTTTGTCAGAATATATATCAGACGCAACAATGTCAGTTTCTGGTAGTGGTAAGATTATCGGTACAGATAATAACGATATAATTTCAATAAATGGCAAAAGTTCTTCTACAATAACACCAGGCAAAGGTAACGATACAATAGGCTATTCAAAAGGAAGCAGAACATTTTATCTCTATGAAGGTGATGGAAACGATATTGTTGAAAAAGGAAAAGGTACTGATGTTCTTAAATTTGAAAGTGGAACAAGGGTAATTGCCGAAACTCAATACGATATTGATGGAAATACAAATTTAGTTGTTCATTATGGTGCGCAAGGCGATAGTATAACTTTTTTGGATTATGATAGCAAGAAAAAAATGTATTACTATATCGGCAAGAAAAAATATTCATTCTCTATTTCTTCGGCAAAAGGCGATTTGATAGAGATAGATAAGTATAAAACTCACTATGACGGCACTAATAAAAATGATACTATAATTGACGTGTTGAAACATACTTTAGAAGATACTTTAACAATAAATGGCTATGGTGGAGATGACTATATTGATGCTCACCACGATATCGTACATGCAGGTAGTGGTAATGATTATGTTCATTCTATAAATTCTTTCGTTTATGGAGAAGAAGGTAATGATGTGATTGTCAATTATGGTCAAACAGGCGGGAGTGGTGCAGATATAGAAATATACGGAGGTGATGGTGACGATACTATTGTTAATGAAAAATATGCTTATGCAAAAAATTTATATGGAAACGATGGAAACGATATAATAATAAATAGTGGTACCGTTGGCAATATTATTGACGGAGGGGATGGTGCTGATGAAATATCCTTGAGAAGCGGAAGTCAAGTCAGCACAGTTTATGGTGGCAATGGTGATGATACAATAACGATAGAAACAAATGTATCAATTGATTCTATATATGCTGGAGAAGGAAGTGATAAACTAAATATTTTTGGGACTATTCGGTACTTATATACAGAAGACAACAATGATAAAATAATAATAGAGAAAAACGGTAGAATCAGCAATTCTATTAGTGCAGGTTATGGTAATGATGTAATAGAAAATAACGGTATTGTTTCAACTATTTATGGTGACGATGGAAATGATTCAATAACAAATAATGGAACTGTTAAAGAAAAGATTTGGGGTGGGAAAGGTGACGATATAATAATCACGGCACAAGATTCATACTCTGATTCAATATGTTTTAACAAAAATGATGGTAATGATATCTTATATCTCAATGCAAAACAAAATAACTTAATTTTCTCTAATGATATAGAAAATATAAAATGTTCTTGGATAGATAACGATTTAGTAATTTATTACGATAATGAAAGTAATAGTGTGACAATTAAAAATTATAATCCGAATGATGATACAGTAAATGTAAATTTAAACGGTGCAGATTTGGCTTTTTGGGTTTTAAATAGTCGTGATAAAGTATTTAATAATATAAAACATAACAAGAAAAATATCACTATAACTGACATTATAGGAGAAGATAATGCTGACTATATTATAAATGAAGGTACAGTAACAAACAGCATTTACAGTAATGAAGACGACGATACAATAATAAACAATGGTATTACGACATATATATATGGTAATAATGGAAACGATACTATAACAAATAACGGAACCGTGGCAGGAGACATTTTAGGAAATAACGGTGAGGATATAATAGAAAATAACGGCATAGTTTCGACAATTGACGGTGGTGAAGATAATGATAATATTACAAATT
>CADBUZ010000037.1:0-1032 GCA_902797985.1 uncultured bacterium
ATGTTAGTAAAATCGCTCAAACAGTGAGCTCATTGAGTAAAATCCAACATCTACGGACGACTCCGAATAAGGTCGGAATTTATTTTTTTATTATTGATAATATTTATTATTAAATTCTAATTAAACAATAAAGCGTTAATCGGTACCGTTCACACTCCCGTCGGAAGTCTGCACTTCCGCCGAGTCGTGTTACACTTTCGTGCTTCGCACTCATGCCTTTGCTCGAGGCGTAAAAAAAGCCACTTTGTTGGACAGAGTGGCGCTTATTAGGAATAAGAAAAGGAATTATAGGAAATTTTGAAAATCGTTTTTTGGATTTAAGATTATAACTTCAATCTTTTTTATCCGTATTGGCAGTCTTTATACCCTTCCGCCGCAGGGTCTCTTTGGGGGTGTTTTGGTCACCCCCATACCCTTTTTTGGTAAATGTATTTTTGAGTTGTTTTTATCCTTTCGTTGCTTAACTTAACTTTTTCATGAATTTTTCCGACTAAACTTAGTGCCTTCCTTAGTCACTTAGTTACTTATCTATGAGAACAACTTGAAGGTTCTTTCAACGTTGTCTTTTGATACTGTCTTCAATGTTTCCATCTCTTGCTTGATTGCATTACGTTCTGCATCCAATGCTGCTAAGTCTGTGTCGTATTTTCTATCTTTTTGGTCGATAGTCTTCATATCTGCTTCATACTTAGCTTCTGCTTTTCTTAACGCAATTTCATCTGTGATTTCTTGCAAGCCTGTATTTATCGCTATACTTGTTTCAAAGTCTGCGAATTTGAGCGGATCAGTATCAGGACTGTAGAATTTACCACCATTGTCTTTATCAGCAGCAATAATAGTTACCCAACCTGAATTGATGATATTCGTTAATGCTGTTTCAAATTTCGCAGCATTGAAACTTCCGGTATTTGTTTCATCAATTTCTTCTGCTGCAGTTACAGATGTGTCATTACCGTGATCTTCTATAACTTGTGCAACTAGATCTGTAAATCTTTTGCCATCTGTTGTATTGTCATATACTTCACCATCGTA
>CADBUZ010000037.1:1078-12961 GCA_902797985.1 uncultured bacterium
TCGTTCCTTGTACGACATCCCTAATCTTATGTCGTTATTCCTTTGTACTCTTACCGCTTGTTCGATTTGTATTTCCCTCATAACAAAATACATATAATCATCCCTTGCGGTACTCCATGCATGACGGCACACTTTCTCAAAACTTTAGGATTTTAATATTATTCTTTACATTTTGTTACATACTTGTCTAAACCCTTGTAATGACAAGAAGATTAAAACTTCTTCCAGCTATTTACCTGTTCACTTAGTTACTTTAATATTTGATATATAATTAGTGTATGAAAAAAATATTGATTGCGGATGACAGCTACGGCTGGAGAGAATTTCATATAACAAACTTGAAAGAAATTTTTCTGGAGCTTGAAATAGATGATTATAAACTTGATATTGCAAACAGTGCCAAAGAAGGCTATGAGTTTATTATGCAAAACAATAATAGTCCTTACGATTTAGTAATAACAGATTTACAAATGGAAGAAGATTTTTCTCCAAAATATGCAGGGGAATGGTTAATAGAACAAATTAAGACATTCAATAAATATTTCAACACTAAGATAATCATCTGCTCGGGCTGTTATAATATTAAACAAATAGCAGAAAGCTATTCTGCTGATTATATTCCAAAACGAGTAGCAGTAGCGAACATAAATAATTATAAAGATAAAATTATTGAATATATGAGCTAAACATTATATGCAGGGATTTTAGCTATATCTTTTCTATATGTTTTGCCCCTGAAATTAATTACATCTATTTCATTATATAAATTATCGGATGCACGTCCCAGAGTTTTTGCAAAAGAGGTTACTACAAGGGTTCTATCTCCAAGAGTTTCAAATTCAGTATATTCATTTTGTTTTGTTTTTAAATGTTGTACGTTTATATTTTCTTGAATATCATCCAACCCTTCAATAACTTCACCTTTTACTTGTCCTGATGATAAAACTGAACTTACAGCAAATTCATCCTTAAAATCAATTAAATCATAATCATCAGAAAAAGAACCAATAGCACAGGCATGCATGATTTTAAAAATATCACTATCTACTAAAGATAATACAGCACAAGCATCATGATCTTGCAAGAAAGGTCTGCATTCAGAGATTGCAATATCTCCTTCAGGAGTTAAAACCCCATCAAATCCAATAATACCCATATATGGATTTAATTCTTCCGATAAATAATTTATAACAGGATATACTATTTCATTCATAATATAATCTTCATGATCATAAGTTAGTTTGTTAAAAGGGGACACTGTGCCCATTCCTTCTGTCCAAACTCCACCATCTCCTTCAAGTGAAAATTTATAATCTTGGGTACTGCCTAAAGGAAGCGCTTTATAACCATCTGTCACAACATAAAAAGAAAAATTAGTTCCATATACAAATTCTTCAATAATAACCTTTTTTTCATCCCCAAAGAAACAATCTTCAATAAAAGACTTTGCTATATTAAAAGAAGGACAAACCATGACAGAGTTTTTTGATTTATGCTCATCTGTTTTGATAATTACAGGCATTTGCACATTTTTCACATAATCTATTGCAAGATTTTTCTTTTCATAAATTCCAAATCTTGGGGTTGGTAATCTAAGTTTGTAAAACATTTTTTTAGCAATAGCTCTGTTTGTAGCAAACATTGCTGAATCAGCCGTTGGTGCAAAAATCATTAACCCGTTATCATTAAAAAGGTTAGCAATATCATTTTTAATAGCTTCTTGAGAAGAAACTATCGTAAAATAAATATCATTTTCAAAAGCAAAATTAAGTATTTCATAAACATTTGCTTCACGAATATCAACAACATTAGCATATTTCTTAGCACTATCATTACCTGAAATCACAAAGACATTAAATTCTTCTGACAATATTTGTGCAAGATATTCCTCTTTTGCTGAACTGCCAACTATTAATATATTTTTTTTCATAAAATTTTCCTTATATTTTGTTTTTATAAAGTTCAAGGGTTTGTTACAAACTTATAATCTTACACCACCATTACAAATTTACCCCTTTACCCCTTTATCTTTTTACACCTATTTACCCCAACGGCGATTACGGTTATAGAAGTCTTTTATAGAATTTGCTAAAGAAGTTTTATCAAATTCTGGCCAATATTCACTTACAATCAATATTTCAGAATATGCAATCTGCCATAAAAGATAATTTGAAACTCTAATTTCTCCACCGGTTCTTATTAATAAATCAGGATCGGGAGAATCTTTTGTGTACAACTCTTTTGAAAAAGCAGCCTCATCAATATCATCAATATCAATAATTCCATCCTTAACTTTTTGAGCAAGTTTTTTAGTACTTGTTATGATTTCATCTCTTGCCCCATAATTAAAAGCTATTTGCAAATGAACACCATTATTATTTTTAGTAACCTCAATAGCATGATACAAAATTTCTTGAAGTTTTGGACTTAACTTTGTTAAATCACCCAAGAAAGAAATTACAACACCATTTGCGTGTAATTCATCCAACTCGTTTTTGATAGTATTACCCAACAAGTTCATCAAAAAATCAACTTCTTCAGGTTTTCTATTCCAATTTTCTGTAGAGAACGCATATACTGTTAAATACTTAATCCCAAAATCGTCACAAGCATAGACAGTTTTCTTAAGGGCATCTACCCCTTTTTTATGTCCTATAGCAGACGGCAAGCCTTTTTCTTTTGCCCATCTACGATTCCCGTCCATAATAATTGCAATATGTTTTAGGTCTGTTTTTTGCACCAATTCTTTTATTTGTTCATCTTTTTCAATAATTTTTTTCATAAATTCAGCTCCGTAGACACAATTATAACCTAAAGATAGCGATTATACCAGCAAATAAGTTTTATAATGCCTAAGTAATTAAATGTGTAGCTGATAATCATATATAAAACCCTAATATAAGACAAACATGCACCATAACTGAATTTGACATGTTAAGACATGTTACAAACATGTCAAAATAAAAGCAATTTTTTTAATTGTATATACTTTATATATACAAAAGAAATAAAAAGGAGTATAGTATGCCTTTCCCATTTGGTAACATGAACGTATTTAGTCGAACATCTATCACAGGTACAGATATTGATAGAGAGGCCTTTGTAAGCGGAAAACCGATCAGTTTAATTGATTGTGGTAATCTTACTCTAAATCAAACATTCCGTTCAAATACAAATATCAGCTTCGACGGATGCTTTGGCGGAGCGAAATGGGGTGTTGGCGAGTATTTAGGCTATGGATTTGGCAAAGCATTACAATTTGTTGAAACATATGCTTTGTTTAAGATATTGCAAAAAAACAACAACTCAGGCACTGGCTTATTCTCAGGCTTAGGTAACGGTCTTTTCAATAATACATCTACTCTTGGATCCGGCGGTTTTGCAATAGATAGTACCTATATGGGAGGAACATACACTCCAACAGAAGGACAAATAAAATTTACTAAACCTGGCTCAACAACAACTACTACTACAGATACAACTGCAACTACAACTACAACAACTGCGGCAGATCCAAAAGCAGATCCAAAAGCAGATCCAAAAGCAGATCCAAAAGCAGATCCAAAAGCAGACGGGAAAAAGACCGGTAACATTTTATGGAATGCCGTAAACGACCACAACACCAAAGCTGACGGAACTCAAGGAGATGCTCAAAATTATTCAGGTGTATTCGCAAGTAGCACAAGTACCTATCTTGAAAACGGCGCCACATTAAAAGAAGGCGATACAACAAGAAAACAATGGCATAAAGGTTCTGCAACAGACGCAAATGAACAAGACTACAAAGATGCAGTAAAGATTGGCGTTGCAAAAGGATCAGTTACTGATGCTGATAAACAGGATGCAGATACAGGTGCTCCTATGTACTTCACAATGACAGATTATCGTTCCGGCAATATGTATACATTTAAACTCGTAAAAGGAAATAATGGTAAACTACAATACAAAATAGACAAAGACCATTCTGATTTATCAAAAGATGATACAACAAAATATAACGGGCACAATTGGGAATTCGTAGATAGCGTTGAATCATTAGTCTTTGATGTAAATGTAGATACAAACTCACACGAAATAAAATTATCATATAATGGCGGTCCTGTAGCACTTGACACGCTTGTGAGAGACAAAACAAAATAGACACATTAAAATCCCGAATATTCGGGATTTTTTGTTGCCTGACTACAACACTTAAAAAAGTACTTACTCACCTGTCACTAAAAAATAACTTTTTTTAACTTCCCTTCTCCTGCGGAGAAGGTGCCTGAAAAGCGGATGAGGGGCAGCGAAAAAATTCCCATCCCTTGGGGGAGGGGTTAGGGGAGAGGGTTGGAATAAAAACCTCTCTCAAATTTGTAAACTCATTTCATTCGTCAACAAATTTTTCTCTCTCCTAAAAGGAGAGATAGTAATATTGAAAATTATTTTTAACGCTTTGCTCACATATATTATATATATGATATCCACAGCCGTATGGCTGGAAAGAAATTTTCCATTTTCCAATTTCAATTTTCCATTAATAAACTCAATTATTCACTATTTTTACAATATATTATGTAAATTTATATATTTACTGTATAATTATTGTGTAAGAAGAAAAGTATAAAAAGATGAAATTTGGCTTTCGAGTAGCCAAAGAAAGAGAAGGAAAAAATGATACCTGAAACAAAAACAATGAATTTAGAAATAGGCGGAAAAACCGTTACTATTGAAACAGGTAAGTATGCACAATCTACTAATGGTAGTGTTACAGTTAGATGCGGCGATACAATGTTATTTGTACACGCAGTAGTTAGTAAAGAGCCAAGAGTTGGGATAGACTTCTTCCCGCTTTTAATTGATTATGAAGAAAGAATGTCATCAATCGGTCGTATCCCGGGGGGTTACAACCGTTCAGAAGGTAAAGCAAGTGACAAGGCAATCCTTGTTTCACGTTTGATAGACAGACCTATCAGACCGCTTTTCCCTAAAGGATATAGAAACGACATCCAAATAGTTGCTCAATTATTCAGTTATGACCAAGAAAATCAACCTGATACATTGGCAATGTTGGGTGCATCTTGTGCATTGATGTTAACTGGTGCTCCTTTTGAAGGACCTATCGGTGCAGTTAGAGTTTCTCGTGATGAAAACGGTAATTTCATCGCTAACCCTACACACGCACAAGCTAAAGCATCTGATCTTGATATCGTTGTTGCAGGTACACACGACAGCGTTATCATGGTTGAAGCAGGCTGTAAGTTCGTAACAGAAGACGATATTATGAACGCAGTTGCTTTTGCTCAAGAAGAAATCAAAAAACAATGTGAAGCTCAAGTTGAATTTGCAAAACAATGTGGTGTTGAAAAAGAAGAATTTGTTAATCCTTATGATACTACAGAGCTTAAAGAACTTATCAACGATGTTGCTCATGATATGATTCACGATGCTTATCACAACTTTGACAGAAAATACAGACAAGACAAGCTTGATGAAGCTAAAAAACTTGTTAAAGAAAAAGTTGAAGCATTACCTGAAGATCATTATATTCATCAAATCATTGAAGAAACAGGCATTGACTTTGTTGCAGAAGAATTTAAAGCACACGAAAAGAAAGTTATGCGTTCAATGATTCTTGACGAAGGTGTTCGTGCTGACGGACGTAAATATAACGAAGTAAGACCTATCTGGTGCGAAGTTGGGGTTATCCCAAGAGCACACGGTTCTGCTGTATTCACAAGAGGTCAAACACAAATTCTTTCTGTTGCAACCTTGGCAGGTCCTGCTATGAAGCAAGAATTAGACGGTGTTGATCCTCAAACAGAAAAAACTTATATGCACAAATATATCTTCCCAGGATTCTCAGTAGGCGAAGTTAAACCTTTGAGAGGCCCCGGAAGACGTGAAGTCGGTCACGGTAATTTAGCAGAAAGAGCTAATATCCCTGCACTTCCATCTCAAGAAGAATTTGGTTACACAATCCGTGTTACATCTGATGTATTAGAATCAAACGGTTCTACATCAATGGGTTCAACTTGTGGAAGCTCAATGGCATTGATGAACGCAGGTGTTCCTGTAAAATGTATGATAGGCGGGGTTGCTATGGGTATGATTAAAGAAGACGGTTACGAACCTGTTGTTCTTACTGATATCCAAGGTATTGAAGACTTCTTAGGCGATATGGACTTCAAAGTTACAGGTAACGATGACGGTATCACTGCTCTTCAAATGGATATGAAGGCAAAAGGTATTCCTAACGAAACACTTAGACGTGCATTGTTCCAAGCAAAAGAAGGCAGACTTCACATTTTAGGCGAAATGAGAAAGGCTATTACAGAACCGGGGCCTATGTCACCTTATGCACCAAGCATAACTACTTTGACTATCCCTACAGAAGATATCGGGGCAGTTATCGGACCTGGTGGTAAACAAATCAGAGAAATCATTGACGCATCAGGTGCAGAAATTGATATCCAAGATAGCGGTGTTGTAACAATCACTTCTAACGATCAAGAAGGTGCTCAAATCGCTATTAAAATGATTAAGGATATCACATTCAAGCCTGAAGTTGGTATGGTTCTAAAAGGTAAAGTCGTTAGAATTATCCCTATCGGTGCTTTCGTAGAGCTTGGCGGCGGAAAAGACGGTATGGTTCACATATCTCAAATCTGCCACGAAAGAATTGATTCTATCGAACCACACGTAAATATCGGCGATGAAGTAGTTGTTAAGATTATCAAAATCGACGAACGCGGCAGAGTTAACCTTACTATCAAAGGCGTTTCTGACGAAGAAAGGAGTAAATGCTTAGGCGAATAATTCGCTAAGTATAAAGTAAGTTGGGGTTTCTACCCCAACAACTTATCTAAATAAATAATAAAAGACGTAGACATAGGATGTGGTAGATTTAAAATCTACCACATCTTTTTATTGTTATGTTGCGGTAAATCTATGATTTACCGCAACCTACCGCCTTAATACCCGTATTACATATATTTAGAAAGTTTTTTTAGAAGAACATATCGCTTTTATTTTAATATTTTTTTATAATTATTTAAATTTTGACTCAAAAAAAATGCGGTGGAAATATCCACCGCACCTTATTTTTATTTTTAATGTTATATTATTCTATGTCTTTTATAAAACCGCTTTCAGGAATAATTTCTTCTCCTTTTATAACAGAAGTTTCATATAATGATTTTGCAGATACGTTACCACCATCAAATAATGTAACCGTTGCTGTTCCATTTCCGTTATATGAGTGTTCTGCATACTTAACAATTTTATCAGTTTCAGAATCTACGTAATATAAAGTTTCTTTATTTTTTGCGCCATTTTTATATGAAATATCAGTATAACCCTGAAGCTTACCGTTTTCATCACGAGAAATCTCTTTTAATTTTTTCCCTTTAGTGTTAAACATTGCACTAATATTCCCATACGAATCATATTGAACTTGAGTATGATCTGCTTTTATAACTCGTAAATTTGCCATTTCAGGTTTAGGAACACTCTTGATAGGCGGATGCTTGATACTGTTTTTCACAAGCGCTTTTCCATATACTCCTGTTGTCTTTGTTGGAGTACTCATTTTTTCTATTAATGGTTTTTTAACATGTTTTACAGCAGTTTCAGCTTTCAACGTTGCAGGTAGCAAAGCCACTGATAATGCTGCTACAGTTGTTTTTAAATTCATAATTTATCTCCTAATAAAATACATACATATATATAATGCTCCTAAATTTTAGATTTGTTAGGCAAACATAAATTATTTATAAAGATATATAAACAAAAAAAAAGGATGCGAATGCACCCTAAATATCCAACTATCACAAATCAATTTATATTTTTAATCTAATTTTATTATAGAGCGTGTCGGACTAGATATTTCCGCCCCATAATGATTCAGTACCAAAAGCATTTTGTTCTTTTGATTCAACAGACAATTGTACGCTGTTTGGAGTGAATACAAAAACTGTATCACCAACTTTTTGAGGAGCACCGCCTAATGCGAATGCAGCACCACAAACAAAGTCAATTGTTCTTTGAGATTGTTCTTTATCTAAAAGATGTAAATTTAAAACAACTGTTTTTTGATCTAATAATTGTTTAACGATTTGAGTTGTATCCCCAAAAGAACGTGGTTCAATAATTCTAACTTCATGTCCTTTGTAACCGGGATGTTTTACAACGTTTGAATCGTTTGAAACTCTTGTTGAGTATTCAACTGCAGGTTTTCGAACAGCGCTTCCTTCGTAGCTATATCCATCATCACCACCGAAATCAGCTAATGCATCTTCGTCATAACCTCCATCTGAACCTGTCAAGCTGTCTGTAATCCAACCTACTAGCCCGCTAACTTTCTCTCCTAATGTCATCTTTCCTCCCAATATTTTTTAGTTATTAAATAATAGTCTTCCTATACGTATCATTGTTGCACCGTTTGCCACAGCACGTTTGTAATCTTCACTCATACCCATGGATAATTCTTTTAACTTCATACCGTATTTCAGATTGAGCTCCTCTTTTAATTCTCCTGCCCTTGAAAACACTTTATCTAATTCTGTGTCTGTCGCTCCGAATGGTGCCATGCACATAAGACCATCTATTTCTATTCCATCTAACTGCTTTAATTCATTAATGCAGTTTTTAAGCTCGCTCTCATCGAACCCAAACTTTTGGACTTCACCTGATATGTTCACTTGTAGTAGTACTTTTTGAACCTTATCAAGTCTTATAGAAATATCCGATACAATCTTTGCTAACCTGAATGAGTCAATAGATTGTATGTAATCAAAATATTTAACGACTTTTTCAGCTTTATTCGTCTGCACATGCCCAATAAAATGAAAATTACTTTCTTTTTTAATTTCTTCAGGCAACGACTCAATTTTTTCAACAGCATCATTAACTCTTGATTCTCCAAAATCACGAAGCCCTGCGTCATATGCATCCAGAATTGCGTTTCTGTCGTAATACTTTGTTACTGCAATTATTCTTGGTGTATAAGGTACGATTTCTTGTTTTAAACGTAGAAGATTAGTTTCAACAATGTTGTTTGTCATAATTAACTCCTCTACACTTTTTCAATTATATCCTATCGCTCATGATAAGACAAAATCTTTATTTTCAAGATTTTTTCGGACTGTCTTAATTAACTGAAACCCATGCGTAGCATGCAATTGAGCATGTTTTTGATTTATGAAGTTTTGTTAAGAAAGGCTTATTTATCGGGTTTTTTCAACACTTATTTAGAAAATTTTGTGGAATTTTTCCTAAAAAGGCATGCCCGTTTTTATAATTCTCCTCCAATATCTCTTTCCTTTCATAATTTACTACATTTAAACTAAAAATTACATCATTTAAATGGAGGAGTTTAGAAAATAAATTACAAATGAAATTTTACTGATTCACTCTAAATAGCGAATAGTTAATAGTTCACCGATTTTATTTGATATATAATAAAAATATGATAGAAAGAAGAAAATCAAAACAAATACAAATAAGAGATGTAAAAATCGGAGGGGATGCTCCTATATCAGTACAAACTATGTGTAATACTGATACTCGTGATATAAAAGCTACTCTTAATCAAATTAATGAATTTTATGAAGCAGGCTGTGAAATCGTTAGATTAGCAGTACTGAATAAAGAAGCTGGAGATGCAATAAAAGAACTTGTTAAACAATCTCCGCTGCCACTGGTTGCTGATATACACTTTGATTACAGATTAGCAATACAATGTATAGAAAATGGTATTGACGCCCTTCGCATAAATCCAGGAAATATAGGTAAAGCTGAACATACTCAAAAGGTTGTTTCTTTAGCGAAAACAAACAATGTCCCTATAAGAATAGGTATAAATGCGGGCTCTCTTGAAAAAGATTTGAAACTTCGTGATGATTTAACTCTTGCAGAAAAAATGGTTGAAAGTGCAATGGGGCATATTAAAATATTAGAAGATTTAAATTATGATAATATAAAAATATCTTTAAAATCATCAGATGTACCAACAACTATAGATGCATATCGTTTAATGGCTAAAAAAGTTGATTACCCACTTCACGTTGGTGTAACAGAAGCAGGAACTTTAAAAGGCGGTTTAATAAAATCTTCTGTTGGAATTGGAACTTTATTATCAGAAGGTATTGGTGACACAATCAGAGTATCACTTACTGAAAATCCTGTAGAAGAAGTTCATGCAGGTTGGGGTATTTTAAAATCTCTGGGATTGAGAGAAAGAGGGGTTAATTTTATATCTTGCCCTACATGCGGTAGAACTCAAATTAAACTTATTGAGTTAGCTAAAAAAGTTGAAGAAAAATTTAAAAATTTAGACTTACCTATAACAATTGCTACAATGGGTTGTCCCGTTAATGGACCGGGGGAAGCTTCTCATGCCGATTATGGAATAGCCGGTGCTATAGGAGAAGGTTATATTTTTAAAAAAGGGCAAATTATTCTTTCAAGAATACCTGAAGATGAACTTTTAGATAAATTGTACGAAGTTATTCGTTCAGACTATAATTTATAAAAAATTTCCGTATGCGAAACCCGAAATCTGTGTAGTATAGGAAGTGTCGGTAAAGTTATATCCGACGAAAGGCAATAGTGGCAATATTGTCTGTAGGTGACAGATGTTTCGTACGGGTTCGCACTCGGAATTAAATTTTCATTATGTTTTTACTAAAACCTTCTTTTCTTTCATAAATAATTTTAGTTTATTAAAGGCTTGTTCTGTAATGACGTGTTCTATTCTGCACGCATTTTCTGATGCTTCATCTATATCAAGCTCTAATACTTGTTCAAAAAACTTTGTAAGAATAGTATGTTTATCAATAATTTCTTCAGCTTTTTTTACACCTTTTTCAGTAATAACTATAATCCCATATCTTTCATAGTTAATATACTGTTTTTCTGCAAGTCTGTGTAAAGCATCAGTAACTGATGCTCTTGACACATTCAAATCTTTTGATATTTGAATAGCTTTAACTCCACCTGTTGAGTTTATATGATTATATATACATTCAAGATAATCTTCTAATCCTGAACTTAATATCGCATTTGTCATACATTCCTCACAATGTTAAACCAATCTAACAAATATAGAATAACATTTTTATCATAAAAAGTCAATACTTTTGTATTTGAATAATAAAAAAGGCTATCCAATCGGATAGCCTTTCAATATATTTTTAAATTATTATCTTGCTGTTTCTTGTTGTAATCTGTCACAAGGATTACATGTAGATGTTTGTGGTTGACAAGTGTTACATTTTGGTGCTTCTTTTTGACAAGGATTTTTTGTCGGACAACAAGATTGTGTTTTCTTTTTACATTTGTCTTTTTGACAGGTGCATGGTGATGCCGCTCCGCAGCATCTTGAACTTTGTCCCCAAGTAAATGGATTTAAATTACTCCAAGTAAAAGCTTCTGCTGTTAGTGCTACACCTGATAATGCTGCAATTAGTGTTGCTGTTAATAATGTTTTTTTCATGTTTTCTCCTTTTTTATATAATTTTTTTTTGCCTTAGACTTTTATATTGTATATATCTGCATGAAAAAAACTATCACCCACTAGAATATATATATTTTTAACTGAGAACTAATATATTTGTCTATTGTTTTCTACTCTATTTGTATGAGATTCAAAACACTTTTGTTATTTTTTTTCAAATAATGTCGTAAACAAGAATATGGAAAACGAAAGTTTTTCATACCTCCTCCCCAAGTCTAGTAGCCGCTCTTACACAAGACGGCTTTTTTTTATTTATAAAAAAAAGACCTTTTTAAGGTCTTTTTTATGCTCCTTGTTTAATAGGTTTAATGCTTCGATATTTCGCCGCTTTTGTGTTAACAGCATAACAGGCAATTGCCAACCTCTGCGATAGCTTAAAATAATTA
>CADBUZ010000038.1 GCA_902797985.1 uncultured bacterium
TGAGCAATCTTGCTTGTGAAGACGACATTCCCATTCGTTTGTTTTCCCTATTCCGTACTCAATATGTTCGTTGCGCAAAAAATAAAAACCTATTGGTACGCCATGATTTACGGATGTATCCCACAAATCTTTAGGGTTTTAAGGGATTTTGTTACATTTGTTAATATTTGTATATTATAGGAAATTTTACATAAAAAATATTAGTAGTGACTAAGTATTTATAATTACCACCCCTTACATGCCGTTCTAAGTTTTTGCAAATGCAAAAACATAAAAACGTGCTTTCTCTCCCTCGGAGAAAAGAAGTTTCTTATTTTATAGATACACTTCTCACATAGAAAAAGGGGATTATTTACTAAATTCAAACCTCAACTGAATTTCTTAATGATACCAAGTCCCTACTAACAACACTATTCGTGCAGAACAACTTCACCTTTTTCAAGGGTTTTCTTCACATCCATTACTCTTTGGTTTGAACTGCCTACCCAATGAAGTCTGTTATCATTCAATTCTTGAATGAACTCACCCTCTGCCAATACATCGATATTTTCTATCCCTGGCAGATGATTTATTTCTTCCCATTTGTAACCGGTATATAACCAAATAGTTTTATTCGGGTACTCTTTTTTACATTTATCAATCAATCTAAACACTTCAGATCTGTTAAAAGGATGCAAAGGATCACCACCACTAAAAGTTATACCTGAAATATAAGGCTTACTTAAATCGTCAAACAACTCATTTTCTGCATCTTCATCAAAAGGTATGCCTCCTCCGACATCCCAAGTTTCAGGATTTTGGCAACCTTTACAATAGTGATTGCAACCTGCAACCCAAAGCACTACTCTTAGCCCATCACCATTTAACATATCATCATTGGTAATATTGTGGTAATTCAATCTTTTATCCCTCTTCCTCTCAAAAAAGATACTAGGCATTAAGATTACCAGAATCTTAGTGCCTTAGTATTCCAGTATCTTTTTTATCTTACATACTTACTCTATCTTTAATTTCTTCCATTTTGTGATCGGCAAGACGAGAATCGCCCTTAACACGAGAATATGAAAGATATCCGTTCATTCTATCAATCTTAGTTAAGTTACGGCTGCCGCATTTTGGACAAACATCCATATTTAATTCTTGATGTCCGCAATCATCACAATATGAAAGTGATAAATTTACGCCTTCATAGAAGCCCATATCCATTGCTCTGAGAATCAACGTTTTTACAGCTTCAGTGTTATAATCCAAAGGATATTTAACATACTGAATTTTACCCCCGTTCATCAAATCCCAAAAACGTTTTTCACAGTTTTGTTTTTCGATAGGAGTAATTTTTTCACTAACGTGGCAATGGAAACTGTTTGATACATATGGTTTATCAGATACATTAGCTACGACACCGAATTTCTTACGGAACTGTTTAACTTGCAATCCGCAAAGATTTTCAGCAGGAGTACCATATAATGCATATAAATTACCATCTTCTTTTTTGTACTCAGCAACTTTTTTGTTGATATATTCCATAACTTCTATAGCAAATTGTCCATCTTCAGCAATAGACTTGCCGTTATACAACTCTTGTAACTCATTCAACGCTGTAATACCGAATGAAGCAGTTGCAGATTTCAAAATAGGTTTGATTTTATCATGGATACCTAAGTGACCGCCGTAGAACCCGCCTTCACAATAAGCAAGAGGGTTAACAGATGCTTTCATTTCTCCAAGATATTCATATGTTCTAATATGAAGTTGTCTGATTAATTCCATATAATAATCAAGAACTTCATAGAAATCTTTACTTTCTTTCTTTGCTTTAGCATAAATCATTGGCAAGTGTAAACTAATTGCACCAATGTTAAATCTACCAACAAAGATTGGTGTATCGTTTTCATCAGCAGGTTCAGCACCGCCTCTTTCAAACCAAGGTGATAAGAATGCTCTACAACCCATTGGAGAAACGACTTTACCATATTTTTGATACATTGAAGCAACATATCCTTCTCCTGACAAAGATAACCAGTCAGGGTACATTGTTCTTTTTGAACATTCAATACCTGCTTCAAATACATCGTGATTGATTTTACCTTCACCATGAAGATTTTTATCATATAAGAAAACTATTTTAGGGAATAAAGTAGGTTTTTTATTACCCTTCTTACCTTGTCCTCTCATGTGAACTTGTAATAAAGCGATTGATGCCATTTTTTCGTATTCGCTGGTACCTAAACCAGCAGTAACAGTAATAAATGGATAATCACCTCTGGATGATGCTACTGTGTTGAACTTGTATTCCCAACCTTGGAAACCTTGTTCATAATCATTCTTAACATCAGCCATAGCTGCTTCTCTAGCTTTTTCAAAAGACAAACCTAAACATAAGTATTTTTCATATTGTCTGTTATAAGTTCTTTCTGCATAAGGTGCAAGAAGTTTATCTACTTCCGCAACTGTGAAACCACCATATTGTTGGCTAGCAGCTGCCATAACAATGTCGCCGATTACATCAAACGCAACATCAAGAGATTTTGGTTCGTTATACCAAATATTACCCATTTCAAAACCGCCCTTAAGAACAGAACCAACATCGAATAAACAGCAGTTCATAGTGTCACGTCTTGCAGACATATCGTGGATATAAATATAACCATCTCTGATTGCTTGAAGTTCATCGACATTCAAGAAGAACTTCTTGTATAACTCTTTATTTAATTCATTAAATATTAATGAACGTTTTGTAGAAACCAACGTAGAATCCGCATTAGAATTTTCCTTATCTCCAATATACATAATTCTTTGAGATTCTTGATATACTTTATCAAGCATTTTTACGAAATCTATTTTATAGTTTCTATAATCTCTATAACTTTTTGCTACTTTAGGATTAACATCTTCTAATGCACTTTCAACAATGCTGTGGATTTTTACAATTTCAACATTGTCACATCCTAAATTAACAACACTTTTGTTAACCAAACTACATATTTTGTTAATTTCATCAGAAGTTAACTCAATAAGCATTCTTTCTGCAGATTTTTTAATTGCAGTAACAACTTTTGTAACGTCATAAGCTTCTAAAGTACCGTCTTTTTTAATGATACTGATTTTGTCAGTAGATAGTTTTGAGCCGATGTCAACAACATTGTTAGACTCAACTTCTACAGATTGCTCAATCGGTTTTTTGACAGTTGCACCTTTGATTGAATTTGTTACGTTGATTGATGCGTTAGTAAATCCTACAACTTCACCATTTTTTACAGTTGTCTCTTCCATAAATTTCAAATCTCCTCAGACCTTTAGGTCTACTTTTGCGTCGGGGTTTTCTTTGCGATAATTCTATTTTCTCCTACCCGACTTCTACCATTTTTCCCATTTCTTTATTTTACAATTGTAGCACTAACACCCATGCTTGTTAAGGCTTTTTTTCCATGCTTCATACGTTTAAATGATTTTTTTTAGCATGCTTTTTTAAGAGATTACATCATTAGGACATTTGGCGAATATATTAATCTTTGTAAAAAATTAAATGAAAGTTTTACAAAGATTAATATACAAATTTTAACAAAATAAAGAAATCTCCAAATAACACATTGTCAGTGCAAAAGAAGCTAATTGGTTGACTTTATAAAAAAAATAATTAAACCATTTAGTGGATATTTTATTCTTTAAACTAAAGTGTGTCACATTACGGTCGTGTTATCAGTCAGGAAGGCAGGTATCAATAAATGTTCTCAGAAATGATTCAAAGTCTGTTAAATTCAGGCGGACAAGCAAACACAATAAAACGTTATGTTCAAGTTAATAATTATATTAACGGAGTACCTGCAAAAGCTGATATGGATGCAATAAACAAGATGAGTCCACAGCTTCCTTCCGGGTCCAACATACAATCATTTGATAAGGTTTTACAATCAACAGCGAAATCCCAATTCGGCACATTATTAAGAAATCAAGGGATTAAGAGCGTAGACGCATCAATATACACAAACCCCAACGTGAATTTCACGAAACGAACAACAAAAGACGAGATAATGGCAATGATCGACTCCACAGCCGAAAAATACGGAGTCGATGCCAAACTCGTAAAAGCAGTAGTAAAACAAGAATCGGGATTCAACCCTAATGCAAAATCAAAAGTAGGAGCTTTAGGATTGATGCAGCTAATGCCGGCAACGGCAAAAGGATTAGGGGTAACAGATCCAATGAATCCGCAACAAAACATCGAAGGTGGTGTTAAATACTTAAAATCACTCCTTGAACGTTTTCATGGTAACACCATCCTTGCCCTTGCGGCATATAACGCAGGTCCGAACGCTGTGAGTAAATATGACGGCGTGCCTCCGTATAAAGAAACCCAAAACTACGTCAAATCAATACTTAAAGATTATTTGTGATTTTATAATGACCTTAGTGAGTTAAAAGTTATTTTACCCTTCTCCGACAGAGAAGGTGCCTGAAAGGCGGATGAGGGACGATAGATTTATTATTTCAACCCCTCTCTTGCCGTTCTAAGTTTTTGCAAATGCAAAAACATAAGAACGTGCTTTCTCTCCCTCGGAGAGAAGAAATTTTGTTTTACTTTTACCCTTCTCCGACGGAAAAGGGACTCTGTTTTCCCCAAAAAACAACATTAAAAAAGGTGCGGTATCAGCACCTTGTGTTGTGTTACTATTATATTAATTTTAAACATCATATCCTTTTGCATTAGCTTTAATATATTTTAAATATTTTTCATCTGCTTTCAGTCCATAATCTGACATGAATGCACTAACATTTGCCTTTTTATTACTTTTTGCAGCTTTAACATCAGCAAGCTCTTGTTTATATCTGTCAGACTTATTTGTACCTAACATTTTTTGGAACCAAGTACGTTTTTTACCGTTAGCACCTGTGTTTTTCCAAGCTTTAGCTTCAGATTTTTCTCTTGCAATCTTGCCGTCAGCACCTAAAACATTATTTGAATCATTCATGAATGAATCAATTTGCCCTTTATATTCGGCGACTTTTTTATTAGCAGCTTCTAAATCAGCTTTTGCTTTTGTAACTTCTGCCTTTTTATCAGCAATACTCTTTGTTAGTTTTTCTTTATCAAGACTGGATATATGAGCTATTTCTTGATCTATTTTATCAATTTTTTCTTGATAACTTGATGCAGAAGTTGTGCTACCATTCGCATCTGACAATTTTGTATTATTTACAATCTTAGTAAGTTCTTGTTTTTTACCTTGAATATTATTATCATATTTACTATTTATCTGAGTAACTTCAGATTTTTTATCTGCTATAGAACGAGCAAGTTTATTATGTTCTTGAATATTTTTATCTTGTTCTGAAGCTTTTTTATAATCGCTTTGGAACTTAGCGCGATTAAATACAAACTTACATTTTGTATTTCCTTGATCATCTTTTCCAATTACTTGTTTGTCATGGTATTTTGATGGAGGTTCCGTTTTATCTTGTTGTCCCTTGGGAACAGTATATTCAGCACCATCAGATTGGTCAATAGCATCTAATGGATTAGTATTTGCATGTTCATTCGCATAAATACCATTTTGATCAGGTTTTCCTGCATTCCCCACATCACCTATACTGCTCAATTTACCTTGAAGCGAAGATATTTCACCATTCAACTCAGATATTCTTGATTCATCAGATTTAAGGGTTTCAAGTTCTGAAACAGCTTGATTATATTCTGCTAAAGCCTTTGTGTCAGTTTTACTAGCATCAGCATTCTTGCTATCATCTAAGTATTTAGCCTGCAAATCAGCTTTTTCTTTTTGAAGTTCAGCTATTCTATCGTCACCTTTTGTAGTAGCGACAGTTTTTCCATCAACTTCTTTACCTTTACCGGCATTAAACATTGTCAAATCTTTTTCTAATCCTGCAAGTTCCTTTGAACTTGTATCAAATTTTATTTGACATTGAGATTGCGTCTGTAAGGCAGTATTATAACTAGCAACAAGCGTTTTTAAAGCATTTGCAGATTGAGCACTTGATCTTACCTCAGATGTTGCAGAACTTAAATGCGCATTTGACATCAGAGCCATCATTGCAAAATTTGTGCCAGTGTTAAAGATAGAGAGTCCAATGTCACCCCATGTAGATCCGGTAACGCTACCAAAACCTGAACCACTTGAATTAATATTCAAACTCGTGGTGTTGGTAGAGTTAATAAAAGGATTTATTCTTTGGTTAAAATCACCTGAAATAGACATAGAATCTCTCTTTTATCTGTAGTAACACTGCGTAACTCCGGTGAGCTTGACAGTAAATACCTAATACGTACGTAATCCGCATGTACTCTTTGTATTTGCTCTCTTGCTTCTTTTGTTACATGTATATAAAGTTTTTTGAGAAACCCTGATTTCAACATGTTTTTAATCTGTTACAAAAGTTTACAAAATGTTCTCAATACGCCATATAACTTGAATCTATCCTTTCAGGATAGATAAGAATTTGTTTTATTTTCCCTTCTCCGACGGAGAAGGTGCCTGAAAGGCGGATGAGGGCGATTATGACTGAGCGACTAGGGGACTGAGTAGTTTTATTAAGTGATAAGTAGTAAGTTGAAAGTGGGCTGTACAGTTCATTCCCTCCCTTGGGGGAGGGTTAGGGAGAGGGTAAAAATAAAACCCTCTCTCATTTTTCTAACTCTCAAATAAATTTTCGTGTTGAAAAATTTCTCTCTCCAAGGAGAGATTTGAATGAATTTTGTACACTTTTATGGGTACAGTTCAAGGTGAATTCTTTTTAAATTTATAACATCTCCTCTACCGCTATTGTATATTTCGTGAAATTCAATTACAATAGCTCCTTCCCCAAGTCGGGGAAGGTTGGGATGGGGAGTGATTGAAATTTGAAAATTGCCTTACAAAACACAAGAACGTGCTTTCTCTCCCTCGGAGAGAAGAATTTTATTAACAAATAAAATGAGTTTACAAATTTGAGAGAGGTAGACTTTTCATGAAGTTAAAAACTCACTATACACATGGTCGTTATTATTCATTCAACAATATATTATCAATTAATCTTACACCTTGCACTCTGCAAGCGATTAAAACAAGAGTATTGTCATCAGCAACTTGTTTATCTTCCAAATCTTCTTTATCTACAAACTCTAAATATTCCAACTCATGAGCCTCGTTTAAAAACGAAAAAGCTGTTTCTTTCAATGCATCTATATTGTTAACACCTTTAACATAACATGCTTTTATATTATTCAAAATCTTACTCAACACAAGCGCATCTTCTTTTCCTTTTTCGTCTAAATATTTATTACGAGAAGACATTGCTAATCCTGATTCTTCTCTAACAATTGGGCATCCTATCAATTCTATAGGCACATTCAAATCCTTAACCATTTTTCTTAATATAATTAATTGTTGAGCGTCTTTTTGTCCAAAGAAACCAAAATCTGCCTGCGTTATATTAAACAACTTCAATACTACAGTGCAAACACCATCAAAATGTCCAACTCTTGATTTACCGCACAACTTATTCACATAGAAAAACGGTGGTGCTACATATGTCAAAGTATCATTGGAAAGTCTTTGACCTTCGCCGTACATCTCATCAGCAGACGGTGCAAAAATCATATCCGCACCTAAACCCTCAGCAAGTTTAACGTCTGCTTCCAATGTTCTTGGGTACTTGTCAAAATCTTCTGACGGCCCGAACTGAATAGGATTGACAAAGACAGATACAATAACCTTGTCGCACTTCTCTACTGCCTTTTTAATCAAAGAACCATGCCCGTCATGCAAAGCTCCCATCGTCGGAACTATACCTATAATCAATCCCTGTTTCTTCCACTCTTTTACATTTGCCACAACTTCTTCTATTTTATGAACCAACATTTAATTTACTCTTTTCCTTTTCTTCTAATTTAAAAACTTCATCCGCAGAAGGATAATCTCCACTTTTGACATCTGCACAATATTCTTTTACAGAATCTAAAACTACTGTTTTTATATCAGCATAACGTCTTACAAATTTAGGCTGATAATCGGAAAACTTACCTAACATATCGTCTGACACCATAACTTGGCCTGAACAATATTTTCCTGCTCCAATACCTATAGTAGGAATATTAATATTCTCGGTTATATATTTACCCCCTTCTTCAGGCACCATCTCTAAAACAATTGCAAATACTCCCGCTTTTTCTAAAGCCCTTGCCTGTTCTAACATTTTTTCAAGAGTATCTTCTGTCTTACCTTGAACAGCATACCCTCCTAAAGTATTTATTGACTGAGGAGTAAAGCCTAAATGTCCTAATACAGGAATGCCCGCATCAGTCAAACGCTTAATCAAAGATAAAATATAATCATTACAACCTTCAATCTTTACAGCATTTGCACCTGCTCTGAGCATATCTCCACAATTTCTGACTCCTTCTTCTATAGATACGTTATAACTCATAAAAGGCATATCACCAATTACAAAAGCTCTATGAGCTCCTCTTGCAACAGCTCCCGTAAATATTAACATCTCTGTCATACCCACTTGCTGAGTTGAATTATAACCTAAAGCGACATTTGCCAAAGAATCCCCCACAAGTATAATATCAGCTCCTGCTTCATCTATATACTTAGCGGTAGAATAATCATATGCCGTTAACACCGCTATTTTTTCACCGTTATTATACATTTTTTCAATTGTTTTGACAGTTGTTTTCTTCAACATAATATTACCTTTTTGCTATTAATATTAATACCTATAAACACCTTTAAAAGTATAAATCAAGCCTATTTATTTCTTCTCATTTGCTTTCTATACCAAATATAAACAGCTCTGGCAACACGAGAAGAACTGTGACGAACTAACCCATTCTTGCTCTTTTCTTCCTCTAAAAGCTTGGTTGAAACAAGCTTTACCCCAGTTGGGTTAAGGTTTTCATTATCTAAAACAACAGGGAATGAGTTATGTTCAGCATACTTAGGTGAAATATTTTTAGGGAGTGAATTATTGACAAGAACCGCATCCATAATATCACGACTGCCAGCATGAGTTAATATAGCATTGACGTGACTTGATACAGAATAATTATCCGTTTCCCCGGGTTGAGTCATAATATTACATACATATATTTTCTTAGCCTTTGCTTTCGCAACAGCTTGTGCAATTTCTTTAACAAGAAAATTTGGTATAACACTTGTATACAAACTCCCCGGTCCCATAACAATCAAATCAGCATTTTTTATTGCTTCTAAAACTTCCGGCAAAGCTTTACACTCGGCAGGCTCAGTAAACAAACGTTTAATTTTACCGTGAGCTTCCGGAATAGAAGATTCACCATGTATAACCCTGCCATCTTCCATTTCTGCAGCAAGCTTCATATCATCTAATGTAGCAGGCAAAACTCTACCCCTTATAGAAAGTACATTAGAAGATTCTTTAACCGCTCTTACCATATTACCTGTAATAGAACAAAGTGCAGTCAAGAAAAGGTTGCCGAAACTATGACCTTTCAAACCTTCGCCCATATCAAATCTGTATTGAAACAACTTTGTAACCAAATCTTCATCATCAGCCAATGCTGCAATACAGTTTCTAATATCACCAGGGGGAAGGATTCCCATTTCTTCACGCAATCTGCCTGAGCTACCGCCATCATCACCTACTGTAACAACAGCTGTTATATTATTAGTTATCTTCTTTAATCCTTTTAACAACATTGAAAGTCCTGTGCCGCCACCTATCGCTACCACTCTTGGACCTTTGTTTAATTTTTTTCTTCTGTATAAAACCTCAAGAACATTCTCTTTTTCTTTCTCATCATGTATATCAAGCATGGATAAATTTGTTTTTTGCCAGCCTTTAAAAAACATTACCGCACCCAAAACGATAGCTACAGCTGCTGCCAAATCAACATTAACAGATGATTTCAAATCTTTTAGGAAATGATAAACTTGCTCAGGATTAGAAAGAGTAAGTATCCCTAATATAATAAAAACCGAACCTAAAAATATTAACGCAAACCATCTTTTGATTTCCAATCCTGGAATCAACCAACCTGCATCTTTCGGTATTCTATTTTTGAATATATTTTTCATATTAATAATCCTTGTTCATACTTTGTATACGTAAAAATTGAAAAGAGAATATTTTATAACGTTCCCTTTTTCTTTTTATTTTTATTCTACCCAACCGGAAGCCTTGACTCTGCCATATCGAACAGGTTCGGGTTTAATTAAACTATTCGCTCTCTGTATTATCTCTAATGAATTTGAATATTTATTACTGAAGTGGATTGAATCAACTTTTGCAATAGTCAAACCATCAGAAGTATTATTAACTTGAGAGGAATGAAGAATTGTTTGTAATCTCTTTATACAAACCTCTGTATCTGTAATATCAGGCAAAGAATATTCAATACCTAACTCTTGATTGTATTGTTTATCAATAAGGATTTCTTCTGATACAGGAATCTTTATATAATCAGCGATCTTTTCAATAATTTCTCCTGATGCTCCACAATAAGTAAGCCATTGTGAACACTTTTGAATAGAACGAGCTAATACTGTAGCAAAATGAAAATCTTCAGATGCTTTTTTATACATAGCGCCATGTGGTCTTACATGCTCTATTTCAAGATTGTATGCTTTTGCAAAAGACATTATTGCCCCAACTTGATATATAACTAATGCCTCAAGCTCATCATCTGATAATTCCATTGCTCTATATCCAAACCCTTGTATATCTGAATATCCAATGTGAGCCCCTATAACTATATTTTTTTCTTTTGCAGAAATCAATGCTCTTTTAATTGTTTGTGGATCACCGGCATGAAATCCGCATGAAATATTTACTGAACTAACGTAATCTAAAAAATCATATTCTGAATTATTTTTATATACCCCGTATCCTTGCGCTAAATCGCAATTGAAATCTATACTTTTAATACTTTTTTTAACAGGTGTTTTTTGCATTATATACCTCTCATTTTTCTACACTCCAATTATACAACTAAAAGATTTTTCTACCAGCTCTCTAATAACAATTCATAAACCACACAATAAAATGACTAAGCTCAGCACATCCATACAAATTCATGAAATTTATATACTCTCTTATTTTTCTAAGCTCACAAAGCTCGTAAAGCTTTCTAACATCCCACATACCGCTATTGTATATTTCGTAAAACTCAACAACAATAGTTCCTTCCCCAAGTCTGGAAAAGGGGAAAACAAAATTCTTCTCTCCGAGGGCACTACTGTCCGAGATGATTTTAAATTGTTTCACAAAAGTTAAAATTCAACAAATAAGGTGCTATCTTAAAATACTCAATATTATGTTTATAAAAAATGTGTATACATAATAAATATTATTGGAATATAAAATATAATAGTTCTGTTTTAGAAAGGTCAGGGCATATAAAAATAATCGCTGCCTTTCCGCCTTCACAACA
>CADBUZ010000039.1:0-10561 GCA_902797985.1 uncultured bacterium
CACAGAGTGTCGTTTTCGGTACTTTGTACCTATCAACTCCATCTGTTCGCTATCCGGACTAACTTCGTGTCGTCCGTCCGCAAATCCGCTCGAACTTGGCAAGGCTCCGCCTTGCTCGTTCTCGTCTACTACATTCAAAATAAAAAGGACAATAACAAATGTCATTGTCCTTTTTATGGTGGAGGTTAGGAGATTCGAACTCCTGACCCCCTGCGTGCAAAGCAGGTGCTCTACCAGCTGAGCTAAACCCCCACGAGTTCCTCATCATTATAATTTGCTAAAAATTTTTTGTAAAGTGTTTTTTATAATTTTTTGTAACACAAATATATACTAAGTAGCAAATTTTTTGTTTTTCGTGTTTTTATCCAGTCGTATGAATACTATTAATATCTCCCCAAAAACTAATATATATTCAAAGTCACCCTCTTTTGGACGTAGATTGAGAGAGGATGAAAAGCCTCAGTTCGAAAAAACTATGCACGATGCTTTTGATTATCTCGGGATAAAAAATCGTGCCCTAATCGTTCACGGCTCTTGTTTTCCTAGCAAAATTGATAATAATGCCCGAAAAATAACAGAAGACTATACAATATCAACTCTTAACGGTAAAAATCCATTTATCGGTTCGCCATATATGGCAAAAGACTTCACTGATTTTGTTAAACTTAACGGTTTTAACGCTATTCAGCTTGGTCCTAATGGAAAACTTAATAAACGGGACAATTCGCCTTATCACGCTTCCGTATTCGCTAAAAATGAGCTTTTTTTAGACTATGACAGACTTAAAACTGATGAATATGCGAATATTCTTTCTGATAATGACCTGAATTCCGTTAAAATTTTTAAATCGGTCAACAATAAAAATTATGAAATGGCTGATTTCAATGAAGCTCAATCTATATCTAAAGTTATAACCAGAAAAGCTTATAGAAATTTTAGAAGAAGTCTTGCTAACGGTAGTCTAAAAGCAAAAAAATTGGATGATGAATTTATCCAATATAAAATTGAAAATAATTACTGGTTAGAGAAAGATAGCGTTTTTAGATTATTCTCTGATATATACGGCACAGATGATTTTACGCAGTGGGAAAATGAACTTGATAGAAATCTTATTTCTAAAATCAACAAAGGCGATAAAGCTGCTATCGAAAGATATGAGCAAGTTAAAAATCGTTCTAATTCAAAATTAAGAATAGATGAATATAAATTTGTTCAATTCCTTGTTGATAAACAAGAAGCAGAAGATAAAGAAATTCGTCAAGCTGATGGAATGCAATATATAGGTGATTTATTAGTAGGATTTTCGTACGCAGATGAATGGGCCAATCCTGATGCGTTCTTGAAGGATTGGAGAGTTGGAGCTCCCGATGGCGGTAAAAATGGCGGCCCTCAGCTTTGGAATATTGCCGTTTTGAATCCTAAAACTTTGTTTAATCACGATGGCTCTCTCGGTGTTTCAGGTCAACTTCTGAAGCATAAAATTGAAAGAACTATTGATGGTGTAGAAAACGTTCGTGTTGATAATGTTATGGGGTTGGTTGACCCTTATGTGTATAAGTCCTCAGCCGTAAAAGAGGATGGTTCTATTTCTCCGGAAGATAGAAATTTTCTTGCATATACTGATTTGGATAAAGAGAGAAATTATCCAAAGATTATGCATGATATACTTTTGCCTACTCTTAGAGAACATGGCATAAATCCTCATGATGTCGTTTGGGAAAATTTAGGAAATCAGAGCGATACATTTAAATCTGTTTTTTATGGCGGAAAATATGGTGATAAAACTTTTGAAGATGAAAAATTTAGCGGAGTTACGTATTCAAAAGGAATAAAAATGGAGTTGAATAAAGATTATACTTATAGCTTTATGTCAACTCACGATAACGAACCTTCAGCAGAACTTCTAAATCAAGATTGGATATATTCTAATGAAGGATGGAATCCATTGTATTTAGCAGGATATTTAATACCACCTTATAATCAAGAACAAGCAAATTTGTCTGCTCAATTTTGCAGAAAAATAGAACAAAATCCTCGAGCTCGTCTTAATGCAAAATATGCTGAACTTTTCCGTGGTACACCAAATATTCAAGTATCATTTGCGGATCTTTTCGGAATTGATAAAACATATAATGTTGGCGGACAAGCTAAGGCTGAAAATTGGAAATTGAGAATAAATCCTGACTATGAAAAAACTTATAACAAATCGTTAGAAACCGGTGAAGAACCTGCTATGAATATGCCTGAATTGTTAAAATTGGCTGTAAATTCTAAGGCAGGATTGGAAATTGCAAAAGGTGAAAAATCAGAATACGAAGCAAATAGCGAAATTGCTGATTTGAATGCAAGACTTTCACATTGGTATGATGTTTTAAAAGAAGAAGAATAGCTTGACACAATAACATAATCATCACACAATAATAATGAATTATGTCGAGAGTGATAGAACAAAAACACCCAAAAGGGTTATATCTTTTATTTTTTACTGAGATGTGGGAGAGGTTTTCATACTACGGTATGCGAGCATTGCTCGTATTGTATATGATACAAACACTAATGTATTCAACTGTAAAAGCAGGTAAAATATATGGACTGTACACGGGTTTTGTGTATTTGACTCCATTAATCGGCGGTTATATTGCAGATAAAATACTCGGTCAAAGAAGATGTATAACAATTGGGGCAACTCTTATGTTTTTAGGATTGATAATGCTTGCCTCAGGTTATCATGCACTATTTATTCCTGCGTTGTTTGTCATGGTTATTGCGAACGGGTTTTTTAAATCAAATATAAGCTCTGTTCTTGGAATGTTATATGGAAAAAATAACGAAAAAAAGGATAGTGCGTTTACTGTTTTTTATATGGGGATTAACCTTGGCGCATTATTTTCACCAATAATATGTGGAACAATTGCATTTAAGTATGGTTTCAATTGGGGATTTGCATCTGCAGGGATAGGGATGCTGATTGGTTTGATTACCTATAAAGTGTTCGAAAACAAATTGTTGGGTAATTGCGGATTAGAGCCAATAAAGCATAATTTTGAAAATAATGTTACTCCTAAAAAGTTTACTCAAAGAGAGAAAAAACGAATTTTTGCTTTAATAATTCTTATGGTGTTTACTGTTGTTTTTTGGATGGGTTTTGAACAAGCAGGATGTTCGCTAACATTGTTTGCAGAATATTCGACCAATAGAAATATTTTCGGGTTTACTATTCCAACGGGATATTTCCAATCGCTTAATCCATTATTTATAATTGTACTAGCTCCATTGTTTTCAATAATGTGGGGAAAACTTAATGCTAAAAAACTTGAGCCGACTTCTGTTGAAAAATTCACGCTTGCTCTTGGAATAATGAGTGTTGCATATGTTGTTATGGCATTAGCAGGAAGTTTATCAACGACATCTCTTGTGTCACCTTTATGGTTGTTTTTTGCATATTTGATTATGACAGTAGCAGAACTTTGTATCTCTCCAATAGGTCTTTCTCTTGTGTCTAAACTTGCACCTAAACAATTTATATCAATGTTTATGGGATTATGGTTTTTGACAAGCTTTTTTGGAAATATTTTTGCAGGGATTTGGGGTGGAAAATATGGCTCGATTGATACTTATATTTTATTCTTAGCATTAGCTGTTGTTTCATTATTTTCTGCTGTAGTACTGGCATGCCTCCTTCCTGTTTTGAGAAAATCTCTAGGCAGATTTTAAATATTAATATTAATTTTATGTCATAGTAGCAAATTTATTTTTTAGACGGTTTGTATATAGTGGAAACAGAAACTAATATATAACATAATACATAATTCATAAATACAATTTCTCAAGGATAAATTCCTTGAGTTTTTTTATGAAACCTAACATTCTAGCTGGGTTTGTCGGTTATTAAATTTTTATTTAAATTTTTTATAAATATTTTGACTTTCAAAAAAAAATAACTAAAATATATAATGTAGACAGTGCAGGTTAGAAAATGAGAATGTTAGAGAGATTAAAAGATTTTGAAAAACAATACCTATTTTTACGCTGGGTATCCGGAAATGAGTATGGAAAACTGGAATACGTAGGGGATGATTTCATTGAATTTAGCATTATAGATGTTGATACAATGGAATATCGCGAAACACTTCTTATCAATTCACAATTGATATTAGAAGCTGCGTTCGGCGGAGCTGATGTTTCCAGAGTGGTCGCAGAAATTTCTTCTCAATTAACATTTGGAGAGTAATTTTATTTCTCACCATGAAAACCTTTTGTGGAAGAAACGTATCGTCCGATAGAATTAATTTTGCCCTCAATACAGTTACGGCATTTTCCGGAATGTTCGTTTAAACATATCTTATTAGGGTATATTTCATATTTTACTTTATATTCGCTATCCAGTATATTCGGCATAACAACGTTTGCTCCGCTTTGTAAAGCAATAATTCTACCCATAGGATTTATTGTTTCCATAGCTGTTGTTGCGGGGATATTAATGTCAGGTAGTATTAGTCGTGTTATTGCCATAACTTTCAATGCCATATCAAAATTTTTAGGGTTAAGCTCCCCTTTTAATGGGGTTTCAGGATGTGGGATAAAAGGTCCTATTCCTACCATGTCGGCACCTAATGATTTGAAAAATAAAATATCATCAGCTAATGAGTCTATTGTTTGATTTGGTAGTCCTACCAGACATCCTGTGCCAACTTCATAACCAATATCTTTTATATCTTTAAGACATCTCACCCTATTATTAAAATCCATGTGCGGATGTAAAAATTTATATAATTCTTTGTCGGTTGTTTCTATTCTTAAAAGATATCTGTCTGCACCCGCATCTTTAAATGCTTGATATTCTTCTCTTGTTCTCTCTCCTATGCTTAATGTTATTGCTATATCATTTTTCTTTATTTCAGAAATAATATGGCATAATTTATCTGTATCATAATAATTATCCTCTCCTGATTGAAGAACAACTGTTTTGTATCCCAGTTCAACACCATTTTGTGCATATTTAATTATGTCATCAGGCTCTAGTCTATATCTGTCTGCTCGGTTGTTTGGTGAACGTAGTCCGCAATATTTACAACTGCATTTGCATATATTGGAAAATTCTATTAATCCGCGAAGATGTACTCCATCACCTACATTTTCTTGTCGGACTCTATCAGAATATTTATATAATTCTTTGCCGTCAGAATTTAATAATTCAATGATTTCAGACTTTGTAAGAGAATGTTTTTCATATGTTTTTTCTAATATTTTATTCAAAGATGTCAACTTTATTCCGTCCGTTCGCTTTTGCTCTTGATAGTGCCGTTCCAAGTCCGTATAATAATTGTTCAGGGTTTTCCATTTTAGAATAATTAGCACATAATCCAATACTTACTGTTAAGTTGGTTTTTGTTTTGCCTTTTTCAAATGTATAACCGGCAATTGCTGTTCTTAAACGTTCAATAGGAATTACAGATTTTGTTATTGGTGTGAATGGCAGCATAACTATAATTTTTTCCGAATTGTATCTGTATATAGGGTCAGTTTTTCTAAATACTTTTTTTAATAGTGAGCTTAATTCTGTTATAACAAAATCTCCAAAATCTCTACCGTATTTTTTATTTATTTCTCCTAAATAATCAATATCTATCATCGCTAATGAAAAATTATATATATAACGTCTGGCTTTGTGAAGCTCTAAATCTAAAGTGTTATCAAACTCTTGTCTGTTATATAACCCTGTCATTGGATCAATTAATGAATGTTTGGCTTGTTCATTAAAAATGTATTTTAATTTAAAAATTTTGTCTAATTCTTCTTTAATAATATTTAAGTATTCTTTTTCTTTTTTGTTTAACTCTTTAGTTGAACCAATAAATATTCCACCTGCAAGTTTGTCGGAAAATGTGTATGGTAATATGATTTTTGTTTTTAAGTTTTTATAGTTAATTTTACTTTCTTCTGCAACGTCGCCATTGATTAAATTGCATTGAATTTCATTAATACGTTTGTATTTTTCCATTTTATCAAAAAATTTATCTCGTATTTTTTCAGAAAGAGGAATAGTAATGTTGTTTTTGGGAAAAGAAAAGTTAAAGATGTTTCTTGATGATTCATCAGATTCGTTAAAAAATAATCCGCTAACATCATATTTGATATATTTATTTATAACTTCAAAAATATTCGCAGGTAACCTGTCTTCAAATTGCATCATATCAACAAATGTGTTGAAAATTTTTGAAATTTTTAGTCTTGTTTGTAATAATTTTGTTTCATTTGAATTTTCATTAACCATAATTCTTATTCCGTTCTTAGTTACTGTTGAATATTATTTTACCAAATATTGTTAAATATAAGAATAGTCAAATTATATGATTTTTAAATAGTGTGGAAATACGAGCTTTCAGTGGGATAAAATACTTATTGCTAAAATGGATAATTTTGTTGTAAAATTTATCTATGATAAATATTTTTAAGAAGTTTGATAATAAAAAAGGAAGCCGACAAAAATTTTCTGAGATAGTATATCGGATTTTTAAATTTCAAGAGTTGTTTACAGATATTCAGAATGTAAATTTCCCTGAAAATGCGTCACCATGTGTATATGCAATGTGGCACGCACACCAATGTTGTGTTCATGGGCTTCCTGATAGAGCTAATTGTAATGTTTTAGTTAGCCGTTCTCGTGATGGTGAAATTATTGCGGGAGTTGTAGAGCGTTGGGGGTTTAAAGTTATACATGGTTCTAAGGGTAAAAAAGGTAGTGTAGAAGCTACTTTACAAATGATTAATGCATTAAAAAATGGTGAATGTTGTGCAATAATGGTTGATGGACCACGAGGGCCTGCTAAAGTTGTGAAAGATGGCGCTATCAGGGTGGCAAAAAATGCAGGTGTTCCAATTGTGCCGGTGTATTGGTATTCACCTAATCCTACTTTCTTAAAATTTCCTTCTTGGGATGAATTTAGAATGCCTTGTTTATGGACACATCTTATTAATATATATGGTGAGCCTATTTATGTTGATCCTGAAGGTGGAAAAGAAGAAGATGAAAGAGTCAGATTGAAAGTTCAACATTCTCTTGAAGAACTTGAGAAAATGGCACCTAAAGCACATAAAGAGGTTTTTAGATTCGGAATATGGAAAAGATAAATGTTCTTGCCGTTCAAATGGAATCGGTGATTGGGGATAAGTTTAAAAATTATGAGAAAATATTGGCGCTTACCGAAAAGACTATTGATTCCGGTACAGATGTTTTGATTTTGCCTGAATTGTGGACTGTCGGATGGGCTTGTGATGAGTTTGTAAATTCTGCTGAACCTCTTTTGGGCGACACTATTGAATTTTTATCAGAATTAGCACAAAAAAATAATGTTAATATTTTAGGCGGAAGTTTTGTACAATCGCTTGATGGAAAATATTTTAACACCTGCCCTGTTATTAATCGTAAGGGTGAATTGATTGCCACTTATAATAAAAATCATTTGTTTTCATATTATGATGATTGTGAAAATAAATATATTACAGAAGGTGAAAATCCTGTAATGGTTGATATTGAAGGCGTAAAATTCGGTCTTACAATATGTTATGATATTAGATTTCCTGAAATATATAGAGCATATAGAAAAGCAGGTGTGGATATTTTGGTTAATATGGCAGCTTGGCCGCTTTCCAGAAAAATACATTGGGATTCTTTAACTTGTGCCAGAGCTGTTGAAAATCAATCTTATGTGATTGCTCTCACTCAAACAGGTGTTTTGCCAACCGGTGCAAAAAATTTAGGTCATTCTATGATTTATGACTACAGTGGTAATATTATGGATGAAATTGATACAAAAGAGGGTATTATCAAAGCTTCTTTGAACTTGCCTGATATGTACGATTTTAGAGATAAATGTACAGTTCTGAAAGATGTTCATGATAAATATGAGGTCGTTTTAAAATGAAAAAATTTCTTACAATTTGTATAATAATGTTTTTGTCGGTTTGTAATGCTTGTTTTGCATCAGGGCTTAGCTCTGAAATAAATAATGTTATTTCTAAATCAGGAATAAACCGAAGTGCAATAACAATATCTATAAAAAATGTAAAAACAGGTAAAACAGTTTATACACTTAATCCTAAAATGCCTGTATCTCCTGCTTCTGTGCAAAAAACCATGACAGCAACCGCTGCCTTTATGACACTTGGTGAGGATTATAGGTTTTCTACAAAATTGTATAAAAACAATTTAGGTGATTATTTATTAGTGCTTGGGGCTGATCCATATCTTTCTAATAAAGATTTAGATAAAGTAGTTAAATGTATTGCAAAAGAACCTGTTTCTATTTCCATTGATGATTCTGTTATTGACGATAATGAGTGGGGTGAAGGTTGGCAATGGGATGATGATCTAAACCCTCTTATGCCAAAATTCAGTTCATATAATTTAGATAATAATTTGATGGAAATTGTGATTTCTCCATCTGCAAAGGGTTTTCCTGCTGAAATCACTAAAAATTCCAATTATCCTGTTTCTTTTGTCAATAAGATAATTACAGATAACTCAACAAAATATGTTTTAAAACGACAAAATCATATTTCTCCTGATATTATTGTCGCTGACGGAACAATTGCTCCTAATAAAAGTGAAATAATAAATATTCCTATTAATAATCCTAAAAAATATTTTGATATGCGATTGAGTGAAAACATTATTAATCATAGCATTTCATCAAGTGGGGAATTTCCTATAAAAAAATTAAACAAAAACTACAAATTAATTACTGTTTTGAGTCATGGTTTGGATAGAGCAAAAAAAGATGTTTATTTAAATAGTAGTAATTATGTGGCAGAAACAGTATTTAAACTGGCTGGCGGAAAGTATGCCTCTACGACAGGAAGTTTTGATAACGGATTATTAATGTTTCAGGATTTTTGTGACAAACATCATCTTGATACATCTAATATAAAACTTGTTGATGCAAGCGGAGTTTCTAAAAATAATCTTATGCGTTCGGATTTTGTAACCGATTTTTTGCTTAGCACTCAAGGCTTTTTAGAAAATGAATTGGCTACTGCAGGTGAGGGTACTCTTTCAAAACGTATGTTATATTTGAGAGGATATGTTCATGCAAAAACCGGAACTCTTAATAATATTAGTTCCATTGCAGGATATATAACCACAAGAAAAGATAACAAATATGTTTTTTGTATTATGATAAATGATCCATCTTCCGGTCCTGCGGATAAAAAGGTGTTAGAAGAATATATTTTAAGAACAATTTATACAAGAGGATAAGATATCTTTAATATTTAAAATGGTATTGGTAAAGAAAAATATATATTAATGTTAAAAAGCCTTCGAAGTTTTCGAAGGCTTTTTGTGGGGGGATGGGGTAAATATATAATATAAAATTTTAATTTCAAAAAAATAAAGAGGTACTATAGGCACAGTAACTAAGGGGGGATGTTACTTCATCGATACCCTTGTACCTCTTAACAAATTTATTTGAGAGATTTTAATAAATATCCTGGGGGATATTTAATTTAAACTTTGTTTTGGATTAGCAGTATAAACAACCGCCATATCCGCCAAATCCCAGTCCTAATCCTAAACCTAAAGGACTACTGTAACCGGTAAAACTGTATGGAGTACATTCAACAACCGGTAAAAAACCGCCGATTGTATATCCTGTAAAACCATTATTATAATATGAATTATTGATAGCACGACCACCGTCTATAACTGATGAAAAACCGCTTGGGCTATCTAAATCCGCATAACAACTTGAAAAATATAACGGATCTTGAGAAATACCGTACATTGCAGTGTTATAAAAACCATTTAATAACAATGAACCGAAGCTGTATCTGTTATATAAACTGTATGATAATCCTCTTTCAAATCCCATTTGAATTATTCCCCAATTTAATCCCCGTGTCATGATAAAGTATTTTTATTTTTCAAAATTGCCTTTTTAATTTAAAACACTTAACAATTGTTTACAATTAACAATAAAATCATGGTATAGTTCACTAATCACTTATATTATATTGACAAAGAAACTTGACAGGCTAAAATAGATATATGAGTTTAGAGAGTTAAACTTTATAAAGTTAGTAGTATATAGTAAAGAAAAGGAGATTAATCTCATGGCACGTGAAAAGTATGAACGTACGAAACCACACGTTAACGTAGGTACAGTAGGCCACGTTGACCACGGTAAAACAATTAGCTGCTGCAGGTCAAGCAGAACTTAAAAAATTCGATGAAATCGATGCTGCTCCTGAAGAAAAAGCTAGAGGTATAACCATTTCAACAGCTCACGTTGAATATGAAACAGCAAAAAGACACTACGCACACGTAGACTGTCCGGGCCACGCTGACTATGTTAAGAACATGATTACAGGTGCTGCTCAAATGGACGGTGCTATCTTAGTTGTTGCTGCAACTGACGGTGCTATGCCTCAAACTCGTGAACACATCCTTCTTGCAAGACAAGTTGGTGTTCCTAATTTGGTAGTATTCTTGAACAAATGTGATATGGTTGATGACCCTGAATTGTTAGAATTAGTTGAAATGGAAGTTAGAGAACTTCTT
>CADBUZ010000039.1:10647-11097 GCA_902797985.1 uncultured bacterium
GTTCAAGCAAACCCTAGCATTAAAAGAGGCGAAAATGAATGGACTGATAAGATTTGGGAATTGATGGATGCTATCGATTCATATTTCCCTGACCCTGTAAGAGAATTAGACAAGCCATTCTTGATGCCTGTTGAAGACGTATTCTCAATCACAGGTCGTGGTACCGTTGCTACTGGTAGAGTAGAACGTGGTGTCGTTAAAGTTGGTGACGAAGTTGAATTAGTTGGTTTAGGCGAAACTAAGAAAACTACTGTTACCGGTGTTGAAATGTTCAGAAAATCTCTTGACCAAGGTCAAGCAGGTGACAACATTGGTGCATTGTTAAGAGGTGTTGATAAAACTGAAATCCAACGTGGTCAAGTTTTATGTAAACCTGGTTCAATCCACCCACACACTAAGTTCACAGCTAACGTTTACGTATTGAAGAAAGAAGAAGGCGGACGTCACACT
>CADBUZ010000040.1:0-7499 GCA_902797985.1 uncultured bacterium
TAACTTCAGCCTCTGCTCGCAATCCGCTTTGAGTACCGTTTCATATATTTACCCCTGCGGTCAAAGAAATGGTACATCCTTATTTTACAAGTTTTTTGTCATCTTTTATATATTTAAAATTAAATTGATAATATTTACTATCGATTTTAATTGCTCACCTCTCACACACTTCGTGTGTTCGCTCCGAATTATTCGGCTGGTCGCAGAATTCAACATTCTGCTCCACGTTACGGGCTAGGCTTCGCCGTCGCCCTACCGAAAATTCGGCTCTGCTCGGGGCAAAAAAAAAGAGCCTTTCGGCTCTAAAATTTTAACAATTAGAATAGATAATAGATACTGTTTTACACATATCAACACTTTCTCATAATATAATTTTGGACGTAGTCCTCCCTATGAAACTACCTTGAATCCTTCTGAACGGTCAACTTCAAGAGGTGCTTGTTCCTTTTGTTGTGGGTTTATAAGTGTAATATTTTTTGTTGGATTGAAACCCATTTTAGTCCATTTACCAAAATCTGGTGAACCTACATAACTATTAGTGTTAAATTTTCTCGCCGTTAAATCACCGAATGCCATAATCCTATATCCTCTATTCTAATGTATTAATCCTAATTTCCTGTGAGATTTAATTATCTCTTATGTATATATAAAGTATATCTATTCTTAAAAATTGCCTTTTTTGTTTTACTCTTGTAACAAAACTTCACAAACCGCAAAACCTAGTAATAACAAAGATATTTTGAACATAAAATGTTCTATAACCCACCCTTTATAACAATTTGTTAACAAAAACCAAACAAATAATTAAAGTTTTTCTGAAAATTGCCGTTAACTAAACCACAAGAAGTTAGATAAAAAGAAAAAAATTGTAGGGAATGTGTGTTATGTTAAAGAGAGTATTAGTGCTTTTAGCATGTTTATTTGTTGTGTTTTCATCCAGTGTATCAGCTATGAATGTTAAATATTTTAGCGATGATTCCAAAATAAGAGAAGCGTTAATGATGTTAGACGATATAGGTGCTTCCGAAATATTTGATAACCTTCAAGAAAACTCTGTTAAAATAATATTTTATGATTTGACTCAAATCTCTTTCAAATATCAAAACACATTCGCAATAAATTCAACTGATAACTGGGGCGACAGATATATCCTAATCAATTCAAGATATAAAAATGCACCAACTGAACAAATCGCATGTCTTATAGCTCACGAAAGCTGTCACAAAGGAAAAGTTGCTACTTTAGCAGAAGAAACAACAGCAACAAGAACAGAAGCAAAATACTGGACAGTTCTTAAAAAACGTAATGTAGTATATGCAAATACAGCATTAACCAACAGATTAAACAATTTAGCAAACCTTGAATCAGTATCAACTGTTGACCACGATAGAATACAAGAAAGAATCTCTAATAGCAGTTTTTATCAATCTCAATTAGCTGTAAGAGAAAGAAGAAGTTTTTAATAGAACTTATTTGATAATCACATAAATAAACACTAGGCGGTATCTGACAGATACCGCTTTTCCTTTTGAAAATTAGGATATAAACTTTTAAAACTATGTTAATTTTTGTAAATAAACTATTAAAAACACTAAAGATTTTCGAAAAATTGCCGATATACATGTCACAAATGTAATTAGAAAGGACGGTATATGTTAAAGAAAATAGAAATACCAACATGTAATACCTTCAGTGGCGTAGAATACATACTTAGAGGTGCAAAAAAACGCCGCTCCTCCGCGATGGCTAATGCCAGAAGAATGAATGCCGAAGTCGGTGTTCAAACTAAACTGGTTGCCGTTAAGTAATGTAAGAATTATTAAGGTCTATCGATTTAGTAAGATGATTGAGAGTTATCTTGAAGCGAACTTCGGTTCGCTTTTGTTTTGCTTATTTTTTTGAATATTATAAATTATCCTGATAAAAATAAACTCAAAAACTTTTATTTGTGCTCTGTCACTATCAATTTATTTTTTTTATATTGAATTAATAAAATTCTAACCAACTAGCAAATTTTATTTTTAGAAACATTATTATAAAAAATCATGGAAAAATCAGGAGTATAAAAATGCAAGTTAATTTAAACAACAACAATTATCAAAATAATTATAATCCTATTGGATTTAAACAAATTGTAAGAAATGATATACCTGCTAAAGTTCTTAAAGATAACAAATATTTATTGCTTGTATCAGGTCCTTCAGGAGTCGGCAAAGATAGTATAATGAATCAAATATTACACAAATTTAATAAGATTGTCACTCATACCACAAGACCAAAAAGAGCAGGTGAAGTGGAAGGTAAAAGCTATTTCTTTACTACTGTAGATAAATTTAAAGAAGGTATTAAAAACAATGAATTTGTAGAATATATAGAAGGTTTTTCCGGAAAATTTTATGGAACAAAAAAAGAAACCATTAAAAACGCCTTAAACGGAGAAAAACCTGCATTAGCTATTGTTGATGTAGATGGAGCAAAAAGCATCAAAGATAACCTAAAAAATGATCCTCAAATTAATGTATTAAGTGTATTTTTCAGACCACCATCAGAAGAACCTCTAAAAGTTCTGGAAGCAAGATTAAATAAACGTGGAAGCGAAACTGCAGAATCTATTCAGACAAGATTAAAAAGAGCTGAATATGAAATTAACCGTGCCAAAGAGTATGATGCAGAAATTGAGGTTAATAACGTGGAAGAAAGCCTTGATGATATGCACAAACTACTTAACTTAAAATAAAAAATATTGTGAGCATTTCTGTGAGCATTTTAATAATAGATATTAAAAAAGAGTTTTGGTAAAATTACTAAAACTCTTTTAAATTCGGAGAAGGTGGGATTGTATTTAACAACTGCGCCCTCGCACTAAACGGAACCGTTCGCACTCAAAATCAAAAACGTGGTTTTGATTTATTCGTGCTTTACCTTTCGCAACTCCGTTGCTCATTTGTATAAGAACAGTCGGTTTGAGAAGAAAGAACAGAGTTTTTGCGAATTAGAAAAATGTAGGTTGGCATTACCATGCCAACAAAAATGTTATTGTCGGCTTTGTAAAGCCGACCTACCTACTTTTAAATATTCTCAATTATCACCGATATATTTGTCCACGATAATCTTTTTAATCTGCTCTAATAATAATTCTTCTTTCATATAAACAATTATGATACATCTTTTTATAAATTTTGTACATTCTGTCATATTACTGATATAATCAATGTAGCAATTAAACAGGGGAGTATCTAATGACAAAAATAGTTAAACTTAGTGGATTTTCAAACGTTGGTCCTGAATCACAAATCTTACATCACACAAAAGAATCACAAAAAGAAATAATAAAACAAATATACGATTCAGAAGCTATCCAAAACAGAATAAATGAAGCTGCCAAAATGCGAGTACGATTAGATTACGAAGTCAAACAAAGATACGAAGATCTAAAACACAAACATATTAATCTTTTAGGATAGGTTATTGTAAAAAAACAGTCGGTCTGAGAAGAAAAAACAGATAAATTGATAATTTAAACGTAGGTTTTGGTAATCTTTGATTACCGAAACAATTTATTTTTGTTGCGGTAAATTAACATTTACCACAACCTACAGACTTCCAATTTATGATTAGCAAATTTAATTTTTACGAGTTTTATAATATGATATAGCATGCGAAAGTAGAAGGAGTAAATAAAATGCAAGTTCAAAGAATACAAAACAACAACCACATCACAAATTTCGGTGCGAGTGTATCTCAAGAAACTACACATTGGCTAAGGAATGCAATGAGTGATATATCTCGTGATAGATTTGCAACAAGATTAAAAAATATGCAAACTTGGGGACAAAAAGATTCCGTTGTAAGTTATTGTATTCAAGGTTTAAATAAGGATAAATTTGTTCTAACCAATCCAAGACTCGGCGATAAAGAAGTTGCAATCACAGAAAAGACTAATAATATGCTGACAACATTCTTTGATAAAATTAATGAAGAAGAAATTGTAAATGCGGAAAAAGCATTGAGTAAATAGCCTGTAGGTTGGGGTTTCTACCCCAACAATATATTTTAAGCTCAAATTTTGGACAAAAATTGCAAATATGTGGACATTTTTGTTACCGAAATCGGACATTTCGGACATTTTCAGTCAACACACTTCCGACCACACAAAATCGCTAAGATTGGCTTGACTGCCACGCTTCCGCTCGCAGTGACAAAAACCCCTTCCGACCAAATGTCCTGTTAAAAGGAAGCAATATTAAATAAACGTGGAAGCGAAACTGCAGAATCTATTCAAACAAGATTAAAAAGAGCTGAATATGAAATTAACCGTGCCAAAGAGTATGATGTAGAAATTGAGGTTAATAACGTGGAAGAAAGCCTTAATGATATGCACAAATTACTTAACTTAAAATAAAAAATATTGTGAGCATTTCTGTGAGCATTTTAATAATAGATATTAAAAAAGAGTTTTAGTAAAATCGCTAAAACTCTTTTAAATTCGGAGAAGGTGGGATTCGAACCCACGGTGCAGATTGCTCCACACAACACCTTAGCAGGGTGCCGCCTTAAGCCTACTCGGCCACTTCTCCACAGAATATTTTTCTGTAGAATCATTCTATCATAAATAATTTTTTTTATAAAGTATTATTTTGTTATTAATTTTTTATTTTTTACATTTTCTCAGGAGCACTAACACCTAAGATACCTAACGCATTTGCCAAAACTGTTTTTACTGCATATACAAGACTTAGTCTGGATTTCATAAGAGTTTTGTCTTCACAAATTACTCTGTTTGAGTTATAGAATGAATGAAATTCACTTGCCAAATCTTGAACATATCGACAAATAGTATAAACAGCACGTGTCTTTGCTGAATATTCAATTAATGATTTAAATTCTTCAAGTTTCAAAATCAATTTTTTAGCATTAGGAACAGCTTTAATCATTGCATTCAAATCAAAGTTATTTATTGTTTCCTGCAATTCTTCCTCTGACATAGGAGCAGGAGATGTTTCACCTGTTTCGGCGTTAACACGTTGCTTAACAGCATTTCTCAAAATAGAACAAGCACGTGCGTGAGCATATTGAACATAAAATACCGGATTTTCATCAGTAGAACGTTTCGCTAACTCTATATCAAAATCCAATGTAGTATCAATACTACGCATAGACATCCAAAATCTTGTAGCATCAACTCCGACTTCTTCAATAAGTTCGTCCAGTGTAACCATTTTACGACGTTTACCCATACGAACTTCTTCACCATTTATAATCAAATTCACAAGTTGACCTAACAAAATTTCCAACTTATCAGGATTTCCGCCTAAAGCTTCTATAGATGCTTTAACACGGGCAACATATCCGTGATGGTCAGCACCCCAAATATTAATAAGTCTATCGAAACCTCTATCCAATTTATCCATATGATATGCTATATCCGCTGTCAGATAAGTGTTTGCACCATCAGCTTTTTTAAGCACTCTATCTTGATCATCACCATATTTAGTTGTTTTGAACCAAATTGCACCATCTTGTTCGTATAGTTCACCTTTGTTTTTTAATTCATTAAAACATTTTTCTACTTTACCCGATTTATGCAAATCTAACTCAGAATAAAACTTATCAAAATGAACACGGAAATTTTCTAAAAGTTCACGTTGAACACGTTCCATATATTCTTTTGCATAATCGGACAAAACTTGAATATCATCAGTTGGTTTATTTTCTTCAAGGAATTTTTTCGCAACAGGGATTAAGTATTCACCTGCATAATAATTTTTACGTTCTTCTTCATCTTGAGGAAAATCAATATTTTCACCGAGTTCTTGTTTAATACGAATGTTTAGCGAACGACCGAGTTTTTGGATTTGACTTCCTGCATCATTTATATAAAATTCTTGATAAACATCGTGCCCGTAGAACTTCAAAAGATTAGCCAAAGCACTGCCCATAGCGGCCCAACGTCCGTGACCTATATGGAAAGGACCTGTAGGGTTTGCAGAAACGTATTCGAGATTTATATATTCTTTTTCTATTTTTTCAGGTTTTCCGAAATTTTCTCTTTTAGACAAAACTTCTTTTACAACTTCTGCGAGCATTTTATCTGAAAGTTTAAAGTTAATAAATCCGCCAATAACAGAATTTGAATAATTATCTTTTGGAAGGTATTCGACAATAGCGTTAGCAATCATAGGAGGAGCTATTTTAGCACTACGAGCAAGCGAAGAAACATTAACGGCAAAATCACCAAAGTCCGGATTTTTAGGCTTTTCAGAAACTAAATTTATTCCTTCTATAGACTCCATTTGTCCTAATTTTTTATCTTTTATCGCATTTTCGATAGCTTTAAGCGTATCTTGTAGAATACTTTCCTTGAACATACTTCTTCCCCTCTAAAACTTTCATATATTTAATTATAATACAAAAGATTTTTTCTATAGGTGTTTATTATTTTCTATTTATTGTGAATTAAGTGTAACAAGAATTTTGTAAAATACAGTAATATTACAAATATCTTAATACTATGCAAATATCCACCAAAAAAAGGTGTACCAATAATACTTGAATAATCCTTTTAGTGCCGGAAAAAACTGCTATCTCATATATTTATCTGGTATGGTGGCGTAATATTGAAATTTATTAAATTTAATTACTTTAAATCAGAAGATTTAAATATATTATAACCTTCATAATGGTAACTTGCATCTATGCCTTTCATATAAATTTCTCTGTTATTTGTATCAGAGGTTAAAGCTTTTTTTAAAAGTTCTTTAATTTCGACAGTTTTAACAGGACTTCTTTCCATTGCAAGAAAATAATCTTCTTTGTCAACTTTATTCCAGTCAATAACTTTGCCAATTTCTTTTTTTAGAATTAAATCAAGCCAAATCCTTGTACTTCTACCGTTACCTTCTCTAAATGGATGTGCAATATTCATTTCTACATATTTTTCTATAATCTCATCAAAGTTTGATTGTGGCATGGAATCGATATGTTCTAATGATGCCTTTAAATACATAACAGGAGTAAAACGAAAATTTCCTTTTGCGATATTTTCGCTGCGTATTTCGCCTGCAAATGGGAAAATATCTTCAAATAAGTATTTGTGGATTTTAGATAATGTTTCAAACTTTCCTGCTTCAAGTTTATTCAAAAAGCCTGTTTCAAACATTTTTATAGCTTTAATTTTGCTAATACGTTCTTTGGGGTTTATTTGGGACATTTGAATTGTAATTAATTCGCCTGTGTTAGCCGACACGTTGGGGTAATAGCGATTTTATACGAATTGACTGTAATGTAACGAAACTGCTCTTTTTGTCCACTTTTTGTCACCGAAAAGTCCGATATAAATCCGAGCAAATCGCTAAAATTCAAATATATGCTGTAAATTATCTGTTAGTCTAAGAATACTGCCCCCGGAAGTTTGAGAGAATTTCAATTTCGCACGCATTTAGAGGGAAAAATTTCAAAACTCCCTGATATAAATTCCAAAACTCTCTGATAATTCATTC
>CADBUZ010000040.1:7516-20596 GCA_902797985.1 uncultured bacterium
TTCAATAGATAATAATTCTAGAATTCTTATTCTTGGTTCAATGCCGGGAGTAAAATCACTGGAAGAACAACAGTATTATGCACATCCGCAGAACAGGTTCTGGAAAGTTATGAGCACTATTTGTAATGAACAACAATTGCCGAAATTTGATTATAAAACAAGATTAAAAATACTTCTAAAAAGTAATATTGCTCTTTGGGACACAATAAAGTCCTGTAAAAGAGAAGGGAGTCTGGATTCTGATATACAAAATGAAAAACCAAACGATATAAGAAAACTTTTGAAGACATATCCAAATATTGAGACCATATGCTTAAACGGAAATAAATCATATACCGCATTTAAAAAATATTTTCCGGATTTATTAGAAAAATACACTTGCCTCAAAATGCCATCAACAAGCCCCGCTAATGCCAGATATAGTTTGGATATTCTTATGCGGGAATGGACTAAAATTGTAGCAAAATAATAAGATACTTAGTTCCAAAATAAATTAATCTAATATGCTTTTGGAACTGTACTTCCATGTATTTAAAAACCAGATCGTGTTGAAATGATACAAAAGTGCTTAATTATTACCTTATGCACTTGAAAAGTGCTTGAAACAGAGTTAAATTGTGTATGACAACTGAATAGAATATTTAATTAACCTATTGAGTGTCACGGATTTTGATACAAAGTATCGCGGTTTTGACATGAAAAGTAGGAGAAATTAAATAAATAGTACCTATAATTAAATAATAGCAATAATTACGGCGGTAGATGTATATAAATTATCTGTTAGTCTGTAAATTATCTGTTTATAAATTATCTGTTAGTCTAAGAATACTGCCCCCGGAAGTTTGAGAGAATTTCAATTTTGCACGCATTTAGAGGGAAAAATTTCAAAACTCCCTGATATAAATTCCAAAACTCTCTGATAATTCATTCTCAGAGTTACTGATACTTTTTCTTTAAATTGGAGTAAAATCACTGGAAGAACAACAGTATTATGCACATCCGCAGAACAGGTTTTGGAAAGTTATGGGTACAATTTGCAATCAACCAAATTTGCCGGATTTTGATTATGATATGAAATTAAAAACGCTTTTAAATAACAATATTGCACTATGGGATACAATAAAGACCTGTAAACGGGTAGGGAGTTTAGATTCTGATATTCAAAACGAAACGCAAAACGATATAAGAAAACTATTGAAAACATATTCAAATATTGAGACCATATGCTTAAACGGAAATAAATCATATACCGCATTTAAAAAATATTTTTCGGATTTATTGGGAAAATATAATTGCCTTAAAATGCCATCAACAAGCCCCGCTAATGCCAGATATAGTTTAGATACTCTTATGAGAGAATGGGCCAAAATTGTAGCAAAATAATAAGATACTTAGTTCTTGAAATGATACAAAAGTGCTTAATTATTACCTTATGCACTTGAAAAGTGCTTGAAACAGAGTTAAATTGTGTATGACAACTGAATAAAACATTTAATTAACCTATTGAGTGTCACGGATTTTGATACAAAGTATCACCATTTTGACATGAAAAGTAGGAGAAATTAAATAAATAGTGCATATAATTAAATAATAGCAATAATTACGGCTGGAAATTGTATATATGTAGATGTAGATTATCAGAGAGATTGAGAAAAGTACCCTCGGAAGTTTGAGAGAATTCTCAAACTTTTTAAGTTTTGAGGGAAATACTTCAAAACTTATTGATAAAACCTCTTAAACTCTCTGATAATTCATTCTCAAAGTTACTGATACTTTATTGATGTAGATTATCAGAGAGATTGAGAAAAGCACCCCGGAAGTTTGAGAATATTCTCAAACTTTTTAAGTTTTGAGGGAAAAATTTCAAAATTCTCTGATAAAAACTCTCAAATCTTCTGATAATTCATTCTCAAAGTTACTGATACTTTCATTTATACTAGAATAAACATTTCAATTTTCATTTCAATATATAATATTTGTAGGAGAATATTATGCAAAATTATTTGTGGAAATATTTATCATTAGAAAAATTTATAAGCATCCTTGAAAACAGCGGTATGTATTTTTCTACAATTAAAAACTTAAAATGCAATCTTGATCCAGAAGAATGTTGCGTAATAGACTTTTTTACCAACTATAAAATCAAAGAATTAAGTAATTATAAATCATTGTGTGGCGATTTAGATAAAAAGCTTAGTAATTTAAAAAAAACTTATTGTGATATAAAAAATGATGTACTTGATAATATATTTGTATGTTCTTTCACAAATGATGTTGTTGAAAATTATGCATTATGGAAAATATATCCTACCGATATTAATGGTAATACCCAAATAAATCAAGGCATTGCTATAAAAATTGATATAAATTATTTTAAAAAATTAATAGAAAATCCTTGCTTTGTTATGAGCGATGGAAATATTATTGATACTTACAGAGTATTTTTAAAAGAGATGGATTATAAATCAAGATCAGAAATAATAGAATTAGCAAAATTACTAGATACAATTGAAAATTGTCACAAATTTTATGAACTTCTTCATTCTTTAAAATTAGAATACTATAATTATGAAAAAGAAGTTCGGGCTATTATACAAATGTTTAGTGAAAATAAAAACAATTGCACTGGTGGTTTTTTAAAATTGAATTTAAATGAATTATTTGATATAGCACATACTCAAATTATTTTATCACCATATGCACAAAAAAATTTATATGACTATGTAAATTTCTTGTTAAAAAAACATGGAATCAATAAAGAAATTTTAATAAATCAATCTTCTATTTTAATACAAAATCCATTTTCTTTCGCTAGTTTATAAATAGCAACTAATTCTTTTTCTTCAATAAAAATTATTTTCCCATTTTTATATCGCACTATATTACGCATATCCGCCTTCAAATATGCATCTATTTGAGATGGTGTTAAAATAACTAAAATTGGCTTATATTCATCCCTTAAGTACTGTGTTACAAGTTGTATTATAAATTCTTTTCCTGATTTAGTTGTAGCTAATACCATTCCATCTTTTTCAGCACTTTTCATAATAAATTTAACATCTTTTTGTTCACCATTTATATATGCAGTAAAGGAAGCATCGCCATATTCATTACCTTTATGTGGTTGAGGTTTATATGAAGGTGCAATATAAGCTAACATTTTCATTAAACAAAAGCGTTCATTAGTATTTAAGCATCCAGAACAATTGGTTTTGCACGAATTTTTGCATTTCTCAGGAATGTTAATACATTCTTGTTTTAGTGCATTATATTCATCTGGGTTTGTAAATTGTAAATTAAGATCTATTTCTTTAAATAAAGAAATATCCTTTATGCTTACTTCTGTATTAGATATATTGTGAAAATAATATAATTTATTGTTTTTAATATAAAAATTTTGATTTTTAATATTAAATGTTTCGTTAGCCTGTGCGATAAAGCGTTCTACCAAATTAATTAGGTTTGATTTAGGAATTAAAGTTATTACATTGGTAACCTCTAACTCATTTGATTTACCATTTTCACACTTTAGAAATACATGATCTGTATAAACGGATTTACAGCTTGGACAATATAAGCCATTTTTCCATTCAAATTTGGTACCACAAGTATAGCACTTTGCTTCGTGGGTTTCTTCGCAAGAAGGACAATCATATAAAGGTAAAATATGAAAATATTTGCTAATTTCAGTATTTTTAAATAACAGTTCTACATTTGATATTTCACAATTTTCTTGTTTTTTTATTGCATTGTATAAGGCTCTACATACAAGTTTTATATTTAAAATATCTTCATTTTTGAACCGATACCCTTGAAGAATATCATTAGAAAAAATATCAAAATATTCCGTAATATCTTGTTGTTTTATATTTTTTAATTCGTTGGTAATTTGAGAAAATTTACTTTTTCCCCATTTTCTAATTTCATCCGTTGAATAAGTTTTGAGTATACTTATGCGGCATTTATCAGCGTTAACCGATATTACAGATTTATCGTTCTCATCTATAGCAATAGTCTCTTTATATTTAGCATTTGCTTTTCGTATGCCATTATTTTCTATTTGTTCAAAAATATTTCTTATTTCTTCATTATGATCTTCTTCATATTCTTTAGCAGTTGAGGGATATGATATTTTTGTTGTTGCACCATGTATTTCGGTATAAGTCGCAGATTTAGTATTTTCTAATAAAAATATTTTATTTATTGATTCTTTTGTCAATTGCGGCTGAGAAAGTTTTAGCTCAAAATTTTTAAACAAATATTCTCTTATTTTTTGCACAACTTTTTCATCTTTTGAAATGATAATAAGATAAGATTCTTCTGCATTTATCCATAAAAAACCATATTGAGTTTCGTATACAAATGCGGGCTCTTCTCGTTCGTTATCTTTAAAATATTTATGTAAAGAATGGTATTTATAAACAACTTCAAGAAAATTGTCTTCAATTTGTTCAATATCAGTAAATTGTAAACCTTTTATCCTAGGAAGGTTTTCATACTTTATTACCGACAAGTCTATTTCAGTAGAATAATCTTTCCATTTGTCTAAAGAAAAATCCATTTTAGACAAATTTTTATTAGCATAAAAAAGTTGGAATGAAAGATTTTTACCAAATTTGTATTGTTTATATATTGATATAATATCTTCTAATTTTAAATTTAAAATACGAAACTGTGCTATAACCTCAGATTTAGTATAATTATCTACTTTTTCTCTTTTTTCATCATCTTTTAATCTTTCTTTTAAGCATTTTTTTAAATTTGGCAATGGCACATAACTTAATTTTTTATATATATCTTCCATTACTTCCTCCACTGTTTTTAACAATATATTAAAATCACATACTATAAAATAAATTTGTAATTATAAAATGTGCTATTTGAGAATATCTCTTAGAAGCACTTCCGCAATAGCTTTTCCTAATTTTGGAGGAACAGCATTGCCAACTTGTTTCATTTGAGAATTTTTACTTCCATAGAATACAAAATCATCAGGAAAAGATTGTATTCTAGCAGCTTCTCGAACCGTTATACATCTATTTAGGATAGGGTGCGTAAATCTTCCTGAGGATGGAGTATCAAAACGAGTAGTTATTGTTACTGATTGTCCATCATATAACATTCTTGACCATGTGCCACTGTATATAGATTTGGTTAACATTGATTTTGGCAAAACTTCTTTGCCTTTTCCGGGAGGTATCATTTTTAGTTTTTTAATAGCCTCTTTGCTATGCTTGGTTGCAACATGATTATGTAAAATTTTTGAATTTTTGCGCATTATTTTTTGATATTTTGTTTTAGGAGACATCAAATATTTTTGTTCTTCTTGTCCTTCTCCGGAATCCAAAAATTCCAAATCTCCAATAGCATCATAAATTGTTACTGAGTCATTTGTAGCTTTTGGCAATTCAGGTTTGTTTTTACCTTTCCTCCCTATTATAATAGCCCTACGTCTGTCTTGTGGAACACCATAGTCAGAAGCCTTTAGTACATCACAATTAACCGAATAACCTATTGATTCAAAAAGGTTAATAATTTCATTTTTAAATAGCCCATTTTCCGCAGTTAAAATGTTGGGGACATTTTCTATTAAAAAATATTTAGGCTTAATATAATCAACAACTTTAAAATAATATCTGAATAAAAAATTCCGTTCATCATGTATAGTTTTTCGTTTTCCTTTTTGTGAAAAACCTTGACAGGGTGGTCCCCCAACTATTACATCAATTTTATCTTTGTATTCTTTAAAAATTTCTTCAATATCAAGTTTTGTAATATCTTTATTTATCATTTTGGTTTGAGGATGGTTTTTGGAATATGACATTGCAATTGTTTCATCAATCTCATTTGCCAATACTACATCAAATCCGGCTTGTATAAAACCGTATGATAAACCACCTACTCCTGCAAATAAATCTATAACTTTTGGCTTCTTTTTATCCATGAACTACCTTTAGTGTACATTTTTCTTCTGCTTTTACATCAGAGATTCTTTTTAAAGCAATATCAAAATAATCTTCATTCAACTCTATACCTATAAAATTTCTATTTAATCTTCTTGATACAACACCAGTTGTCCCACTTCCCATAAAAGGATCTAAAATTGTTTCGTTTTCTTCTGATAATAATTCTACAAAGTGTTGAATTATTTTCTCTGGTTTTTGAGTTGGATGTGAACCATATTTTTTTTCATTTTTAGGAGTTAAAGAACTTTCTACAAAATCATGCATAACTTTTGAATCATTATTAAAGGTTCCAGTATGAGTTTCATATGTAAAATATATCCATCCTTCAACAGAATTTATAAAATGCAAATTCATATTCCTTGGCATTGGATTGGTTTTATGCCAAATACCAGTCGTTTTATAATAAAAACCATGTTTTTGAGCAAGTTTTATTACAGACTCTGTTTTTATTAGAGACATGAAAACTATCATTGAACCACCTTTTCGTATAATTCGAGAAGCTTGTTCAAAAAATACATCCATATTGTTCAACCAATCTTGATAACATAAGTCATCCCATCCAGCACTATAAAAAGAATTTGGACGCATTTGTTTCAGATTCGTCGCACGTTCTTTCATGAAATTACCAAGATTATATGGAGGATCTGTTACAATAAGATCAACTGTATCATCTTTTAATTCTTTCATTGTATTTAAACAATCTGTATTAAATAATTTTATACTATTCTTCATATCTTTATGCCTGCTCTCCTACAACAAAACTTCTTAATCTCTCAATAAACCTATCGTTATTTTTGTCTAAAAGTAAATGTAAATCAACTGTTTTAGTATTTATAATTTTATCTCTTTCCATATTTCGAATAACAAATGAATTATTTAATTCAACATTATTGTAACTTTGCGGATAAATAACTATGCATTTTTTCGTATTATTTAAGACTGATAAATAAGCATTCATTTGATATGCATCAGATTCTTTTATTGAGGTATTATCCATTCTTTTCCATTTGGTATCAATAACGATATTAAAATTCTCTAATTTTAAATACATATCAGGTTTTAAATTTACTTTTTTAATTCCTGTTTTCACATCTTTTAATAGAAATTCCTTAGAATACTGATAGCAAATATTCTGCTTGTATATTTTTTTTAGTTGTGTATAAATATATTTTTCAAACAATTTATTCATATCAAATAACAGGGATACAATATTATAATTTCCGTATGTTAAAGATGCTGAATAGTTATCTAAAAATAACTGACTTAATGTAATAATATCTTTTAGTCTATAGTGTGTTTTATCTACATGAATATTTTTATAATCCAAATTAATATTTAATTTTACAGAATCAAATGCTTGCAATAATTCTTGTATTATTTTCTTATTTTTATTATTCCTAGATAAATTTCTCATTTTAACCAATGTTAATTTTATTATTTGATTATATTTATTATCCATATCCATTTTAGAATACTTGCACATAAATTTTGTCAAATTTATTGCATTGTGATTGATTTGTGCAGAAAAAATAATGTTCCCTTTTACTGCTTTTAAATTTTTTATATTTTTTTTGTAGTCTAATATAGGACCTGACTGAATATATTTTTTTACATATTCAATATAATTAGTAATAAAAATCTCAATTAATCCATTTTGAATAAGCTTAGCTTTCGCATTTATTCCATTTTTTATAGGTACATCGTACACAACTTCAAGCATTTTATACAAAATTTCACAAGATTTCTCTACTTCATTTATATCTGATATTTTAGGAAATATTTCTATAGAAAAATCTTTACATGAAATGAGACCAACCCATTGTTGTGGTATTACATAATCATTACCCCATTTAAATATAAATCCATTTTTTTGATCGACTGCTTTTATTATTTCAGCATCAGAATATGAGATTTGTAGTTTGTTCAAATCTCTATTCTTTCGTATATGTATTTTTTGATGTTCTAAAACTTTTAGAATCATAATATAACCTACGTTTGATATATCTTAATTATAGATTCTACTGAAATTTCTTCATTTAATTTATATGTCTTTTTGTTTTCAATATCGTAATCACCAACAAATGGTAATATTTTTTCAACATCTAACTCTTTATGCGTGTATATTGCATTTGTCCGTAATTCCCCATTCTCATCTAAATCATTAAGAACTAATTGAATTTTTTGTAGATCATCAAAGAAAAATTCTTCTAATAGTGGAATTATTTTATTTCTAAGTACATCTATGATATCGGCAGCACTTTTAACTTTTATAAAATATGCATGTCCAATTATATGATTTTCATCAAGTAATAATTCAAGTCTTTGATTTAGTGCTTTTAAAAGACTTATTATATCAATTCCTTCTACATTATTAGGATCAATTCCATTGGCAGAAATGGTATTTTTTAAAGAATCATAATCGCAAGGACGATTAACAAACTCAAATCTCCGTCTTAAGGCTATATCTATTCCTGCAATAGATTTGTCTGCAGAATTCATGGTTCCAATAATATCTAGATTAGAAGGTACCGAAAATGGCTTTTTAGAATATGGTAAAATTGTCTCTAGCTCGCAATATTGCCCTTTTCTTTTATCGGTTTCTATTAAGCTTATCAATTCTCCGAATATTTCAGCTATACTACCACGATTTATTTCATCAATAAATAAAGCATATTGTTTATGTGGATTATCTATAGCTTTTTGGCACAATTGCTTAAAAATACCATCTTGGATGCTATATTTAATTGTACTATTTGTATTTTGATTATCAATTTCAACTTTGTCGTTTGTATTGCAAACGGGACGAATTCCTTCAATAAAATCTTCATATACAAATGACTGATGGAATGTTACAAAATCGTATCTACGATCAATTGCTTCTGATTTGATATATTTGTTTCCAAATTCAGGTTCATATTCAAATAATCTCAGTCTATCTACATACCATCTGCCATCATTTTCAAAGAAGATTCTAGGTTGAGACTTTGTTATTAATTCATCTTCATTTAAAGAATGTTCTGTAAGTTTTTCAGAAGGATGTCCTTTGTACCCTAAATTTAAAGAATCTACTTTATTAATAATTTCTTCTGTTGTCATAGTTGTATTACTTTGAAGAATTATCAAAGCAAATAATAACCAATCTTGCGAATAATTAGTATAGGCTTTTATTATTTCATCGTCAGTAATTTTATAATCAGTATAATCACTAATTAGTTTTTGCATGTGATATGTTTTACCAGTACCCGGAGGACCATAATATATAATATTTTTTGCCATTGTTATTTTCTCCTAATTTGTTTTAATCCAATTAAAATATCATCTACGTTTCTTATTTCATACAAATTTTTATCATATAAATTATATACTTGATTTATCTTTTGTGAAGATATAAACCCTATATTTTCTTGAAATTTTTCTGCACCCTTAATACGTACCTGATTTTTTCTAGGGCGTCCTCCTTCTTTTCTTTCTCTTGATTCATTATAATTGTATTCCATTCCATAGTTACTAATAACTTCACATAAAAAGTTGCCTAAGTTTGGATTTGCGCAATCTATAGCTACATATCTTACTTTTGCATTTTCACTGTTTATGTCAAAGTATCCTCTTCCATCAAACATCCCAATCAAGAAACACTGTTGAATTAACTTAGTCGATGAAAACAAAGCTGCTCTTACTGATTCTATGAGATCTTCTAGTTGCAAATTTATAGAACTTTCAAAAAAAGTACCAAAACCAACCATTCTTGACGTAAATTTCCCAGTATTTAATCCATTTGAATTTATTAATTCTGCCATTATAGTTGTTTTATTAATATCTCGAGCAAGTGTTCTAATATTGTTGTAATGTTGCTCTATATCAATATTAGATACCATATTCTTATTGTGCCTTACTGGTGCAACCCAAAATTTTCTGCCGTCTTTTATAACAAATTCATCAGATGCAAAAATGGCACCTAAAAAGTACGCACTAATATTTGTAAGATATTTTGTCCCCAAATCTATATCAATATCTAAATTAACAGCCATGATAATTCCCTACACTCTAACAAAATAATCATATCATAAATTTAGTAATAATGATATTTGTAAACACTTGATTAGATTCTGACTTTAAGTGATGAATACGGCACGTTAAAGGAGGTCGTATGGAAAAAGTCAGATTGAATATTACTCCAAAAGAGTTTAAGCAATTGAGTAAGTGGTCGGAGAATATTTATAACACAGCGGTTGTTATTGATTATTTTGTTGCAAATCAACCTGAGATTGAAGAATGCTATAATCTCGCGCCAGTCGTTAAACATTTACGAAATGATGCAGATGTTTTGAATGCATTCTTTATAGACCATGAAAAAGATGTCGAAATTTAAATGCCGTTTAAAAGGCGTTTAATCGGTGTTCAAATCGTGTTCACAAATTTCTTCGTGAGTTATGCCGAGAATTTGTTCCTCTATTTCTCGTATAACATCCGGTGTTAAACCTTTCGGCTTTTCCTCTTTATGTTTTTGTTTTTCGTTTAACACTTCATCCTCATAAGATTTAACCGGCCCAATCAATTTCAGCATTTTAGTAACAGCATAATATCTTGCAAGCTCGACTTTACCGTTATTCTCCATATCCTTCTCAATAGAATTTATCAAACTGCGGGTAAAATCATATAAATCCGAATGCAAGGTCGTTTTAGTCCGAAGATATTCATTTCTTTTGGTTTCCCAATCATCAGACTTTTTCCATCGGCGGAGTGTTCTTTCGTTCAAATGAAGCTGCCTTGCGATATCTTCTAAAGACATAAATTTTTCAGCATAAAGTTTAAAGGCATCTTGTGCCAATGTTTGTTTTTTCATAATTAACCTCGGGGTAAATAAAGTTTTGGTACACACAGGATAACTCTGTTTCGCAGAAACATCAAGTCCCAAATGTGTCCAAATGATACGATTTCAGGCATCCAAGTTGATATTTTATCTAAAAAGAGTGATGTATTGTGTAACAAAAGGAATAAATATGATTAAACAGTACAGCAGATACAGATTAAAGAAAATCCGGCGAAAGTCCGTGTGGAGAATTATATGTATTTTTAAAAGAATTTTTATTTGATCCAGAAAAGCCGGATGAAATATATTCAAAAATCGAAGTAAGAAAGGAAAATAATGACTGAAAAAGATTACAAACTATACGGAACAAAGATTTTAAACTTAAAAACACAAGAAATCGGATTGTTAATTTGTTTATGGGAGAACAAGTTTGCCGATAAAACTGTAGATTTTGCAACTTGTGTTGATAAAAACGGAAAACGCTACAACATTGAACTTGATAACATAAGAGGATTTGAAGATGATTTTGAAAAATAAATTAACGAAAGAAACATTAGATATTCCGTATTCTGAATTCAGGATAAAGTTTGCAAAAGAAATTCAGGATGCGTTTGAGAGTTATCGCAAAACACAATTAAATAAATACTCTTGGAACTTCAAAGATGACAATTCTTTGGAGTTTAATTTTTATTTTGAACTCCATTGTAATTTCAATCATTTTGGAAATAGTAACTGGTATATAGAAAGAATGTAATTTTTTATTTTAATTTAGATTCTTCTTGCCAGCTCTAATAATTTATTTATAGATTGGTTTAATTGTTCTTGAGGTGGTAAATAAATAATAGCTGTCAAAAAATTTAAATACTCCAAATAAGAATTGCTACTTGCATATGTTTTTAATACAAATTTTGCATAATTCTGCCAAGCTTGAACAATGGAGTAATTTATAGGAGCGGAAATATTATTTCTAAGTATATTCACACCTTGATTTATAACATCAATAATTGCATTAAAACCATTATTTGAATATTGAGAATAATTATTTTGCATGTTTATTATCCTCCGTTATCTTACAAATATCATCCAACTGCTGTTTTAAATCTTTTATTGTTTTTTCTTTATCAGAACTAATTTTATCAGGAATAGGTTTTGCTTCATTGTTGTTTAATGGCTTATTTGAAGTCACTTTTATGCCTAATATCTCCATATTTCCAAAAGGAAGTAACGCAAGTATAATTAACAAAACAAATAATACTGTATCTTTTGTCGGAGGTGTAAATGATAATTCACTAATTTTGTTCCAATTTATTATACAAAGAATTAATACGCTCAAAAATAGTACAAAATACCATATTAATATAATAAGGTTATGCTTATATAAAAAAGTGAAATTTTTGTAACATTCTGCCTTTTTAATCTCGATTATTAACAACAATTTTTGGCAGGTCTCATTTAAAAAATCTTTTTTAGTTACAACTTTTATTAATTTATATACAAGACACAAAAAATTTATTGATAATAAAATAATCAACAATAAAAAACTATGATTTTGTATAAAATTTATGATAGTTTGCACGAAACAATTCCTTTCAAAGAAAAGAATATCACAAACATGGATATTATCATATTTTAACGGCTATATAGCGAATTTGGTTGTTTTTTACTTGCTATTTCTACCGGATTGAGCGATGTATGTTGTGGCTCGATTTTAAAAAGGAGGAAAGGTATGAGTTACAACATTTTTATCATCTCAGACACTCATTTTTCTCATGAAAATATGTATCAATTTTTCAATTACGATGGAACAAAAATGCGTCCGTGGGATAGTGCGGAAGATGCTGACGATTTTATGATTGAGAAATGGAATTCAATAGTAAAACCCAATGATAAGGTTTATCATTTGGGCGATGTTGGAATTAACAGAAATAAATTAGATATAATAATGCCCAAGCTGAATGGTACAAAGATTTTTAAACCAAAGTTTTATTTACAGCATTTTAAAGATATTCGCGGTTGTCATAATTTAGATAACTTCTTGCTGACACATATACCGGTTCATCCGGAATGTAAAAGCAGGTTTAAATTGAATATCCATGGACATGTTCACGCAAACAGTTTAACAGATCCTTGGTATTATAACACTTGCGTTGAAGTTAATAATTATGCTCCGATTCCTTTTGAAGAGATTAAACAAGTTATTCAACGATAGCTTCAATATTTCCAATGGCATAAAGCGGAATATCATATAAATTATTATCGTTCAATTTATAATCAGCAAGTGAAGTCCGAACAGATTTTTCGGAT
>CADBUZ010000041.1 GCA_902797985.1 uncultured bacterium
TAACGTATTTTCCGAGTCTGAGAATATGCATAAACGCTTCATACAACACCCTTTCAGTAACATGGTAACTGATTTAAGTGATTAAAGCAAGACTCGTATCATAATTTACATACTAGCCTTTACAAAGGTTTTGACACTCGCCTATGACCAATATAATTTCTTATATAAGGCAATATTTCATTATCAATGCACTTATTCATATTTTTTGTTTCTTCTTTTGATAATTTATGTATTGCATTTTCCAAAATATAATTATTTTCTGCTAATTCTTTTTTTATTTCAGCACTTTCAACATTAAATTCTTCACAATATCTTTCCAATAAAACTGGTGATATTTTTGTACTTTCTTTTATTTTAGCGACAAAAGGTGACAAAATATCGGGTTTAAACAACTTATATCCTTTTTTGAAACTATTGTATATTCCAACGGTAAAATACTCATTTTTTGGCAACGATATTTTTGCAAACAAATTCTTAACATCTGCGCCATCACTCAAATTTATAGCCATTGCTTTCTGTGCCAGTGGTCTTGGAGAAGCTTGAAATCCAACAACTTTCAAATCTTCATTATTTGTAGCTACGTTTAAAATCCCCAAATTTGCAATATAAATATGCGGCTCATAATTTTTATCTTTATTTTGAAAATCAATCGGAACATATTGCCCATTTATATAATCTGTGTATGCAAAAAACATAGCAATAGTAAAATCTTTAGTTATATCAAGATAATTGGTCTTAAATTCATAGTGTTGAGCTAACGCTTCTAAATCAAACTCAAACTCTTTGCCCCGACATTTTATTTCTGTTTGTAACCTGTAGAAAAATGGTGTCGTCCTGAAAAACTCTTTAAATTCTTCTTTTTTTATCCAATGAATACATTTTTCTAATGGAGAAGTTATACGGCTATAACTTGAAGTAAAATCCCAATCCCTATTTTGCCCTCTAAAAAGCAGTCCGTCAAACTCATTGCCAATCATAATTCTACACTTGTCATTATCAGTTTCAACAAAAACGCCCTCTTTGTTCAAATCTTCAACCATGAAAAACGGGTTAATAGGATTTGCTAAATTCTTTGTAATCAACGTAGTGAGCAAGTCTTGAACACTATATTCTTTTAAAGACATTATATTCGTTTCCATTTTCCTCTTTGTTATACAGTTTTATATTTATTATACTTGTATGCCGGTAGGCTTATTGTTCACTTTTACATCTTACAAATTAAATATTTTTGATTCAATAATTACTCCAATAAATACTCAATAAACTCTCTTACTGCACCTTCTCCGCCTCTTGAGTCAAGATGCAAAATACCATCAATATCTATTACTTTTTTTACTGCATTTTTAGGACAAGCCTTGTATTTTACTGCGTTTAATAATTCTATATCATTTATATCATCACCGATATACGCAACCTCGTTCAAAGTAATATTCATTTCATTGCATATATTTTGGACAAATTCTAATTTTGTCCATGTTCCCATAGATAGATAATCAACCTTTAGTTTATCTGCTCTTTTTTTTACTATTGGTGTATCTTCAGATGTTATGATTGCGGTTTTTATTCCTGCATCACGCAATAATTTAAATCCCATACCATCCTGAAAATTAAACTTTTTGAGTTCAATCCCGTTTTCTGCATAATACATACATCCGTCCGTCATTGTACCATCAACGTCAGTTGCAAAAAGTTTTATATCAATCATTTTTATGTTTCTCCATAAGTTTTTCTATTAAAAGAAAATCATCCGGTTCATCAATCTCTACAGCCGTATGTTCAGGCATTTCATAAACGGAAATTTGACCTGAAAGTCTATTTCCTTCTCTCATTATATTACCTACAGAGTTGATATAGCAAGCACCATTTTCCATCATAAAACCGTCAAAATCTTGTCTGCGTGGGCGATTTTTATAATCATAATTTATTGATTTTCCTTCTTTTGACCAGAAAAATCTTTTATTTATAACACAAGACAGAGCAGAATCAGCCTTATCTGATAAATATTTCTGATACATTTCATCAATATGTTTTGACTTTAATAATGGAGAAGTCGCTTGAATCAGAAAGAATTTATCATCGTTATTAAATTTATTAACTGATAAAAACTCAAGCATCACACTTTCTGTTGATGCCGTATCTGATGCATTTTCAGGCTTTCTGTCATAGATTTCAACTTTTTGAAAATCAAATGATTTTACAACATCTTTAATTTCCTGACCATCTGTTGCAATAACAACTTTATCAATACATTCAGCATCATTAGCCGCTTTTGCAGTCCAATACACAAGCGGCTTCCCTGCTAAAATTTTTATATTTTTTAATGGTATTGATTTACTCCCTGCTCTCACAGGAATGAACGCTATATTTGTCATAATATTACCTTTTATTTTAATGTATTAACAATATTATCATATATCACTTTATTTTGTGAATTTATTACATCATATTCATAAATATTATCTATATTAACAAAAGGATATTGTTTAAGAGTGTACGTTTTCATAAATCTATTAACTTTTAAGTGTGTTGTTATCAAATCCCGATATAAAATATGCATTGGTATCTTACCAGATAAAAGAGAAAGCCCTTCTAAAAAACCACTTCTTAATGATATAATGCATTTACTCAAAGATGCAATACATACAGCCATTGATATACTAAATTCTTTAGAATTATAACAAATATCATACCCTAATTTTTTAATTTTTGACTCTAATTCTTTCCAAAAAATATCATCCAATTTATCTGTTGAATTAGCTTCTTTAGATATAAATATAAAATTGGAAATATTAATATTTTTTTCTTGCAAAATTTTTTTAGCAACATCTTTTTCTTCATTTTTTATATTAAATAAAACCGGTTTTATATTTGTTCTATTCAATCTAAAATAATCTAATAAACAATCTATATGATGTCTATCACTAATTCTATGTTTCTTTACTATATCATCTATTATTGATAATGGCTGACAAACAATTATCTTACGATTTTTATAATAATATGTACCTTGAGTCAAAATATATTTTAAATTACAATTTTCTAACTCTCCAATAAATAATGGTAATTTATTATAGCAATCCCATGTTCCTTGTCGATTTAGCTTTGGAACATAAAAACACGCCTTTTCTGCACCTACTTTGCTTATCAAATCGTCAATATAAAAATTCAGTAAATATGCTTCTCCTAAACCTGACCTTATTATAAAAATATCCTTATATTCTTCCCCAACATAAGATATTATTTTATCTAAAACTTTATAAAGAAGTAGTTCATTATTTTGAGGAAATAATTTATTTTTTATACCTTCTTCAGTTTTAACATATTGTAAAATTGGTAAACCACAAAAATGATATTCTCTTATATTTTTAAATTTTAATTTTTTCAAAAAAGTCATACTATTCCCTTTTATCTTTATATTTATTTTAATGAAATTTGTTTTAGTTTTTTATAAATTCTTCATATCGATTCATATAATCTTTAGCTTTATCTATATGGAGTATTTTATCTTGTAAAATTCCATGATAATCTTTTTCTTCTATATTTATATCAATTTTGTCTATATCACCTGGGGTTTTAAATTTGTATAAACCATCTTCAGATAAAAAAGGATTACTTGTATAATTATCCTTCCAAAAAATACAACTTTTTGGAAAATCTGAAAAAAATAATCCCCAATGAATAAAATAAGCATTTTCAACAAAAAAATCTCCAATTGACACATATTTTTCTTTTGTAATTATATCTTGTTGTCGACAAAATGAAAAAAATAAATCCAAATTTTTAGCTAATAAATTTGGAGTATAATCCTTAAATTGTTTGATTATTTTGTTATTTTCAAATAAATTTAGCAAATTATCATTATTCCTTTGATATACAATACCAAATGTCCATTGTTTTCCATTAGAACGAGAATCGTGCATGTCTAACGAATATAAATCATAATCTTTTGTTTTTACATTTTGTTCTGCTTTACGAAGTACATCGACTGTTTTTTGAGGACTTATCATTAACAATGTATCATCAGCATCTATATTCCAACAAGATTTTATATTGTTAGAAACAGAGTGCGTAAATGTAGTTATATGAGAAAATCCTGCGTTATACCATTTTTTAGGAAATTTCATTTTTTTAAATATGTTTTTGTATTTTAGTGAACGATTACTTTTTATTATTTTAATATTGTTATCATAAAATACGCAATTTTTAAGAATTTTATTTAATACAAAATCTTTATCACAAATAATGTAAAAATCAGCTTTCATTAAATGCACAATATCTAACCAATTTTGAAAACAAATAGGGGCATAATCATTTTCATTATTTATTTTTAAATAAAATACATTCTCTGTAGATTTTGGTTTTTGATTAAATAATAATTTAAATGAATATTTTTTATTTTCATCTCTTTCGTATTGTAATATAGGAATATCAAAAAAATAAATCTGCCTTACTTTTTTATTATCTTTTGTTTTTATTTTTAATTTTTTTAATATTTTCATAAAATTATCCTCTCATTTTTTATAAAATATTTCTTTTCTGTTTTATAAATTATTATTTATTTCTATTTCTATACCAAATCTTTCGTCACGTTTCTTATTTACAGCATAAGCACAATGCAAACCGCTCGGTTTATCATCATTTACTAAAATCCTTTCTCCCATAGGCATATCAGTTAGTAAATAATCGTATCTTATATTATTATCTTTTAGAAATTTCTTTAAATCATTTAAATACTCTTCCTGTCTTGCTGTTAACAGAATAATTTTATCTTCATCAGATAATTTTTCAAAAAATTCAGTCACCCCTTCTAACAGGGTATCATACCCATCCATTTTATAACCATTGTGCTTTACAATAGTTCCATCCACATCAAATATCCATGTCTTTGGTAATGGTGATAATTCTAACATTTATAATATATCTCCTGCTTGTATTATTCCGTTATAAAATGCACCACATATACTGTCATAATCTTCCCAGGCATAAGTCGTTAAAGATAGCCAAATCACTGAATGTAATGCTTTTATTTTTTCCTTATGACAATCAGGAACATTATCAAAGAAAAATTCTTCCATATCTTCCCAACCATTCGTTTTTATTGCCAACTCAACATCTTTTTCATTAATGCTTAATGTAAACTTCTTACGATTAAATTGGTCATAATTACCTTTTAATGAATAGTACAATTTTGCCCAATCATAATCGACATCCCCATATAATTTTGTTTTCCCAAAATATCCTCTTGGATCAATTAAAATAGTCTTCATATTAAAAGTATCGAACATTAAATTTGAAAAAGTACAATCCCCATGAATCAGCTTAAATTCAGCAGGAAACATTTTTTCTAATGTATCAGAAAAAGTTTCTTCATCAAAAAATACATTTTTATAATAAGTCCCATTAATTTTTAAATATTCCTTATCTGCAAACGGAACTAAATTTTTTATTTTACTTAACCTGTCAAACGTCTTAGTAATATAATTTAATCTTGTATCTTCATCATTTGCGGGAATAGAAGGCACAAGATTATGCAAATTCTCAAGTGCACCAATTATATTTTTCAAAATCTCTTTTTTCTGAGATACTGTTAAACAATCATAATCATATATATTTTGCCCCTGTACGCGTTTCATCTTCAATGGTTCATATTCATATATATCAGGAATAAATTCATATCCTTTTTCTTTTACAAATTTATACCAAGCACGCTCGTCTATTGCTATTTTTTTACCTTGCTCATCTATTCCTTTTTTTATTACAATATCTCCGTTAAATTCCATTGAATTAAACGGCCTCCAACGACGTATTTGATTGTTATTTTCATCATAAGCAATAAGTGTTCCAATTTCACGTGTTCCTGTTAATGCAAATTCTTCAAATGCTATATTTTTAGTAGAAAGCCATTTTACAAAAGCACCTTCCTCTGGGATATCCGCAATTTCATTTTTATTTTTAAATATAAATAAACCTGCAACACCATTATCTTTTGATGGTTCTTTGTAGAATTTATTATTTTTATATGACCAGCGGCATTCAAAATCTTTCGAAATACCAACATAATTTTTATTTCCAAACGGGAGCTCAAAATTTTTAGAAAGAATTAAATCACACCAAATTATAACTACCTGTTCATCCTCACTAAATAACTTCAAGGCATCTTTAATTCCGGATGCAGTTCCCTTTTTATTTGCTTTTACTATATTGTATTTGTATTCACTTGCAAATACAGTCAAATACTTTTCCAGAACATCTGTCTTATAATCAGCAATAATCTGAAATTCTGCATTTGGGAATGATTTAAACGCATAAAAAATTATTGGCAAATTATTAACAGGGACCAAACACTTTGGCTTATTTCTTGTTAATCCTTCTAACCTTGTACCTTTACCTCCTGCTTGTATTATTATCTTCATATATTTCACCCTATTTAACCAATTCAACCACGTGCTTTAGTTTCTTTCTTTGAACATCTTCTATATCAAGAATTTCTTTTTCTTTAAAATTCAAAGCTTTTGCTGCACATCTCAAATCACGCGCAAGTTTTTGTAAACCTTGAGGTTCAAGTGATGCTGCATGGTCTGTACCTTTCCAAGTTCTATCTAAAGTAAAATGTCTTTCAAAATATGTTGCACCCAGAGCTAACGCTGCAATATCAACTGCAATACCCAAATGGTGACCTGAAAAACCAATACCTTTTACTTCATTTCCGTAGGCTTCTTTGATTCTTGTAATCTCTTTTAAACAAATATCTTCAAACGGAACAGGATAACCTGAAGTACAAGAATAAATAACCAAATCTTTTGCTCTGTCTTTTTCCTTAAAGAAATCTATAATTTTTCTTTCTTCTGCGTGAGTTGTCATTCCAAAAGAAAGATGAACCTCACCTGAGTAGTTATCTCTTAAATATTCAAGCATTTCAAAATTAAGATTACTTGCAGAAGGAACTTTTATCAGTTTTGGATTAAGTTGAACAATTTCTTTTGCTGCAGTCAAATCCCAAGTAGAAGTGGAATAAATAAGCCCTTCTTCTTCACACCATTTTTTAAGTTGTCTGTTTTGTTCCAAATCAAACTCCAAAAATTCTCTGTGTGCACCATAAGTATCTCCATAACTGTTTGCAGGATTTGGATGAGGAGCATTATATTCTTCTTTACTCAAAAGTTCTTTTGGAGTACGTTTTTGAAATTTTACTATATCAATATAGGCATCCTCGTTCAAAAGTTTAAACGTGCCTAAAAGTTTAATCATTTTATGTGCGATTTCCATATCGCCTTTATGGTTACAACCAATTTCTGCTATTATTACAGGTTTCATTTATTTATCCTCCTCTATATAATTTCTATTTCTTCTTTCATTAACTCAGGATGTGCATTCACATAACTCTGTGTATAAACATCTTTAAAAAGACCTTTTAACCCAATTGGATTAATTGATACGATATCGCAAGAATTATATATACAATCCATATATGTTTTCATTTGAATCCAATATTCATATTGCCTTGTTAAATCCATCGCTATCACATCACTAGTAAACATATGACTAACATTACAATCAAAGCCTGCCAAATATATTTTTTTTGCATTTGCGAATAAACAAAATTGTAAAACAGCAAAAACTGTTCCATCAAATCGTGCTAAAGGTTCTATCGATATATTAATCGGTAGCAAAGACTTATTTGGTCTACGATTATTCAGTACATATAATTCTTTATTTTTAATTCTGCAAATAGTATCATTTTTTATAGAAAAATTTGCCAAATAAGGATGTATCCCTAACATTTTTACACAAGTATCTTCTCCATATTTTATAAATTCTTCTATGTCTTCTTTATCTGGAAAATTATCTTGTGCAAATAAATAATCAAATTTTATATTTTTCATTTTATATGCTCTATTTATTCCTATATTTATTGTATTCTTAGGTAATTTATCAAAATATTTTAATGAAGCACCTCCACCAACAATAAGAATATCTCTACCTGTAAAAATTCCTCTATACTTTGCTAAATTTGCATTGATTTTTGATGCTAAAGTATATACTCTTAAATCATCTAAGGTTGCAAATTGTTCAGCAACTTTAAATCTAATTTTTATTTTTATACCTAAAAATGTTATAATTTTATGAGTTAAGTTTTTTTCTATTTTAAAAATTTTATTCACTTTCTTTATCCTTAAAAAATAACTTTTCTTTACTTATCGTTTTATTAATTACGTTTTTAAATATGACTAGAAATTTATTGTCTCATATTTCTATAAAAAATGAATTAACATTATCTCCTTCAATTATTTTTATACTCAAGATATTCTTTCGTTTGAGTGCTTGAAACATCGGGTGTTCGAGGCAGATATACAACCTCACAATAGTCTTTCAAAAAGTCAAATTTGCCTTCCCAATCATCACCCATTACAAAAATATCTGCTTGATATTTTTGTACATCACTCACTTTTTGTTCCCAATTATTTTCCGGAATTACTAAATCAACGTATCTGCAAGCTTCTAAAATCGTTTTTCTTTGCTCATACGTGTAATATGATTTTTTATTCTTTATTGCATTAAATTCATCACTGGATAAAGCTACTATTAAATAGTCGCCCAATGCTCTTGCCCGTTTTAATAAATTTATATGCCCATAGTGTAAAACATCATATGTGCCGTATGTTATTACTCGTTTCATTATCTCTCCAAACTGTTTTTTAAATCTTCAACGACTTGTTTATCTTCTGCTGTCATTTCTAAATACGCATTATGTGCAAAGTTGATTTTTTTCGGATATGACATATAGTCACCGTAAACTTTTGTCATAAT
>CADBUZ010000042.1 GCA_902797985.1 uncultured bacterium
GAATTTTTCGTTGATAACTTTAGCAACAGGTGCTAAACAGTTAGTTGTACAAGATGCCATAGAAATTACATGGTGTTTAGATGAATCATATTTGTCATCATTTACACCTAAAACGATAGTGATGTCTTCGTTAGAAGCAGGAGCTGAAATGATAACTTTCTTAGCACCGGCATCGATGTGAGCGTGAGCCTTAGTTGCATCTGTGAAGAAACCTGTTGATTCAACAACAACTTCTACACCTAAATCTTTCCAAGGTAAAACTGATGGATCTTTTTCTGCGAAGAATTTGATTTTCTTACCGTTTACGATAATACCTTCATCATAAGCTTCTACTTCACCATCAAATTTGCCCATAACTGAGTCATACTTGAATATACGAGCTGCATCTTCAGGTTTAAGTCCTGGGTCATTGATTGCAACGTAATCGATTTCATTGAAGATACCTTCTCTGATAGCTGCTCTTAATGTGTTTCTACCGATTCTTCCGAATCCGTTAATAGCTACTTTTGTCATAATTTTCTCCTTATTTATGTACTAAAGAATTTTCTCCTTATTTATGTACTAAAGATTTCTCTCTTAACAAGAAAGATTGTAATACAAACAAAATACATGGTAAAGAGGAAAGATATTTTATTATTTTTTGTATTTGTAAAATGTTTTATAAACCGACTATTTATGGCATAATTCTAATATGGAAAAAGAATTTGTCGGAAAAATTGAAAAGTTATCTTCTGATGGCAGAGGGATTACTCATCTTGATGGGGCAGTAGTTTTTGTTGATAAAACTTGCCCTGGAGATATTTGTAAAATAAAAATAATTAAAGAAAATAAAAGTTATTATATTGGTGAACTTACAGAAATTATCGAAAAATCTCCGCACAGAGTAAAGCCGTTTTGCCCTATGCAAAATGTATGCGGGGCATGCCAACTCCAGTACATAGATTATAATTATCAGCTTGAATTAAAAAAAGAAATTGTTGAAGATGCAATGCGTGGAATTGATATAAAGATTGATGATGTTACGGCAAGTCCGCAAATAAAAGAATATAGACATAAGATACAGTATCCGATACGACAAACAAATGTTTCAAAGAGGATTTTAGCAGGATATTTTAAACAAAAATCTCACGATATTATTAATATTAAATACTGTCCGATTCAACCTGCTATCTGTGACGAAATTATTGAATATATTAGAGAACAAGCACCTTTGTATAAAATAGAAGGTTATGATGAAGGTAAACACAAAGGACTTTTAAGGCATGTTGTTATGAGGGTATCTGCTGCTAATGGTGACATTCTTGTTGTGCTTGTTTTAAACTCTGAGAAAGTTCCTGAGAGAATAAAAGACTTTGCTCAAAAATTGTATGACAGATTTGAAAAAGTTGTCGGAATTACTGCTAATTTGAATAATAAGAAAACAAATTTAATACTGTCTGATAATACAGTTTTGTTATACGGTCAGGATTACATAGAAGAAATTACAAGCGGAGTAAAATTCAAAATTGGCTCAAATACTTTTTTCCAAGTAAATCCAAAAAGTGCGGAAAATATTTTCAACTATGTAAAAACATATATAAGTTCACATCATAATTCGCCTGATATCTTAGATGCATATGCGGGAATTTCAACGTTTGGTTTAATTATGGCGGATATTTCTCAAGCTGTTACATCCGTAGAAGAAAATAAATATTCAGTTGAGCTCGCAAGAGAAGTTAAAAGATTGAATAATATAAAAAATATAAATTTATATTGTCAGGATAGTGAAAAATTTTTTATAGAAGAAATAGAGAAAAACAAAAAATATGATATAACAATTCTTGATCCGCCACGAAAAGGCTGTAGTGAAAAAAGTTTAGAATATGCCTTAAAACTGACCAAATCTCAAATTATATATATAAGCTGTAATCCTGCTACACTATCAAGAGATTTAAAATACCTTATTTCAAAAGGTTGCAAAATAGAGTCTATAAAACCGTTTGATATGTTTTGTCATACCTCTCATATAGAAAATGTTGCAATAATAAATGTTAGTAAGTGACTAAGTGAGTAATTGTCTTTTCTCAAATTATTTATAATCCCAAAACCATGTCCCCATACATGATTCAAACTATTACTAAATCATGTAAGGCTTACATTAAGTTTTGTAAACATGATCTGAAACATTAGTCAATTCATGAAAAAACAAAAACTTTATATAAGTGTTGAGGAAAAAACACACGGGAATTAAGGAGTATTATTATGGGTATTGAAAACTATTCAGTTTCAGGAAATCATCATGAATTAAACAGAACATCTTTTGATGGAAATACGTTTAAAGGTACAGAGTGGAATAACACATCACACGTTACTAATGATAAAAACAATGGCGTTGAATTTGTTTTTGGCGAAGGAATGAATCTTAAATTAAATTCAAGATATAACAATGGTGGAGATGATGTATTCCCTAATTTGGACAAAAAACATACAGGTATTTCATTCGATTTATTAGATAAATTCATAGCAGCAGCCGACAAAGGTGTTTTAGAAGATGTTGACCACAAAGGTTATACAGCAGAAGATAAAGCTAATTTCGGTCAAGCATTCGATAAATTAAGAAAAGAAAAATTAGCTGCAGCTCAATATAATCCATATAGTAAAGAATATACAAAAATGAAAAATGGTACAGAATTTTCATTCTCAGCATCAGAAATTGAAATGTTGTATAAAGCAGCAGGTTTTGATGTTAAAAAACAAGCAGAAGAAGTAGTAGTACCACCTGCTAAAGAAGAAGCAACAGTACCTCCTGCTAAAAAAGAAGTAACAGTATCTGCTGCAGAAGAAGAAAAAGGCGGAGAATACCAAGTTGGTACAGAATCTCAAATGAAATCTGTTGATCAAGAAGCAGTTTTAAATCAAATAGTAGAAGCTTTAGGCATTCAAGATGCTAATAATATTCATATCGATTTTGGCGGAATGGAAATTGATGGCAATGGTACTTTAACAAAAGAAGTTGTATTCTCATACAATGGTGAACAATATGTTATCCAACAAGGTAATGTTGAAGATTTAAAAGTTGTTAAACAAGAAGTTCCAAATCCTGAAACAAATGAAGACGGTAAAAAATACGAAACCAGATATAATGCAAAAACCGGTAAATTCCAAAAAAGACAAAAAGGCTCATTCTTAGGCATTCATACTCACAAATGGAAAGATGTTGATGAGGCAGAAGTTCCTGCAGCTGAACGCAAAAGATTGCAACCAACTCCTGCTCCTGCAGCTAATAACGCAACAACAGCGCAAACAACTACTCAAAATCAAGAAGAAGATTTATTAGCAGCAGCTTATGCAAAAGTTGATGCAGGTGAAGAAGTTACAGTTGCTGCAGCAATGTATAAAAAAGATGGTGAAAATGTTGTTACTGAATCAGGTAAATTTGTTGAACACAATGGTAAAAAAGTTATTGAAGTAAGAATTGGTAACGAAGTAAAATATTATGAACCAATCGTTGTTACAACTGTCGGTACAACAAGACCAACAATCGTAACCGGTGCTGAAATTAAAGAATAATTCTTTAAATATAAATAATAAAAAACACTTCCTTTATAGGAAGTGTTTTTTTATTCTGATAATTAAAAAGTTATATCCCAGATTTCTAAAATATCATCATCAATATTATCTAAAAACCTTGAAGGTTTTGTTAGAACCATATCCATTGAATAATCATACATATTAACAGGATATGTAATATAGAGATTGTTTTTTGCTCTGGTTGTTGCAACATACATCAATCTTAATTCTTCATCCATTTCTTCAGGAGAATTAAAAGAATATGCAGATGGAAATCTTCCGTCAACTGCACCAATTATAAAAACGCTATCCCATTCTAAACCTTTTGCAGAGTGGATTGTAGATATGGTTAAACAATCGTCTTTTATGTTGTTTTTATACATCCCCTCTACGCTTCTGTCAGGCGGCTCTAATGCTAAGTCACTCAAAAAGCTGTCAAGTTTCGTATATTGTGTCGATAAATATATAAAATGTTCTAAATCTTTTTCACGTTTTGAGTAATCATCATATTTTTCTTTTAATATAGGTCTGTAGTATTCAACAATGTTTTCAACAATTTTTTCAAGTTTATGATTAGATAATTTTTCTTTTTGAAGCACGTCAAATAGCGGTTTGAAATTCTCTGATTTTTTGCTCGGTAAAAGTTTTACGTCAAACTCGTTCATTCCTTTAATAATAGGGATTACTGTATTAACTGTTTGGGAGCCAACCCCTTTTAATAAAAGTAGAATTCTACTTAAACTAACTTCGTCATCCGGATTCAAAATGACTCTTAAATGTGCAACGATATCTTTGATATGTGCTGTTTCCATGAACTTTGGCCCGCCGAACTTTTGGAACGGAATACCTCTTTTAGAAAGTTCTATTTCCAAGTTAAAAGACATTCTGGAGTTTCTGGCAAGTACACAAATATCAGACAATTCAACATCTTCATCCAATAGTTCAAGCACTCTTTGACATATAAAATCTGCTTCCATCTGTGAGTCTTTTGCGCAGATAAGTGCAGGTTTTATATCAGAAGTTTTATCTGAGAATAATGTTTTTGAATATTTTTCTTTTGCACTATCGATTATCTTATTAGTTAATTCCAGTATTGGCTGAGTACTGCGATAATTTTGTTCAAGTTTGATTATTTCGACATTATCAAATAATTTTGGGAAATCCATAATATTGCGATAATTAGCCCCTCTGAAAGAATATATGCTTTGAGCATCATCGCCTACTGCCATGACATTATTGTGTTCTGATGCAAGTAATTTAACAATATCTGCTTGCAATGTGTTCGTATCTTGATATTCGTCAACAAGAATATATTTGTATTGATTTGATAGTTTTTTTCTTATATTTTCGTGGTCTTCCATCAAAAATTTTAAGTATAATAATAAATCATCATAATCAAAGAGTGAATTTTCACGTTTGTAGTTAACGTATGCTTTGTGAATTTCTATAATTTGTTCTGCGCAGTGTTCAAATTGCGAAAATTCTGACTCGATAATTTTTTGAGTTGGTGTTTCTTTATTCACGCTTTTTGAATAAATTTCAAGAATAGTGCTTTTTTTAGGAAAACGTTTTTCTTTTTTAGGAAATAACTTGCCTGTAATATGGTTAATAACGTCTTCGGCATCAGCGCTATCCATAATAGTAAAATTGTTTTTTAATCCAAGTATTTTGGAATATTTTCTTAATATTAAATTTGCAAAAGAATGGAATGTGCCGCCGGCTACATTTTCGCATCTATCGTCTAATACAGCCGTAGCACGATTTAGCATCTCTGCCGCTGCTTTTTTCGTGAAAGTTAATAGTAAAATATTATCCGGACGAACGCCGTCTTCTATTAAACGTGCAACACGATAAGTTAAGGTTTTTGTTTTACCTGTTCCTGCTCCTGCAATTACCAATACAGCACCGTCTTTGACTTTGACAGCTTTTAGTTGCGCTTCATTTAAATCTTTTTCATAATTAACTTTGTAATTATGTCCTTCTTGATTGTTGGACTCTCTTTTTTTAAGAACATATTTTTTATGAGCAGGTTTATTTTCTTTCGTTGTTATTATTTTATCTGCCATATATTTTACCTTACATATACTCTCGGTAATCTTACTTTCAATCTGCAAGTGAGTTCGTAATTAATAGTTCCGGCTATTTTTGCCCAATTGTCAATCGTTAAGTCTTTATCATTCAATAAAGTTATAATATCCCCTTCATTTGCATCAATATCAGTGATATCAAACATCATTTGGTCCATGGTAATATTACCTATTTGTTTGATTTTGACTCCGTTTAGCTCACCTTCAATTTTATTAGATAAAATACGAGGAACACCATCTGCATAACCAATAGGAATTGTAGCTACTTTTATATTTTTTTCTGCCTTGTAAGTGTATCCATAGCTTATTCCTTCTCCTTTATGCATAGTATGTATATTGGTAATTCTTCCCTTTAGTCCCATGACTTGTTTTAAGCTAGGATAAAATTTTAAATCAGGTGCTAAGTCCGGATAAAGTCCATATATTGCAATTCCCATTCTCACCATGTTGGAAGGAATGTCGTATTTCATTGCGCCGGCTGTGTTTAATATGTGTAATAATAAATTATCTGTGTTTATTGCAGAAATAATTTTATTCCAACAATTGAATTGTTTTTCTGTTTCTTTTACATCTTCAGCATTTGCAAGATGTGTAAAAATACCTTTCAAATCAATAAAATCAAGATTTTGAACTTTATTTATAAATTCAATTGCACAATCGGGTTTAAGTCCGATTCTATTCATACCTGTATCAAGTTTTATGTGAGTTTTTACTTTTTTACCTGTTCTTTCATAAGCTTGCTTGCAAGCATTGATATGTGCTTCTGAAAAAATTGAAACAGCAATATCGTTTTCTGCCGCTATTTCAAAAGACCACACAGGAACCGCTCCGACTACAAGGATATCGCAGTTAATTTTTTCTCGTCTTAAATCAAGACCTTCGTCAATTGAGGCAACACCAAGCATGTCAATTCCTGATGCCAGCATTATAGGTGTAATCATTGCTGCACCATGACCATAGGCATCTGCTTTTACTATACCTAGTATTTTTTTGTTTGCAGGAATATTTTCTCTAAACTCACGAACGTTATGAGCTATCGAATCTAAATTTATTTCAACCCACGCATCACGGTGTGTATTCAATTGTGTAAGTCTTGTGTTTTTCATATGAATATTATATTACAAAATAGTATATTTTATATAATGCAAAAACCGACATGGGGTATGTCGGTTTTTTGTTTCTGTATGTTAAAAATTTACTTAAGCAGCTTTTGAACCTTTAATTTCAGAGATAAGGTATTCAGCTACCCATTCAAAATCTTTATTGTTAGCAGCAGCTTTTTTAAGATAGTCAATAGAAGAATCGCCAATTCTGATAAGAGTCATAGCAACAACCCCTCTGGTTAAACCTCTGACAACTTGAAGCTGTTCAACTAATTCAGGAACTGCAGAAGAACCTATTCCTACTAACATATTTTCTATTTCATTTTTATCTGAATCGTTTAATAATGATAAAATTTCTTTAACAGATTGCATTTGTATTAACTCCAATACTAATTATTATTCACATTATTATTATAGTCCTAATTTTTAAAAATCTGATTTTCTTTATCTAATCTTTATATCTTATAAAAATTTAGATAATTATATATTATTTTCACTAAAGAAGTTCTAAAAGTTATCCTACAGAAAGATAGTGAATCATCTCTTTAAAAATTTTGAATTCTTCGTTTGTTTTTCTACCCCTCGCTATAAACGGCACCGTTCACAATTGAAATTAATAGTAAATATTATCAATATTATTTTAAATATATAAAAGATAATAAAAAACTTGTAAAATAAGGATGTACCATTTCTTTGACCGCA
>CADBUZ010000043.1 GCA_902797985.1 uncultured bacterium
AATTGCATAATCAGGTAAAATTGAAGTCATACTTTCTCCTATTTATTATTCTTTGCAACATCATAACATCCCTAGAAATAATAAACCATAGAAAAATTACTACACTCATAAATAATAATTATTATTTATATTACTATGTAAAAATTATAGGCTTTTTCTTCCGCCCCAATCTTTAAACAAATAATCTTTTACCCAGTTAACCAACAAAGGCAATTCGGCGCCTTCATGTCCCATAGAACGCATTTCTCGTTCATTTTCAAACATTTCACCGATACCATTTTTTTGCTTGTATATCCACGCCATAGCACCTGTTCTATCCATACCACGACGGCAGTGAACATGAACATGTCCGCCATCACGTTTTACACCTTCAACTATATCGAGAAAATGGTCAGCCTGTGCATCCTGAGGATGATGCACGTCAATAGGGATATGAAAATACTTTATGCCATATTTTTCGGCCGCAGCTCTTTCTCTTCCTCCATGATATAAAGAACCTGATTGTCTTAAATTCACAATAGCTGTAACACCATGGTTTTTAAGCCATTTCATATTTCTTTCCGATGTCGGCATTGCCGAACGTGATAAATATTCATCTACAACTCTGTAATTATGGGGTTTTTTAGCTAATGTAATTCCAAACATTCTATATTCCTATTTTTGAAAATAATATACACTTTTAAGCTTTTCTGCTGCCATATCCATAAAACAATCCACTGATTTGAAAAATTCAGGAATTGCTTTTAGAGAACAATTGTCCATGTGTTCATTTAATTTTTCTGCAGAATTAAAAAATTTATCTGTGCTCTTGATAATGTTTTGTTAGAAGCATTTTTAACTTTAGAATATTTTTTTACCATATTATTAATACAATTACATTTCATAAATTTTAATCTCCTTATATTTCAACTACTAAATATAAAGTACATAAAAAATTATTTTGCTAGACATCTTAATATTTATTCATAAAATATAAGTTTTTAGCAATTAAAAATATTATCTAACTTTTAACAAAATATAGGTTAGTAACTCGAAAGGTAGTGTTATGAAATTATCGTTTAATAGTTTTACAAAACTATTTAGAAAAAATTGCAAAAAAGTTGTAGAAGAACCAAAAAGACCAATACATAAAACAGACATAAAAACCACTGATGATGGTGTAGTAAAATTTCAAAGAATGTATACAGATGCAGAAGGGAAATCTCATTTCTTTACTGTAGAAACAAGCATTTTGGAAGATGGAACAAAACAAACAAAAACCAAAGTACAGGATGTACAAAGTGACGGTTCTTTATACACCTATGCTAATGAAGGAGTAATAACAAATAGAACAAAAAAAGTAAAACGTGAAAAAGGTGGAAGTATTTTAGGTGGCGACAGAATTACTATCGACAAAGAATACCAAGAAACTATGTCCGAAACCGCCCACACAGAAAAAATGATTAAAGAATTTGATGAAAAAGGTAAACTTCAACATAAAGATTATACTCTAAAATACCGTCATTGGGATAAGGCAAAACATGGTACACAAGATAAAGTATATTTAGAAGCACCTTTAAACCATTCAGCAAAAGATATATCGGACGTAAATCCAACAGAACACAAATTATATAAACATTCTTGGAATGGACATAACAACTATCATTATTTTGAAAATGGCGGAGAATCAAAATATTCAAAAGCAATTGCAGCAAAAGAACAAGCAAGAATTGATGCAGCAAAAGCTGCAGAAGCAGCAAGAATTGCCGAAGAAAAAGCGATGGCAGAATATCAAAAGACTTTACCAATTGTCAATACAGGTAAAGTATTAAACAAAGATATTAAAGACTTTGAAAGAATTGAAACAACATTACCTGATGGCTCAATTGAGAGAAAATACTTTGAAGCAGGTAAAGAAACTCCAACAATCATAACAAAAGATAAAGGTATACTACATCAAGAATGGATAAACGGTGGAAAAACCGACTTTTTATACATCAAAAAAGTAGGCAAAGAAATGTATCCATATATGGCAGCTAAAAAAGACGGCTATACATTTATTTCAAGACCGACTAAAAGTGGCGGATTGATTAAAGAACAACTCAGACATGATGGGATAAAAGGCTACAAAGGGACTGAATATGGCGGAGAATTAAAAATCCCTTACAATAAAACTCAAGCATATAAAAACGCTTCTCCTGACAGACAAGCATATTACGATAAAGAAGTAGACCAAGGTTATTGGAATAAAATTTGGACTCAATCGACATACAATTATTCCAATAAAGGTCCAGAAGTTCAAGAAGAATTTGATAATGCCAGAAAAAGTTATATTGACTTGTACGACTTAATAAGACCCTACGAAAACTAAAAACAGAACCATATACTAAAAAAGTTGAACTTTTTAGTTCAACTTTTTTATTTTATTAAATTATTAAAAGTTAACTAGAGCACCAAACTGAACAGAGCCGCCTTTTAATCTTCCTTCAGGATATTGCCAATCAATTAGACCGCCTTCACCATATAAATGAACGTTATCACTTGGAGTATAAGAAACTCTTGCAGCTAAACCTTTATAAGTAGAATTAGGAACTTTAATAAACTTTCCTTCCAATTCCGCTGTTACTTTAGGTGCAACATAACTTAAATTTCCTGAAGCTGTTAGAATATTACCTTGACTAAATGTATATTTATCTTTTACATCCACATCAGCTCTCAAAAGAGAATGAGCACCAACATTTTTTTTGTATGTAAGACTTGAACCAAAAGTTACATGATATAAATTATCATCTTTATCTTGAGTAGTAGAACCTTTTCCAAAAGCTCTAATAACAGTAGTTGAATCAGTTGTTTTTCTTTTTAATCTTGCTTGTAAACCAAGCCCTTCTTCAGGACTGCCTTCAATTGCATTAGTATCAAAAAATGGGCTCATTGAAAACTTCCATTTTTTATCTGCAGGCTTTGTAATTAAATTAGAAACACGTTCAATCTCTTTTTTAGGTGCAGCATCATCCACACTGGTTGTTTCACCATTTTCAGGATTGAAATAACAAGAAAAATTAGTTTTCGTTGTACTTACATTTTCACCTTGTTTATAAATATCAACATTTGCTCTAATAGCAGCTGAATATTTACTCAAATAATAATCACCACTAATTGTTGTTGTTTTAGAATCTTGAATACCATCACTTATATGAATTGCGCTACCGGATATTACATCACCATTATTAAAAGTATGTCTTGCGGCAAGATATGCACTATATGATTGTACAGTAGAATGGTCGCTTTGATTATCTGAATCTGAGTCTGCAGAGCTTATTTCACCATTAGACATATCTACATTATAATGAGAATCCCCTTCGTGGTAATCCATATTAGTTCCGGTATTTGTTCCTGTAGCAAAAAATGCAAACTTCGTTCTATCGGATTTACTTGAAAAAACACCACCAGCTTGAAGTCTTAGAGATTGTTGTCCCATTATTATATTTACATCATCATCCGCGTAATTATAATTAAGACCTTCATATACTGCTTTTCCAAATATATTACTTCTTTTTGTTCCTATTTTTTTATCAAAAAATGGATAAGGATTGTCTTTAATTTGCATGTTTTGTGCTTGTGCAAAAAATCTATCAGTAATATTATCATTCTCAAGCCCTGTGTTTGAAGCTCTATCCACAGCTTGATCAAGCGCGTCTGTCAACTGATTTGATGCATTATTTAAAGCTATACTCGGATTTAGCGTAATCCTTTGCTCAGGATTAACATTTGTATCTATCGCATCGTCCTCCTCATCATCATCAGGTTGTACATCTGTTTTTTCTATATGATATCCTTCAACAGGACTTGTTAAATCATTTTCTTTTTTTTCATCTGTTTCAATTACAACAACTTCTTCTTCAGGTTTTTCAGCTTTGGTTTGTGCTGTTGTTTATTGTTTCACAACGGGATCGGTTGAATTAACACTTATTTCTCCAAATCTCATAATAATATCCCCAACTAAAAATAATCCCCGTACTCATGAAAAGTATTTTTATGAGGATAAGTTGATTAATTCACACACAAACTTAATTAAACTTAACGCTTTAATTTTTATGAAAATGTTCAAATAGAGAAAACAACTTAGGTTTATTCAACCTTGCATCTAAAATATCTTTATATTTATTTGCTTTTGCAGAAAAACAATTATCCCATTTTAAATCTTCACACAAACTACTCAAATCATCATAAATAACAGGTATTTTTTTACTATCAGATTTATCTAATTCTTCAACAGCAATCTTTAATAACTTTTCACCAAATTCAGTATTAGTTTTTATTGACTCTTTAGAATTATCTTTTGCTTTTAAACATTGATAAACATTTTTGAATGGTTCAAATTTTTTACCTTTATAAATAGACTGTTCTTTATGAAAGTCAATTATTGTAAGTGCTTTATTTTCTTTATCATAAATAATATTTCTTGGTGTAACATCAAATTCCATATGTGCTTTACTTGCATCATTTATCTGCAAAAATAACTTTCTATATGATTCATCAGGTAAATAATATATTTCTTTAGGTTCTTTTCCATATGATAATTGTACACCTTTGATTTTTTTCATTATTGTTACGCCGCTATCCGATGTAGCAACAACATGATTAACCTCTTGATGTGGCAGCATATGAAAATTCCATTTATCTAACTTAGGTTTAGTATCGTGTAAAAATTTTACACAATATTCTGTATTTGGAATAGAAAAAACTTTACCCTCTGCACCTGCTCCTATAAAATTTTTTTCATTAGATATAGCTTCTTTAACTATTTTTGTTATATCTTTCGCATTTTGCGATAACAATTTTGTAGATTTAAAAGAAACTGTATCGTGCAATAAATAATTGTTTATAGGATATTTTTTTTGAGTATTATACCTATAATTTATATTATTTACAAAATTATTCCCTATAGCGCTAATCATATAGATTATAAAAATACTGAAAAAATTTTTTGTTATATTGATAAAAATATATTAAAAAAATTATTATAATTATAAAATAGCAATTCCATTAAAAACTTTGTTTTAATAATTATATGGAATTGTCAAAAATAAAACATTGTTCTTCAACAACAAATTTTAAGGGAATAAAACAAGTTCAAAAACTTGTTTCAGAAACACTGAAACCTGAAACTGATAAAATATTTGGACAAAACTCTTGTTGGAAATTATATCAACCAGAAATTTTTGAACAGTTTATTAAATCAGATAAAGAATTAACAGAACTTTTATCAGAAACTATGGAGCTCACAAGAACATATGGACTAAAATTATCCATAGATATGCTTCAAAAATTAAAAAATAAAAAGCCCGAAATTAACAAATTCTACGAAATACTTAAAACAAAATATAATATAAATCTTGAAACTCCTCCAAAAGTTTATCGATTTGTAGGAAAATCCGAGATAGAAGCATTAAAAAAAGATGGAAAAGTAACACCTCAAAGAGGATACTGGGATAAATTTGATGTGACAATAAATCCTGAATTAAACTGGGGTGATTATAGAATAAGTTTTAAACCAAAACAAGAATTTTCAGTACTCGATAAAACAAGCAAGATGAAAGAAAACTTAGGAACAGGCCACGACTATTTTTATCTTTATGAAGGACCTTATAATATTGATGATGTTGAATGTATTGAAGAAGTCTACAAACATAAAAGATAAAGATTGTATATAAACAAAAGTCGTAGTCCATCAGTAGGTCAGACACTACCTGACAATAATAATTTTCCACTTTTGATTTCCGTTAAAAAGGGTGCGATGTTTCGCACCAAATAATTTTAAAAATAAAAACAGTAGTAATTTTCAAATTCCAATTAAAAAGTAAGTCGGCTTTACTAAGCCGACATTATATTATATTATTAAACAATGAACTACAAAAGATTGTTTATTCCTAATGCCTTAGTATTTATTACTGTCGTAACAAGAAACAGAAATAATATATTAATTGAAAATATAGATTATCTTCGCAAATCTTTTACATTAACAAAACAAAATTATTCATTTGACATTATTGCAATCATAATAAATCCCGACCATTTTCACATGATAATTAAACCAGAAAATATAGAAGAATATCCAAAAATAATTGGTTCTATAAAAAGTAAATTTACAAAACTTTCAAATATAAAACATTCTATAAATAATAATAGGGAATCAAATATTTGGCAAAGAAGATATTGGGAACACACAATAAGAGATGAAAATGATTTATACAAACACATTGATTACATACATTACAACTCTATGAAACACCATAATATCACACCAAAAGACTGGGAATATTCATCCTTCAAAAAGTTTGTAAAAAACGGATATTATGATATTGACTGGTGTAATTTTGAAGACAAATACAATATCAAAAATATGAATATTGAATAATTTTTATATTTGATTTTGAGCAGATTGTCAGGCAGTGCCTGACCTACTAACTATTCGGTTAAATAAAAATAAGTAGTAGGTCGGCTTAGTAAAGCCGACCTACACACTAATACTTGTTGTAATAATCAAGAGAACTATCTACATTGTTAATAATTATCAGGCAACTCCTTTATAGCTTTTGCACTATTTGTAAACCATCTTGGTTTATCCTCTTGTAAAGGTTTTGAGTATGGCATAATATGTTCAGGGTAATCACGTCTGTGCTTTGCTATATAATCCAAAATAGTTTTTTGTTCATTGTCTGCTGCGTTAAATTGTTTAAAACCAAGTTTTTCATAGAATTTATTTGCCATATTTGCACTTGTTAAGAAAACATCTGTAAATCGTTTTTTATTGACATTTAAAGTTTTTTCCATCATTACTTTTGCAACTCCACAGTTTTTGTATTCATCATTAGTTGCAACAGAATCAATGTATAAAACATTGCTTTTACTAGCAGGAATTTCATCACATCCATAGGACAAACACGCACCTTGCATTTTACCATCCTTATCTTTTGCAATTAGCATAGTTAAATCTTGATTATTTTCTTCATTCTTAAATATATTTGTATAATATTTGTTAAATATTTGAGTGTGTTGTTTTTTTTGTTCAGCACTACCTTTTCTGTATCTTAACCAAAAATTATCAGTGGTATATTTTGAAAAGTTTTCACAAAAGAAATCAGTTATTTTATCTATAAATTCAGGTGTAATATCAGTATCATAATTTATTTCCGATATTTTTAATTCTCCCGTTTTAGTATTTTGGATAAATGGTTTTATAGGGTTTAATCTTGATTTAAATGTTAGTCTATTATTATTTGGCACTAAATTTGATGATTGAGTTATCATATAAATTTTTCCTTTATCTTATAACACATCATTTAAAAGCACAAAAAAAAGTTTTTTTGCTATTGATTAATGTGAACGACTAAATAAGTAGGTCAGGCACTGCCTGACAATAATAATTTTTTAATAAAAAAAGAGGATTAGACATCCGTCTTAATCCTCTTTTTTCTTTAAATATAGTGCTGGCAACTAGCTATCTTCCCGGGCAGTGGCCCGCCGAGTATTTTCGCCTCAATGAGTCTTTTCGACCGTGTTCGGGATGGGAACGGGAGAGTTTTCCTCACGATTTGTCACCAGCGATTCTTTTTTGGCTGTCGGCTAAAACCGAACAGCATGCGGAAATGAGCTTTTGACTTCGTCAACGCTCCTGCTTCCGCAGCAATACGCTGAAAGTTGCACAAGTAATATAAGCAAACGCAATCACCTTTGTTGTTTCAGCCTATCAGCACCTGTCAAATCAAAGATTTGAAACGGTGCTATCGTAATGTTCCGTCACCTGCTTGCATTTGCCTTCGCAAACGTAACCCGTGACTTCACACCGGCTTCCGCAATTTAGGAAAAGCCCTCGTCCTATTAGTATCCGTCGACTGAAAATGTTGCCATTCTTACATCTCGGACCTATCAACGTCGTAATCTGCAACGGGACTTACTAGCTTATGCTATGAGAGATCTCATCTT
>CADBUZ010000044.1:0-1079 GCA_902797985.1 uncultured bacterium
TGAAGTTGTCTTTACTGGCGAGATTCCCGCCCGCTGTATACAGGCATACCGTACTGATCTGGCCTTTTACACCAACGGGCAGAGCGTATGCCTTACAGAACTGAAAGGGTATCAGGCCGCTGTCGGCAAGCCAGTCATCCAGCCCCGCCGTCCAAACAGCCGCCTGGACAAGGTGCGCTATATGTTTCAGAAGATAATGTAACGTCTTGCGCAATGCAAGCGTTCATTGCTGGCTATTGCGAAATATCATTGATAAAATCAGTATCAGAGAGGAGAAACTATTTTGAACCAGGAACAGACGAATATTACAACAGGAAAGCAAATACGTCATCTGCGAACACAATTGGGAATGACACAGGAAGAACTAGCCGGGGAATTGAATGTTACCCGGCAGGCACTATCGAATTGGGAGAGAGATGTTAATGAACCCGATTTAAATATGTTGAAAAAAATTTGCTTTCTTTTTGGAGTCAACATGGACGATTTTGCGAAGGAGGTAATAACAAAGATGGAAACATATGAAAAAAAGGAGAAACGACAATTTAATAAGTACGATATGGCAATTGGACTTTTTTATGGTGTTGGTATATTTCTTGGCATTGGTATTTTCTTTGTTGGCGGTTTTATGACAATGTCAGGTGCAGGGTGGGGAGCATCACTATTTGGCGGTGGCTGTTTTTCTCTTGTATTTGGCTTGATATGCCATGCAGTTATTACATTGAGAAGAAATGACAAATGATGACATATCCTGCTTTCTATACTTTTCGGTAATACCGAGTAAAAAAAGCCGCTGCTTTTGGCTTTCCAATAGCGGCGGCTTAATGCAAGCGGCGGCAAAGGGAAATATCCTTTGAATACCTTACAGAAGAAAAGTTTTGCAGCATTACAAAAATAAAAGCCTATACCATTTTGGAAAGAAAAGATACATAATAGTCAAGACGACAACAATCAGAAGTTATGGAGGGTAACAATGGAATATAGTAAGGAAGATTTAATGGAAGCAAAAAAGCAAATTTTGGGAGTGGGAGAGAACATGGGAACAGAGGAAAGTAAAAAAATCTGGGAGGAGAACGCACAAT
>CADBUZ010000044.1:1231-8025 GCA_902797985.1 uncultured bacterium
GATTACAGCAAAAAAATGATAGAATTGGCTAAAAGACGGCAATCACAATATGCAAAACAAATTGAATTTTGTGTGGCGGATGCGACCGATAGAAAAAGTTATGTAGGGTGGGAAAAATGAAATGTTCCCACCTTTTTTAATTATTTATCTTTCCAAAATTCCCAAAATCAACTTTCTATGGACTTGGCTCAAATTCCCTCTCCAAGGGGGAGCAAGGTTGGGGTTTCCCAACAATTATATTTATCATTTCATCTGATACATTTTCTTAAACTTAAAGTCAAATTATAAAAGCGATTTCGATGGTGTAAATTTAGATACTCTTATATAGAAAGAAAAAGGTTCTAGTAAAAACTAGAACCTTTTTCTTCTTTAAATGGTTGCGGGTGCTGGATTTGAACCAACGACCTTCGGGTTATGAGCCCGACGAGCTACCAGACTGCTCCAACCCGCGACACTTTATTTAGATTTCACTAATTACTCAGCAGTCTGGTTCCCAGACTTACCTCTCACAAAACGATACTTAATCGTTTTGTTCGGCAGAGTAACCCGCGACACTTTATTTAGATTTCACTGATTACTCAGCAATCTGGTTCCCAGACTTACCTCTCACAAAACGATACTTAATCGTTTTGTTCGGCAGAGTAACCCGCGATACAATATCTTAGATTGTCTACAACTTAATTATCTAATGCTAAAAATTTAAAATCAAGTGTTTTGGTTGTTATTTTTATATATTTAGAATTTATTGAACAAATTTTGTTACAAATTTGTAATATATACTCTCTTTTCAGCAAAAGATTTAATTACATATTTTATATTATTAAACGGTAATTAAGAAAGGATACAAACATGTTGACAGCTCTAAATTCATCAGCCTCATTTGGAAAGGCTCAATCAAAAATAGGAAATAACTATATAGAATGTTTAAAAAAAGAAAAATCTCTTAATAAAAAAGAAAAATTTGGAGCAGAAACATCTGTTTTACTAGGTTATACCGTCGGATATAAAGTTATTGATAAATTCTCTAAGGGAAAAAGCTATGCTTGGAATACAAGTTTCAACAAAACGATAAAAAACATGACAAAAAAAATTCCTGAAAAGTTTGGTTTAAACAAATCAATAAATATTCTGGACAAATTATCAAAAACATCCGGACGTCAAAAGATGCAAGGTGCTTTAGCAGTTAGCGCAGGACTAACTTTGTTAAGTGTTGCAAACCATTTTTCTATGAAAAATGGTGAAATAAATGCAAAAATACAACAATAAAGATAATTTTTATAAAAATAAAAAACTCGATTGTTAATCGAGTTTTTTATTTTACAATACGATTATTTTGATATAATATTTTATCAAAGAAAAAAGAAATACATATAAGGAGTTTTTTATGAAAAAGATACTTATTTCTTTATTAGCAATGATTACAATAACATTGCAAGTAAATGCGGCAACAACATGGGTTGCAAAAAACAGAGTCACAACAGTAGGTCAACAACTGTTGACAAAAAATTCTATTACAGCAAAACTTACATTCAAAGTTGTTGAAGGGATTGCAGACAACTCAGAAACTGTAAAAACAAATATTATAAATATTAGCGAAGAAGATTTAAAATATACGGGTAACGATAACGAAGTTGCCGCTGTGATTGCTAACGAACTTGGACACATAATATGCTGCCATACAGATAAGGCTAAAATGCGTAATTTAATACTCGGTACAGGAACGGATACAAATAATACAATTACAAATGCAATGAATAGTAGCTTCGTCACTTCAAAAATCTCTCAAAAAGAGGAAGAAGAAGCTGATATAACAGGTGTTAATTTAATGATAGCAGCAAGATACAATCCTCTTGCATTGATTGTTTGGGTTACAAAACAACCCGGTTCAACTCTTGATATCTTAAAATCAAGACCAAATAATTTTGATAGAGCAATGGTTTCATTCAAATATTTAAGTTATGCATACCCAAGCAAGGTTAAAGCAGGTTACAACTGTCAAGAATATAGAATTTTCTTAGCAGCTGCTGAACCTGTTATGACAAAACTTACTAAAAACAAGAAGAAATTGGCTAAATTTAACAAAGAACAAGAAAAACTGATTAAAGAACGTCAAAAAGATTTAGCTAAATACAAAATAAATAATGGCTTGAATGGTTGGGGTGTAACTTATGATTGGTTAACAACAACAGAGGAAAACAAAACAAAATAGTTAAAATGTAAATATCCCTCTCTTTCTTTGAGAGGGATATTTTTCAATTTTTGGAGAGATTATGCAAAGAGAGTTTCAATTTTACATAGTACCTACACCTATTGGCAACATGAGCGACATTACGCTTAGAGCGATTGAGGTGCTTAAAGAGGTAGATATTATCGCATGTGAAGATACAAGAACAACTCAAAATATACTTAATCACTATAATATACATACAAAAACTATTTCGTATCATAAATACAATGAAAAAAGTATGGTTACAGACATTCTATCTAAACTTGAAGCCGGCAAAAAAATAGCATTGGTGTCCGATGCAGGAACGCCAATGATTTGCGATCCTGGAAGTGTTTTACTTAAAGAACTTAAAGATAATCATATAAAGGTTACTTCTCTTCCTGGGGCCTGTGCCGTTTCAACATTCTTATCTCAAATCCCAAGAGATAACGAAGAATTTACCTTCGTTGGTTTCTTTCCTAAAACTAAAAAATTAGCAACTAACCTAATTTTGGATTATAAAAAAATAAATTTGATTTTTTATGAATCTCCAAACAGAATTTTGGATACTTTGGATTTTATAAAATCAATTAGAGGTAATATAACTGTTGCTATTGGGAGAGAATTATCCAAACTGTATGAAGAAGTCCTCGTTGATGATATTGAAAGTATACTTAAACATTTTGAAGAAGGAATAAAAGGGGAAATTGTATGTATGTTATATTCCTCAACAGAAAAAGAAACAAGTGATGTTACAGACAAAATTAATAAACTAAAAAATAAAGGATTTAAATCTAAAGAAATATCAACAATTTTATCTGCTCTGTACGATTATAATAAAAATGAAATTTATAAATTATCACTAAATTAATACTTTACAAAACAGAGGATTTCTTGTAAAATGATTGTGTGAAAGGTTTCACAAAAAGAACGGATTATTCCGTTCTTTTTTAGTCAGGGGTAACTGTTTACTGTTGAAGTTTAAAGAGAAGCAAAATGAAACAAGAAATAAACAGACACGAAATTATAGAAAAAATCACTCCACTTATTGAAAATACAGCAATGAGATATGATTTAATTCCTATAGAAATTGATTTTTCCAAAGAAAATCACAGATGGTTCTTAAGGATTTTTCTATATTCTCACAAAAGAGGAATTACCCTCGATGATTGTGAAAACGTAACAAGAAGTTTAAACGATTTCTTGGATGAAATAATTCCTGTAAAATATTATCTTGAAGTTTCTTCTCCAGGATTAGAAAGAAAATTTAAATCCGAAAAAGAGTTTGAAATTTTTAAAGGGAAACGAGTAAGTATAAAGTTAAAACAACCTCTGGAAAATGAAACGGAAAGAATTTTTAAAGGTGAAATAATAGATTGGAATACAAATACCGGACTAACTTTTTTTAGATTTGAAGATGGAATAGAACTTCAGATTCCAAAAGAAAATATACAATCAGCAAAACTCTATGTTGATTAATAAGTAAAAACAATATGCTAGTGTACTGGCAACTTCAAGAGAAAGGATAATATAATGATTAAGGTAACTGGATTATACGAAGCTTGCGAAGAGCTTGAAAGAGAACGCGGAATATCAAAAGATGATATCATTGAAGCGTTAAAAGATTCTATGGTTGCTGCATATAAACGCCACCTTAGAATTAAAGAAGCGACAAATATCGAGGCTATTTTAGTTGACGAAACCAGCGAAATCGGTATTTTTAGAACAAAAGTCGTTGTTACAGATGTTGAAGACGAAGATACTCAAATTTCATTAGAAGATGCGAAAGAAATTGATGATGAAGTTGAAGTAGATGACGAAGTTAAAATCGAAGTTACTCCTGAACAATTCGGCAGAATTGCAGCGCAAACAGCTAAACAAGTTCTTACACAAAGAATTAGAGATGCTGAAAGAAATAATATCTTAAATGAATTTTTAGATAAAAAAGGTACTCTTACAACAGGGATTATTCAAAGAGTTGAAGGCAGAAACGTTATTGTAAACATTGGTAAAACAGATGCAATAATGCCACAAAGAGAACAAATCCCCGGAGAATACTATAAAGCAGGAAACAGAATCAGAGTATTTGTTCTTAATGTAAAAGAAACAAACAGATTACCACAGGTAATTGTATCTCACGCACACGCAGAAATCGTTAGAGAGTTATTTGAATTAGAAGTTCCTGAAATTGAAGACGGAATTGTTGAAATCAAATCAATTGCTCGTGAGGCAGGATACAGAACAAAATTAGCTGTATGGTCAAATGACGAAGAAGTTGATAGCGTAGGGGCTTGTATCGGACCAAGAGGTAGCCGTATACAGACAATTGTTGGCGAATTGAAAAATGAAAAAATTGATATCGTTCGCTGGTCACCTGATCCTGTTGAATATATTGTAAACGCTATTGCGCCTGCAAGAGTTGTTTCTGTTGATATAATGGCAGATGATGACGAAGCTCATGAAGCAATGGTTGTTGTACCTGATGATCAATTATCATTAGCAATCGGCCGTGACGGTCAAAACGTTAGATTAGCTCATAAACTAACTCAATGGAAAATTGATATCAAGAGTGTTTCTCAAATGGAACAAGCTGAAGCAGAAAACATCAAAAACTATGAAGAACCTGCTGAAGTTGAAGAAGTTGACGAATTAGAAGAACAAGACGAACTTCAAGCTGAAATTGAAGAAGAAATGAATCAACAAGCTTTAGATGAAGATGATCTCGTTGTCGATACAACTGAAGATGCTTCTGATGAAGCTGATGAATAAACAAATATTGTTTAATAGTAAAAAAATAGAGGTATAAATTATACCTCTATTTTTTTATAAATTATTTTTATTTTAAATAACATCAAATCCGGTATATTTTCTCAATACTTCAGGAATTACAACCGTACCGTCTGCTTGCTGGAAGTTTTCTAATATAGCTGCAAATGTACGGCCAACAGCAAGCCCTGAACCATTGATTGTATGAACAAATCTAACCTTACCATCCTTATCACGGTATCTTATATTTGCTCGTCTTGCTTGATAATCACCATAATTCGAACAACTTGAAATCTCTTTATAATTATTGTAAGAAGGCATCCAAACTTCTAAATCATAACACTTGTTTGCCGAAAACCCAATATCGGATGTACAAAGAGCAACTCTTCTATAAGGTAAGCCTAACAGTTCAAGCATTCTTTCACCATCTTTTGTAAGCTTTTCATGTTCTTCTGGACTGCTTTCAGGAGTGGTTAATTTTACCATCTCAACCTTGTTGAATTGGTGAACTCTAATTAACCCCCTTGTATCTTTACCTGCAGAACCGGCTTCTCTTCTAAAGCAAGGAGTATATGCTGTCATATACTTAGGCAAATCACTTTCTGATAAAATTTCATTTGAATAAACATTCGTAACAGGAACTTCTGCTGTTGGAATTAAATACAAGTCCTCATCTACACATTTATACATGTCTTCTGCGAATTTTGGCAACTGACCTGTTCCGGTCATAGTAGCAGCATTTGCCATAAACGGAGGAAGCATTTCTTCATAACCTTCATTTTCCGTATGCTGATCTAAGAAAAAGTTGATAATTGCTCTTTCCAGTCTAGCGCCTTTACCTCTATATAATGTAAATCTTGATTGAGATAATTTAACACCTCTTTCAAAATCTACAATTCCTTTTTCTTCACAAATATCCCAATGAGCTTTTGGTTCAAAACCAAATTTTGTTGGCTCTCCGTGACGAGCTACTTCAACATTATAATCTTCTGTTGGACCTATTGGGGTTGTTTCATCAGGAATATTCGGTATATGCAACAATACATCTCTTTGTTTTGCATCTAATTCTGTTTGTTTTTCTTCTAATTCTTTTATTTTATCCCCTAATTCACGAACTTCTGCTTGAATTTTATCAGTATTTTCGCCATTTTTCTTCATCATACCAATTTTTTGAGATTCATTTTTTCTTTTTGCTCTCAATTCATCAGCTTCAGTTTGAATTTTTCTTCTTTCTTCATCGATTTTTATTACTTCATCAATTGATAATTCAGGATTTCTTCTTTTTAATAATTCGTTTATTTTTTCAGGATTTTCTCTAATAAGTTTAATATCTAGCATATGTCTTTCCTCTTCTCTAATTTTCTTCATTATATCGCAAAGGAAAAATATATAAAAGTTATCAATTAATATTTTATGATTTGACGCTATATAATATATTACAGTAGAAATTTTTAACTAATATAAAACAAGTTTATACATAATAAATATTATTGGAATATAAAATATAATAGTTCTGTTTTAGAAAGGTCAGGGCATATAAAAATAATCGCTGCCTTTCCGCCTTCACAACAGCTCAAACTCACGATTTTACAGATGTTTTTAATGTTAGTAAAATCTTTCAAACAGCGGATTTTCGGACGGACAAAGTCCGGTAAGCGAGAAACGAAATGAATGCTGGCGAAAGCCACATGAATGACAGTTTCGAGCACAAAGAAAATCCAAGACAGTGAGCTTCAATGAGTAAAACCTAACAATTTTGGAAGTCTCCCTAAAAGCTCTTATTTTCATATGTCCTGACCTTAGAAATAAAAAACTATAAATA
>CADBUZ010000045.1 GCA_902797985.1 uncultured bacterium
TCGTTCCTTGTACGACATCCCTAATCTTATGTCGTTATTCCTTTGTACTCTTACCGCTTGTTCGATTTGTATTTCCCTCATAACAAAATACATATAATCGTCCCTTGCGATACTCCATGCATGATGGCACACTTTCTCAAAACTTTAGGATTTTAATATCATTCTTTACATTTTGTTACAAACATGTCCAAATCCTTATTATAACAGGGGAATTTAAAAATTTTTAAACAATTAATCAATTCACTTAATCTCTTCAATAAATAACTTTCCGTTTAATAAAATAACTTGCTCACTTAGGCGCTATATAATAAACCTTTTGTTCAAATTCCTGTTTGTATTATAATAATTCTAGAAAAAATGAGGTTAAGAATGAGTAAATATTTATTAGAAATTGGCGTAGAAGAATTACCATACAAGTTTATTACATCAGCTGAAGCACAGTTAAAAACAAGTTTTGAGAAGTTTTTAGAAGCTAATCAAATATCATATAATAATATTGAAGTTTTAACGACTCCAAGAAGATTGGCAGTTATTATTGATAATATAGCAGATTCACAACCTGATTCTACTAAGATTTTCAAAGGTCCGATTAAAAAAATTGCATATGATGAAAATGGAAATCTTTCAAAAGCGGGTGAAGGTTTCGCTAAGAAAAACGGTCTTAATCCTGAAGACTTGTATGTAGAAGATGATTACGTCATGGCTAAAGTTGAGGTTAAAGGTAAATCAACTAAAGATTTACTTGCTGAAAGCATTCCTAATCTTATTATGAAATTACAAGGCTCACACTTCATGCGTTGGTCAACACACGAAGAAAAATTCTCAAGACCTATTCGTTGGATTGTTTCTGTTTATAATAATGACGAATTAAAGGTAAAAATATTAGATATAGAATCTTCTAAATTATCAAGAGGACATCGTTCTTATGAAAAACAAATCGAAATTAATCATCCTGATGAATATAAGGATAAATTAAAAGAAGGTTTTGTTATTGCAGACCAAAAAGAAAGAAGAGCAAAAATCGTTGAAGTTGCAAATGCTAAAGCTTCCGAAATTGGTGCAACTACTCGTATTTCTGATGATTTGTTAGAAGAAGTTACAAATATATGCGAATGGCCTGTGGCCGTTATATGTAATTTTGATGAAGAATATTTGAATATTCCTGATGAAGTTACAATTACTGTTATGGAATCTCATCAAAGATATTTTGCACTATTTAAAGACGGAAAATTGACTAATAATTTTATTACTATAGCAAATTATATTGGTGATGATTTTGAAAATATCAAAGCAGGAAACCTTAGAGTTATCAAAGCAAGACTTGATGATGCAGTGTTCTTTGTGAAAAATGATACAAAGAAAAAATTGGAAGAATATGTAGAAAACTTGAAAGGTATGACTTTCCAAAAAGGAATGGGTTCTGTATATGATAAAACTCAAAGATTAATCAAGTTATCAAAACAACTTTCAGAAGAAGTTGGTGTAAACGATGAAAATGTTATCAGAACAGCGTATTTGTGTAAGGCTGACCTTGCGACTAATTTAGTATTTGAGTTTACTGAATTGCAAGGGTTTATTGGTTCTGATTATGCAAAAATTTCAGGTGAAAATGAAGCCGTTGTTCAAGGGATAAAAGAACACTATTTCCCACTGAATGCTGATAGTGAACTTGCGAAAGGAATAGAAGGACAACTTGTTGGTATTGCCGACAAAATAGATAATATTTGTGCAGTATTTGCTTCCGGTAAAAAACCTACCGGTTCTTCTGATCCATTGGGTGTTAGACGTGCCGCTTTAGGTATTATTAAAACAATTATTGAAAATGATTTGTCTATAAACATTTCTAATCTTATCAAATCTGCTCTTGAATATTTACCTGTTCAAGCTGATTGTGAAAAAGATGTAGCAGAATTTATTGTTCAAAGATTAACAATATTCTTAGCTGAAACATATAAGAAGGATGTTTTGGAAGCTTGTTTGATAGCTAATCCACTGGAAAATCTTTCAAATTATATTAAACGTGTTCAAGCTATTTCGGAATTTGACAGTCCAATGACTGTTGAGAATGCAAATAGAGTTATTCGTATTCTTAAAGATAATTCATTTAGCATTATTGATGAAGATTTGTTCCAATATGATGAAGAAAAATTCCTTTATTCTGCTATTAAATCAATAGAACAAACCGATAATTATTCTGAATATTTGAAACAATTGGTAGGTTTAAATTCAAAGATTGACGCATTCTTTGAAAAAGTTTTAGTTATGGATAAAGATGAAAATATTAAGAATAACAGAATCGGCTTATTAACCTTGTTAAAAGGATATTATGAATTAGTTGCAGATTTTAGCAAAATAAAAGGATAAAAAAAGAGTAAGCTAGCCACTCCTCAAGTCCGATAAACATTTCTGTTTTGCAATCTTAAATTAACACTCAGATGTAACTAACTTACACTTTCATATTAAACTTTTATTTTGTAGTTTTTATCACTCTAAAGGATTATTTATTTTAAAAAAACTAATGATTTAGAATTATATTGTTTTAGTATTGCAGAATTGTTTATAATCACAATACTGGCAATTTGGTTTATCCGGTACATCAAATTCTTGTTTGAGTATTTTTTCTATATAACCTAATAATTCATAAATTTTTTGTTCATATAATTTTTCAAAATCTTTTTTATCTTGAATATTAATTTCGTGATTATTATTTTTCTCGATAGGAAGCAGGAAACAAGCACGTTTTACGGATGTATCAGGGTTTTGAAGTTCAAACAGATATTTGTAAAATACCATTTGATAAAAATAATTATCACTTGGCGGAATGTTGTAACAGATTTCTCTTGTTTTATAGTCATATATAGAATATGTTCCGTCAGGATTTTTATCAAGTCTGTCAATAAACCCATTTAATATAATTTTATCAAAGTTGTCTAATTTCAATCCCCATTCTTTAGGAATTTCTAATTCATAATTGAGAGGATATTCTGCGTATATTTTATATTTTCCGTTTGGAATATTATTTATTTCATCATTTGTACTATAGTCAATTTCTTCGGGCTTTACCATTGATATAAATTTGTCATAGTATTTATTTTCTGCAAATATTTTTTCTTTTCCACATTGTTTTAAGTTCTCAGGTAAAGATGGTGCTAAGTTATTAATACTTTCTTCAAATACATTGTAAACTTCATCATAAGAAGGATATTTTTTTTCAGAAAGCACATATTTAATCGTGTATTCAAAAGCCTTATGAACAGATGTTCCCAAGATTGTATTATCCTTGTTACCTGACTCGGATTTTAGTCCTAAGATATATTTATAAAAATATTGTTTTGGACAATCTTTATAAAGAATTAAACTACTGGCAGAAAATTTCTTTGGAGTATTTAATTTGACATAATCTTTAAACTCTTGTGTATAATCGTAATCATATTTTGGGTTTTGGTAGTCTATATCAAATTGTTCGTTTTCGGCTTCTATAAGTGTTTTATTTATTTTTAGTTCTTCGTTATTTACTAATTGATTAATGAACCAGCTCAGTTTTCCTGCGGAGTCGGTTTTTGCATAAGATAGCATTAGAGAATGTTTAGCTCTTGTCATGCCAACATATAATAATTTAATATTGTCTAAAAATTTTGCTTGATTATTCTTTTCTATAATTGTTTCATAGGTATCATTTTTATCAGATGCAAGCGGTATAGTATCTTTATAGCTTGAGCTGCTGCTTTCCCATTTTGCTCTTATTAGAGATGGCATAAATACATACTCAAATTCTCTACCTTTGGAAGAATGATATGTTGAAAGTTGAACAGCATCCATAGGTTCGTCTTCTTTGTCCAGTCTGACTTCTATTCCGCTTTCCATTATTTTTGTAAGATATTCGACAAATAGTGTGAAGCTGTTTCCTTGATTTTTGTTTACTTCAAAATAACTGTCAGCTTCTTCTATAAGTTTGGTTATCCCTCTAATATTTTCTACTTTGTTTATGTTTTCATTGAAATAGTAAGAAAAAATCCCTGTCATTTTACCTATTTCAAGTATAGAATTTTTGTAATTTACGCCTGCAATATACTTTTGTAAATGTTTATATGTTTCTATAAATTTTTCTAATTTTTGTTTGTTATAAATAACGTATTTTTCATTTTTAATTGCACGTTCTACGTCATAAATAACGGTATTTTTGTATGTGTTTGAAATAACATTATTGAGTTTATCTTTTAAATCGTTTTCGGAAATTCCTTTGCTGATTAAATTTTTTATATTATCTAATAAAGAAGAATACGAAGACTTATATTGACAAATGGTTTTATAATCTCTTGGATCAATATGAAACGGTCTTAATAATAAGAATGATAATAGTTTGTCTGAATACAACTCAGGATTAATCAAAAATTGCATATATGTAATCAAAACATTGACTGAATTGATTTCAAAAATATTTTTTCCGCCTGTTATTTCTACAGGTACACCGTTGGCTTTGAGGTACGTTTCATATTCTTTAAGTTCGTTATTAGTTCTGGTCAGAATAGCAATTTCAGATAGTTTACTTTTAAAGTCTGATGAATTTTTTATGTTAATAATTTTTTGAACTATGTAATCTCTTTCTTCATTTGAAGATTCAAACTGATGAAATTCCACGGGTTTGTTCAAATCGGATAAATCAGGATTAGATGAAATTAGTTTCTTAGATATTCCGTATTCTTTAAAACTGGGTTTTGAACAAAGTCTTAGATTGACTTTGTTATCTTTGTACATATCTTTTTCTTTAGCTGATAATGTGGATTTAGAGGACATATATTCGCAGAAATCATCTTGTAGATTTGCAAGCTTTTGTGAAACATCTAAGATATTTTGGGTAGAACGCCAATTTTTATCAAAGCAGATAACAGATACTTTTTTAATTGGGTCATCTGTTTTAAAGTTATTTAAAAATTTTTCTACAGTATCTAAGTGTGCTCCTTGAAAAGTGTATATAATTTGGTCATCATCTCCAACAACAAATATGTTAGGGCAATATTTCCCCAATTGAAAAACAATTTCATTTTGGGCGGTGTTTGTGTCTTGATATTCATCAACTATTACATAATCATATTTTTCAGATACAAGTTTTAATAAATCCGACGAATCATTTTCAAATTTTTCAAGTACCATATTAATCATGTCGTGAAAATCAATATAGTTTAATTCAGACATTTTTTTTGTGTATAACTCGTAAAAATCCCATAATTCTTCCATTTTACGGATATTAGCTTCGAGAGCTTTAATTTCTTTTTGTCGTGAAGAGGTTGGTTTATTCTCTTGCATTTTGTTGAGTTCATTCAAATGCGAATACCAAATGGGATTATTTTTTAGATTAGAAAAATATGTTTCTTTGTTAAAAATCCTATTTTTCTTAATTTCTTCAATTCCTTCTAAGATATCTCTTGTATATTGGTAAGGATTATTTTTTTCATTATTGTAGGCTATGGGTTTAATTTCGTCTATACATTCATTAATTAAAGAACGTTTATAAGAATCAGTAATTATTTTAGGGTTTTCAAGATTAAACTCATCTTTGTATTCTTCCATAATATCAAGACAAAATCCATGATATGTGAAAATATTAACGTTGTAATTTTCACCAACACGTCGTCTCATTTCTTTAGCAGCTGTATCAGAAAAGGTTAGACACAATATTTTATCTGGAATAATATTATGGTTTTCAACCATGTTTTTAATTCTTTGAGTAACTGTATAAGTTTTTCCCGTTCCAGGACCTGCAATAACTAAAAATCTGCCATTTATATTATTTATACAAGTTTCTTGCGGATTGAATGATAATTGTTGTGACATAAAAACCTCTGTTATGATATTATAGTTCGTATTTTAGCAAAATAAGATTTCATCATCAAGTATATGAGAAATTCATATAATAAAATAATACTAGACATTTTTTTATGTCTGTAATATTATTGTTATGTTGAAAATCAAATAAGAACCGTATGCTCTAGTGGCACTCTGCCGAACAAACGATTAAGTATCGTTTGTGAGAGGGGAGGTAGACGCTAGGATGAAAATTAAATAAAACCGTATGCTCTAGTGGCACTCTGCCGAACAAATGATTAAGTATCATTTGTGAGAGGGGAGGTAGACGCTAGCATGAAAATCAAATAAAACCGTATGCTCTAGTGGCACTCTGCCGAACAAATGATTGAGTATCGTTTGTGAGAGGGGAGGTAGACGCTAGAATGAAAATTAAATAAAAACCGTATGCTCTAGTGGCACTCTGCCGAACAAACGATTAAGTATCGTTGACGCTAGAATGAAAATTAAATAAAAACCGTATGCTCTAGTGGCGGAATCGGTAGACGCGTTGGACTTAAAATCCAATCGGGGTTCACCCTCGGTGCCAGTTCAAGTCTGGCCTGGAGCAATTTTAAAGAGATAATCGAAAGATTATCTCTTTTTTAATGCAAATCTCCATACGCTCATCACTAGGATACTTTGCTTGCCAGATATAACCTTTCAGGACAGTTTGGATGCGTTTATATTGGCTATGACGCCGTGTTATTGGGAGTTTAAGGCTGGTTTATAGTGTAGAGATTTGTCGGACTATTCTTGCACTTTTGTCACAAATTTTGCACTATTTTTGCACTAAAAACTTGTCACCCTGAACTTGTTTCAGGGTCTATCTCGCTCGGTATTTGATTTTTAGCGAGTGCAAATAAGTGCAATAAAGTGCAAAAATAATTTATCTTTTAATTTGATATGTGTCAAAACATCTCTAAGATTGAGATACAGGACTTGACTTATTCCGAAAGGTGAGTGATGAATGTGTGTGTAAGGATTTACAACTATGACAAAATGTAAAAAAATAGCACTCGCAAGATTAGATATAGTTCATCAATGGCTTGAATTCAGAAAGAAATCTCAAAATAAACTTCAAGCAGATTATGATTTTGTTAAATTGCATAATACGTCAAATTCCCATCTCTTTGAGATTTTAGGTAAAATCTCCCGTGGTAGTTTACACCGTTGGTACTCGATGTTAAACGGAACAGAAGATTATATAAAACTTTTGCCTCAGTATAAATATTCAACTGTTCGGGAATACCGAACAGTTCTCAATGATGAAGAAATAAAAATATTTATGGGTTTGCTTTTGCATCCGAATAGATTGTCTATAGGAAAAGCAATAGCACTAACTAAATACAAATTAAAAGAACAAGGTCAGAATTTTATTCCGGCAGATATCACTTTTAGGCGTTATGCAAAATGGTTTAAGGATAATAATTACGACAAATGGATTCTGGCTCGTGACGGAGAAAAAGCATTATCAGATAAAGTCGAACCATATATAAAACGTGATGCAAGTTTGCTTGAAGTCGGAGATATTCTTGTTGCAGACGGACATAAATTAGCATTTCAGGTAATTAATCCGTTTACAGGCAAACCCTGCCGAGCAACTTTAGTCGGTTTCTTGGATTGGAAATCTACAGCATTAGTCGGCTACGAAATTATGCTTGAAGAAAATACGCAGTGTATAGCAAGTGCTCTGCGTAATTCAATAATCAATCTTGATATGATACCTAAAATTGTTTATCAGGATAACGGCAGAGCATTCAGAGCAAAATATTTTACTGACGATAAAGGATTTACTGAATTAGGATTTCAAGGATTATATTCAAAACTAGGTATAGAAACAGTTTTTGCTCGACCATATAATGCCAGAGCCAAAGTAATAGAACGATTTTTCAAAGAATTTCAGGAAGGGTTTGAAAAATTACTTCCCAGTTATATCGGAAGCAGCATAGCTAATAAACCTGCATATATGATGCGAAATGAAAAACTACACAAATCTTGGCACAACGAATATATTCCGACCATAGAAGAAACAATAAAAATGATTGATATGTGGTTGAGTTTTAAGAACTCTCAACCTTGTCACAATGCTCCGGATAAAACAATAGCCGAAGTTTTATCGGAAAGAAAAAGGCAAAATATTGATATTAATGCGCTTGACGATTTAATGCTTGCAACTGAAGTAAAAACAATTCAAAGAAACGGAATCAGATTCTTGAATTGCGATTATTTTGATGAAAGATTGTACGGATTCAAAAGCAAAGTTTTAATTAAATATAATCTTTTTGACCTCACTAGTATTAAAGTTTACACTCCAAAAGGCGAATATTTATGTACGGCAGAAAGAGTAACAGAAACACATCCGATGGCAAAATTACTTGGAGATGTCAAAGACTATGAGGATTACAAGCAGAAAATTGTCAGACAACGGCAACTAAAAAAGAAAACAGTTGAATCGGTTAAGAAATATTTAGAGACTAAAGATATAAAGTTACTTGAAACAGAGTTAGAAATACAAAATGATTTACCCCCGTTCAAAACGGATTCAAAAAGGGTTCAAATGCTGTTCAAAAATAATTCAGAAAAATATGAATACCTAATAAAAAATGATCCAAATAATTCTTGGATAACAGAATTCAAAAACACAAAGGAGTATAAACTGCTTTATGAATAAGATTTTTGTAAAAACTCAAAATGTTAAAAACTTTATCGGACTTATTGAAAATTTGATAAACAAACCAAAAAATCTTCCTAAAATGGGACTTGTTTACGGCGAGCCAGGACTTGGAAAATCTCAAACGGCTTTATGGCTTGCGTGCAAATATGATGGGATTTATTTAAGAGCATCAAATCTTATGACAGGCAGATGGCTACTTGAAGAGATGGTAAAGGAACTTGATGAAATACCGAGATTTCTAACTTCTGATAACTTTAATATCGTGGTAAAAAATTTGAAACAAAATCCGCATGTGATTTTTATTGATGAGATTGATTACCTGATGAATAACTATAAATCTATTGAAACTTTGCGAGATATTCACGATGAAACTTGCTGCCCGATAATTTTTATCGGAATGGGTTTGACACACAGAAAGCTTGAAAGATATAAGCACCTATATGACAGGTTCTCAGAAATTTTAAAGTTTGAAACTTTTGGGGTAAATGATTTATCTCAAATAATTGGACAGCTTTTAGAAATTACATTTGCCCCTGATGCAATTGAGTATATTCACTCAAAATACAACAGATTCAGACAAATTATTCAGTTGATAAACAAAATGGAAACATTTGCCAAAGACAATAATTTAGCAGAAATAAATATGGAGGTCATAAGTCAAATAATATGAACATAGAAAAATTAGCACGACACTTGAAAGAATTTACACGTGATGAAATTGAAATGATTGCGGAATGTGATTGTAAAACAGAACTTGAACTGCTTTTGAACGGGAATAAAATAGTATTTGAACAGGGAAGGTACAAATATGTTGAAAATATACCGACAATGCAATTTAATATTTTCATAGAAAATGATTGTAATAAAAGCGATATAAGTATTGAAAAAGCAGTACAGTATTTTATAAATAATTACGTTTCCAGATTTTGTTCTAAGAAAACAAATCGAATTTATAAAGCGGCATTTAAACTGGATATTTTACCGATAATAAAAAAATATGAGATAACAAAGTTTGAAAGAGAAGATATAATAACAATTTATAATGCCTTTTATAAAAGAGATTTTAAACCGTTACGATTAAAAAACACTATGGCATTATTGAAACAATTTTTGAAATATTGCAAAACAGAAGGATTGATTAAAAATTACACTAATTTTTATGTAAAAAGACTAACAAAGAGAAATGAATACAGTTTAGACAGAATAATTTTTGAGGTATAAAATGACAAAATTAGATAAATTAAAACAGGCAGAGCATTTATATGTTTACGAAAAACAACCGCTTGATGTGATTGGCGCAAAACTTGGACTATCACGTAGAACTTTGTTCTATTGGAAAAAGAAATATGAATGGGATAAAAAGAGGTTTGAAAAAGGTAGAGAACAGGAACTTTTTAATCGTGAACTGCTAAATTTTGCACAAAAAATTATGGATAAAATTTCAAATGATATTGATAATAATCAACAAACTCCACAG
>CADBUZ010000046.1 GCA_902797985.1 uncultured bacterium
GATGCATGACATAGAGTATAGGGCTCAAAGACTGGAAGCACAAAAGCTTCAGCTTGCTAATGAGTCAGATAAAGCCTATGCCGATTATTTGCGTGTGCTTGATGCTAAGAAAATCCAGTACAAAACACTAAGCACAGAAGGTAGTGTAGTGTTTAAAGATGCAAACATGAACGTGCTTCAAAACGGTGTTATTGCCGGATACAACGGCGAAAATTCCTCTCTCAAACTTTTCCTACAAACCCAAGATGGGAAAATAATGGTAACACCTGCTGTAGCAGCAGCTTATCATTTAAGTGACACATCCTCGGTGAATCCTGATATGGATGCTTACGTACACGAAGTTACTGGCAAAAACAAGTCAGTACGCCAAGTTATTATTGGACATCAAAATAGTGATATGGTCGAGTCTGTAAGTCCAATAGCAACTTCTTTCGTCAAGGGGTATAATTTAAATCCAACTTATATCTACCTTCCAAACTCTGAAAACGAAGATTCAATCGACTATACTGAGTTTCAAAATCCGACCGTAAGTGTACACCCACAAGACACAAGTTCTTTAACTGAACTTAGTTCTGCAACCGTAACAGCAGGAGCAAGTAAAACATACAAAATTAGTACAGTTGCTTCTCTTCAAAAGTTGGCAACACTTGGTTCTGCAACCCAAGGTAATACATTTATTCTTGCAGGCGATATTGATATGACAGGTAAAGGAATAAATGCATCCTCAACAACTTGGTCAGGAATTGCAGGTTTTGCAGGAACATTTGATGGTAACGGTTATGAAATTCAAAACTTAGGTCAAGGCAGTGCAACTGCTACAAATGGTTTATTTGCATCAACAAGCGGCACTACAACTATTAAAAATGTTAAATTAACTAATGTTAATATTAATGGTACAACTATAGGTGGTATTGTTGCTCACCACGATGGAGGAACAATTTCAAATTGTGTTGTAACAGGTAAAATAAATGCAACAAATCACAGCGGTGGTATAATTGGCGAAAATAATTCAGGTCGTACAACAAATGTAGAAAATTGTAGTGTAGATATAAATATGACTGCAACAACAGGAATGTGCTATGGTGGAATAGAAGGTCACGGGGAGGGGACATCAAACATTATTAATTGTTTTGCTACAGGTTCTATAAATGCCCCTTATTCAGGTGGTTTAATCGGACACAATTCAGGTGCTACTACAGTAAAAGATTGCGTAACAACCGTTGAAATGAAAGGTACAACACAAACCGGATTAGTAATCGGATGGGGTTCGAATTCAGGTTTCACATTTACAAATGTAGCATACAAAGAACAATCAGATTACACTATCGCAGGTGACAATTCAGCATACTCAAACGCTAGCGGAGCTTTTGTTACTCTTGTGGATACTCCTTCAATCAACACAAGTGATTATAGCGGTGGATTCTTCAGCAATATTTATGGTGCATTAATTAAAAATGCAGATGGAAACCCTGATGCAGTTGATAAAAATGCAGTAACTCAATATATTGCAAATCTATACAATAGCACAGGTTCAGATATAAAGATTGCTAATATTAATAATTATGTATGTAAATATCTTAAAGGAGAGGATACCGGAAACTTTATTGATGATTTAAAAGCAGATGTTGAAACAAATTCTATATCATTGACAACATCAAATTATCAAGATATTTATAATTCAACTAATAACAGAGTAACAATCCCTGCAACAGGTTCAACTTGGGATCCGTTTGAAAACATTCAAAAAGGTGAATATAGAATTCCTGCAGTTCAAACAATGGCTGAAGAAGTTTATTATATCTTAAATCAAAAAGGTAAAACAGCTGGTTTAACAATGCAAAATGTAAAAGATTGGTTTAATAATAAATATTCAACAACAAATGTTGATGATAAACAATATTTGGCAAATATAAATGATATGATTTCAGCAAAAGATACTGATGATATTTATAGTGCAATAGTTAACGGAACAAAATTAACTCCAACAACAAATTATGACACAATGAAATACGATATAACATTCTCATCATATGTAGAACCGGCAGTAAAATGGGTTCAAGAAGATGTATATGGTGATGAATATTATTGGGATACAACAGATACTGCTATATCTAATGCAATTTCAATATGGACATTGGCACAAAAAGGTGTAATCGTTGTAAAAGATACTCAAGCATCAAGTTATGAATATTTAAGAAATATGTTAGAAACAGGCTATGCTGTTTTAACTACATTTGAACCTGCAAAAGCATCTGAATTAGCAACAATGACCGATGAAGAAATAATTAATATGTCAGAAGCAAAATATAATGAATTACTGGGAATAGAAAACACTAGCGTATCTACAGAAACATTTGTACAAGAAGTTCAAGATGAAGCAGGATTAAGAAAAGCAGAAGCAAAATATGAAGCTGATATGCGTCAAATCGATAAAAAAGATAGCAAGTACGATACTGAATTAGCAGCTGTAGAAGCGGAAAGAAATGCAATTAAACAAGAAATTGAAACATTAAAAAATATTATAAAAGACAATGTAGAAAGCACATTCAAATTATTCTCATAAGATTAATAATCATTTCTGCCTTTAGATCTTAAATATTCACGAATTTGGACTAAAGCACCTTGAATAATACGAGTAATCCGTGAAGGAGATAAACCAATCATAGTTGCAATATCTTTAGCTTGCATATTACGATAGAATCTATATTCAACAACAGTACGTTCTTTTTGAGGTAAATTCGCAATAGCTTCTTTAATCAAACGGCTCATTTCAACAATTTCAGCATTTTCATCAGGCATAGCATGTGGATCTTTTATAAAATCAAAAGGTGAATCATTATCACTCGCTGCTGCAGCTAAACTATCAATTGATAAAATAGCTTCGTAAACAGCTTCTTTAACTTTAGCCTTTCCGTCTTCACCTTCTTCTCCGCCTTCTTCTTCTGAGTCAGCCTTATGCTTCATAGAATACCATTTATATCTATGACGAAGTTCATTACGAATAGCCCACTTAACGGCAGTACCCATATAAGCATCATTATATTTTTGTAACTGTTCTTCCGTTTTTCCTTTTATCATTGCTTGCACAGCAATAATGCCAATACTCACCAACTCTTCATACTCAATCATATGATTAGGTACACGGCGTTGTTCAATTTTGGCAACCTTTTGAACTATGCTCACATACTGTTTTAATAAGCTCTGTTTATCCATAATAAATATTTATTCTTATTAAATATTACCTTGATTCTTTTTATTTTTCAAGTTGTAAACAAAAAGAAGAATTTCAGCAACAGCTTTAAAAAGTTCAGGCGGAATTTGCTGTCCAATCTCTACCATTCTATATAAAGCTCTGGCAACAGGTGGGTTTTCGACTATAGGCACATCATTTTCTTCTGCGATTTTTATAATTTCTTGAGCAATAAGTTCAGCGCCTTTCATGAGCATGGTCGGAGACATCATTGTTTGAGCATCATATTTCAACGCACAAGCAACATGGGTGGGATTTCTAACGACAAAATCCGCCTCAGCAACAGAGTCCATTGCTCCTCTTTGAAGCATTTGCATACGACGTTGTCGCAATGCCGCCTTAACATGCGGATCACCTTCTTGGTTTTTATATTCATCTTTTATTTCTTTGAAAGACATTTTTTGATCTTTCATAAACTTCCATCTGGTTACACCATAATCAGCAACAGCAATTATAAAGAATGCTAAACATGCTTTGTATATAAAATCTTTCATTAAACTTGCAAACTCATTCATGACAGCAAAATTGTTATCAATTGCCGCCAGCATCAATATTCCTTTTAAGTGCGCTGAATACACTGTCCAACCGACTAAACCTAGTATACATACCTTTAAAATATTTTTAAAAAGCTCAAATAAAGTCTTTACCGAAAATATATTTTTAAAATATTTAGTAGGATTTAATTTATCTAATTTAGGAATAAGAGGAGCTATAGCAACTAACGGACCAACTTGTATAAAATCTCCAAGGGCAGCTATAAATGCTGCAACGACAAGCGTCAAACCTATGATAACAAGCGCAGGAACAACAGCATGTGAAAATATAAATGTATACCCTATTGCCTCAACGTGTTGATTAGGAATTTGAGAATACAACGTTCTAAATAAACCACAAATAAGATCCCAACTAATCGGTGACATCAAAAGAATAAAAGAAAATACAACTATCAAAGATATTGCAGTTGAAACATCTTTTGATTTTACGACTTGTCCTTCTTTTCTGGCTCTTTGCAATTTCTGAGGGGTTGCCTCAAACTGCTTATCTTCATCACCCATCTACAAAATGCCTTTCTGATAGTTGTACATACTTATAATAACATGAATTTTGGATAGGGTAAATTATAGTTTAGCGATGAACGAAGTTCGTCGCTAAACTATGGTCGTTAAGACGTTAAGTCGTTAAGACGTTAGGTTCATTTAGTCGGCAAAGCCGA
>CADBUZ010000047.1 GCA_902797985.1 uncultured bacterium
TCGCGGTTGTAGAATCGGCTTAATATTTTTTATAAAATTGAACATAATAGTTTTAGATATTAAAAACTATTAACTATGAAGTTTAAATTTGTTGAAAAACGCCGTTTGTCAAACACTCACTATATTATAGGCTAATTTTTGAAAAATTCGAGAGCTGAAAACTATTGATTTTCCGCTCAAAATCCGCATAATTATTACGAAGAAATGTAAATAAAATATTTCTATTTCAAATACTTATCTAAAATTGCTTGTTTTTGTTGTTTTGAATTGTCAATTACCTTTTGGGCTTCCGCAATCTGTTTTTCAAGTTCTTCAATTTGTGAAACAATTTTTTCTTGCTCTTTTAAAGATATTATGGGAACCTTTAAAGGTTTTACCATTGGAACCGTTAATTGTGGAATGGTTTTTCCACTTTGTGTTATTGGTAATTTTCTAACCAAGTAATATAAATATTTTAGATTCATTTTACTTAAATCAGGAATAATCACAATTAATCTGACGATAGGGTAAAATGGACCTTTTCGAATTGCAGAATATCCTATCGTGCCTCTTGCCGATATTGATATAGCATCTTCCTTAACTTTTTCAATATTTGTATAACCATACAATGCATTTTGCTCTATTCCATTAGAATAAATTGGAATGTTAAATTTTTCTGATAAATCTTTGCTCCAATTATCTTTTGGCAAATCTCCACCTGCAAAAATTTCTTTACTTATAGAATCTAATGTTTGATAATTATTAGAAGTTTTATATAAATTATTTATTATCGCTTCTATTTTTAAATTACATTGCGTAATTTCTTCTTTATTAATATCATTCTCTCGTTCAACCTTATCAATTTTATCAACGATTTTTTGTTGAATGTCGCTTGGTGGTAATGGAACTGGTAGTGCATAAAATGCTTCCATATCTATATTTTTCTGTGCTACACCTCTACCACAATCATATACATAATTCTGATTTAAAAATAAATAATTATCTAAATATTCTTGAAGTACTCTTTTTTTGTCTATTGTTTTTATTGTTAAGCCAGAATCATTTAAAAAGAAATTCCCTTGCACATACCTTACACAATTTGGTGACATTCCAAATCTTGAAATTACGTAGCAAGAAGAACGATTAAACGAATTTGTTCTAAATGTTTCACCTCCACCACCATAAACTGGGTATTCATTACCGGTATTATTCTTTTTTACAATTCTTGTACCATACTCAACATTACAAATTTGTTTTAATGTTTTAGAATTCCATTTACTTTCAATTTTTACTTTTTTTTTAGCCTTTGTATTAATTACTTTTTCAAAATCGGCTCTATCAAAAGTCATCATATCAAGTAAATTAATTCTTGAAACATTTTCTTTTAATGTTTCATCAATAGGGAAATCAAAATCATTTTCAAATGCTTTATAAATATAAGTGCTTGCCTTTAATGGATTATCAAAGCTTTCATTATCGTATAATTGTGTACATTCATCAACGCTCTTACCTTTACGAATAGCATGCATGCCCTCTGAACCTCTGCGATTAGAAAATTCATAACCCAAGAATTGTTTTTCAGCATCTTTTTCGCCTGTTTTAACTATTACAAGTTTTTGAGAGCAGCAAAGAATGAAATAATATATCTTTTCTTTTTCAAGGTCTGTAACTTTATTCCAAAATTCATCTTCAGTTTTTGCTGTAATATTTTGTTTATAGTTTTTGAATAAATCATGATTTTTTACTTTGTCATTTGGTTCTTTATTTAACAAAGTTAAATAATCCTCAAACGACAAGCCTTCCCATACATAATTTATGTATTTTGTAATAGGTGTTTCAATACTATTAATCGTTACATCTGTGCGATTGGAGAAGAATTTATCAACGGATTTTTGAAGATTAATACATTCGTAATTATTTCTTCTGCGTAAGAATAATACAACTGTATTTGTTCCTGTTGCCATGAATGTATTTGAGCCAAGTTCTGTTATACCGACTATTTCAAAATATTTTAATAGTAACTCTCTGGTTTTCGTATAAATACCTGAATTTGTAAGTATAGAACTCGGTAAAATTATACCTGCCAAACCACCGTCTTTTAAAAGTTGTTTTGTTCTTTCAACAAATAAACATTCGATTTCAGAACTTCTATCAGTTAAGTATTTATACAGTTCAAATTCTTCTTCTACATTGATGTTTTTAATATCGCCTTTAAATGCATCCACAGAATACGGCGGATTAGAAACAACAATTGAAAATTTTGCTTTTTGAGAATCTTCTATTTTTGTATTTTCAGAAAGCAAACCAATATAGCTTTTGGAATATTTAAAACTGTCTAATCCGTCGCCATGGATAACTTGAGCCAAGCCATCACCATAAAAATAACAACCTACCTTTGCTACTTTTACCAGTCTGTAATCTTTTTCTATCCCATAAACATATTTCCCTGCCCAAGAGTATGGGTCTAATTTCCATTTATTAACGGTTTTTGTTGCTTCTGGGTAAAAATTTGAAGTGTCTATGTTATTAATGCAATCTTGATACGCTTCCATAACTTCCGTAATAAAGTGTCCGCTACCTGCTGCATAATCAATTACTGCGGGTAATTTTGGTACTGGTTGATTAATGGATTTTTCAAGCATTTTATCAAGCGGTAACGATTTCGTTATAAATTTTGTTATAGGAGGAGGTGTAAAGAACTGTCCTGCCTCTTGTTTTAACCCAGTAGTTAATAATCTTTCAAAGAAATCACTTAAATGTTGTTGTTTTCGAGGATATCTGATTTGATATTTTTCTAAAAGCTGCACAACTTCTTTTAATACTTTAAAATTATCCTCAAAGGACTCATCATCAATAACATCTTTTATATCAAATACTTTGTTAAATTTCAATAATTTTTTTTTCTTTTCCAACAATTCTTCTTCGTTTTCATACTTGAAATCATCATCGGAAATCCCCTCAATTTCTTTTTTTAGAAATTCGTACAAGCCTGCTTTATGTAAATTATAAAGCCTTACTTGAAAATCAACAGGATTATCAACATCTTCTAACCATTGAAATTCTAATGTATCATTCTCTCTTTTCTTTTCATCATATATTTTTGCTAAAAACAAGTTGAAAATTTTATTAAAAGCATTAGGTTTATCCGAAACGGAATGTTTTCTTAATATAGACAAGAAACCATGGAAAATTTTACCGCTATTTTCTTCTGTCAATTCTAACAAATCGGCTTTTGTTAAAGGTTTATTTTTATAACAATATGGATTTACCCAGTCGTCAAAAATACCGTTTGGATATGTTTGTTTATTCCAACGTTCAAATGTATCAGCAACATTTCCTGCTTGCCTATAATATTCTTCAATCTTTATAATTTCATTCTGATATTCTATTTTGTTATTATTTAATTGAGATGTGTACAACATCAAGTATTCAGCATCTTTATCATTCTGAAAATATGTCAAAAGCTGACCACCATTTTTTTGTGTATTGTTAAGTTCATTATTAAATTCTTTTCCCCATGTTTTACACTCTATCATCAAAAATGCTTTTGAATCTTTTGTAACTAAAATATCAAGTCTTCCAGAGTGTCCATGTCCTGATGGATAAACTTTTTCCAATACAATATTTTGTGGTTTATAACCTTTTTCAAGAAGTCTATCAACACATTCTAAAACAACCCAATTTTCAGCTTGCGAAAAGTTTTGAGTAGTCTTACAATCAGCACCGATTAAATCCCCATAACAAATTTTTTCTTTTGAAAAATCGACTTCAATAGCATAATTATGCTGTTTGTATTCTTTTTGATATACCTCAACAGCACCGTCTTTTGGACTAAATCCAAGCACATTTAATTGTGACTTGAAACTTGAGCTCATACTCCCCTTTGTACCACAATCCTAACTTATTAACAATAGCACTTTTTTTAGATTTTGTCTATTTTTGTAATATATAATTATAATTATTAACTTTTTCAATATATGTCCTTTTGTAAAATCTTTTTTGCTTTTTCGCTTTTCTGATTCCTTTCATGTATTGTGTTTCCCGATGTTAGGAGGTGATTATGGAAGAAGTGGGATACAATATTACAAATAAAGAATTTAAGCAGATTAGCAAGTGGGCAGAAAATGTTTATAATATAGTCGTCATCATTGATTATTTTGTCAGCAATCAACCTGAAATAGAAGAATTGTACAACCTTGCCCCTGTAATTAAAAATTTGAGAGATAACGCAGATTTATTAAATGTATTTTTTATTGATAACGAAAAACAATAAATTTTATAAAATTTTATCCCTAAACAAAATTTCAAAAATTCCAAAATTTGCAAACTGTCTCAAAATTTGCAAACTGCACCATTTTCTACAGGCAGAGTCGAAAATCCGCCGAACTCATGAAAAATGCTTACGCATTTTGGGAGTTTCTCATTACCAAAACGCTTTCAATAAAAAAGACGATAACCGTAGTTATCGTC
>CADBUZ010000048.1 GCA_902797985.1 uncultured bacterium
CGTTTCCGTAACTTCAGCCTCTGCTCGCAATCCGCTTTGAGTACCGTTTCATATATTTACCCCTGCGGTCAAAGAAATGGTACATCCTTATTTTACAAGGTTTTCGTTATCTTTTATATATTTAAATTAAATTGATAATATTTACTATCTAATTTATTGTTTATAACTAATTATTTGAAATTTAAGTCTTTGTTATGGTTGAATTTAATATTTGTTATTTTAGTTCTTTTTAGACAGTAATCCCCTCTACGAGGGAGAGGGTTGGTAAATAAAACCCTCTCTTGAATTCTAAGTATTTTGCAATTGCAAAATACAAGAATTCTTCTCTCTCCGAGGAGAGAGTATGAAATTTTGTTCACTTTTAGGGGTACAGTTTATCCCATCCCTTGTGGGAGGTGTTGTACTCTTTCATCCCCTCTCCGAGTGAGAGGGTTAGGGAGAGGGTTGAATATTTTAAAATTAATAACAACTCTCCTACCGCTATTGTATATTTCGTAAGACTCAATAACAATAGCTCCTTCCCCAAGTTGGGAAAGGCAAGGATGGGGAGCGATTGAAAATAAAAACCTCTCTCAAATTTGTAAACTCACTTTATTCGTTAACAAATTTTTCTCTCTCTTATAATTTTGAGAGGGGAAAGTGACTGCGTGAGAAAAACATTTAAAAACCCTCTTTCGTTTGAAAGAGGGTTTGTTTAGGCGAATATCTTAAACGTTTTATCTATATTCTCGCTTATGACCTTTTGGATTCCATCCATTTCGGTGTTAATAGCTTCTTGTTCAGTTTCTAACTTTTTCATACGAGCATCGATTTTCTTTTCTTTAGCTTGGATAAGAGTTTTGTCTGATTCGTAAACTGCTAAAGCTTGGTTTTCAGCGTTTGAGTCGTGAACTTGGAAAATCTTTTTAACGTTGCTTGCGATTTGAGAAGTGTATTGATAACCTGTGCTATCTGCTTTTTCTCTACAAGTAGTAACGAAGTACATATTGTTTTGAAGCATACCATTCAAGTATTCTGCGCTGTGAGCGTTTTTGTCGCCTGTTTTTTCATCAACTTCCCAGCCGCTTTCTGCTATTTTTAAGAATAATGCATCATAGTAATCCATTATCTTTTTATCAGCACCACTGTAGAAGTTATCTAGTGCAAATTTAATGTTTTCTATACGTTGTTCTGCTTCTTTTACTTTTTGGTCAAGGTAATCAGAATAATCAGTGCTTTCTTTTACGTAGCCTTCTAATCTAATATCGTAGTATGAATCTGACATTGAATATACGATTTCAGTAGGATGGCTATCACCAGTTTGGTCAGCCGGAGCAGAAATTACCGAAGAAGAACCTGATGATGCTGAACCGGATGTAATATCATATATATAAACTGAACTTGTTGATGTTGTTGGCAATGAAGCTGTTCCATTTACCCAAGCTTGTGCTGCTGATGAATCCAAAAAATAGTAAAATAAATTTCCATTTCTTGCAGTTGCAAAAACAGGACAATTACCTTTCCCCGGAACATTTATTGTTTCAGGGTTAGCCACTGTACCCGTCGATGAGCCAGCATATCTATAAGTAAATTCATTTGAATTAGGAACAGGAGTTCCATCATGATCAGGAACAGCATCAATATATTTTGATACATATTGAGCAGAACCTGCTACTAAAGTGCAACCGCTTGGAACAGGAGTATCACTTGAAGATATATTTCTATAATTTGATCCCCTAGGATTTGTATTTTGAACACTTTCGTCGCAACAAACACTTGAATAAGCAGTTGTTACAGCTCCTGTCGAATTGTTTTTATATTGGTATTGAATTATTTTTACACCAATATCATTACCATCATTGCTATTTTTTAATTGAGCACGAGTTACTTCTATACTTTTTGCCGAACTATCATTTGATATAAAATCAACATAAAGATGGCCGCCAAAGTTACGTACTATAGCATCACTTGGACTAACAGAAGGTTCACCAAGAATATTATGTGTTATCGTTGGGATTTGAGTTCCTACTATAGTACTTGTATCAAACTCTACAGGAGAAGCAACTCCTTCTCCTTGATATTTATGCAAGTTTGTCATAAATACGTTCCATACGGCACGTGTATCAATAGAAGTTTGCTCATGGTGTTTATGGTGTTTACATACTGACCATAAACTCCAGTGATTATGCGCTTCTTGGTAATCTTCCCAAATAACATTTAATCCTTGTGCGTGTGTTGAACCAGGGTCTTGATACCAGCAACCTTCATTATACTCAACAATATTTTCAAAGAAATGTTTAACCGTTGCAGTAATGGCGTTACTATATGCAGTATCAGAAATGTTATCTATAGTGTTATTTGTTTTTATAAAACTCATCATACTACTACAGATACTTCTTAACTCATTTTTTGCCCCTTCCCAATTGATACTAGTACCATCATTGTCTACAAGTATTCTGTGGTCATTGCCTCCGTCGCCATCAGTTAAATAATTATATGCTTCTGATCCGGTTGATTGTAACACATCTTCTATATCATATTTATATGTTAAGCCAGTTTCATCCATAGTAATATTTATATTTTTATAAATATTTGATACATTGTTATTACTATAAACGTTTGTGTAATTGCTAAAATGTGTATTATATGCTGCACTTGTAGCAGAATCGTTTTTATATGCTATATCAGAATCCCCATTAGATTCTGTATATACAACTGCTCTAAAATTAACATGCGATGCTGCATTAGTCGCTACAGGTGCTTTTTGTGTTATTACAGAATGAGCATCCCCTGTTCCATAGACAGTAGAACTATATGCATAATTTTCTGATAGAGATGTATAATTTCCTACTAGTCTTCTTGTATTATCAAATGTTGCACCGCTTGCAACAGATTGTCTTGTTGCTAAAAATTCTTCATAAGCTTCTTTGTTAGCAAGAGCAATATAATAATCACCCATTGCTGAACCAACCGGATAAATTCCTGTTTCTTGAGCTTCTTTTGAACCATATAATTGAATAAAGTAATTTTCTTGTTGTTTAATTTGGCTGTCAGTTACTAAGCCTAATTGTCTGAAAATTTCATAACGTAATGTGTTATCAAAAGAATAATCATTAAGAGCATTAGGGATATAATATGCATTATCAGCAGATTTGTCCCCATAAGTGATACCGTCAGTACCTGTGTGAACACCATTTTTATTAAATTCTAATTCAGAATAATCATTAACTGTAGAGAAATTAGAAATCAACTTAGCTATTGATACATAAGAAATTGGCTGACCTTTAGTAATAATAGGATTACCATTTGCATCATTTATTGTTGTTCTCGCTAAAACATTGCCATTTGAGTCTGTTGAAAGATTTTCATTTGAGTTAGGATCTTTGCATACAGCAGTAGCTTTGATAGTATCGTTGTTTAAAACAACTCTACCATTTTTAGCGTTAGTGATGATGTATGGAGTTTCTGTGTTTAATTCGTTAGGTCTCATCATCAAATCATAAGTTAAGTTTTGGTAAGTAGCACCTGAGTCACCTGACCATTTTAGATTGATTTGATTAAGAGCTTGTGTATAATTTTTAGACACTTTGTTCATGTCACGAGAAAGAGCCATCTTTCTGTTAGAAAGAGTAGACAATTCTCTGCCAATCGTATGTTTACGATTTTGAAGAGATAAAAATCTTACTTGTGACGCTGACATTCCCATTTGTCTATTGTTTCCTTTTTTTCTTTTTCCCTATTTGATAACTTTGTGAATGTAACACATTTGTTATTCTGTTACATTGACGGCACATTTCTCTTAAAACTTTAATGTTTTTAATCATATTGTTACAAAACTTTACAATTAGGTTTTAGTGTTAAAACTATTAGAAATTAATACAATATTCACTCTCTCCGTGGAAGAAAATGCACGTTCTTGTGTTTTTGCAAAGCAAAAACTTAGAACAGCAAGTGAGGGGTGGTGATGATAAATTTGTCGTCCCTCACCCTAACCCTCTCCCTCGGAGAGGGGATAAAAGAGCAAAACACCTCCCACAAGGGATGGGATAAACTGTACCCATAAAAGTGAACAAAATTTCATACTCTCTCCTCGGAGAGAGAAGAATTCTTGTATTTTGCAATTGCAAAAATGGGATAAACTGTACCCATAAAAGTGAACAAAATTTCACACTCTCTCCTCGGAGAGAGAAGAATTCTTGTATTTTGCAATTGCAAAATACTTAGAATTCGAGAGAGGGTTTTATTTACTAACCCTCTCCCTAACCCTCTCCCTCGGAGAGGGGATTACTGTCTAAAAATAACTAAAATAACAAATATTAAATTTAACCATAACAAAGACTTGAATTTAAAATAATTAGTTATAAACAATAAATTACATAGTAAATACTATCAGCACTA
>CADBUZ010000049.1 GCA_902797985.1 uncultured bacterium
TATTTTGCAATAGCAAAATACTTAGAATTCGAGAGAGGGTTTTAATTCCAACCCTCTCCCCTAACCCATCCCCCTAGGGTGGGGAATAAAAGAGAAACACCTTCTCTGCCGGAGAAGGGTGTTTTTATAATATTTCATATTCAAACCTCACCCGAGTTTCTAAACTCGTAAAAAAATGAATTGTCACTTAGTCATTTATTCACCTAGTCACTACTTATATCTTTTTTGAGTCGTTCAACTAAATCCCTTAGAATTTGTTCCTCTTCTGTAGATATAGGACTAAACAGCTGTTCCATGTATTCTTTTATTTTATCTATATTATCGTCAATAATTTTTTTGCCGGATTTAGTTATGTACAAATAATTTACTAAACGGTTATTTTTTTTGCCTGTCTTACGGGTGATGAATCCCTTATTTTCAAGAATTTCAACAATTCTTTTTATGTTAGATTTGTCTTTTGATAATTTTTCTGCAATATCTTGTTGGCAGGCATTGTTTTCACTTGATATCGTGTCCAGTACAAATAATTGCTCCGCTGTTAATCCGATGTTTAAATTGTTTATATATTGATTTAAATCATATTTTAAACTTTTTATTACTTGTTCTATTTTATACATCAATAAATCAGTATAATGATTTACTTTTATTCTGTTCATTTTTATCTCTGCCCGTAAACTACTTGCTATTATAATTTTTATGTGTTATTATGTCAATAAGTTGATATGTCAACTGGTTGATATATTAACTTTTACATACAGACATCAAAAACCATTAAAATTTTTAAACACAGCTTCTAATAACTGCAATAATTATATTTACCCACGGAGCTGTGTTTTATTATTTATTGGAAAATTTCAACAGCTCTATTTAAAATGCCTACACAGTATGAAATGACTATTCCATAGTTTGTTATTGGTTTTTCTTCTTTTTCTGCAATCATTATTCTTGATAGAATTTCTTTTCTGTTTGTCATGCAAGCACCACAGTGAATAATTAATTTGTATGGTTTTATATCAGGAAAATCGTGACCTGTGTAGTATTCGAAATCCAAATTAAAACCTAATTTTTTTTCTAATAATTTAGGGATTTTTACTCTTGCTATATCATCATCAATTGCGTGATGTGTACAGCTTTCTAAAATTAAAATTTTGTCGTTTGGCTTTAGATTTTTAATATGTTCAGCCCCTTTTATAAAAGCGGATAAATCACCTTTTAACCTTGCAAATAGGATTGAAAAAGATGTTAATGGAATATTTTTAGGGACTATCTCGGATACTTCTTTAAACGCTTGTGAGTCTGTTACTACCAGTTTTGGTTTTGTTTTTAATGAGTTTAAAGTGTATTCTAAATTGTTTACTTGAGTTATAACAGAAATACAATCATTATCCAGAATATCTCTTATAGATTGTACTTGCGGTAGGATTAATCTTCCTTTAGGTGCTTCTTTATCAATTGGTGTTACAAGAATAACAATATCTTGTTTACTAAGTTTATCCCCCATTATTGATGGTGGATTTATGTGACTATCAGGTATTATTTTTATCATTTCAGATACAAGGATGTCTGTAATTCGCTCGGTTTTAGTCGCAGATACTTCACATATATTTTTTGTATATTCTTTTATTATGTTCAAGTTCGTTTCGTTGATTTTTTTTATGTCTGATTTGTTCACAACAACAATATAGGGTATATTTAGTGAGTTTAATTTTTCTATAATATTTTTTTCGTAATCTGTAAATCCGATATCGTCAGTAACAATAATCCCAATGTCTGTTCTGTTAATTACGTTAAGCGTTTTTTCTAATCTTTTTTCGCCAAGCTCTGTCTTGTCATCAATACCTGCTGTGTCGAGAAATGTGACAGCCCCAATAGGAAATAGTTCTGCGGATTTTTCTACAACATCTGTAGTTGTTCCTTCTTTGTCAGATACAATAGAAACGTTTTGAGAAGTAATTGCATTGACTAAAGAGGATTTTCCGACATTTGTCCGTCCTAATATAGCTATGTGTAATCTTTGTGACTTCAATGCTTTCATGTCTTTATTATAGCACAAAATTTGAAAGAATATTGTGTTTGAGCGGAATAATTAAAAGAAATCTTTAATATCAATTTCAAAGAATTTCGCAAGATAATACAATGTTTCTGTGCTTGCTAAATTTTTACCTCGTTCTATGCAGGAAATGTGTTCTCTTGACATATTTATATATTCAGCCAATTTTTCTTGAGATAAGCCCTTTTCTAATCGTAAAGCTCTCACTTTTTTACCGATATCATTTCTTAACTTGCGAATGCCCATGTTTTATATTGTTTCATATAACATAAATATTACTGTAATATTAACATTACAAAATTGGTTTTAAAATTAGTAACCATGCATGTTGACAGGCATATGTTTTTCTTTTAAACTTGTGGAAAAATAATAAGGAAGTTATTGGATTATGAAAAAGAAAATTGCATTTGTTTTAAGTAATTATAAAGATAAAAATTTTTCATCAGGTGGAATAAAACTTGATTACATGCTTATTAAATCTCTTGCTGAAAAAAATTTTAAAATTGATGTTTTTACAAACAAAGCAGAACAAACTAAAAAAAATATTCTTAACAAGGTTTATAGTGTCGCAGATATAAAAAAAGAAAAAAATAAATATGATTTGATTTTATCTTCAAAAGCTATTGAAGATTCTGACATTACGTATATTCACGATCATAGTTATCCTTTTAGGAGTAAAGCGTTGTATAATCGAACTTTTGAGTTTTTATACAGAATATTTAATCGTAAAAAATATTTGAAAAGAATTAAAGAATTTGAAAAAACTAAAAAACATCTTGCTAACACAAAAAGAGTCATTGTATCATCTCAAATTTTAAAATCTGATGTAATGAATAATTATAATGTAGATGAAAATAAGATTATAATTTTACCGCCACCGATTAATAAATATAATATTTCCAAAGTGAAAAATGAGTTATTTACGTTTGGAATATCTGCCGTTGGTTTTGAAAGAAAAGGTGGATTTACTCTTTTAAAAAGTATTAAAATTTTAAAAAAATATAAAAAGAACTTCAAAGTCAAAATTATTTATCCGTCAAATAATTATTATGTAAAATTTTTGATTAATTTATATGGTATAAAAGATTACTGTGAATTTTTGCCTATTCAAAAAAACATGGAGTATTTTTATAATTCGATTGACTGTCTTTTAATGCCATCAATTTTAGAACCTTTTGGAATGGTTGCAACAGAAGCTCTATCGGTTGGATGTCCTGTTATAACCGGAACAAATTGTGGTGCTGCTGATATAGTAAAAAATAACTATAACGGATTAGTTTATAAATATACAAAACACTACGAAAAAAATTTGGCAAAACAAATGTCAAAAATAATGGATATGCAACCGGAAAAGTTAGATGATTTAAGAAAAAATGCAATTTTATCTGTACAAAATCAAGGTGAAATGAGTTTTATCGAAAAATACATAGAAATTATGCAGGAAATACTTAATTTATAATTAAGTGAATATGTTTAGTTGTTGGGCAGGTATGCCCAATATACCTGCTCTGCTCGGCAGAGTGCTCTAACCACATACTGAATACTTAGTGAACATCCCTAAGATAAGGGTGAGGTCAATGTAACAAATAAAAAAGACGATAACAAATGTCATCGTCTTTTTTATGGGCCAAGGACTCCGTTGGCGAACAGCAAAAGGTGACTAAATGTCACGTTTTGCGTAGAGTATACTATAATCTTCAATTCATAGAATAAGCCAATGGAGGAGGGCTCGAACCTTTATTTAGTACCCTTATCAGGGCCTCTCGACAAACAACAATCAGTTGTTTGTCTCGGCAGAGTGCTCTAACCACATACTGAATACTTAGCGAACATCCCTAAGATAAGGGTGAGGTCAATGCAGACCATATAAAAAAAGACAGGT
>CADBUZ010000050.1 GCA_902797985.1 uncultured bacterium
AAGGACAGGATAGGGTAAACTTAAAGGAACGGATAACGGATATATAGGTTAAACAAATTTTTAAACAAAGGACAGAGAACAATTAGGATATAGGAAAATATTTCGGGCGAGAGCCCGATTTTTTTTTGCGTAAATTATACATTCACAAAATAGAACTTATGAAAATGGCGATACACTTTTAAACTTATCAGGAGATGCAATATTTACTTTATCATTTATTTTAGAAGAATATTCTTTAACAAATTTTATATCTTCAGGCATCATGATAAAAGCTCTTGGGGTAGGATATTTAGAGGAGAAACATTTCCCCATAAGAACATTTCTAAATTCTTTAATTGGATTATCATAATGATATTTTGGATACATAGCTTTATCAAATACAAAATCCATAAAATTAAATTCTTTTTTATCTAAATCAACAAAAGTATTATTAGTGTGTTGAAAATCCATTATAAAATCTTTTTTAGACAATATCGTATTAACAGCTTTATCGTAAGATTGTTGCGGGAATTCAGAAATATCTTTTAAAGATTGTTTATAACTATCAACAAAAGCTCGGTAATTTTTATAGAACAATTTTGGCTCAAACAACTCTAATCTTTCTGAGCCTTCAGCAAGGGCATTAGGTTCAATTATAGACACACCATTTTTACAATTTTCCAACATTTTAATCGTAGCATCCATACCATAATTTGCGCGGACATGACTTAATATTTTAAAATTAAGAAACTGTTGTACATTGGGAGTATCACCACTTCCAATAAACTCTGTAAACTTATCAAAATAATCAGCCGAAGGGTGTTGTCCGAATACTCTTTTTAGAACCATAAGTTTATTAGTTTGAGATAAAGCATCTTGAGGCGAAACAGAAGATGCCTTAGCGATTTCAGAAGATTTATCGGCAACGATATAGAGAGGCAACCCTAAATGTTCGTTTGAAGCAACATTCTTATCATATTTAATTGGGACCAAAACTAAATCATCAGATAATGATTCTAAATTCTCCATAGCGGATTTTTCAACACGTAAAACCAAATCTTTTTTCTCCTTAATAGGAAAAACTATTGCATCTTTACCTGTGGCATTAGAATTTTTTGAAACGGTTGAAAGAATCCATTCTTTAATATTTGAATTAAGTTTATTCTTTGGATGCAAAATATCATTTAAAACTTCACAAACACCTTTTTTATCAACGTGCTTGGAGGACACAAAACTATCCCCAACAACTCTTGGGATATTATTTAACCCTTTAAAGCAAGGCGCTGAATGCACTTTATGATTAGGGTTTGAATACAAATTTACACACAAATTATTAGATATGATCATATACACCTACAAGGTGATAAAGTTATAAAAAACGAAAAAATTGCTTTTATACGTAGTAATTGTTACAAAAAATTATAATTTATTTTTATAAATACGCTTTTAAAAACTCCTCAATCTCACTTTTCGACAAATCCTGCGCTTTTTTATTTTTATATTTATTTAAAATTTCTTGTTTATTATTTAAAAGCCCATCATTCAACAATTTTCTATTTGATAAGTGTTTCGCGCCACAATGACAGGTATAACCTTTAACCTCTTTTCCATCCGTTCTTGTATAACCACTCACCGGATACGAACCCACATATGAAGTTTTGCTTGACTTATCAGAGCTTGATTTTCTTTTCACGCCTTGACCCTTATAACTCGGATTCGCTTTTTGGCGAGTAAATAAAGGTTTCATATTTTCAAGACTATGTTTATTCCCATTTTTATCTATCTCGCTGATGGAATAATTTGTACCATATAACTCACCTCTAAAATATTTGGTTAAATTATCATTAGGATTGTTATAGTTGATTACTTTATTTTCAGATGTTTTACTACCATATTTTGATAAATAGCCATCCATACTTTTGCCAATACCAACGGGGTTAAAAGTAACTGCTTCATTTACATTACGCATAATAGCAACACATTGTGCAAGACTACCACCGAGCGAATGCCCGACAACATCTATTTGCGCATTAGGAAATGCCCGTTTTACCCTATCATAAACGTCAAGAGCATCTTTTGTTTGCTCAGGGATTTGTTTCCTTAATGCCATATTAGCATCATTTCTATAATCTTTTACTGCATCAACAGCATTTCCCCAAAAATCATCTGTTCCTTTATAAACAATGACAATACGATTGTTTTCTTGTAATACATTTGCATAAAAACCTGTTTTTGTATTTTCAAATTCTGCTAATACTTTAGTGCCTTGCGGAAAATTTTTAGAATTAAAACGATATACTTTTTCAGCATATTGTTTGTAACGTTCGTGACGTTGAATTTCGTTTAACATAATATTCTCCTTTTATTTTGTAAATGTATAAACTGACAATTTATAGTAAAAATAAAAAAAATACATATTTCATTTATTAAATTATTGAAAAATATATTAAATAATACACAAGCCTACACTATATAATTTCTTCGCAACTTTGCTTAATATATTATATAATTCATATATTTGTTTTCACTGCAGATTTGCCATATAATCAATATATGAACTATAATAACTTTTTAAATAAAATATTGTATCTGTTAAATTTGAATAAATTTTATGCAATATTGATTTTAATAATATCAATATTGTTAACTTTGTACTGCATTGTTCCATCTTTCCCTTCTGATGAAATTATAATATCATTTATATATATTGTTCCTTTTTATATTCTTTATATTTTTTTTGTAAAAACCACATTGGAAAATCTAAATTTTATTAGAATGTTTATATATCCAATCATTTTGGGAACATTATTTGTATGCACTATAAAATGTATATCCATATTTGGTAATGATTACGCAGAGTTATTCTTTTTTATCTCGATTTTTTTATTCCCAATTTGCTTAATTATCACAGAAATATATGCAATTATCCAAGATATAAAAACTTTTAGAAACACATCTTTACCAACTGATGATGAGTAAAATAATTTTGTAACACTTTTATAACAAAACCATTATTTTGCGACGAATTTTAAGATTTTAACCAACAAAGCGCCGAGTTATCCAAGAGGTAAAGGGGTAAATATAATGGCTACCTCTCCATTTAAGGAGAGAATTAGGATATGCAAAATTTTTAATTTACTATAACCGTTGGTGAGCACGAAACAATTTAAATAACATATTCTATCTCTCCTGTAGGA
>CADBUZ010000051.1 GCA_902797985.1 uncultured bacterium
CCATTTCTTGATTTAAATTTTCTGATATATCTGTATTCATATCTTTAGCTAATAACGGTGTTACTTGCTGTACTTGTGGGATATTTGTTTGTATATTTTGAGTCTGCTGTTTCAATACCGGTGTTATTTCCTGCATTTCCATATCGGTTGTATCATCTGCAAACGGAGTTATAGCGCTTAGCCCTTTTGCCAGTTTTTTCCATAGAGATTGTTTTGTTTCGAATTTTTGTGGGATGTTTGTTTCATTCCCGTAATTATCTATTGTTAAATTTTCAAATGGTTTTGCTGATGAATTTCCCATGATTGCTTTTTGGGTAACATTTTCCATCGGATTAAAAGCTTCCCATCGGGAAGGGATTTTTATCCCTTCATCATTTATTGAACTTTCTATAAACCTTACATTTGGAGATGATTTCAATTCCTCATTTGTTGGCAAACCTATTTGATTATATTGATTATATAATTCTTGTTCCATATCTACTATATTTCCAAACGGCATATCTATTATGTCTTCTAATGAACGTATTATTTTATTTTTTGTATATTTATTTCTATAATTTCTAAATCTCATTATTTTTTCTCCTTTGTTAATTTTTTATTCTTTATTTCATCTGACAATACTTTGTACAACGAACTTTGTTCAGGGCTTTGAGCTGCATCTTGCACTCCTTTCATTTGCATCAAATATTGCATTTGTTCTAACTGTTGAGCTTGTTCTTGTTGTTGTATTTGTTGATAAATTTGCTTTTGTTGAATAGTACGTTGTATTTGTTCATTTTGTTTTTGTTCTTGCAATTTATCTTGATCAAGAAATCTTTCAGGATTTTCAACACCTTTTTGTTCAAAGTACCAAATAAATATTTCTGCGATATCTAAAGGTAAAACTTGAGCAAATTTTTCAACAGCTGTTCCTACCAAATCTGCATTCATTGATTTTTCATTCAACATATTTCTATCAGAGTATGTATATTTATAATCTGCTTGACGTATTTCATCATTTATTATTAAGGTTTCTTGATTATTATCTTTATTTACATAAATTTCTTCATCACCTTGCTTAAAATCAGCAGCCAGTTTTGCAACATTTTTAACCATAGGGATAATAAAATCTTGATTGATAATATCTAAGAGCATCGCAAGACGAGTGAGCTGTCCTTGAGCCTTAGTAGTAATTTCAGTAGCAGTTTTTGAGCTATTTTCTTGAATACCAATCATACTTGGATATATTCCGGACACTTCACACATAAGAGTATCTAGGAACTCTATATCAGCAAGAAACACATTATTATTAAACGATAACTGTTTAAAAGCATTTACGGAAGACAGGTTATCACCATATTCAATAATTTTGCCCGGATAAAGTTGTATTTCATCATCTTCAAAAAATCCTTCAGGAGCTAAAAGTGGAGGATTTTCAGATAGAGTTTGCATATCAATAGTTCTATTTAAAAAATCTTCTTGGCTTTTAGCCATTTCGATTACAGAATATAGCGGACTAATACCACGTTTGGAATCAGGATCAACAATAAAAGCGCCATAAGTAAATGGATTAATAAGAGATTCATTTTTCTGAAATTTAACTAAATACTTTCTACCAACAATAACTGCGTGCCAATTTTTCAAAACATCTCCATTAGGCAATTTCAAGTCACCCCAATGTTCTAAAACTTCAACAGTAGAACCGTTAACAATTTCTTCTTTTAGATTATTTTTCTTTTGAGATTTTATATTTAGATTTGACTCTTTTGACAACAATTGTCGGATATTGAAAGCAGTTTCCTTATTAATTTTATAGAAACGGTTATTTATAATATCATCCGGCGTTTTAAAAGTTCTGTAGATTTTAGGGCAATCATCCCAATTATCGACTTGAGAAGAATCGAATACTAAATCAGCAGGAGAAACCGAATAGACACAAGGATTATCATAAATTTTCTTTTGATCAATCCAATAATTTTTACCTTCATCATATGCTTTTAGGATTTGAGGTAATTTAACTAAATCTTTGCTAAATATATTTTTAAAAAACGCAATTGGTCTGCGATATTCTTGATATTTCTTTTTCCATGCAGTAAAGGAAATAAGTTCACCATAGAGTAGCGCATTATCAATAACTTTATCGCAAGTTTTAGCGAAGTCCATTTTTTCGAGCATGTCAACAAGGACAGCTTTTTGTTTATTAGAATTATTATCGGAATCGTGATTTTCACCTGACACATCGAACATACTATGAACATTAGAATAAATATTTTTCCAGATAAAAGCTTTTAGAGTTTGATAGAACATAAAGCATTTACACATTTTAATTTTAGATTTCCAACGTTCAGATTTATCAGAAACATTTTTAAAATTATTTTTAAAGAAAACTTCATCAATAACGGCATTAGATTTAGAAAGATTAGACGAACGATTATCGTCATAGAGTTTAAAATTTTTGACAATTTTATCTACAAGTTCATTTTCTTGATTTTTAGACAAAATTTTAACATTTTCATCTTGATTAACGATGTACTCAAACGACATAAATTTCTCCTTATAAATTGAGTGGTGGGGCGAACCACGAAGTAACGGCAAACTGACTAAATTTTCTCCAAATCGACCCCTTTAATAACGTTAACTTCAGGCTCTTTTTCATCGGAGGGCAAATCATTATCCAAACCGAGAGCGAGCCGCTGACCTTTTTGGATTTTAGTTAATGAAGAAATAATAAAATCCAAAGCGGTAATAATTGGTTTAGGCAAATCGAGAAAAGACTGATTATATTTTTTAAGATCTTTGAGAAATCCGTTAAGGATAAGCTCAATAGCATCCAACGATTTATTAAAAATATCGACATGCCTGTTATTTATGGAAATTTTATCTTTATCAGTATAATTTTTTTTTCTAACCATAAAAAATCCTTTATAAACAAAACTTCTATCTCTCCTTTTAGTGTACAGTTCAGTTCATCCCCTCTCCGAGGGAGAGGACTAGGGTGAGGGGTTATATTTTTTAAAGAACATATAAACCTCATGAAGTTTCTATCTCTCCTTCG
>CADBUZ010000052.1 GCA_902797985.1 uncultured bacterium
TATCAGTAAGTTTTGAAAGATTTCCACCAAAATTTAAAAAGTTTAAGAATTCTCTCAAACTTCCGGGGGTACTTTTCTCAATCTCTCTGATAATCTACAAAAATGGCACAAATTTCCAAAAGGCAGAGAACTGACCAAATCCGAACAAGAATATCTTGTTTCTATAATTATAGAATGGATTAAGATACAAATTTCATAAAAAATTATCAGAGAGAATTGAACAAATTATCTGGTTATTTTGAACTGTCCGACATTTAAAATTAAACAATTTCCCACTTAATTTTTATAGTTTGATAGTTGGTTAATTTGTTTTGTCCGACATGGTTAGTTTTAAGTGTCTATTTATATTTGTTCTTGTTTATATTTTCTTATTCATTTTACACGAATGGGAAGAAGGTAAATATCCTGGCGGCTTTATAGAAATGATATCTTCTATGATAGAAATTGATGTATCGGAAGAACAAAAGAAAGCAAGCAGAATCCCGACGGGAATCTTATTATTACTGTTTACCATTGTTCCTTTTTTTTTGACAATTATGTAATACCAATTTTAGTAACGGCTTTTTTAGGAATATTTGAGGGATTTGTTCATATATTTGGAATTAAACTGTTTCATAGAAAAGTTCCATATACTCCAGGTCTTTTAACTGCTGAACTAGAGCTGATAACGAGTATTGTTTTATTTGTGTATTTAACAAAAAATCATCTTGCAACAGGTTCTGATTACTTATTCGGAGTTTTGATTATGGTTAGTTGTTTTATGATTATGCAAAAAACACTAACAATGAGTATAGGAATGAAATACAGTGATTTACCTAAAAAATTAAAAAAGCAGCTTGCAAAAAAGAATTAATATAAGAAAGACAAAATTATTCTTTTTAATTTTTTTATTGCAATTCCTATAAAAACTGATATTGAAACACTAATTAAATAATATAAAAACCAGTGATATTCAAGATTATGGAATGCATACATTCCTACTCCTTCTCCTCCAAGTGGTGCAGGGTATATTCGCATTAAAATTCTTGTAATAATCCACATTATAAACAAATGGTTTGCCATAATATGATATGTGTTTTCTCCTATCAGTTTTATGAATTTTATATCTTTTATATAATCATAAATCAGATTAACCAAGAATAAACAAAACCAAATTCCTGTTATGCTCGTAACAATCGGAAGTAAAATATTCCCGTTAAAAATTCCCCAAACTAATATGTAATCAAGACTTCCAAATTTACATCCCGCATATAACCATAAAAGCATTTGAAAAGTAAAAACGAAACCAGCAATTTTTGTGGAAAACGGATTTATTTTATTTATGTTGCTAATGTATAAATTGCCTAAATATACAAAAAACAACGAAAACATGGTTCTTATCATTACAAGCAGAACCGAATGAGGTTCATAAATTTTGGCAATAACGGTTGATAAAATACATAATCCTATATAAATCCAAGATTTTATAATTGTATTTTTATCTTTTAAACTTCTTTGTAAAAACAAAAACGTTATAAGTGTAATAAATAATTGAGGAACAAACCAAAGTGGACACATAAAATCGAGTTGATGTCCGTTTAAGAAAGGTGCGAATAAAATTGTTTTCAAATTAAAAGAGTATCCCCACCATTTTCCAGATATTAAAAACACTAAATATGTTATCAAACCGTAAATAGCAAAATATAAATAGTACGGAACTAAAAGACTTTTTATACGTCTTTTCAGGTATTCATAAACATTATTAATATATTTTTCTTTAAATAACATTCCTGATATAAAGAAAAATAATCCTATATGAAATGAATATGGCGGAAAAAGAGTATTATTCCAAATATCCATATGCCCTATTACAACATAAGATATTGCTATAGCCTTTAAAATATTGATTCTATCAGAAATAATTTTGTCCATTTATAAAACCCTAATCGTCACTTTTATTATTTTCACCTTTAACAATGTACTTCTCACCCCAATCGCACATGGCATACAGAATCGGAATAAAAGATTTTCCTTTTGGGGACAGACTATATTCAACTTTTGGCGGTATCTCTTTATAATCTTTTTTTATTATTAAATCGTCTTGCTCAAGTTCTTTTAAAGTATTACTTAAAGTCTTGTGGGATAACAAATTCAAATATTTTTGCAGAGCATTAAACCTTATAACATCGTGTCTGTATATTGCATACAAGACTGTTAATTTATATTTGCCTGTAAATAACGACATTGTATAGTTAAACCCTGTTCTATCAAAACTTTCAACTTCTTTTAAACAATCTCTTTCATTTGTTGTCATAGCGGTTACCTTTGTTACCGTACTTGTAAAATTTATACTGGTAGTTTAACATAAAACAAGAAAAAATGAGAGTAGTCGCATTAAAAGATAACGTACAAAAAAACTGAATATAACTTTATTATTATAATGCTGTTTAAAAGCATCGGTAATATTGAAAATTAATTATCAATAGATATGAGAATTTGTATCATAGAGTATTGAAGTTCTTCCCTCTAAACTTAAAAAGTTTGAGAATTTTCTCAAACTTCCGGGGGTACTTTTCTCAATCTCTCTGATAATCTACAAGAACCTTCGGTTCAAGTTTGCTCAATTTCCTCGCTATCCGAATTTCGCTTCGCTCAATACGTACGCAAATCCGCTGGACTCTAACCAAAGTTGGTTCTCGCCTTAACCCAACAAACTTCCTCATGTCAAAAAGAGGAGATAAACCCCTCTTTTTGACATGAAAAAACTCCCCGAAAAGTGCCAGAATCGAACTTTTTGTGAAGAATTGTATTCCGCTATTATCAATACTCCTATGGATTTCTTCTATAGGTTGCAAGGATATAAAGCGTGTTTATAAAATGTTTAGGCAATTTGATTATGTATTGACATAATCAAATAAGCGTGTTAGTTTTGTATTATGAAATGTTGTCCCAAAGACATAACCTTACGGATACGGAAGCACTTGAAAGTGCGATATTATTACAGAGCAACATTGAAAAATTAAAAGGAGATAAGATTATGAAAATTTGTATTCCGACTTCAGAAGGTAAATTGTGTGGACATTTCGGGCATTGTGATTCTTTTACATTTGCTGAAATTAATCCTGAAACAAAAGAAATTTTAACTATAGAAGAAAAAATACCGGAAGAAGGTATTTCTTGTCAGAGTGCTGCCTGGATATCCGAACAGGGTGTGAGCAAAGTTTTAGCCGGTGGAATGGGTGGACGTCCAATGATGATGTTTGCTATGAATGGTGTTGAAGTTGTTGCAGGTTGTCCAGAATTACCTATCAGAGAAGTATTAGAAAAATATATGGCAAATTCTCTTGAGACAGGTGAAAATGCATGCAGCGGAGAAGGACACGACCACGCACATTGTCATCACCATGGGTAAATAAAAAGAGTAGCAACATTTTTAATTGTAAGGAGTAAACAATGAAAATTCATCAAATCAGAAATGCAACAATTATAATTACGT
>CADBUZ010000053.1 GCA_902797985.1 uncultured bacterium
TATCATCTTGAAGACAGGGGTAAATGTAATAAAAATACATGTGCCAACGCACGCAATGTCCCCAAACTCCGCTTTAAAGGGTATAATGATGAGTGGAAAAAGGTAAAACTAAAAGATATTTGCATTGATTTTATTGTTCCAATGAGAGATAAACCTAAAGAATTTAATGGGAATATACCTTGGTGTCGTATAGAAGATATTGATGGCAACTATTTTAATGGCACAAAAAGTAATAAATATGTGTCACAAGAAACAATTGATAAAATGAATTTAAAAATTATACCAACAGGAAGTGTTATTTGTTCATGTAGTGCCAGTCTAGGAACATATGCTATTAATACTTGCCCAATCATTACAAATCAAACATTTATAGGATTAGTTTGCTCTGAAAAAATATCTAACCATTTTTTATTAAACTTAATGAACACACAAACACGAAAATTAAAGATTATTGCAGGTGGTACAACAATTCCATATATTTCAAGAGAAAAATTTGAAGAGTACAATATAAAAATACCTTCATTACCAGAGCAAGAAAAAATCGCTTCTTTTTTAACATTAATTGATAAAAAAATTGAAAAGCAAAAAAAGCTTGTAGTACTCCTCAAGAAGTATAAAAGAGGATTGCTTTCAGCAATATTCAGTCAAAAATTGAGATTTAAAGACGATAACGGAAACAATTATCCGGCATGGGAGGAAAAAAGATTAGAAAACATCTTAAAAATTAAACATGGGAAATCGCAAAAAGAAATAGAGTGTAACAACGGGAAATATCCAATTTTAGCCACTGGTGGTGAAATCGGAAAAACTAATTCATATTTATGGGACAAACCTTGTGTATTAATAGGAAGAAAGGGGACTATTGACAAACCACAATATATGGATACTCCTTTTTGGACTGTTGATACATTGTTTTACTCTGAAGTCTTTAAGGAAAATAACGCCAAGTATCTATATTATTTATTTAATACAATCAACTGGAAAAAATATGATGAATCAACAGGGGTGCCAAGCTTAAGTGCTAAAACGATAGAAAGAATTAAAGTTACTTTAAGCATTAATTATTCTGAACAATTGGCAATATCAAAAATTCTATCAAAATTTGATGATAAAATTCAGCAAGAAGAATTTATATTAGAGAAGTTACAAAACTATAAAAAGGGATTATTGCAACAGATGTTTATATAAACATTTTTTGTAAAAGACCTTTTTTATAATCATTATAAGAATCTAATAAAATATTCTCTTTTTCTATAATATTATCTAACTTTGATATTATATTTGCAATTTTTACTTGTTCATCATATACAGGGCAAGAAAATTTATAGTTTGAATATTCTTTTGCATTTATTCCCGGTTGTCCAGAACGAGCTGACATGATTGAAACCCATTTTTTATAATTAAAAGTTTGGGTTATATAAAAAATAAAATTACTACAATATTCGTTTTTTATAGAAAATTTTATTAAGAATCCTGCAAAATATATCTTTCCGTCATTTTCATTATATAAATATGTCTTTCCTGTACTTGCCCCTGTTCTGGCAAATAATAAGTCATTAATTTTTAACTTGTAATCATCTGATAAAACACAATCTGGGGAAACGATATCCAAATTATTATATTTACCTGTAGTTTCATCAATATCAGTAATTCTGATATATTTATTTTCTCCGTCATAATCTTTTGATGCAGCATTTAAGCCATAAGATATATTGCCTGTTACTTCTCCGAGAGATTTTTCTTCCCATGCCGGATAATTGTTTCCGTTATCGTCTTTAAATCTCAATTTTTGACTGAATATTGCTGAAAGCAATCCTCTTTTATACTTCTTGAGGAGTTCAACAAGTTCTTTTTGTTTTTCGATTTTCTTATCAATTAATGTCAAAAATGAAGCGATTTTTTCTTGCTCTAATAAAGAGGGTATTGATATAGATAATTGTTTGATTTGCGGATATTTTAAATTCCAAGTATCAGAAGTCAATCCTTGAGAATATCTTCTAAATAGAAAAATTAATGGTTCATATTTGAATAAATAACCTATAAAATTATTACATAATTTTGTTTTTGGAAACATAACTGTATATGCAGGACTTACAATCCCGTCGTAATTAGATATTCCATTTGCGCCTTGCCACATACGCATTGAATTATAAACCATATCACCAATATATACGGATTTATAGTTTGATTTGTCTTCGCTAGATATATCTTTACCTTCTATATCAATTCTTCGTTTAACTCCATCATTCATTGTAACAGAAAGTAATTCAGCATCTGTATTACCTCTTTCTGAACGTTCTTTATATATTTCTCCGATTTTTACATGTTTCCACTCATCATTATACCCTTTAAAGCGGAGTTTGGGGACATTGCGTGCGTTGGCACATGTATTTTTATTACATTTACCCCTGTCTTCAAGATGATA
>CADBUZ010000054.1 GCA_902797985.1 uncultured bacterium
TTAGAGCTTTCATTTTATCAATAATTGAATTTAACTCAGGAAAAACAGAAGAAGACATTTGGTGTTTTATAAGTTCCATCGTTGTAATTTCTTCATCGGTAAATTTTATTATTTTAGGTAGCGATTCAGTAACAAATCCCCAACGTTTTATTTTACCATCAATTTGAACAACTTCAATATTTAAACCACTATTAATTAGAGAGTCACGCATTCGTTCTGCTGTTCTGCGAGAAACGTTAAATTTATCACAGATTTCTTCCAATGATACACCCATATAATTCTTATGCATCATTATTATCAGCTCTATTAAATCACTCTCTCTTGAATAACTTGGTTTTGATTTATCTATTTGCATAAATATATTTTATGGTTTTGATAATTCAATGTCAAATTAAAACTTTTCTTTTGATAACTCTTCTAACTTTCGTTCTGCATCAATCACTCTTTGTCTTGAAAGTTCTCTATCCGCATCTGTCCATTCATGATTAGTTGTTTCATTTACATATTCATTCTTTGTATAATTTTTTGCTTCGGTTGTATTTTGTTTTGTCGAAGTTGAGGCAGATACAGTTTTTTTTGTACGTGTTTTATTTTTATGTTTTCTAACAACTTTTTCTTTTACTTTGATACTTTTTCTTGAATCGAAATATGTTTTTATATTAGGCAACGCAAAAGCCTTATATAAGCCAATTAAAAGACACAAAAAAATTGTTGTTATCAGTATTATTGTTTTTATATTTGTTTCTCTATTATTCATGTCATACCTATTAATTACGTTCCAATCTAGAATACAGAAGAGAGCCTTTATTACTATATGTAAGTATATTATTTGACCCATTAATCTTTACACTAATAGTTGTAGCTGTATAACCTTTTAATATTCCTTGTCTGGAAAATAAAAGAGAACCTTTTTCATCATATACAAGTACACTATTCCCATTTTGTACAACGGAACCAATAAATCGTTCCTTCTGTTTTGTATTAGAGCTATTAGTTATATTATTTTGATTCATTTGAGTGATATGTTCTGTACTTGATGAATGTGACTTGTATGTATTATTTGAAGCTGCATTATTTACCGAACCAGCACTAAAACTTCCTGATGTACTAAAATTCCCATTTTTACCTGCTTCATAAAGTCCTACCAAAATAAAAGCAACTATTGTAAACCAGAAAAATGTATCTGTGATCCAATCGAAAAATTGTTCATCAAAAAGAGCATAAATAAAAGTTAGCCCTGTTATCGCGTATAAGAAAAAGTTTTTGAGATTTAATACAAACCCTGCCACCATTAACATAAATATATTGACAATAAAAAAGGAAAAACCACTACAATTTGGGTGGAATGCATATGGTAAATATTTGACTGCAAAATTTGTTATCCAGTGTGATTGAAATTTATCAGGCCAGAACACAGGAAACCATGTCATTATATAAAGAATAAATTCTGTAATCGGATATAAAACAACAAGAAATATTAAAACAAAACTAATGAAAGTTAAACTGCAATCTATGGTTTCTTTTATTACGTTAAAAGTAATTGTTTGAGATAATTTAGAGAATTTTGTTAGAGAATTCATTTTTAGTTTATTCGAACCTAAACCTAATCCTATTGCTGATATTAATATTGTTAATAGTAAAAAATAGTTATAATCTTCAATTTTTACAAATAAACAATATATAATTGCAAAAAAACATAAGCCAATCATTGAAAAATTACATATATCATATAAAATATTTTTTGTACCTGAATTCATTTTTAATCCTCTAACATACCCTCTCTTATAATCTTTTTAGTGTTTCCTCTCAACACATCAACTTGCAAATTTGCATAGGTATTTATGTAAATCAATTCTTTTTTTATTTTTTCATAAGACGGTTTTTTCATATTTTGTGCGACTATCTCTTTTGCTTTTTCATACTTTTTGTCATCCATATACAATGTACTTAGTTTAACCGTGTAAAGATATTCCGCTACATTATTACCCTGTTCTTTTGCCTTATTTATTACTTTTTTACAATACCAAGCAGCATTTCCAAAATCTTTTATTCTTTCATAAAAATTTACTCGTATATAAAAAGCAAGTGCTTTGTCTGATAATAATTCATA
>CADBUZ010000055.1 GCA_902797985.1 uncultured bacterium
AGCCATCGAAGATGGCTCCCGTCCAAGCAACAGCGAGTTTTTCTTTCTTTGGTTCGTTTCTTTCTTTTTTCGTCGCAAAAAAAAGAAAGAAATGAACATTACTAAAACCGTTCTCTATAAGACAAATTTAAAAAATAATATTGTTTATATATTCCAATAATATTTATTATGTACAATAGCAGTAATCTATTCTTAAATTTCGAGTCTCGACGACCTTATTTTAGAACGTAGGATGCGGTAGATTTGAAATCTACCGCATCTTTTTTATTATTATGTTGCGGTAAATCACAGATTTACCACAACCTACCGACTTGCGGTTTAAAGTTTTGTAAAATATCTTTTTTGTATAGCAAAAATATTTTTTAGGTTTGTTAAAACAAATACACAGAATAAGACATAAAGGAACATAAATATGGAATTAAACAACTCAATCAACAAACAACAAAGTCCAAATTTTGGAATGGCATTAGTAATCGAGAAAAAAGCACAACCTTTTATTGAAGCATTACCTTCTGCTGAACGCAAATATCTTCATGAACTTGGTAAAAGAATAAAAGGTTCACGCAATGATATTAATATTCTTGAAGATGGTAAAGTAAGTTTAACTTATCGTCCAAAGGCTTCTGACATCAGACTTGTAAACGACAAAAACAGAGAAGCTATTAAAGCAGCGGATAAAGCAAAAAATAAAAAATTAAAAAGTGAAGCAACAGTAGGTGAAAAAGTGGCTTTAGGTTGGGACAGCATAAAAACCATAGCAAAGGCAACAAAAATAAGTTGGTCTTTTGGCAAATCAAAATTTATGCGAAATTTACAAGCAAATGAAGTTATACAACAATTTCTTGACAGAGCTGATGCTATGGAAGCAAGAATAGCTGCGAGAATAGCTCAAAAAGATGCTGCAGCCAAAAAAGAAACAGAAAAATTGATGTCTGAATTTGGCGGAAAAATAAAATCTAAAAATTAAATTTATAACAAAAAACCGAGGAAAAAATTCCTCGGTTTTTTTATATTGTTGGGCAAGTATGCCCAACCTACAATACTATTTGCTATTATTATTGTATATTTATTTGAAGCAGGATTAATTCACACATTCTGTATAAATTTTATATCAATAGTACCACTTTTAGACAGGCATACTTTTGCCATAAAAAACTTTCTTTGTGCTATTTGGTTAATTATTACAATAATCATATTTGCAATGGCAGAATTGTATAACAAGTAAAAGCGATTAGATTTGTTATATTAAAAAGGTGCGTCAAACGACACACCCTACAGGCTACAGGCTTTAAGCGTTAGGGCATGATGTTTCACACCTTTTTGCAATAAATAGTAATAGGGTGCTGTCTTTAGACGCAACGAAACATAAAATAATTTTAGAACCGTATTCGACTTGGCTTTAATGAATTTTTACCATTCTGATTCTAAACTTGAAAGTTCACTGTCACGCATTTCTTCAATTCTTTTTAACTGTTGCCATACTACACTGTTATCAAATTCCAAATCGTCTGCATCATTCAGATAAGAACTTCTCATATTATTATATTTTTCGTTAATTATGCTTTTTCTTGCTTCATATTGACTCTTTGTAATTCGTGGTGCAGAATAAGAATCATTATAATCTTCTGACTCGCCAAAAGAAACCTTTTTAACCGGTTTTGTATTTGTTAGTTGATATTTGTTGATTGATAATAATTCAATATTCATTTTGCCTCCAACTTGTTTGATTTAATTATATAAAACATATAAAAAATATTTTTGCCATTTAAATTTATAAAACTTTAAACAATAGTAGTAGGGTGCTATCTTTAGATGCACCAAAATATAAAAAACCGAGGAATTTCTTCCTCGGTTTTTGATACTTATACTATTATAAAGATAAATCCTTTATATATTTATCCCTATAATTTGTTAGCAACCATCTTAGTTGTTTCAGCAAGTCTTGTAGAATAACCCATTTCGTTATCGTACCAAGAAATGATTTTAACCATGTTGTCGCCCGTCAGATGATACTAATGGTTCTTCAGTGTAGCAAAGAACGTGTCCATCAGCACCAGCTTTAAGAGCTGCGTTAACTTCTTCAACAGTAACTTTCTTTTCAGTTTCGAAAACAACGTCAACTAAAGATACGTCAGGAGTAGGAACACGCATAGCGAAACCGTCCAATTTACCTTTTAATTCAGGTAAAACTAAAGCAACAGCTTTTGCAGCACCTGTTTTTGTAGGAACGATGTTCAAAGCGCCTGCTCTTGCACGACGAGGATCTTTGTGACCTGCGTCTAAGATTCTTTGGTCACCTGTATAAGAGTGAACTGTTGTCATCAAACCTTTAACGATACCGAATTTTTCGTTGATAACTTTAGCAACAGGTGCTAAACAGTTAGTTGTACAAGATGCCATAGAAATTACATGGTGTTTAGATGAATCATATTTG